>JAJPHI010000022.1 GCA_021325355.1 Pseudomonadota bacterium
CGACTTTGGCGGCCTTCAGGTTGTACGGATCCGTCACCCTGAGCGCGATGGTATGTCCTTCGGGTCCAGCGATCGTCACCACTTTGTTCGCCCGATCGACCCCGACGATCTTGCCGCGAACCACCACTTCGCTGGCGCTTCCGACCGTCCGCGGGGCCGCCGGACTCGACTGCGCGTAAGCCGGGTAGCCAGATGAAAAGCCGAGGAGCGTGATAAGGGCCAATTGAATGGCGCAACGTCGAAGCATCGGGTTCCTCCGTAAACGGTCGAGGTCAGAGCAGCGCGGGCAGCGCGTATTAGATCTCGGCTGCCCCGGCGAGCGCCGAGTGTAATTGTGACGGGCAAGCCGTTGTATCGGACCAAGGTCCGATAGCGCTTTTCGCATCGCTTGGCGGAAAGACCGCGGTTCGACTACGGTCTCGGGTATGGAATACGCGACCATTCGAGGTATCCGGCTCGCCTACCAACTGCGCGGAACCGGCACTCCGCTGGTGATGATTCATGGGGCGCAGGGCGATCAGACGATGTTCAATGACCTCGCGGCGAGCTTCGCCCATGACTACGCCGTGCTGACCTTCGATCAGCGCGGCTCCGGCCTGAGTGAAAAGCCGTCCGGGGAGTATTCAATCGCGCAACTGGCCGATGATACCGCCGCCCTGATGGACCACGTGGGCTTCGACAAGGCTCATGTGGTGGGAGTCTCGATGGGCGGCATGATCGCGCTGGAATTTGCGCTCCGGCACCCTGGACGAGTGCGGGCGCTGGTGCTCGGATGCACCACGCCCGGCGGCCCAAAAGCGGTTCGGATCGGCGGGGCGGCTTTCAACGACGCCTACTCGACGCGCGAGATGTCGAGCGAGGAGCGCGGTCGCGCGCTGGCCGCAGCGGCGTTTACGCGCGGCTATATCGAGCGCCATCCCGAGATCATTCCCGCGATGATCGAAGCGCGCCGCCAGCGTCCGCTGGATCCGGCGGCCCTCGAGGCGCGCCTGAAGGCGGCAATCCGGCACGACGTGTACGACCGGCTGGATCAGATCTCCTGCCCCACCCTGGTGATTACGGGCAAGGACGACGCGCTTATCTCGTGGGAGAATTCGCGCCTTTTGGCCGAGCGTATCCCGCAGGCCGAATTGGTCCTGCTCGAGCCGGCCGGGCATTGTTTCTGGCTCGAGCAGCCGCAGGAGTCGCGCGCGGCGATTTCACGTTTTCTCGCCGCGCGCTAATCCCTGGCTAATTGAAAGTGAGCACGGTGCGGGTGACCTCGCCCGCTTCCATGTCGCGAAACGCCTCGTTCACCTCGTCGAGCGGGCGCCGCCGACTGATCATGTCGTCGAGGTTCAGGCGGCCCTGCCGATAGAGATCGAGGTATTTGGGCATATCGAGGTGGAAACGGTTCGAACCCATGTAGCATCCCTGGACGCGCTTCTCGACAAACAGATGACCGGCGGCGAACTCGACCTTCAGATCGGGCTGGATGGCGCCGACGAGGGTCGCGAGGCCGCGCGGCGCGAGCGCATAGATGCACTGCTCGAGCACCTTCGGATTGCCGATGGCGTCGAAGGAATAGTCCACGCCGCCGTTGCTCAGCCGTTTGATTTCACGCACGGTATCGCCGCTGGTGCCGTTCAGCACCGCGGTCGCGCCGAAGTGTTTCGCGCTTTCAAGCTTGTTGTCGCGGATATCGACGGCGATTATCTGCCGCGCGCCGGCGATTCGCGCCCCTTGGATAACCGAGATCCCAACCCCACCGCAGCCGAAGACAGCGACCGACGACCCGGGCGCCACCTGTGCCGTGTTGAGGGCCGCGCCGACGCCGGTAGTCACCGCGCAGCCGAGCAGCGCCGCGCGATCCAGAGGGATATCCTCGGCGATCTTCAGCACGGCGCGCTCATGCAGCAGCATCTGTTCGGCAAACGCGGCGAGGTCGGCGAACTGCGTGACACGTGCGCCTTTCAGGGACAGGCGCGGCGGTTCGTCGCGCCGGCGCTGGCAATCGGTGCGATCGGTGCAAAGATGCGGGCGCCCGAGCCGGCATTGCGTGCAGTGGCCGCAGTAGATCGACGTGCAGGCGATCACGTGATCGCCGGGGGCGAGTCCGCTGACCGCGCTGCCGACCGCCTCGACCACGCCGGCCGGTTCATGCCCGAGGATCGCGGGCATCCGCGTCGGCAGGGTGCCGTGCACCACGTGCAGGTCGCTGTGACAGACGCCGACGGCCACGGTGCGGACCAGCACTTCGTGCGGGCCGGGTTGGTCGATCGCGACCTCTTCGATGGACAGCGGCTGATGCAGTTCGCGTAGAATCGCGGCTTTCATCTCGAGTTCCTCCCTCCTCGCCCTGACTCGGTTAAACGCGGGCGGCCCGCTCGACGGTCGGCGCGAGCCGCCGGATAATTTCCAGCGTGCGCCCGTGCGCCATCGCGATCGCATCTTTCTGCGAAAAAAGCACGATCCGCTCGAGACCGATTTCGGCATACGCTTTCAACTGGTCCGACGAAATCCCATCCTCGCGCGGGGGCACGAAGGCCATGAGATGGAGCCGTGAGGGATCGCGCCCGCGGTCGGCGGCGAGCCGGCGCAGTTCTTCGACCTCGAGCTTGAATTTCGCCGGATCGGTCGCCAGTGGACACCATCCGTCATAGCTGCGGGCGACGCGCTCGCGCCCCTTGGGGCCGTGCGCGCCGAGCAGGATCGGCGGGCCGCCGGGCTGCACCGGCTTGGGATCACATCGCACCGCCGGGAAGCGGATGGTCTCGCCCTGATAGCTCGGCTCGGGCCTGGTCCATAACAGCTTGAGGGCTTCGGTCGTCTCGCGCAGCCGTTTCCATCGCGTGGCAAAAACGGCGCCCATCGCCTCGGTTTCCTCCCTGAGCCAGCCGGCGCCGACGCCGAGAATCGTGCGCCCGCCCGAAACGACGTCCAGCGTGGCGATGGTTTTGGCCGTAATCAGCGGCTCGCGCTCCGGCAGCAGGCAGATACCGGTACCGAGCTTGATTCGTTTGGTGACGGCCGCCGCCACGCCCAGTCCGACAAATGGATCCATCCAGCGCCCGTAATGCTCGGGCAGCTCACCGCCGCCCGGCGGCACGGTTTTGAAGCCAATCGGGATCACCGGATGCTCTGGGATAAAGAAGGATTCGAAACCGAGGTTTTCCGCCTCGCGCGCCAGTTCCGCCAGGTCGCCGCTTTCCGCGGTCGCCGCGATCATCACGCCGATATGCAACATGCCGTCCTCCCGAACAACCAGAGCAGACTTCGCAGCGCTGTCGTACACCACTCGGCCGGTGAGTGCCAGCCCTTCGCGCATCCGCCATCGTGCTGACCGCGACGTTTTGCGGCCGAAGTGCTATAGGGACACATTGCCCCATCGAGACCCGCCAGCGGATCGCATGGGGATGATCATTCTGCAACCAAGCCGATGGGAGGACGATCGATGCCGGCGCGCCTGAGCAAAGAGGAAGTGCGAGCGAACTTTGAAAAAATCAAGAACTGGGGACGATGGGGCGCCGAGGATCAGCGTGGCGCACTTAATTTCATCACCGCGGCCAAACGGGCCGCCGCGGCGAAACTCGCCAAATCCGGCGAGATCGTCTCCTGCGCGCTGCCGCTCGCGACCAAGAGCGGTCCCGACAATCCGCAGCCGGTCCAGCACATGATGCTGCACGTGGGACCGCCGGTGGCTTCGCTGGATTACTTCGCGATTGCGCCGCATGGCTTCGCCTTCACCCATCTCGACGCGCTCTGCCACGTCTTCTGGGAAGGCAAGATGTATAACGGCTTCAGCGCCCGCAAAGTCGGCCGCTTCGGCGCGCGCAAGTGCGCGATCGACGTCACTCGCGACGGCATCGCAACGCGCGGCGTGCTGTTGGATATTCCCAAAGTACGCCAGGTCGATTACCTCGAACCGGGCGATGCGATCTATCCCGAGGAACTCGACGCCGCTGAGAAATTGCACGGCGTCCGCGTCGAGGAAGGCGATGCGCTCCTGATTCGCACCGGACGCCACGTTCGCGCCAAAGCCAAAGGCCCGTGGGATGCGCGACGCGAGGGAGTTCCGGGCCTCGATGCGGCCTGTCTGCCGTGGCTGCACGAACGACGTATCGCGCTCTTGGGCTGCGATGCGGTCAGCGATTGTTCGCCGAGTCACTATGCGCCGGACTTCGAGATGCCGATTCACGTTGGCGCATTAGTGATGATGGGCGTGCATCTGCTAGATAATGCCGATTTGGACGCGCTGTCGGCGGCATGCGCCAAGCATGGTCGTTATGAATTTCTGTTCGCGATGGCGCCCTTGATTCTCGAGCGCGGAACGGCGTCACCGGTCAACCCGCTGGCGATTCTCTGATAACGGTCAGCGCGGCCGCCGAAGTCTCAATTTTCACGCAGGAACCAGATTGGCAGAGACCCCGGGGCCTCTGCCAATTTTTTATCTTCACTCAGATTCTGTTTTTCGGATTAGCAACGGCCGATTAGCACTCGCCCAGGTTGAGTGCTGACAGATTTGACAAATGAGCAAGCGTGGTTATCCTAAACCGCGAAGAGATCGGCCCTTTTCCCAAGGGCTCTGGTGGGAGGCAACACAGCTAATCATGGACAAGATCCGACCGTTGGGTGATCGCATTCTCGTCAAGCGCATCCAGGAGGAAGAAAAGACGAAAGGCGGAATCATCATCCCTGACACCGCGAAAGAGAAGCCTCAGGAGGGCAAGGTTGTCGCCGTCGGCAAGGGCAAAAAGAACGAGGAAGGCACCGTCATCCCCCTCGAGGTGAAGGCCGGCGACCGGATTCTGTTCGGTAAGTACTCCGGCAGTGAAATCAAGCTGGACGGCGAAGAGCATCTGATCCTTCGCGAGGACGACGTGCTGGGCGTGCTCGAAGGTTGATTGGCTAAGGTTCAAACCAGGTATTTGAGGAGCATCATCTGATATGGCAGCGAAACAGGTTCGCTTTTCACAGGAAGCGCGCGAGAAAATTTTGCGCGGTGTCAATATTCTCGCCGACGCCGTGACCGTGACGCTCGGCCCCAAGGGCCGCAACGTCGTCTTGGAGAAGAGCTTCGGCGCCCCGACCGTGACCAAGGACGGCGTCACCGTGGCTAAGGAGATCGAGCTCGAAGACAAGTTCGAGAACATGGGCGCGCAGATGGTCAAAGAGGTCGCCTCGAAGACCTCGGACGTCGCCGGCGACGGCACCACCACCGCCACCGTTCTCGCCCGCTCGATCTACACCGAAGGCATCAAGATGGTGGCGGCGGGCCACGACCCGATGTCGATCAAGCGCGGTATCGATCGCGCCGTCGAGGCGATTACGGCCGAGCTCAAGAGCCTTTCCAAGCCGACCAAGGATCGCAAGGAAATCGCCCAGGTCGGCACCATCTCAGCCAACAACGATTCGACCATCGGCGATATCATTGCCGAGGCGATGGAGAAGGTCGGCAAGGAAGGCGTGATTACGGTCGAGGAAGCCAAGGGCCTCGATACCACGCTTGAAGTGGTTGAGGGTATGCAGTTCGACCGCGGCTACCTCTCGCCCTATTTTGTGACCGATCCGGAGCGGATGGAGGTCAAGCTCGAGGACGCCTATGTCCTGATTCATGAGAAGAAGATCTCCTCGATGAAGGATCTGCTGCCGATTCTCGAATCGATTGCGAAGACCGGCAAGCCGTTCATCCTGATCGCCGAGGATGTCGAAGGCGAGGCGCTGGCGACGCTGGTTGTCAACAAGATTCGCGGCACCCTGTCCTGCGTCGCGGTCAAGGCTCCGGGCTTCGGCGATCGGCGCAAGGCGATGCTCGAAGATATCGCGATTCTGACGGGCGGCCGCGTCATTGCTGAAGAACTCGGCATCAAGCTCGAGAACGTCTCGCTGCAGGATCTGGGCCGCGCGAAACGGATCGTGGTTGATAAAGACAACACCACGGTCATCGACGGCGCGGGCAAGAAGGCCGATATCGAAGGACGCATCAAGCAGATTCGCGCCCAGATCGAAGAGACCACTTCGGACTACGACCGTGAGAAGCTGCAGGAGCGGCTGGCCAAGCTGGTCGGCGGCGTGGCGGTCATCCGCGTCGGCGCAGCCACCGAAGTCGAGATGAAGGAAAAGAAGGCGCGCGTTGAGGATGCTCTGCATGCGACTCGCGCGGCCGTCGAGGAAGGCGTGGTGCCTGGAGGCGGTGTGGCTCTGATTCGCTCTTCCGCCGCGCTCGAGAACCTGCGCGTCAGCGAAGACGAGCAGTCCGGCGTGAATATCGTCAAGAAGGCGACGGAAGACCCGGCCCGCTGGATCGCGACCAACGCCGGATGGGAAGGCTCGGTGGTGGTCGACAAGATCAAGAGCGGCAAGGGTCCGCATGGCTTCAATGCGGCCAGCGAGGAGTTCGAGGACCTGATGAAGGCCGGCATCATCGATCCGACGAAAGTCGTGCGCAGCGCCCTGCAAAACGCCGCCTCAGTGGCGAGCCTGCTGCTGACGACCGAGTGCATGGTGGCCGAGAAGCCCGAGGAGAAGCCGGCTGCTCCGGCG
>JAJPHI010000010.1 GCA_021325355.1 Pseudomonadota bacterium
GCATCGATTACCTTCTTGGCGAAGCCCGGCGCACGCCCGCCTATCTGCGCCACCTTCCCATCCTTGATCCAGACGTCGCCACGAAAACGCGGTACCCGCGTCCCATCAACGATCGTCCCGCCTTTGATCTGAATGTCGTACTCAGCCATCCTGGTTCCCTCCTGATTGGTAAGGACTGTGGCGCCCATGGGGTGCGCCCGCTCAAGCCGTGATTTTGATCCGTTTTCCTTATAACAAAAAGAAGCGCCGGGATACCAGAGTCGAAAGACCGGCCGTCGGCCCTCGATCAAAACGCTCGGGTCATCCCGCCACGCCCATCAGTTGGGCGAAATTGTTCGCATAAAACCGCTCTTTGGCCGTTTCGCTGACGCCCGTCAGCGATTCCTCGAAGCGCTTTATCGGGTTACGCCCGCCTTCGATATGTGGATAGTCGGACGAAAAGAGCAGCAATTCGTCGCCGGTCTGCCGCATAATCCAACCGACCGGCTCGGTGGGAAATGGCGTGAACCTGAGCTGACGACGCACGTAGTCCGAGGCTTTCAGCGGCAGCGCGAGCGCGGGTTCATTACGCGCGAAGATCTCTTGCGCGAGATCGAGCCGCCGCATCCATGACGGCACCCACAGCGCGCCGAGTTCGATGGCCGCGCCGCGCAAGCGCGGGAACTCCTCGAGCGTGCCGTCCAGCACCATCGCGCTGAGAAACGCTTCGGCCGGAGCGTGCAGCATCATGAAGTCCTTGGAATCGAGACTCTCGCCGCCACCCGCGAAACCCGCGCGCGGCCCGCGCGCGTTGTTGCGATAGGCCGCCGGCATCGGATGGGCGCCGGTGCCGACATGCAGGACAAAAGGCGTGTCGGCCTCCTGCAGGCGCGCCCAGATCGGATCGAAATCAGGATGGGTGGGGGATTTTGTCCCGGCCGGCATCGACGGTATCCAGAAGGCGCGACAACCGAGTCGGAGTCCCTCGTCGAGCTCGAGACGGGCGCGCGCGGCGTCGTCCAACGGGAGGAAGCCCACCGGCAGCAGGCGTTGATCATGATGGCAGAAGTCGGCGATACCGCGATTGACGGCGCGCGCGCCGCCGTAGATCAACTCCAGGTCATGTTCGCGTTGGGCATAGACGCCCCAGAACTGGCTCATCGCCAGTGACATAAAGACGAGCTGGCGGCTGAAACCCAGCAGATCAAGCGCGCGGGTGCGCTCGGCCGGATCGAAGGCGCCGAGCGCCTCCCATCCTTTGATCTGCATGAGGTTCTCTTCGATTCTGACTTCGCGCCAGTGCCGATCGTCGTACTTGCCGTTGTAGGCGGCATCGGCGAGACGTCCCGCCACGCCGAGTTCGAGATCTCTCAGGCGCCCGCGGATGGCGGGATCGGCATACTGCGCGAGCCATCCCGCCGGCTCCATGATATGGGCGTCGGCGTCATTAAAGGTGCGCCCGGTCGCGTACGGCATCGAGGCTCTCCGCAGCTAGCCCATCATCTCGGCAAAATTGGTCGCATAGAAGCGCTCTTTGGCCGTTTCGCTGACGCCCGCCAGTGATTCCTCGAAGCGCTTTATCGGATTGCGCCCGCCCTCGATATGCGGATAGTCGGAGGAAAACAGGAACAGCTCTTCACCGCCCTGCTCGATAATCCAGCCGACGGGCTCGGTCGGATGCGGTGTGAATTTGAGCTGCCGGCGCACGTAGTCGGAGGCTTTCATCGGCAGAGCCAGCGCCGGTTCGCCTTTGGCGAAGGCCTGTTGCGCGATATCGAGCCGCCGGAGCCACGGCGGCACCCACAGCGCGCCGAGCTCAATCACGCCACCGCGCAGCCGCGGGAATTGCTCGAGGGTGCCGTCGAGCACGAGCGCGCTCAGGAACGCCTCGGCGGGTCCGTGCAGCATCATGAAGCCCTTCGAATCGAGCACCTCGCCCTCGCCGCCGAGGAAGTCCTTGATCGGTCCGCGGCCATTGTTGCGATAGGCGTCGGGCATCGGCGTTTCACCCGCGCCGACATGCAGCATGAAGGGGACGTTGGCGTCCTGAAAGCGCGCCCAGACGCCATCGAAATCATGATGGCTCGGCGACTTGTCGCCGGCCGGTGCGGCGGGAATCCAGAAGGTGCCGCAGCCGGCCTTGAGCCCTTCGTCGAAGGCTCGTTCGGCGCGTTTGGGGTCGTCGAGCGGCAGGAAGCCGACGGCGATGAGGCGCGAGTCATTCCTGCAGAAATCGCTAATCGCGCGATTCACCGCGGCGGCGCCGCCGTAAAGCAGGTCGAGATCATGCTCGCGCTGCGCGAAGACCCCCCAGAACTGACTCATCGCGAGCGAGGTGAAAACCAATTGCCGGTTGAAGCCAAGCAGATCCATCGCGCGCTTGCGCTCGTCCGGATCGAAAGCGCCCAAGGCGCCCCAGCCCTTGATGAACATCAGGTTCTTTTCGATGTTGATTTCGTCCCAGTGGCTCGCCGGGAACTTGCCCGAAAAGGCGGTGCCATGCTCATTCATCTTGCCGGCATTGGAGACATCGAGCGGCTTGAGCAACTGGCGCGTTTTGGCGTCGGCGTAACTTGCCACCCAATCCACCTGCTCCATGATATGCGCGTCAGCGTCGTTATAGACGCGTCCTTCGGCATAAGGCATCGTTTCGTCCTCCGGGTGTTCGGCTAATCGATGTGAGCTGGATTGTCACAATCTGCGGGGCTGACTGCAACTTCTCCGCGCCGTTGCGATAAGCCGGGTCCCAGGTGCGCCTGACGCCGGCTCGCGATAGTCGAGCGGCTGCTGCTTTTGGAAACTCCCGAGGGGGCGCTTGATAACCTCAGAGCTGATCCGGTTGAATCGAAACATCCGAGGCGCCGGCAAATGAGCGATTCGACATCCCCCGACCCATGGCCCTGCTCGAACTCAAGCACGTCGAAAAGAGCTTCGTCCATCCCAACGGCGTGCTGCGCGTGCTGGAGGATATCTCCTTCAGCGTCGCCGAAGGTCAGTTCGTGGCGGTCGTCGGCCCCTCGGGCAGCGGCAAATCGACGATGCTGCGGATTATCAACGGCTTGATCCCAGCCAGCGCAGGTGAGGTTTTGTACCAGGGCAGGCAGGTTGACGGGGTGAATCCGGAAGCAGCGTTGGTCTTTCAGTCCTTCGCCCTGCTGCCCTGGTTGACCGTCAAGGCCAACGTTGAACTGGGGCTCGAGGCGCGCGGCGTGCCGCCCGCGGCGCGTGAAAAGCGCGCCGCCTTTTATATCGACAAGGTCGGTCTGGACGGCTTCGAAGAGGCCTATCCCCGCGAACTGTCGGGCGGGATGAAGCAGCGGGTCGGCCTGGCACGCGCGCTCGCGGTCGAGCCGCGGGTGCTGCTGATGGATGAACCATTCTCGGCGCTCGATGCGTTGACGGCAATCTCGCTGCGCGAAGAGCTGCTCGATATCTGGCAATCGCGCGACCTGCCGGTGCACACGATCATGCTGGTTACGCACATCATCGAAGAGGCCGTCGAACTTGCCGATCGCATCCTGGTGCTCTCGGCCCATCCGGGTCGCCTGGTGGCCGATTTGACCGTCGAACTAAAGCGCCCGCGCGATCGTCGCAAGGACTCCTTCAACGCCCTGGTGGACAAGGTATTTTCCCTCATCGAGGAGCGCGGCTGATGCCCTCGTCAACCGGCATCAATCCCATCCCTGACTGCCAAATCACCTGGATTATCGGTCTGCTGGAGACGCTCGAGGATCGCGGCGGCCGCGACGACGGCTACAAGATTGCCCGCGAGCTGAATTTCAATTTCGGCGACCTGTTGAAAGTGATGAAGGCGGCCGAGATTCTCAACCTGGTCTCGACGCCGTCGGGCGATGTGCAGTTGGAAGCGCTCGGGCGGCGCTTCCTCGCCAGCGATATCAATCAGCGCAAGCTGATCGTGCGCGAACAGCTCAAGCAGCACGGACTCTTCAACTATCTGATTCGCCTGCTCCGCGCCCAGGAGGATCATGCGCTGACCAGGGAGGTGGTGCTCGAGCATCTGGCGATGGTGCTGCCGAACGAGCCGCCGGAAGCCCTGTTCGCGACCGTGGTCAACTGGGGCCGCTTCGCCGAGTTGTTCGGTTTCAACAAGGACGAGGATCGGTTCTACCTCGATCAGGAATAGCTTCGCCTAAGCTTGCAGTTGCTCGCGGCGGTCGAATCAAATAAGCGTTGCGACCAGCAAGAGAGGAGGACCACAGGATGGCCACGGAAGCCGAAGCGATTGTCAGCGATTTCTGCCGGGCGTGGGCACGGCTCAATATCGATCAGATCATGGACTTCTTCACCGAGGATGCCGAATATCACAATATTCCGCTCCCCAAGGCAACTGGCAAAGCCGCGATCCGCAAGACGATCGAAGGATTGCTGAAGGGCACCACCTGGCTCGAATTCAAGGTGCTCCACAGCGCCGCGGTGGGTAACGTCGTGCTGAATGAACGGGTCGATTCGTTCGAAGTCAAAGGCAAGCGGATGTCGCTGCCGGTTGCCGGGGTCTTCGAGACAACGCCCGACGGCAAGATCAAGGCCTGGCGCGATTACTTCGACATGAAGATGTTCACCGACCAGATGAAGTAGGCGGCGCAGGCGGCCGCGACGCGCGGTCCTCACTATGTCCACAGCGGTCGCCCAGGCGATTATCGGCACCGCCGGTCATATCGATCACGGCAAGACGGCGCTGATCCGCGCGCTCACGGGCCAGGATACCGATCGCCTGAAGGAGGAAAAGGAACGCGGCATTTCGATCGACCTCGGATTCGCGTTCCTGACTCTGCCCGACGGCACCCGGGCCGGGATCATCGACGTTCCCGGGCACGAGCGCTTTATCCGTAACATGCTGGCCGGCGCTCACGGCGTCGATCTGGTCCTGTTTACGATCGCCGCGGACGACGGGATCATGCCGCAGAGCGAAGAGCATCTCGATATTCTCCATCTGCTCGGCGTGCGACGCGGCATCTTTGTGATCACCAAGGCGGACCTCGTCGATAACGCGCGGATCGCGGCGGTGCGCGAGGACATCGAGATTCTGGCTGACGGCACCAGCCTCGAGGGCGCGCCAATCCTCGCCGTCGCCGCCCCTGCCGGAATTGGGCTTGAACCGCTGCGGGCAGAGATCACGCGCCAACTGACCGGTTTCCAGGCGCGGCGCCCGACCGGGCTCTTTCGCCTGCCGGTTGACCGCGCGTTCGTGATCAAAGGCCACGGCACGGTGGTGACGGGAACCGCGATGGGGGCCGGCGTACGGGTCGGACAGAAGCTGCGGGTGATGCCTGCCGGCGACGAGGCGCGCGTCCGCTCGATCCAGGTGCACGGCGAAAGTGTCGAGAGTGCGTCGGCCTGCCAGCGCGTCGCGCTGAACCTCGCGGGCGTCGAAAAAACCCATCTGCAACGCGGCGACGTATTGACCGACGACGGTCTCACTCTCACCACGACGCGACTCGACGCGCGGATTGAAATACGCCCCGGCAGCAAGCGCCGACTGCAGCATAACCAGCGCGTGCGCTTCTTTATCGGCGCCGCCGAGACGCTTGCGCGCGCAATCCTGCTCGGCCGCGAAGAAATCGGACCGAAAGAATCAGGCCTCGCGCAGCTCGTGCTCGACGATGCGGTGGTGGCGCTCAACGGCGATCGCTTCGTCATTCGCGACGAAACCAATTCCCGCACGCTCGGCGGCGGTGTCGTGCTGAATCCGCTCGGCCGCCGTTCGCGGCGGCCGCTGGAGAGCTACATTACCGATCTCGCGGCGCTCGCCAACGGCCTCAGCGCTGCGTCAATCGAAGCGCTGCTGCGATTGCAGAATGAGCTGGCACTGCCGATCCGGCGGATCGCCGAGCTGTTCAATGTGCCAACGGACGAGGTCGCCGCGGCCGTACGCGAGGGACGGTTCGTGCGGCTCTCGCTCGGCGACGAAGAGGGCTACACCACAGCGGGCAAATGGAATCGTCTCAAGGATGAGGCGGTCGAGGCAGTCGACCGCCACCATCGCGATCAACCGTCGGCGGCGGGTCTCGAGATGGAAGCGCTGCGCGCGCAAATCTCGAGCGCAGTGGCGCCGCGAGCTTTTCGAGCGGTGTTGGATCGCCTGGTGCAGGAAACCGAGTTGGTCCGCGAGGACAATCTGGTCCGACGGCGATCACACAAGGCCACGCTGCACGGCGATACCGCGGCGCTCGGTCGCCGCGTCGCGACGCTGCTACAGGAGAGCGGGTTTCAGCCGCCCGATCCGCGACAGATGGCCGAAACGCTGAAGCTCGCGGCCGGTGACCTGGCGCGTCTGCGCGAGGTCCTGGCGACGCTCGAGCGCGAGGGCCAGGTGGTCAAGATCGCGAGCGACCTTTATTTCGCCCGCGAGCCCTTCGAGGCGGCCAGAGACAAGCTGCTCAACTACCTGGCGACGCACGGCGAGATTACCGCCGCAACCTACCGCGACCAGCTCAGCGCCTCGCGAAAATACGCGATCGCGCTGCTCGATTATTTCGACCATACCGGCCTGACGACGCGGGTCGGCGATCTTCGTCGTCTGCGCCGACACTAGCGGCGTCGCGGCACGCCTTACGCCTTGTCCGCCGAAGCCGCGGCGAAGCGCTCGATACATTGCATGATCAGCCTCGAGGCTTCGGCGCTATCGAGCCAGCCTTGAAGTCGCACCCACTTGCCCTCTTCAAGGTCCTTGTAGTGGCGGAAGAAGTGCTCGACCTGGTTGCGAAACAGGGTCGGCAGATCGGAAAGCTCGGCGATTCGCTGGTAATAGGGGTTAAGCGCGTCGATCGGCACCGCGATAACCTTTTCGTCGGTGCCCTCCTCATCCTCCATCAGTAGGGCGCCGACGGGTCGGCAGCGAATAACCGCGCCGGGCGTCACAGGCACCTGCGAGACCGCAAGACAATCGAGCGGGTCGCCATCGGCCGACAGCGTATTCGGAATAAACCCATAATTAGCCGGGTAATACATCGCGGTATGCAGGAAGCGATTGACGAAAAGCGCGCCGGAGGCTTTGTCCAGCTCATATTTTACCGGGACGCCGCCTTCAGGAATTTCGATCAGCACATTCACTTCGTGGGGCGGATTGCGCCCCGGCGGAATTCTACTCACGTCCATACAAGCAACTCCTTGAAGGGTTTTTTCCCGCTGAGTCTCAAACAATCCGACGGAAAAAAATTCCGTCGGCGCGATGCTGCTGCAGAAATCAAGCCGTAGAGCGCGAGAATTCCTCGGCGACGCGATGGCAACACTCTTGCTCACGATATCACAAAGCGATCAACACGAGGCGGAGATAGTGCTTATGGATAAATTCAGGAATGGTTTGATTGGCGTGATCAGCGTGGGCGCGGCTTGCATATTTTCCGCGTGCATCTCAACCTCACGCACTATTCAGCAACCACCGACGGTGGTCCAGCCGCCGCCGGTCGTCGTCAACCCACCGCCGCCTTCCGCACCGGCCTATACTTCGCAGTCCACTACGCGCACGTGGGATAATGGGGCTATCGTGCAGAAGCAGACGGATAACGGCGTCACCAAGCAGACCACCACGACGTGGGGCGCCAACACGCCGAACAGCGTGACCACGACCACAACGACGACCAACGCTCCGTAGGACGCCGGCTCAGTCGGCGGCGGTCTCTTCGGCGTACGCCCGACACGACTTTGAGCGGCAGCGGCGGCGACCGGCCGTCACTGCCGCTTTTTTGTGACGAATTACCGGCGCCGAGGGACCGGGCGCCCGGCGCGTGCGAGCTCGCGACCTCTCGCGAAGTCTGGGCCGCATCGCGGGCTGGCCAATTTGTCCTCGGACGGCATCGCGGAATCCGCGCCCACCCAATTAGTCAGCCGCGTCCGGGCAGATATACTGCCCCGTAATGAGCAGCGAGACGAGCGCCACATTTTCCAACGAACTGCGTCAAGGCCTGTATGAAGCGATCTTCAGACGGCGCGACGTTCGCGAATTCCTGCCCACGCCCGTCCCCGACGAGACCCTTGCGCGTATCCTGGTAGCGGCCCATCACGCGCCGAGCGTGGGCTTTACGCAACCGTGGGATTTCGTGATTATTCGCGACCTCGAACGGCGGCGGCGGGTCAAGGCGGTCTTCGAGGAGGAACGCGCGAAGAACGCGGCGCAGTTCACCGGCGCGCGCCGCGAATTGTTCCTCTCCTTAAAGCTCGAAGGGATCATCGAGGCGCCGCTAAACCTGATCGTGACCTGCACGCCGGAGCGCTTCGGCCCCGCCGTCCTTGGCCGCGTCAGTATCCGCGAAGTCAGCGTCTACTCCGCCTGTCTGGCGGTTGAGAATCTCTGGCTCGCGGCGCGCGCAGAAGGCCTCGGCGTCGGCTGGGTCAGTATCCTGCGCAACGAGGCTCTGCACGAGCTTTTCGCCATCCCGCCCGAGGTTGTCCCGATTGCCTATCTGTGTGTCGGCTATGCCCGCGAATTTCCGGCCGAGCCGGTGCTCGAAAGCGCCGGCTGGCTGAGCCGTCTGCCGCCCCGCTCGCTGCTCCATTTCGAGAGCTGGACCGCCGGCGCGAGCGACCCCGGGCTCCTGCGCCGTATCGAGGACCGAGACACCTGGCGGGAGATTTTCGGCGGACGCAAATGACACGGGCGACCTCGGGCCCGTTGGACATATCGGACCGCATATTCTATGGATCGAAACGATAACTCGCGTTAACGCGGCGGAAATTCATGGGCGGTTCCTGAGCGAACCATCGGCGTTTGGAGGCAGTCTCTATGGCGACGAAAGATTTTGAAGTTCAGCAGTTATTCAAGGCCTACCGCTCGGGGCTCATCTCCGAAGCGCTCTTCGCGCAACAGATGGACGAACTGTGCGGCGCGCGCAACGGCCAGGCGCCGAAAGCTGACGGCGCGGCGCGCCCCAGAGGACCGCGGCCGCTGACCGGCGACGATCGGCTCGATGCGCCGGGGGCGATGGCGGCGCTGATGGGCAAGGGACGCACCTATGACCGCACCACCGAGGACCTCGGCAACATCGTCGCCCTCGAACACGTCAACGTCACGGTGCCCGATCAAACCAAAGCGGCGCTGTTTTATATCAATGGTCTCGGCCTGACCCGCGATCCCTACATGATGACCGGCCCGGCCAACATGTGGGTCAACGTCGGCCGCCAGCAGTTCCATCTGCCGACCAGCAAACCGCAGGTGCTGCGCGGCCACGTCGGCGTCGTGGTATCCGATCTCGAGGCTCTGCCGCGCCGCCTGAGTCGGGTCAAGGAAGCGTTGGCCGATACCCGGTTCGAGTTCTGCGAGCGCGACGGTTATATCGAGGCGGTCTGTCCGTGGGGCAATCGGGTGCGATGCTTCGCGCCGCAGAAGCGCTTCGGGACGATGGCGGTCGGGATTCCGTACGTCGAGTTTGACGTGCCAACCGGCACCGCAGACGGGATCACCCGCTTCTATACGCAAATCATGGGCGCGCAGGCCGCGACGCTCGAGGACGCGCATGGACGCTTCGCCTGCGTCACCGCCGGCTGCGGGCAGAATCTGTTTTTCCGTGAGACCGACCGCCCGCTGCCGCCTTACGATCACCACCATATCCAGGTGTACATCAACGACTTCTCCGGACCGCATCGGCGTCTGGTCGAGCGCAATCTGATCATCCAGGAAAGCGATCAGCATCAGTATCGCTTCGAGAATATCGTCGATCCGGAAAGCGGCCGGGTGCTGTTCACGGTCGAGCACGAAGTGCGCAGCCTGAAGCATCCGCTTTACCTGCGCCCGCTGGTGAATCGCAATCCGTCGCAGAGCATCATGCAGTACGCGCCGGGCGAGGACGCCCGCAACTGGGCGACGCTGAACTAGGCCCTCGGCGCCGAACCAAATCAGAGTCCATACGGGCCTTCGATGCGTGAAGGCCCGTATGCTTTCAGCAGGAGGCGGTCATGGACGTAATCGAAGCGATGGAGACCTGCAGCGCCGCGCGCTATCTGAAGCCCGATCCCGTGCCGCAGGAGCTTATCGAGCGCGTGATTTACGCGGCGACCCGCGCTTCGAGTCCGGGCAACAGCCAGGAATGGGACTTTATCGTTGTCCGCAGTCCCGAAACGAAGCAGAAAATTCGCGACCTCTTGGCGCCGCGTTTCCGCGAGCGCGTCGGCGTGAGCGCGGGCGGGCGGGTCACCAATCGCATGATCGCCGGCGCGACCCATCTGGCGGAAACCCTGCACGAAGTCCCCGCGATCATCTTCGTCTGCGGCCCGGTCGCCTACCCGCCCAATGCGCCCCTGGAGCAGTTTGTCTGGTCGGCGCTCTATCCCGCCGCGCAGAACCTTATCGTGGCAGCGCGCGCGCTCGGATTGGGCACGACTTTCACGACATTTCACATGTTCATGGAAAACGAGCTGCGTGATCTGCTGGGCATTCCGAGGGAAGTCAAGTTCGGTGTGATGATCCCGATCGGCTGGCCGCAGAAGGAGTTCGTCAAGGTCAAGCGCAAGCCGCTCGCGGAGGTGATCCACTGGGAGAAGTGGCGCGACTGACAGACGCATAATCGCGATCACATGACGGAGGACAGCGCTAATGTCTGCCTATACCATCATTGATGCCGATACCCATGTGACCGAGACGCCGGATGTATGGACCAGTCGCGCGCCCGCCCATCTGCGCGATCGCGTCCCGCGGATCGAGACCTCGGCCAAAGGGACGCAGCGCTGGGTGCTCGGCGACAACAAGGGCATCCTGGCGAATCCCGGCATGACCGCCACCGCCGGCCGCGGCAGTTTCAAGAATCCGCCCAAAAGCTACGACGAGATGCATCCCGGGGCCTACGATCCCAAGGCCCGCCTCAAGTACATGGACGAGATGGGCATCTGGGCGATGGTCATGTATCCCAACGTCGGCGGTTTCGGCGCGCAACAATTCCTGAAGCTGAATGATCCCGCGCTGATGCTCGCCTGTGTCCAGATCTACAACGACTGGCAGACCGAATGGGCTTCAGCGGACGCGCGCCGCCTCCTGCCCATCACCTCGATTCCCTTTTGGGACGTCCGGGCAGCCGCCGCCGAGGTCCGCCGCTGCGCTGCCATGGGCCATCGGGGAATCCTCTTCACCGGAGAGCCGCAGTATTTCGGTCAGCCGCTCCTCGGCGATCCGCATTGGAACCCGCTTTGGGAGGTCGCGTGCGAATTCGACCTGCCCATTAGTTTCCATGTCGGCTCGGGCGACATGACCGAAGGCCTGCTGAGGGATCGCGTGTCGTCCTACGGGCTGGCGCCCGCCTTTACCGCGCTCGCCATCGATATCCTGCTGCAGAACGGCCGGCAGGTGAGCGATCTAATCATGTCGGGCGTGCTCAACCGTTTTCCGACCATCAAGTTCGTCTCGGTCGAGAGCGGCATCGGCTGGATTCCATTCATGCTCGAGGCGATGGATTACCAGTTCCAAGGCAACAGCGTGCGCGAGGAACGGCCTGAGTTCGACCTGATGCCCTCGGAGTACTTCGCACGCAACGTCTACGCCTGCTACTGGTTCGAGCAGGTCGCGCCACGCCGCCTGATCGACAAGATCGGGGCGGACAACGTGATGTTCGAGACCGACTTCCCGCATCCGACCTCGCTTTACGGTGACGAGGTCCACGCGCGCATTAAGGGCGGTCTCGCCGATTGCGAGGAATCGGTGCGGCGCAAAATCCTATGGGACAACGCGCAGCGGCTTTACAAAGTCGTCGATCCGTCGCCGGCGGATGAGGCCAGGCGCGCCGGGGTTTGATTCCGGCGCCGTCTCAAAACGGCTCGACGCGGCGGCGCGACCATCGTCGCGTCGCCGCGTCCACTTTTGCCGCGGATTGCGCGGCAAAGGCACATCCCGCGTTTCAGGCTGGCTTGAACTTCACCAGCGTGTGCTCCGGCGTAACGTCGTCGAAGCAGACCGTCACCGGCATTCCCACCTTGACCATCTCGGGCGGAGCCTCGATGTTGGTCGTCATCCGCGGACCTTCTTCGAGCTCGACGATCGCGAGCACATAAGGCTTGTCGGCAAAGGAGCGCGTCGCCGCGCGACGCACCACGGTATAGCTGTAGACCCGGCCGCGGCCGCTGACCGGCTTCCATTGAAGCTCGTCGCTCAGACAATGGGGGCAGCGATCGCGCGGATAATAGATAAACGCCTGGCATCCACCGCACTGTTGAAGCTGCAGTCGATGGGCTTTGGCGGCCTCCCAGAAGGGACGGCTGGTGGCCGTCGGTTTGGGTAGGGGTTTCGTGTATTCGCTCATGATCGCCGCTCCAGAATCAGACTGACCTGCTCGCTCATGATGCCGCCGTTGCCGTTGACATGCGCGAGCGTCGCGTTCCTGACCTGGCGTCCCTCGCCGCGGCCCATCAGTTGACGGATGCCCTCGGTGACGTGACTCATCCCGCCGCCCAGGCCCGGTTGGCCAAACGAGAGCTGGCCGCCATGCGTGTTGCAGGGAAAGTCGCCGGCATACGAGAGGTCGTGCTCCATCACGAACGGTCCGCCATGACCTTTCTTGCAATAGCCGGAATCCTCGAGGGTCACGAGCACCGTGATGGTATAGCAGTCGTACGGACAGACCAGGTCGATGTCCTTGCGCTCCACCCCGGCCATCTTGAAGGCCGCGTCCGCCGCCGGCTTGATCGGCGATTCGGTCAGCGACGGCGCATAAGTGATCGAGGCGTGGTTGGCATATTCACCCGCCCCCAACAGCCATACCGGCGGATTTTTCGCCCTCTTGGCAATCTCGGGCGACGCCACGATCACCGCCGAGCCGCCACTGCACGGACTGACAATCTCGAACAGATGCAGCGGATCGCAAATCATGCGGGAGCTCAGCACATCGTCGATGGTGAGCAGTTTGTCGCCGAAGGCGGCGAGCGGATTCTTGACCGCGCTCTTGCGCTGATCGACGGCAATCTTCGCCATCTGCTGCGGCGTGGTGCCGAACTCGTGCATGTGGCGATGAGCGATCATCGCATAGCCGCAATTCGCGCCGATATTGCCGTAGGGCGCTTCGAACTCGCGCTGGACCGAAACCACCGGAACCTTCTGATCACCGATTTTGTTCAGATCGGCGACCAGGCAGATCACCGCATTGCACATCCCGGCAGCGATCGCCGCAGCCGCCCGCCAGATCATGCCGGCGGCGCTCGCTCCGCCGATATCAACGACATTGAGCATTCGCGGGTTCAGCCCGAGGACCTCCGCCAGGCTCGCCGGATAAATCATCCCCGGATCCGCAAACGGCATCCCGACCAGCAGCCCGTCAAGGTCGCGTTTGTCGAGACCCGCATCGTTGAGGACGTCGGCCGTCAGTTGCGCCATCAGTTTTAATGGGGTGACGCCGGGCGGCGCCTCTTTCCACGGCTTGAATTCCGCGATTCCGATCGCCGCCGCCTTGCCTTTGAGACTCATGACAGTTGCTTCTCCCTGACTTGATCCGTATGCTCCCTGCGATTTTCCATCGACTAGCATGAATGGCGGTCGCGCAGGAAACGCCGACCGTCCCGAGCAGGGGAGCCGTGGAATGGCCTTTATCATGTGTGATGACCATAACGTTTCGGTCGAAGCCGACGGGATCGAGCCGGCCGCCGCGCGCAAGTTGATGCTGGCCGAGCCGCCGCCGAGTCCGAGCGTTATCGAGCGCGAGGTGATTGAGTTCGGCCGGAGTCATCGCGATTGCAATATCCGAGTCCTCGCCGATTAAGGCAGGCGCTTGAACGGTTGCCGAGGAAATATGTTAACTTGGGAACCGATGGCGCCAGTCGCTGGTTATCCCGAACGCGGCCGCGATTGGCATGCAGTTTCTGGAAATCTGAAAGGAGAATGTTGAACGATTTGCCCTCGGTTCCGCCGTTGGAACGCGATGGCCGGATAAGTTGGAGCTACACGTAGGGAGGATTTATAGATGATAAACAACCTAAGACGCCTACTGGCGGCGGGCGTGATCGTTGCCCTGCTGCCGGCGTTCGGATGGTCGCAGACGACCGACCGCAGCGAAGTTGATCAATGGGTCAAGGACACCGCCAGTCAGGGCGAGTTGCCGGTCGGCACCAAGATTACGACCTCGAACTGGCAGCAGTACAAGAACTACATGCCGCTCGGCATGCAAAAGCTCTTTGCCGGAACCTACTTCTGGAAGATTCCGCAGGATGCCGAGCTCGACATCGGCCCGACCATCAACAACTTCCTGCCACCGACGTGGAAGGACGCCACTGAGAAGTATGGCCCGCAGACCACGGTCGAAGTGCTGCCCAACGGCCACTACGTGATGCACAACTATCACGGCGGCACGCCCTTCCCGAATCCGCAGGAACCCAACAAAGGCTGGAAGGTTCTCGCCAACGTTTTCTACGCCTACCAGCCAGCGGTGTACGTCAACAGTCCGGATAACGTCGGCTCGGTCTGGGCGGTTGATCGCTACGGCAACGTTAATGCGACTACGATCGACGTAGTGTATCGATGGAGCTCGTACATCACCGATCCGCACTTCCCGCAGACGCTCACCTATGCGCCGGGGACCTGGTACACGGAATGGCTGATGGAAGAGACGCCCGAGCAGGCGCGCTACACCTCTTCGCTCAACCTTTTCTATATCGATCAGGAAAAGACCCCCTTCCCTGATACCTACGTCTTCGTTCCGGCGCTGCGTCGCTCGCTGCGGCTGGCCAACACCGCGCGATGCTCGCCGGTGTTCGGCTTCGACTGGAGCTATGACGACGCCAAGACCAACGGGTTCAACGGCAGCACGTCGATTTACACCGGCGATTGGCTCGCCGACCGCAAGCTGGTCACCCTCGCCCACTTCAACCAGGACGGCGCGATTTTCCCGGACGGCTACCTGATGCCGCTCGGGTTCCCCAAACCGTCATGGGGCAAATGGGAAGTGCGTGAACACTCGGTAACCGATATCCATCGCATCCCGAGCGAAGCGGCCGGCTATTGCTATTCCAGCCGCATCATCTACGCCGACAAGGAGCACTGGAACGGTAACTGGGTCGACCTGTTCGACTCCAACCACAAGCTGTGGAAGTCGATCGCCTACTACAACGATGGCGCCGACAACGTGCCGAATATCGGCAATTCGTGGGACGGCGTCTCTTCGATGGCCATGGATTTCCAGAATATGCACGAGACCGTATGGTCCGGCTTCGGCAATCCGGCGAAGCGCAAGCCGTACCTCGGGATCAATGCACCGAAGGAGTATCTCGACGGTGTCAAATACGGCAGCCCGAGCGGTCTCTCGATGGTTATGCGCTGAGTAAAGCGCTCTGAAACTCTGCCGGCGAGCGCTTGCCGGTCAAGACGGGACGCCTCACGGCGTCCCGTCTCTTTTTTTCCATCTGCGAATCCCTCGATCAACCTTTGACGCGGCCGCAATCGCGCCGCTTACCTCCACCGGAGCGCGGTCGCGTAGCGACACGGCGAAAAACCAAATTTTGTCGGAACTCCGGCGCCTGCCGGAGGGTTGATACTGTGAGGCGCTATTCAGTTCATGTGCTCCTCAATCCAATTCAAGCGGAAAGGAGGTCGCCCTATCGAGCGATAGCTGGCGTCCGGCGTGTGGAGGACGGCCGGACTAACGTTCCCTGGCGCCGGGGGATGCGCCGGTTCTTTTGACGCGGTGGATGCGGTGATTCAGGCATCCCAACCCCAGGAGCTCAGGACGTTGTATGAAGGCTCTAGCACGATTATTGGCGCTGGCGATGATAGTGGCGTTGGCCCCGTCATACGCCTGGTCACAGTCGACCGACCGCAGTGCAATGGATCAGTGGATGAAGGATAGCGCCAATCAGGGCACTATCCCGGTCGGTACGAAAATCACGATGGCGAACTGGCAGCAGTACAAACAGTATCTGCCGCTAGGGATGCAAAAGCTGTTCGAGGGTACTTACTTCTGGAAGATGCCCCAGGACGTCGAGTTGGACGTCGGGCCGACCATCAATAATTTCCTGCCGACCACCTGGAAAAATGCCACCGAGAAGTACGGCTCGCAAACGAGCGTCAAACTGCTGCCGAACGGCCACTATGAATTGGTCAATTACCACGGTGGCACGCCCTTCCCTAATCCGCAGGAGCCGTACAAGGGTTGGAAAGTGATGACCAACGTCTTCTACGGCTTCGTGCCCGCAATCTACGTCAACAGCCCGAGCAATTACGGTTCGGTTTGGGCTATCGACCGTTTCGGCAACGTCAACCAGACGACGCTGGACGTGGTCTATCGTTGGAGCGACTACGTCACCGATGCCAATGTGCCCCACAATCTGACTTACGCCCCGGGCACCTGGTATACCGAGTGGGGCATGGAGGAAACTCCCGAGCAGGCCCGCTACACGGCCTCGCTCAGCCTGTTCTTTAACGACCAGGAGGCGCATCCGTACCCCGATACTTACGTGTTTGTGCCGGCGCTGCGCCGCTCGCTGCGTCTGTCCAGCACGGCGCGATGCTCGCCGGTGTTCGGCTTCGACTGGACCTATGACGATGCCAAGACCAACGGCTTCAACGGCAGCACCTCAACCTACACGGCGGACTATCTGGGCGATCGCAAGATCCTGACCCTGGCGCACTTCGATCAGGAAGGCGCGATCTTTCCCAACGGCTACCTGATGCCGCTCGGCTTCCCCAAACCTTCGTGGGGTAAATGGGAACTGCGCGATATGGCGATCGCCGATATCCATCGTATCCCCAGTGAGGCGGCCGGCTATTGCTACTCGAGCCGGATCATCTACGCCGACAAAGAACACTGGAACGGCGACTGGGTCGATCTGTATGACTCGAACCACAAGCTATGGAAGTCGATTGCCTACTACAACGATGCCGGTCCGGTGCCCGGTTACGGTGATATGTGGGACGGCGTCGCCTCGATGGCGATGGATTTCCAGAATTCCCACGAAACCGTCTGGTCCGGTTTCGGCAACCCGGGGAAAGTCAAACCCTATCTCGACACCAATGTGCCGCGCGAATACTTCGACGGCAACAAATACGGGAGTCCCGGCGGTCTGCAGATGATCATGCAATAGTGGGCAGAACTTAAGGCATCGGGCGACCGATGCCGGCTGCGGGCGGAACGCTTGCAAGCGTCCCGCCCTTTTTTTGCCGCATCCGCTCTGGCTTCGGCCTGACGCCAGAAGCCAATCAGGCGCGGTTTGGAAGGTCAGGAGCGTCGGGAACCTTTGCCATCGTTCAACTGTTACAAGTTAAGAATTTTGGGTTTGTTTTTTGGCCAATCTTTGGCTATTTCAACGACGCGAGGAGGAGCCTTATCGAAGAATAATCGAAGGAAAGGTAAAGCGCTCTTAATGGAACGTTGGTTACTTCGGGGTGTTGAAACGACTTGCCGGCTTCCTCGCGAAGCCCGGCCATGAGGAGCAGGGGACCGATGTTGAAAGTCTTCAGTCGCTTACTGGCAGCAGGGGTCATAATCGCCTTGCTGCCCTCGCTCGGATGGTCGCAATCGACCGACCGCAGCGAAATGGATCAATGGATCAAGGATACGGCCAACCAGGGCGACCTGCCGGTCGGCACCAAGATCACGATGTCCAACTGGCAGCAGTACAAGAATTTCCTGCCGCTGGGCATGCAGAAGCTGTTTGAGGGGACCTACTTCTGGAAGATGCCGCAGGATGTCGAGCTCGATGTCGGCCCGACCATCAACAACTTCCTGCCGGCGACCTGGAAAGATGCGACCGAAAAATATGGTCCGCAGACCACGGTCGAAGTGCTGCCCAACGGCCACTACGTGATGCACAACTATCATGGCGGCACGCCCTTCCCGAATCCGCAGGAACCCAACAAGGGCTGGAAGGTGATGGCCAACGCATTCTGGGCCTTCGTTCCGGCGATCTACGTCAACACGCCGAATAACGTCGGTTCCGTGTGGGCCGTCGACCGCTACGGCAACGTCAACCGTACCACGCTCGATATCGTGTACCGCTGGAGCTCGTACGTTACCGATGCCAATGTCCCGCACGACCTGAACTATGCCCCCGGCACCTGGTACACCGAGTGGGGTATGGAAGAGCAGCCGGAGCAGGCGCGCTACACCGCTTCGCTGAGCCTCTTCTACATCGATCAGGAAGCCCATCCGTTCGCCGATACTTACGTCTTCGTCCCGGCTCTGCGGCGTTCGCTGCGTCTGTCGAGCACGGCGCGATGCTCGCCGGTCTTCGGTTTTGACTGGACCTACGACGACGCCAAGACCAACGGCTTCAATGGCAGCACGTCAATCTACACCGCCGACTTCCTCGGCGATCGCAAGATCCTGACGCTTTCACACTTCAACCAGGAAGGCGCGGTCTTTCCGGACGGTTACCTGATGCCGCTCGGGTTCCCCAAGCCCTCGTGGGGCAAGTGGGAAGCTCGGCTGCACGCCGTGGCCGATATTCATCGGATTCCGAGCGAAAGCGCCGGATACTGCTATTCGAGCCGCATCATCTATGCGGATCGCGAGCATTGGAACGGCAACTGGGTTGACCTCTACGATTCCAACCGGAAGCTGTGGAAGTCGATTGCCTATTACAATGATGCCGGTAACGTGCCCGGTTACGGCGACATGTGGGATGGCGTTGCCTCGATGGCGATGGATTTCCAGAACATGCACGAAACCGTATGGTGCGGATTCGGCAACGATGCCAAGCAGAAGCCGTATCTCGATGCCAACGCGCCGAAGGAATTCTTCGACGGCGTGAAGTACGGCAGCCCGGGCGGTTTGCAGATGATCATGCGCTAGTCGCTCTTCAACGGGCTCGCCCCGGGCGAGCCGGGACAGCGCCTGAAGCAACGGGACGCGGCCACCGCGTCCCGTTTTTTTTCAACGAAAAAGTCCCTTGACAACTAAAATTTTCGAGATGACAAGTCGTAATTGTTCGTTAACTTTTCGTGAGAACGGGGGGCCGCTCTCGCGATAACCCGGCGCCTCTCGGCGCCGGCAGGGCCGAGGGGAACATCATGAAAGGATGGGTGCGTTTCCTGGCGGCAGCGCTCGCTTTGATGGTGCTGCCGTCGCTGGGCTGGTCGCAGGTGTCGACCGACCGTAGCGAGTTTGACCAATGGGTCAAGGACTCCGCCAACCAAGGTCAGCTACCGATCGGCACCAAGATCACGATGGCCAACTGGCAGCAGTACAAGAACTTCCTGCCGTTCGGCATGGTCAAGCTCTTCCAGGGCCAGTACTACTGGAAGATGCCGCAGGACGTCGAGATGGACGTCGGACCGGTGGTTAACGACTTCCTGCTCAAGAGCTGGGTCGAGCGCACGGAGAAGTACGCCGGTCAGGTGTCGGTCGAAGTGTTACCCAACGGACACTATGTGCTGCACAACTATCATGGCGGCACACCGTTTCCCCATCCGACGGATCCCTACAAAGGGTGGAAGGCGATGGCCAATGTGTATTGGCCGGCGGGCCCGCAATTGTATGTCAATGCGCCTGAGAACTACGGTTCCGTGTGGTCGGTGGACCGTTTCGGCAATATCAATCAGTCAACCTTCGACGTGGTCTATCGCGTCAGCTACAGCGACTACGTGAGCGATCCCGGCATCCCGCCGGAGAGTCTCGATTACGCTCCCGGCACCTGGTACACCGAGTGGGGTATGCAGGAGAGCCCCGAGCAGGCGCGCTACACCGCGTCCTTGAGCCTCTACTTCATTGACCAGGAGGCGCATCCGTATCCCGATACGTTTGTGTTCGTCCCGGCTCTCCGCCGTTCGCTGCGCCTGGCCAGCACGGCACGATGCTCGCCGGTGTTCGGCTTCGATTGGGCCTACGACGACGCCAAGGGCAACGGGTTCAACGGCACCACTTCAATCTTCACCGCCGACTATCTGGGCGATCGCAACATCCTGACGCTCGCGCACTTCAACCAGGACGGCGCGATTTTCCCGGACGGCTACCTGATGCCGCTCGGCTTTCCCAAGCCCTCGTGGGGCAAGTGGGAAGCGCGGCCGATGGCCGTAATCGACGTCCATCGCATCCCGAGCGAATCCTCGGGTTATTGCTACTCGGCGCGCATCATCTACGCCGATAAGGAGCACTGGGGCGGTGACTGGGTCGATTTGTTCGACGCCAACAGGAAATTCTGGAAGTCGATTTCCTATTACAACGGCGCCGGCGACGTTCCGAACATGGGGCATATGTGGAAGGGCGTCGCTTCGATGGCCATGGATTTCCAGAACTCGCACGAAACCGTATGGTGCGGCTTCGGTAATCCGTGGAAGCGCAATCCGTACATCGATGTCAATGTGCCGAAGGAATTTCTGAACGGCGCGAAATATGGCAGCCCCGGCGGTCTGCAGATGATCATGCGCTAAAGCGGCGCGGCCGCGAATAAACCGCAGGGGCGCGACCCGATGGTCGCGCCCCTTCGCCTCTCAGGCCAACTCTTTATCTAGCTCAGCAGGACGCGCGCGACGGTCTCCCGATGGATCGGCGCGTTGCCGAGATTAGCCTCCCCCGCGAGCGCCCGCCGATGGTACAGGTGGCAGTCGTGCTCCCAGGTAAAACCGATACCGCCGTGCACCTGGATCGATTCCGAAGTCACGTTCTTCGCCATATCCGAGGCATACGCCTTGGCCATCGGCACGGCGCTCTGCGCCTCGGGCACCCGTTCATCCACGGTCCATGCCGCGTAGTAGGCCAGCGAGCGGGCATTTTCGACGGCGACCATCATATCGACGCACTTATGCTTGACCGCCTGGAATGAGCCGATCGGCTTGCCGAACTGAACGCGCGTCTTGGCATAGTCGACCGCGATATCGAGCGACTTCTGCGCCGTCCCGACCATCTCGGTCGAGAGCGCTGACGTCGCGACATCAAGTACCCGGCGCAATACCGCCCAGCCATTGTCGGGAGTGCCGATCACCGTATCGGCCGCAACATTGTCGAGCTTCAGGTGGCACATCCGCCGCGTCATATCGACCGTTTTGAGCTGAGTGATCGACAGGCCGGGCGCATTGGACGGCACGCACAACAGAGTGATGCCATTTTCACCGGCGCCACCGGTGCGCGCGGCGACGATAATCGCATCGGCTACGTGCGCGTCCGGCACGAAGAATTTCTCGCCGTTCAGCGTATAGCCGGAACCTTTTTTGGCGGCCTTGAGCTCGATCCCACCGGCATCGAAACGCCCCGACGCCTCGGCAATCGCGACGGTCGGAATAAACTTACCCTCGGCGATCTTCGGCAAAAATTCCTTCTTGAGGGCATCCGATCCGCCTTCGAGGAGCGCAGGTACGCCCATCAGGGCCGCCGCGAAGAATGGTCCGGGCGCCAGCGCCTTGCCCAGTTCTTCGACGATCACCGTCATATCCAGAAAGGTTCCGTGAGCGCCGCCGTACTGTTCGGGTATCAGGAGCCCCGGCCATCCCTGCTGCACGAGTTTCTGCCAGAAGGCTGGATCGTGCGCCGTCGCGTCCGCCATCATCTGGCGGACGAACTTGGTGGAGCAGTTGTCCGCTAAAAAGCGCTTCGCCGCATCACGAAGCATCTCTTGTTCTTCAGAAAAGCCAAAATCCAAGGTTGGATCTCCTTCGTTACCCAGGCAACGCCCGACGCCGTCTGGCTTTGAGCTACCATTAACGATCGCGCCGCTGCAAGTATGCAATTTTAATCGCCGCCGGCGCCAAAGCCCACTCGCCGGCGCCCGCAGCCATCGGATGCCGCCCGCGGTTTCTCAACGCACCAGCGTCAGATAGGCCGCCATCGCGATACCGACCAGCGCCAGCGAGGCGGCCGTCAGCAGCGCCGTGCGCGAATGCTGCCCGAGGTTCGCTTCGTCGCGGTTCAGACGGTCGATCAGGCGATAATAGCTCACGCTCGAACCGACATTTACCGCAACTCCAATCAGAATCAGTCCGGTGCCCACAGCCAGTGAGAACGCGGAGGATCGGAGTTTGAAGCCAGGCTGCGTAGTGGCGAGCTCTTCGAGAAAAAGGCCGAAGCGCGCGACGACAAAGCCGAAACCCATGAGCGCGAGGCCGGTGCGTATCCAGGCCAGGTAGGTCCGCTCGGCGGCAAAGTACACCCTGGGATCGGACGCCGGCGGCCGCGGAAGCCTCGACGGCGGGGACGGTTCCCGCGCCAATCAGGTCTCCCTGGCGCCGGTGATGGTCAGGACTCCAGTATATTGCAGGGGGCTCAGATGCCCCGCCAGCGTGCCGATCTCGAAGCCGGTGAAGAAGCCGACGACCGGCGTCGCGCCCAGATAGCGCCCGATATAGGCGGCGTCATGATCCGGCACCTTGTAGAGATTGACGCCGCGCGACACGCAATTGAAGTAAAGTCCGAAGCTCGGATTGGGCAGTTGGGCAGCGGTGGTCTCGAGCATGTTCTTGAGTTCGCCGCGCGAGCGTTCGGCGTCGCGCAGGACGAAACCGACGCGATCGCCGACGCGCGGCCGATGGGCCACGGCAATCGCCCCATGTTCTTCGCTGACGCCGAGCAGATTGCGGACAAAAAACTGGCCGCGCTCGAGTCGTTCGGCATTCGTTCCGCTCAGCGGGACGCCGAGAAAAACAAACGCAGCGGCGCGCGTAAAATCGCCGGCCAGCGGTCCCGCCACCTCGGCAAACACGTCGAAGGCCCGCCGCCCATCCAGTTGCAGAATGACGTTGTCGCGAACGCTCGTGACCTCATGCAGGCGGCCGAGCGGAGCGCACGCCTGTGCGGCGCCCTCGCGCACTTCGATTTCACCGGCGAACAGCATTCCCGAGATCGCATTGGAACTGACGACATCGCCGCAGAACTGAAAGGTCTCGCCGGTTGAGCCGTCCTCGGTGGCGCCGCCGCCGACTATCGTCACACCGGGCAGCTCGCGACTGAGCGTTTCGACGAACGCCGCCGGCTCGAGATTATACGAATCGGCAAAAAGACATAACAGATTGTTATCGCCGAGCCGCGGTTTCACCGCCGCGGCCAGTTCCCGGGCGGCATCGGCGGCGCGATTGCGGAGCTGCGGTACGAAGAAGCGCGACATCGCGAGCCCGCCACCGATCACCAGGGCCGCGAGGCCGTGGCCGTTTTCGATCTCGCGGCCATTGGCGATTACGCCGATAGTGCTGCATCCCGCGACGTTCTCGGTGCCAGCCGCTTCGCCCACCGTGCGCAACAACTGCGGATAGGCGCCGCCGTGGCGACTGGTGGCGAAGCACAGCACCGCGTCGGCACGCCGCAGGCCCGCCTGACGCAGCGCCGCCTCAACCGCTTCGAGCGCGGCCGTGCGCGGATTGTGCGAAACCGAATAGCCTGCTCCCGCCCGTATCATAAGCGCGTTCCTCTGCCGAGAGCTTTATCGAATCAGTCGGCGCGGCGGAAGGCTTGCGCCGCCTGCGGCGCAGAAATTTGTTCCGTGCCCGCGAGACCTCGCGTCGAGTCGCGATACGCCGCGCGCGCAGTTCAGGCGGTCGCGGCTTCCGCGTCGCGGCGCCGCACGCCCATCAGGTAAGCCTCGATGAACTGGTCGATATCGCCATCCAGCACCGCCGCGGTGTTGCCGACTTCGACACCGGTGCGATGGTCCTTGACCATCTGGTAGGGATGCAGGACGTAGGAGCGGATCTGACTGCCCCAGGCGATATCCTTTTTTTCCTTGCTGAACTTTTCCAGTTCCTCGCGTTTTTTGCGCTGCTCGAGCTCGAACAGCCGCGCCCGCAGAATCTTCATCGCCATCGCCCGATTCTTGTGCTGCGAGCGTTCGTTCTGACAGGTCACCACGATACCGGTCGGGAGATGCGTGAAACGCACCGCCGAATCGGTTTTGTTGACGTGCTGACCGCCCGCCCCTGACGCGCGAAACGTATCGATCCGCAGGTCCGCCGGATTGATCACCACCTCGACCTTGTCGTCGATCGCCGGAAAGACGAACACCGACGCGAACGAGGTATGACGACGGGCATTGGCGTCGAACGGCGAGATGCGCACCAGCCGATGGATCCCCGCTTCAGCCTTAAGGTAGCCGTAGGCGTAATCACCCTCGACCTCGAAGGTCGCATTCTTGATACCAGCGCCGTCGCCCGGTTGCAGGTCGGCGATTTCGCTCTTGAAGCCGTGCCGCTCGGCCCAGCGGAGATACAACCGCAGCAGCATCTCGGCCCAGTCCTGCGCTTCGGTGCCGCCGGCTCCCGGATGAATTGTCACGATCGCGCCCAGGCGATCGTATTCGCCACCGAGCATCACCTGGAGTTCCTGACGCTCCAGCTCGGCGCGCGCCGAGGTCAATGATCGGGCGGTTTCATGAGCCGCTTCGGACTCCTCGGCGCCCTCCTCTTCGGCCATCGTGAAGAAAAGTCGCGCTTCCTCGATCGCTTTGCGCAGCTTGTCGTAACCGGCAAGCTGCGCGCGGATCCGGTCCTGTTCGCGCAGCGTGGTCTGCGCCGCTTCGGGCCGCTCCCAAAAATCCGCCCTGGCGGATTGTTCCTCGAGCTCGGTCAGGCGTGCGGTCTGGGTGGCGACGTCAAAGACGCCTCCCGAGCCCTTCGCAGCGGGCCTCGAGGTCGAGTAATTGTTCGCGCATTTCCGCCAAGGTCATCGGCCGGATCTCCTGAACTGTCGCTGCACTCGATCTTACGGCAAATCCGCAGGTACCGGAACCTGCCGCACCGGCACCACCATGATCAGGCCTTTTTCTTGAACAGGGCTTCGAGTTTAGTGCGAGCATCCGCGGCCGCCGGCGGCGTCCGTAGCGCCCGCTTCGAGGGCGCGAAGTAGTCGCAGAGGTTGGCGCGATCCTTGTCAACGACGCGCGGCGCCTGCGTTTCGCGGCACTGATTGTTGTACCGAAGATCGTAGAATTCGCAGTTGAGGCAGACATGGAGCGGCCCATCGCAGCGCGCGCAGCGATCTCGAAAACCGACGCGCTCGATCACCTCGACGGCGCTACCGCAATGAAAACAATTCATCTTCCCGCAGCCTTGCTTTCCGGCATCTTCGCCGCATTCACCTCGATACGAAAATGCAGCATCGCATCCCCATAGCCGGTATTGTAGTCCCCGGAGCAGGCGGAGGCGGCAAGGATGGTCGGGGAAATTGCGCAATTCATTTCCGCGATGCGCGGGGCGGCGCGCGCGGCACAAAATACGGTCGACGCCTATCGGCGCGACCTCGCGGACTTCCACGGTTATCTCGCGAGTCGGCGCCGCGGTGACGACGAACTCGGCGAACCCATCGACGTGGAAAGCATCTCAGCCGACCACGTGCGCGATTATCTCGCCTTCCTGATGAAGGCCAACGCTTCGCGCGCGACCATCCAGCGCCGCCTGTTCGCGATCAAGGCCTTCTTTCGCTGGCGCGAGGGCCTCACCGGCCATCCCAACCCGGCGCGGGCAATCCGTTCGCCGAAACTCGAAAAGCGCCTGCCTCAGGTGCTTGGCGAGGATGCCGTCGTGGATCTGATCGAAAGCGAGACGCAGACCACCGCCGCGGGATTGCGCGACCGCGCGATTCTCGAAGTGCTCTACTCGACCGGGATTCGCGTCAGCGAGCTCACGGCATTGTGCTGGCGCGACGTCGATACCGAACTCGGGATGGTGATGGTGCGCGCGGGCAAGGGCAACAAGGACCGCCTGATCCCGATCGGCGAACCCGCCCTGGACGCCTTGATGGCGTGGCGGGCGGCGATGCCGGTCGCCTGGTCGCTCGACGGACCGGTTATCACGAATCTGCGCGGCGGACGTCTGACCAGCCGCTCGGTACAGAAGATCGTCGAGCGCCGGCTGCGCAGCTCGGGACTCGACGTCGCGCTGAGTCCGCATGGACTCCGTCACAGCTTCGCCACCCATTTGCTCAACGCCGGCGCCGACCTGCGCGCAATCCAGGAGATGCTCGGCCATTCGAGCCTTGCCACGACGCAGCGCTATACTCATGTCAACGTGCGTCATCTGAAAGAGGTTTACCGTCGTGCCCATCCGCGAGCCTGAAGAGTCTCCGACCCGCGTGCGTTCCACCACGATTCTCTGCGTGCGTCATCTCGGCAAGGTCGTGATGGCGGGCGATGGTCAGGTCACCGTCGGCCCGACCATCATGAAGCGGGGGGCGCGCAAAGTGCGCCGGCTCCATCACGACGCGGTGCTCGCCGGTTTCGCCGGATCGACCGCCGATGCGCTGACCCTGTTCGACAAGTTCGAGAGCAACCTGCAGGAATTCAATGGCAATCTGCGCCGCGCCGCCGTCGAGATGGCCAAGGACTGGCGGACCGACCGCGTCCTCCGACGGCTCGAAGCGATGCTGATCGTCGCCGATGCCGAGAGTTCGCTGCTGATCTCCGGCGCGGGCGACGTGATCGAACCCGACGACGGCCTGATTGCGATCGGTTCCGGCGGCAACTATGCCCTGGCCGCCGCGCGCGCCCTGCTGCGCGCCGGTAAGGATTTATCCGCGCGGCAAATCGCCGAGCACGCGATGGCAATCGCGGCCGAGATCTGCATTTATACCAACGACAATTTTGTCGTCGAAGAACTCTAGTTTGAAAGGCGGTCCACCGTCGCGCCCCGCGACGCTCGCGCGGGCCGCGATCGCATCCTGAGTCCCCTGGGAGGCTAAAGATGGCGCAGTACGTCGAAGTGGAAGATGCAATGAAGATGTCGGGCTTGCGGGTCGTGCTCTCACCCGGCGTGCCGGGCCCCTGGAGCGAGTCGGCCAAAGGTATCCTGCACGTCAAGCGCCTGCCCTACGTCAAGGTCCGCCAGAACGTCGGCGGGACCAACGAGCCGCTGCGCCGATGGACCGCTCAGGAAACCGCACCGGCCTTCGTCTACAACGATGAGCGGCCGCGCAGCCTCTGGAACGATCAACTCTATCTGGTCGAACGGCTCGCGCCGACCCCGCCGCTGATTCCGGCAAAGGTCGAGGAGCGGGTGCGGATGTTCGGACTGGCCAACGAATTATGCGGCGAGAACGGCTTCGGATGGTCGCGGCGCCTGATGCTGATCCATAGCCGGCTGAGCGATCCGAACGCACCCGAGGCCGCGCGCAAAGGCGCTGAATACCTCGGCCGCAAGTACGACTACTCGGCCGCCGCGGCGGCGGGTGCAGCGCGCCGCTGCGCCGACGTGATCGAGATCTTCGCACGCCAACTGGCGCTCCAGCGCGAACGGGGCAGCCGTTTCCTCGTCGGCGAGGAGCTTTCGGCAGTTGACATCTATTGGGCTTGCTTTGCCGCGCTGCTTCAGCCGTTGCCTGATGAATTGTGCCCGATGCCGCGCGGCTTTAGGCAGATGTACACCTGCAATGACCCGACGATCATGGGCGCGCTAACGCCGGCGCTCTTGGAGCATCGCGACTTCATCTACCGCGAATATCTGGAGTTGCCGGTTGATCTCTAGATTCGGACGGCCGGCCCGCTTTCACCCGACGTTTCAGCGGTTGGCGGCAGCCAGATAGTAGCGGGCGTAAGCCAGCCGCTGAAGCGCCGTGGCAATTTCAAGGACGGCGTACAGGCAACACAGCACCACGCCCCAGCCCGGCACGAGGGCTACGAGAATGAAGAAGATGAACGCCTCGCTGCGTTCGACGATTCCCGGCGGATAGTGAATCAGCTTATCGCCCGCTTCCAGGGCCGCGCCGGTCGCCATAAAGGCGGTGATATTGACGTACCAGGTCGCGAGCACGAACGTGCCCGCCAGTTGCAAGTACGGACGGGCCCACATCAGACCGATCAGCACGGCAGCCTCGACCACGCGATCGAGCGTCAGGTCAAGGATTCCGCCCCAGGCGCTCGCGGTCTCAAAGGTCCGCGCCAGCGTGCCATCGACGGCATCGAGGATGCCGCTTAAGCCGAGCGCCAGAATCCCTGGCAGCACCCACCCCTTCGCGAAGAAGAATCCGGCGAGCGCGCCGACCATCGCGCCGGCGACCGTGGCCTGATTGGCACGAATCCTGATCATGTGAAGCCGCCGCGCCAGTTCCCGTTGAAGCCTGAGCACGGGCGGTGAGCTTCCCAACTTCTGATCGATCATGGCGACCGCTAGCGTAGCCGCTTTATGGTTGAATGCACGAGGATCGTAGCGCTGACAATGAAGCCCCTTACTCCTTTGGTCTTTGCCACCGACTATGACGGGACTCTGGCGCTGAACGGCCGCGTCGGCGCAACGACGATGGCGGCGCTGGAGCGCCTGAAACGTGCCGGCTTCAGGCTGATCCTGATCTCCGGTCGCCAGTTGGATGATCTCGCGACGGTCTTCGACGGTCAGGAAATCTTCGACCGCCTGATTCTCGAAAATGGCGCGCTGCTGCACGTTCCCAAATCCAAGCAGAGCAAACGGCTCGGTACACCGCCGCCGCCCGCCTTTGCCGAAGCTTTGCGCAAGGCGGGCGTGAGTCGGCTCAATTGCGGCGAGGTGATCGTCGCGACCTGGCGGCCCTACGAAACGATAGTGTTCGAAACGATCGCGCGCATGCGACTCGATCTGCAGGTCATTTTCAATAAAGACGCCGTGATGATCCTGCCGCCCGGCATCAATAAGGCGAGCGGTCTGCGGGCCGCACTAGACGATCTCGGCGCTTCGCCGAGCGCTACCGTCGGTGTCGGCGATGCCGAGAACGATCTGGATTTTCTGCGGCTCTGCGGCTTCTCGGCGGCGGTCGCGAACGCCTTGCCCGAAGTCAAGCAGGCGGTTGACTACACGGCGCAGCGCGACCACGGCGCCGGCGTCGAAGAGCTGGTCGAGCACATCTTGTCGGGTCAGGCCGGCAGGCGCTTCGTTCCGGCCGGCGCCCGGGAGCGTCCCAAGACTCAGGAATAGCGCATCTGCCGCAGGTCCGAGAGCAGATCCGGCCCGGTTGGATGCCATCCAAGCTGCTCCCGAGTCCAGGCGCTCGACGCCGGTTGATCATATCCGGCAAACGCGGCGAACCAGCCGAAATGCGATGCCGCCTGCTCGGGTGGAACGGCGACCACCGGCACGTTGAGGCCGCGACCGATCGTCTCGGCGATCGTGCGTAGGGGCACGCCCTCTTCGGCGACGGCGTGATAGACGGCTCCGGGCTGACTCTTTTCGAGGACGAGTCGGTAGAGCTGAGCGGTATCGCTCAGATGGGCCGCGGCCCAGCGGTTGCTCCCGTCGCCAACATAGGCCGAGACCCCTTTTTCACGCGCGAGTTGGATCAGCACCGTAACCAGTCCCTGTTTGACCGTGTCGTGCACCTGGGGAAGTCTCACGATCGCGACGCGAGCGCCTCTCGCGGCCGCCGCCGCCGCAGCCTCTTCGGACGCCGCCCGCGGAATCAGCTTCGAGCTGGCCGGCGGATCACTTTCCACACAGGCACGACCGGCGGCGCCGACAATCATCACGCCCGAGGTCACGACCAGCGGCCGTGCGGAGCCCGCCAACACCTCGCCGAGAGCCTCGATCACGTTCCGATCGTCCTCGCAACGCGCGGCATACCGGGAGAAGTCGTGGTTGAAGGCCAGATGAATCACGGCGTCGGATTGATCCGCGCCGCGCCTGAGGCTCTCGAGATCCTCCAGGTCGCCGCGATGGACCACGGCACCCGCCGCGGCCAGCGTCCGCGCTCCCGCATCGCTGCGCGCCAGCCCCAAAACCTGATGGCCCGCGCGGATCAGATCGGGCACCAGCGCGGAACCGATAAAGCCGGTCGCGCCCGTGACGAAGACTCGCATATGCTTGCTCCTGTGCGATGGTGTCGCCGCCGCGCCGTCGAGGCGGTGATGGTGCTGCTTCGCGCAGAACCAGAGTTTCGCGGTAAGCTCGTTCAAACATACCATGCGGGAGCCGCTCATATGGAAATTGTCGACGCACAGGTCCATGCCAATCATCGCGGGCTCGATCAATCGATCGCCATCATGGATGCCGTCGGGGTCAACGCCGCGGTGATCGACGTCTGGCCGCCGGTGCGGACCAAAACGGCCGACGGCGTGATGCGTTTTGAATATCCGTTCGCGGAGGAGGCGGTCGAGCGATTTCCGCAGCGGTTCGCCTATGTCGCGCGTTTCGATCCCAACGATCCGGAGCTCGACAATCTGATGGCGGACCTGCGCCGGAAGCCCGGCCGGCTGTGCGTACGGATTGCCTCAGGTTTCGATTTCAAGCTGCTGCAGCAAGGTGGTGGGCACGAAAAAATTCTCGCCGCCGCCGGCCGCCATCGCGTGCCCATCATGATCTATCCCGGCGACTACCATGCGACCCTCCAGAAATACGTCAAAGGTTTCCCCGACACGCAGTTCATCATCGATCATGTCGGCATGGGCGTGGATCGACCGTCGCTGCCGAGTCAGCTCGAACAGACGATTGATCAGCTAATCAGCTACGCGAAGTATCCGCATGTGGCGGTCAAATGGGGACATGCGCCGCGTCTTTCGCGCGAGGCTTTCCCTTACCGGGATTTGCTCCAGCAGCTCGGTCGGGTGATCGAGGCTTTCGGCGCGAAACGGATCATGTGGGCCAGCGATTACACGGTCACGACCGACCACCATACGTACGCCGAATCGTTGTTCTGTATCCGTTGCGCAGATCAGCTATCCGCCCCCGACAAGGAGTGGCTCCTCGGCCGGTCGGCGCGGGCGATCCTCGGCTGGATGGGATGAACGGCGAAGCGGGATGCGGGCGGTGACTCGATTCCTGCACCGATCGGCCGGCTAGCCCGTGGGTCGCCCCCCGCGGGCTTGATGCGAGCGCCATCGGACCAAGCTTAATTCGTGAGCAAGATGAAAAAGATACGATTTCTGTGGAAATCAACTTGCAGCACCTGCCGCAACGCCAGAAGTTTCCTGCGCGATGAGCTCAAGGTCGAACTCGACGAGCGCGACTACGCGAAGACTCCGCTAAGCCGCGCCGAACTCGCGGAGCTGTTCGCCGGACACGACCCCCGCGAGTACATCAACCCGAAGAGTCCCGCCTTCAAGCAGCTTGGTCTGAAAGGCCGGGAACTCACGACGGACGAAGCACTCGACCTCATGACGCGCGAGCCCAATCTGATCAAACGTCCGTTGATCATCAGTGGTAAGACGCGGATTGCCGGGTTCGACCGCGAAGCTTTGCGCAAAGCGTTTGGCTAATTGCGCGGAAGTTTCGGCGCGGGAGTTGAGCCGCCGATTCGCTCCCCGATCGTATGCCGCGACGGCGCGACGCCGCTTTGGCGAAGTGCCGGCTACGCCGCTTTAACAAAATGATTGATGAGCCGCTCGAGCTTCTGCACGTCCACCGGCTTGTAGAGCACCGCCCGCGCGCCGGACGCCCGGGCCTGCTCGCCAACTTCCGACGAGGCGGTCATGATGACGACCGGGATCCGCGCGAGCTCGCTATTCTTGCGAAGTTCGTTCAAGAAGCTCCATCCGTCCATAATCGGCATCGCGAGGTCGGAAAGAATCAGCGCGGGTCTTTCATCAGCCCTGATGAGGCAATCGAGGGCGTCGGCGCCGTCATGGGCGCGTTCTACCTGATGGCCGAAACTGCTCAGAATTTCTGCCAGTACTTGGGAAAGGTCGGGATCGTCTTCTACAACGAGGATGAACAACGGGCGACTCAGTCAAAAAAAGGTTTACAAAATTTTCAGATAGCAAGAGCGATGCCATGCGATAATAAACGTTCCATTCTGCTGAGTTGGCCATTTCTGTGCGCCCCAAGCACTCTCATCGTAAATTTTTCCGGTTCCACGGTTTAAGGCAGGTTCATCCACCCCTTCCCGTATCCTTTGCTGCCGAGGCCGAACCGTGGGCTTGCTAGAAAAGCCGCGCCAAGCGTATCGTCTACAACGTGCCGACCTTTAACAAGATTCTCGCCCCAACGGACTTCTCTGATGATTCAAAGCTAGCCTTGAGCTACGCTATCGCGCTGGCGCAAAAGTTCGGCGCAGAAGTGATCGTCGTCCATGTGGATCAGCCGCTGGCGCCGGTCATGATTGGTGATCTGAGTCCGGGCTTGGATATGGGCACGGTCAATCGCATTGCGGAAGAGCAGCGGCTGATGGCGTTAAAGGAACTCGATCAGGAGATCGTTCGCCTGCGCGATGCCGGCATCAAAGCGCGCAGCCTGATGAGGGTTGGCGCGCCCTTCCTCGAGATTATCCACGCGGCACAAAGCGAGAACGTTGACTTGATCGTGATGGGCACGCACGGACGCAGCGGTCTCGCACACGTGCTGATGGGCAGCGTGGCCGAACGTGTGGTCAACAAGGCGCCGTGCGCGGTCCTGACCATCCGGCATCCCGACCGCAAGTTCAAGCATCCTCTCGACAAATAAGTCGCGGCATGGCTCGGATCGGCTCGACGTGTCATCAGCGCCGCCGGATCGTCTCGCCGCTGCCGACGCCGCAGATCCGGTGGGGATGCCGCTCGATGCGGCATTTGTGATATGCCGATATTGACGGCAGGGTGACGCGACGGCCCTGCTCGGGAGGTGCGCGATGGGCGAAGGCCTTTCTCAGAACGCTAACGGATCGCTCATCCAAACAGCCTATTTTCCACGCCGTGACGGCTCACGGATCCCCTACGAGATCTATACTTCACCCGCCATCTACAGGCTCGAACAAGAGCGTATTTTTCACGGCCCGGTGTGGAGTTTCGTCGCGCTCGAGGCCGAACTGCCGCGGCCGTTCGATTACAAAAGCACCTTTGTCGGCGATACGCCGGTCGTGGTCACGCGGGCCGAGGACGGGCAGTTCGCGGCATGGGTCAATCGCTGCGCCCATCGGGGGGCGATCGTCTGCCGCCATGCGCGCGGCAACGCCCGCACGCACATCTGCGTGTATCATCAGTGGAGCTACGATCCGCGCGGCAATCTGCGCGGCGTCCCATTCCGCAACGGCGTCAACCGCCGCGCCGGGATGCCGGCGGACTTCGATCCCGTGCACAACGGTCTCGAGAAGCTTCGCCTCGAAACCTACGGTCAGTTGATCTTCGCGACTTTCAGTGATGCCGCGCCGCCGCTTTACGACTATCTGGGCCCGCAGATGCGGCCGGGGCTTGAGCGGCTCGCGCGCAAGCCGATGGCTTATCTCGGATGCGTACGTCAGTACGCGCGGGCCAACTGGAAACTCTACAGCGAAAACGTCCGTGATCCGTATCACGCCTCACTCCTGCACGCCTTCTTCAGCACTTTCAACCTGATCCGCGCCGGGATGCGCTTCGATTCGGTCGGCAGCGACGACGGCCTCCATACCTGGCTGCGCTACTTTCACACCGAAGACACGAGTGGCGGGGCCGCCTACAAGAGCGCGCAGGTTTCGTCCTTCAAGGAGGGCCTGCGGCTCGAAGATACTTCCGTACTCGAGCCTTCCCGCGAGTTCGCCGACGGCATGAGTCCGCATATCCAGTCGATTTTCCCGCAAGCGGTGGTGACGCAGATCCAGAACAGCCTCGCGATCCGGCAGATTCTCCCCAAGGGCCCCGATCACTTTGAACTGATCTTTCATTTTTTCGGCTACGAGGATGATCCACCCGATCTGCGCATGAAGCGGATCAAGCAGGCGAACCTGGTCGGTCCCGCCGGCTTGATCTCGATGGAGGATACGCTCGCGACCGAACTGGTGCGCGGCGGCACCGCCGGCGGGATCAACCCCTGCGGAATCGTCGATATGGGCCTTGAAGCCTCGCGTGAAGACGCGGATCGCTCAGACGTGTCGGAGAGCCATATCCGCGATTTCTGGCGCGGCTACCAGAAGCTGATGGGGCTCTGACGGGCCCGCCTGCAGATTGGGGGACCAGCCGTGGACGCCGTTCTCGCCGAAATGCTCCTTTGGTTCGAACTCTATCGACTACAGGAGAACTATATCGACGTAATCGATAGCGACCGGCTCGAAGCCTGGCCGGAGCTTTTTACCGCGGACGGCGTTTACGAGATCCTGCCTAAGGAAAACGTCGATCTGGGGCTTGAGATCGGCATCATGCACTGTTTCGGGCGTCCGATGATGCGCGATCGCATCGTCTCTTTGCGCAAGGCCAATCTCTACGAGCCGCACACCTATCGGCACCTGACATCGGGCCTCACCTATACGCGCCTCGATTCCGATACGATCGCGATGCAGTCCAACTATGTCGTCGTGCAGACGCTGACCGACGGCGAGTCGCGCCTGTATCAGGCCGGCCGCTATTACGACCGCGTCATCCGGACGGACGAGGGTTGGCGCTATCAGCACAAGCGCGCGGTGTACGATACCTCGCGCGTCCAGACCCTGCTCGTCACCCCGGTCTGATTGCCGTCATCAGCGGCCGGTGAATTTGGCGGCGCGCTTCTCCTGGAAGGCGCGAATCCCTTCGCGAAAATCCTCCGACCGCAGCATCTCGGCCGTCGCTTCATCGTCTTCGCGGAGCGCCGTGGCGAGGTCAGTAAACAGATGGCCGTACACCAACCGCTTGATGTGTGAGAGGCCGAGCGGAGTGCATTGCGTTGCCAGATCCTCGGCCAACGCGCGCGCCGCCGTCATCAGTTCGCCGTCAGGGACCACGCGGCTCACCAGGCCTAACCGCTGCGCCTCGTTCGCGTCGATCAGGCGTCCGGTCATCGCGAGGTCCATCGCGTTGGTGAGACCGACGATTCGGGGCAGCATCCAGGAGCTGCCGAATTCGATCGCGAGACCGCGACGGGGGAAAATCAAGCCCATCCGCGCCGACTGCGCGGCGACGCGAAAATCACAATACAGGGTGATCGCGAAGCCCATCCCGACCGCGGGACCGTTGATCGCGCAGATCACCGGCTTTTTGAGTCCGAGCATCCACGAAAAGCGGCCCTGGTAGTTGGGATTCGCTGCGCTCGCGCGCGAGGACGCCGGGCGGTGCTCGGGGATTTCCTCGTTGCCGGCGGCAATACTGTTGAGCGCCTGCATGTCGGCGCCGGCGCAGAAGGCGCGCCCGCTGCCGGTCAAAATAATCGCGCGAACCTTCGGATCATTTTCAGCGTCGAGAATCGCGGTGCGCGCCTCATCGCCCATCCGCGCATTCCAGGCGTTCATGCGCTCCGGCCGATTATATGCCACCACCGCCACGCCGGCGGTCTGCTCGTAAACGATATCCTTGAAGTCCATGAGGCTCTCCGTCGATCGTGAATTCGATTGCCAACCGAAGCTTCACCCCGGCCCTTCCAACGTCCCGCACGATGGCGCACCGGTTGCGAAGATGACGATGCGAAAGTGCGGCGGGATAGCCAGCGCCAAGGCGCTAATTAAGCATTGTCGGGCGGTCCCTCGCCAGCTTTCCCCAGCTCTTCGTGACTGTTAGTACATCCTGATGCTTCGACGGACCCGAACCAAACTCCTCCGCCTCTTCATCGCGATCAGCTTCTGTCTGGTCTCGCTGCAGACCGGCGACGCGGCCGAGGCGCATCATGCGATGGTCGCCTCGGAGGGGGCGGAGGCTTCGCAGATCGGTCTCGACGTAATCGAACACGGCGGCAACGCGGTCGATGCGGCAGTGGCGGTGGCGCTCGCGCTCGGAGTGACGAACTCGGCCTCGTGCGGGATCGGCGGCGGCGGGTTCATGCTGATCTATTGGGCGAAGGACCATAAGCTTTATGCCCTCGATTATCGTGAAACGGCGCCCAAGGCCGCTTCAGCGGATATGTATTTTCGTAACGGCAAACCGGTCGAGGAGCTGGCGAGGACCGGCGCGCTCGCGGTTGCCGTGCCCGGCGAGCTCGCCGGTCTCGACGCGGCGTTGCGGCGCTTCGGCACGATGCCCTTCTCATCTCTGGTCGCCCCTGCGGTCAAGCTCGCGCGTGAAGGCTTTGTGCTGAGTCCGCATATGGCGCGCGATATTGCCTTCTCGGCGAGCCAGATCGTCAAGGACCCGGGCTTTCGTGCCCAGTTCTTCGATGCCGCCGGGGCGCCGCTGAAAGCGGGCGCGCGCGTTCGGGCACCCGGGCTCGCTGCTTTGATGGACGGGCTCGGCGACCAGCCGGTCGAGCGCTTTTATCACGGCGCGACCGCCGCGCAGATTGCAGCCTTCATCAAGGCGTCCGGCGGAATCCTCACGACCGACGATCTCGCGAACTATAGGCCCGTCTGGCGCGAGCCCATCCATCTGCGGTATCGCGGCTACGATCTCTACACGATGCCGCCGCCGTCCTCGGGCGGAATCGTGCTTGAAATGTTCGGCATGATCGCGCCGGGCCATACGGAGGGTCTCGGTCTGAATTCGCCCGCCTACCTGGCGCAATTGATCGAAATCATGCGGCAGGGTTTCGTCGATCGCGATCGCTACGGCGATCCGGCATTCGTAAAGGTGCCGGTAGCCGAACTGCTGTCACCGGCCCATCTGAGCGAAGCGCGGCAGCAGGCCCTGCATCATCTTACAGTGCCGAATATCGCATCAGCCCGCGACCATGGAACCTCGAATTTTTGTATCGTCGATAAGGCTGGCAACGTCGTCGACGTCACCACGACCATCAACACGATCTTCGGCGCGAAGATCATGGTTCCCGAAGCGGGTCTGATTCTGAACGACGAGATGGACGACTTTGCGGTCGCGCCCGGCGTTCCTAATGCCTTCAAGCTGGTTCAGTCGCAGACTAATGCGATCGCGCCGGGGAAACGGCCGCTTTCGAGCATGTCGCCCCTGATTGCGCTCCGCGGTCGCGCGCCGGCGATGGTCGTGGGCGCGTCAGGAGGCCCCACGATCATCACCGGCGTCCTTCAGGTAGGGCTGAATATCCTGGATTTCGGCCTCAGCCCCGAGGCGGCGGTCAGCGCGCCGCGGATTCATGAGCAGAGTCAGCCGCCGACGGTCTTCACCGAAGCAGCGATGCCCGCGACCACCATCGGCGCGCTGCGCCAGATGGGTTACCCAATCAAGGTGGTGCCCGAATTGGGTGCCGTCAGCGCGATTCGGATAACGCCCGGGATGCTCGACGGCGCCTTCGACCCGAGCAAGGGAGGCGGCGCCGTCGGCAATTAGCGGGTTACTCGGCCCTGGCGGAGGTGACGTGCAGGTTGTTATGCACGCCCTTCACGCCGCTGGTCCGCTCGGCCACGCGCGTCGCTTCGCGAGCGGCCTCTTCGGTGTTGACGCTGCCATATAGATGGACGACGCCAGCGATCGTCTTGACGTGGATATCCTGGTCCTTGGTCACCTTATCTTCGTGTAGATTCCACTTAACCTTACCGGTCAGAGTGCTGTCCTCGGTCGCCGTCGCGGTGCCCTTGGCCGCGTTGACAACCGCGTGCCCTGCGCTCGTGCCAGCGCTTTTGGTCTCCTGACCGGCCGTACTGAAGTCCGAGCTGGCCGATTGCGCCATCGCCACACCGCCGAAGGCCAGCGCAAGCGCTGCAGCCGCGATAACACTTCCTGTTTTCGAAGAAACCTTCATTCCTGTGCTCCCATGCTTACGGGTTTCGATGTGAGAACGAGCTACATCGTGGAACAAAGCCAACATCATGCCAATCCCTCGCAGAGTCACAGGGGAAGTACCGCGTCAAAAATTTCCATCAGTTAGATGGCTCTTGGTTCTTTTGCATAACGAATGCCAAAAACACGTGATCTAAACTCAACAAAACACTAGACTACCCGCGCGTAGGCGTCACTTCGCGTCGGCTCTAGTTTTGAACCGACGCTGGACTACCGAGCCTACGGGCACTCGCGGAAAGGGATGCAATGATCAGACATATTTCATCGAGATTCCATCTTTGCGCCGTTTTGAAGGCGGCCATCGTTGTCGCGGCACTGGTCGGCGTAGGATGCTCGGATCCCTCCAACACCACCTTCCGCGCGGAATTCGCTACGCCGATTGCTCAAGATGGCGCTAAGGCCGCGCTGCAAGAAGGTAGTATCGCGATGAAGCCGGCGGCCAAGAAGTTGCCGCTCGCCGGCGACGTCCTGATCGCGGGTGGTGCTTCCGGCAAAAAATCCACAGTTAAGGCCGAGTTTTACGATCCCACCACCAAGAAATTCACCAAGACCGGAGCCCTGACGACCGATCGGATGGCCCCCTGCGCGATCGCTCTACCCACCGCCGGTGCTGATTCGCCCGTCCTGGTATTCGGCGGCGGCCAGGTTTCCGCCAAGACCAAGAACGAAGTGACGTTGACGCTGACGCCGCTCGCCTCGGCGGAGAGTTACGACCCTACGAGCGGCACTTTCACCACCTTGACCAACGCGATGACCGCCCCGCGAATGGGCTGCACGGCGACCCTGCTCACCAGCGGTCCCAACACCGGCGACGTTCTGATTGTTGGCGGCCTGGGATCGACGGGCGACGCTGAGGCCAGCGCCGAGCTCTACAATCCCACCAACGGTACCTTCACCCCGACCGGCTCGATGGCGAGTCCGCGCGCCTTTCATACGGCGACCCTGTTGACGACCGGTGCGCTCGCTGGCGAGGTGCTCGTCACGGGCGGCCTCGTGAGCGCTGCCCCCGGGGCTATTGATCAGGGGGTTACGCTCAAAACCGCCGAACTTTACAATCCTGCCACCGGCAAGTTTTCGACGCTGACCAGCACGATGGCGGATTTTCGCGCGTTCCACACCGCGACCCTGCTTCAGGACGGCACGGTCCTGGTGGCGGGCGGCATCAGCAACGGTTTCTCCTTCGGCGCGTTTGGCGCGACCGCGAGCGCCGACATCTTTGATCCGACCACCCAGACTTTCACTTTGACCAGTGGTGGCGGCATGATCGAGCCGCTGGCGATGCACGGGGCAACGTTGCTCACGACGGGCGCCAATGCCGGTCAGGTGCTGATTAGCGGCGGATTCGACGCCGACCAGGTGGTCATCTTCAGCGGCGGGTCTTATGGCGCATTTTTCGGCTCGGTCGCGCAAGGCGCGGAACTCTACGATCCCACCACGCAGACCTTCTCCTGTATCAATGGAACGACCACGGTTCAGGGGCTCACGGTCTGCGCGAAAAGCATGACTCATCCCCACGCCGGCCACGCCGCCGTTCTGCTGAACGACGGCACAGTGCTGATCGCTGGCGGCTTCGGCGGCAAAAAGGACACTAGCCAGGCCAACATCAATAAGGTTGCGGAGATTTACGATCCGACGACCAACACCTTCACCAAGGTCGGCGCGATGAAGACCGGGGTCGCGATGCCAGCGGCGGCAGTTATCCTGGCGCCGACGTTGTAGGCACCGGCTTTAGCGAAGGCCGGCGTGCGTCCGGCCTTCGGGGTTGCGCAGCAGCTCGATCTCACCGCTGTCCATCGCGTAACGTGCCGGCACGATCATGAGCTCGCGCGCCGCGACCTTAGCGGCAAAGTCAGCCTCGCCCGCGAGCCGCTCAGCTACGATGATCGCGTTGGCCCTGACGGTTTTATCAATCGGGTCGCCCGGTCCGCCCTTAGCGGCGCTGATGGCGGGATAGATATTCTCGACCAGCGGTCCGACGCCAGTTGCCGGATAATGCTCCAGCGCCGCGCTGACCGCCCCGCAGGAGTCGTGGCCGATGACGATTATCAATGCCACGCCGAGCTTCATCACGGCGAAGCGGATGCTCTCGCAGGCGAGGCGGTCATACGTATTGCCAGCGACGCGCACAACAAAGAGCGCTCCGACGCCCTGATCGAAAATCAACTCAGGCGCAACGCGCGAGTCGCTGCACGACAGCACCACCGCCAGCGGACTCTGCGGCGCCGCCGATGGCCGCGAAGCCGGATGGATTGCCGCGTTGCGCACGTAGCGCGCGTTGCCGTCGAGCAGTTGCTTGAGCGCGCGCGCGGCGCGCTCGCTCGGAGATAGGGATTCGGTTGCCATGATCGCGGTCTATTGTGCCTGATGCGTCCAACCGGATACAGCGGGGCGGCCGCTCCCTTGAGCTATCGGGGAATGCTATTTTGTGAGTCGCGCGGGCTAATCGCGACATCGGCCGGAGGGCCGCCGCTTGCAGAACCGCGATCGGCATCCGAGGATATGATCTATGGCGGAAAAAATTCACAAGACCGACGAAGAATGGCGTCAGCTCCTCACGCCGGAACAATTCGCGATTGCACGTAAAAAAGGTACTGAGCGCGCCTTCACCGGTAAATACTGGGATTTTCACGAAAACGGGGTTTATCTTTGCGTCTGTTGCGGCAATGAGCTGTTTTCCTCCGACACCAAATATGATTCCGGCTGCGGATGGCCGAGCTTTTATGCGCCGCTCGAGGACTCGCGGGTCGAAAACTCGCCCGATCACAGCTACGGGATGATCCGCACCGAAGTCACCTGTTCGCGCTGCGGGGCCCATCTTGGGCATGTCTTCGAGGATGGACCGCGGCCGACCGGGCTCCGCTACTGCATGAACTCGGCCTCGCTCAACTTCGTCAAAAAGGACGAGATGAAGTAGCGGGCCGGCCGCCGCTCATAATATGACTGCGCGTATCTCTCCGGCGGCTGCGGCCGCGCTCTCCCAATCCGCGCGACCGGCGCTCGAACTCGAGCAGATAGGCTTCTGCTACGGCGAACGACGCGCGCTCGACGGCGTCAGCCTGACGATTAACGAGCGCGAGCTCTTCGGCCTGCTTGGACCGAACGGCGGCGGCAAGACGACGCTCTTCAAACTGCTCTCGACGCTCACCCCGATGCAGGCGGGCAGCGCGCGCGTGCTCGGCGTTGACCTGCGTCACGGCACGCTCGAGCTGAGGCGCCGGATGGGCGTCGTCTTCCAACATCCGAGCGTTGACGGCAAGCTGACCGTAACCGAGAACCTGCACCATCATGGACGCCTTTACGGGCTGCACGGGGCGTCGTTGCGCGATCAGACGGCGGCGATGCTCGAACGGGTGGGCTTGCAGGATCGGGCCGGCGAACTGGTCGAACGCCTGTCGGGCGGCCTCCGGCGCCGCGTCGAACTGGCGAAAGCCCTCCTGCCGCGACCGGAACTGCTAATCCTCGACGAGCCCAGCACCGGGCTCGATCCGCTGGCGCGACGGGAGTTTCTGAATTACCTGACCGAGCTGCGCGAACGTGACGGGCTCACGATCGTCCTTACCACGCATTATCTCGAAGAAGCCGAACGCTGCGACCGTATCGCTATCCTCGACCAGGGCAAGCTGGTCACCGTCGCCCCTCCCGGAGAGCTCAAGTCGCGCGTCGGCGGCGACGTAGTCGTCATCAGGACCGGCGATCCGGAAGGCTTGCAACGCAAAATCGAGCAGCGGATGCGTCTCCGGACGACTATTGTCGATGGGATGCTGCGCCTCGAGCGACCGCGCGGTCACGAGCTCGTCCGCGACATCGTCGAGGCGTTCGGCAGCGAAATCGACACCATAACCCTGGGCAAACCGACCCTCGAAGATGTCTTCGTCCATCTGACGGGTCGGCGGTTCGCCTGAGATGGCACTCAAGATGGACAACGCGCTCAGAGGAATCGGCACCTTATGGTTGCGCGAGGTCACGCGCTTTTGCCGTCAGCGCAGCCGCGTAATCGGATCCTTTCTGCAGCCGCTGGTCTTCTGGCTGTTGCTGGGTGCCGGCTTGAAAGCCTCATTCCGGCCGGCCGGGATGCCCGCCGACATGAACTACTTCGAATATCTCTATCCGGGTTTCATCACGCTGGTGTTGCTGTTCACCGCGATCTTTTCAACGATTTCGACCGTTGAGGATCGCCGTGAGGGGTTTTTACAGGGCGTGCTGGTCGCGCCGATCGCCCGGCCGACCATCGTGATGGGACAGGCGCTGGGCGCGACCACCCTGGCCTGGGTGCCGAGTTGTATTTTTCTGCTGCTCGCGCCTTTCGCCGGCATTCATCTCTCGCTCGCGGCGATCCTCCTCTCGGCTCTCGTGATGGCGATCGTAGCCTTCGCCCTGACCTGCATCGGTCTGTTAATCGCCTGGCGTATCGAGTCGACGCAGGGCTTTCACGCCATCATGAATCTGATCCTGATTCCGATCTGGCTCCTGTCAGGAGCCTTCTGGCCCGTGGCCGGAGCGCCCCTGGTGCTCGGATGGGTGATGCGCATAAACCCGCTGACCTACGGCGTGGCCGCGCTGCGCGAGGGGCTCTACGCGAGCCATCCCGGCGCGATCGCCTCATTGCCGGCTTTCGGACTTTCATTTGCCGTCGCAGCGGTTTTTGCCTTGGCGATGTATGCGATGGCCGCGCGCGTCGCCAATCGCGCCGTGGTCACATAAGCGCCAATCGAGTCGCGACGCTCGTGGCGCCGATCGCCGCGTCCGCCTTGCTTTCAACCGTAGCGCGCGCAATGCTTGAGCTTTAGAGCGGGCGTAATTCAGTGGTAGAATGCCAGCTTCCCAAGCTGGACGTCGTCGGTTCGACCCCGATCGCCCGCTCCATCAAAACCGCCGACCCGCCTTTAGGGCAAATCCGAACTCAACCGTCTGACCCGCCCGGCAGC
>JAJPHI010000032.1 GCA_021325355.1 Pseudomonadota bacterium
GCGCCGGAATCGAATGGCGGGCGGCGAGGTAGGCGCGCATCAGGAGGGCGTCGATTCTGGTTGCGTTGCCGCGCAGGATCACGTTCTGGTAGGAATACGGAAAAATCTGCGTCTGGACGAAATGGCTGCGCGCGAGGGCTTCGGCAAGGGCGCCGGTTTCGCGCGCTTCGTCGAGAGCATGCGCTTCGACGCGCTGCGGATCGCGCGCGAAGGTCGGATGGATCTCGGCCGGTTCGAGGTAAACGCGATCACTACGGGCGGCGCCGAAGTGCCGCGACAACTCGTCGAGGCTGAAGCCTTCGAGCTCGCGGCTGGCAATATCGTAATGCTGCGCCAGCAGCCAGGTGTCCACCAGATGGCGGCCGTAAAGTTCGTAGCGCCGATAGGCGATCGTGCGTTCGGCGATCTGCAGACGCGCGAGGCGGCCGCGCGGCGCGCGGCCGTCGCGTCCGCAGGCGAGCGGAATCCTGAGGCGGCGGGCGCGCGCCTCGAGCATCGCCAGTTGCGACCGCAGCAGGTGGTGACCTTCGATTACGTCGGGGTCGCGCTCGCGGATGATCCGCACCAGCTCGGCGATCATTTCGCGCTCGTCCATCTCGCGCTGCGAGAGCACGCGGGCAAAACCGGATGAATCCGTGATCGCGATCGCGAGGATGCGCTGATCCTCGCGGGCAGGCGCGGCGCCGCTCTCGCGCAGGCCCTGCGGTTCACAATCCAACTGCAGTCGTCGGAGGTCGCTGAACTGCATCCCCAGGAAAAGAGTCACCCCGGTGAGCATCAGATGCTGCTGGATCGGATCGGTCAGGATAAGGTAGGGCGCATCGCTCGCCGATGGGGACTTGCCGGAGCACTCGCGCAGGTGGCGCCGCGCCACTTCGAGCGCGCTCAGCGCGTCGAACCTGACCAGGTAGCGATAACGAAAACCGCCGGCGAGCTCGAGTGTCCGGTACGGTGCGCGCAGGTCGGCCAGCAGATTGCGATCCGCGACCAGCGCGAATAATTGCAACGGACGGCGCTCGCGCACCAGCTCGCCGGCCGCCGTCCGGCGGAAATACTCGACCGCGTTGTCGCCCGCGACTTCGATCGCGACGACCCGCGCTTCGTTGGGGTCGCCGAACAGCAGACGATTGCCGTAGAACTGCTCGAGCAGCGCGCCGTACTGATCCTCCCGGTCAGCCATCGCCACCGATTCTGCTCCCTGTGGAACGGCTTGAACAGAGCGCCGTGGAGCGCACGGGCCGAGGAGGGGACTGCTAGCGCATGATCAGATCGAGACCGGAGGGCGTGCTGTAGCGGGCGACGTCATCGAACTCCGCCGGGACCTGCTGATCGATGAAGTGTTTGCCGTCGAGCGCGGGTTCGACGGTAAAGGTCGCATGGTTATTGGCCAGGTTCCAAAATGCTTCGACGTCCGCGCCGCTGGCCATCGCGCTGCCCACCCCGGGAACGTCGAGGACGTGCGGAAAGATCGCGTGATAGCGCTGCGGGCGCATCTGCGGATCATAAATCTCGATCCAGAGCGGCACGTAGGACTGACCGTCGATGTAATAAACGCGCTTGCCGTAGCATCCGGCGCCGCCGCTGGAGGGCAGCTTGGTGATGGCTATTTGATAGACGTCGCGCAGTTGCCATTGGCCGAGCGTCGGCTGCGGCCATCCCAGAGGCAGCTCGAAGCCCGCGGGAAAGGCGCCGCGCGGCAGGTCTGAAACCAGCAGACTCAGGATCCGGCGGCGGGCGACGAAATCCACCTTCACCTGCGTGATATTCGAATCGAAACCGAATTCGAAATCGTCCGGGGTCGCGTCGGTTCCCGCCGTGGCGGCGCATCGCGCCGACGGTGAAAGACGCTGATACCGGCGCAACGCCGGCAGAAAGACGTAGGATTCTTCCTGGCGTGCCGGGTCGGCGTAATCAATGGTGAGCGTGGTCGTGTACTTTTCCTGTTCCGGCTCGATCACCATGAACCAGTTGGTGAAGTAGATTTCCTGGAAGGCGCCCTGGGGCGGTGGACCGGGATCGGTGTTGTACGCAAATTGCCGCGTCACATACTGCAGCGCGAGGCAGTTGACCGAACGGGTCGCGTCCATCCCGCAGGTATAGCCGTAGGTCTGCGCGACAAGCCGCGGATAGTAGCGGAACCACATGTTCGCCAGCACCTTCCATCCGCGGTACGGCTCCTGCGGATTCGGGAAGGGGATGCCGCCGTGATAGTTGCTGAGCGTCAGTCCACCGTCCGGCAGCGGCCTGATCTGGACCTGTCCGGCGTACTTCTCAGTGGCGGCGAGGTAATTCTGCGGCAGCCGATAGTCGAGCGTCGGTCCGACCTGGATGGTGGCATCGGGCGGCATCTTCCAGAAATCCCGGCCCTCGAACAGGCGGATCATGCCGTCGGGCATGTACTGGCGAAATTGACGCCAGTTGCCGGCATTGATCGTGGTGCCGGCCGGCAGATCACGATCGGCCTGCCCGATCGGCGGGGCATCAGAGGAGGGCGCGGCGTGTGCCGTCGTCCCAAGCGTGGAGCATGCCACGAGCGCAAGCAGTGCGCCGACCGTAACCCATTCGATTGAACAAACTGCCGTCGTTTCAGCCATCAGGCGACTCCTAGGGCGGAGGCCCACGCGAGCAGGTCCCGCGCGACCTTGACATGCGCCGTATCAACCATCGCGCCGTTGAAGGTGACGACCGACGCACCTTCGCGTTCGCACTTTTCAACGGCGGCGATAAGTTCCTTCCAGTGCGCCACCTCTTCGCGGGTGGGGGTGAAGACCTCGTTGACGATCGCGACGTGCGAGGGATGGATCAGCAGCATGCCGGTGTAGCCGAAGTCGCGCGTGCGAATGGCTTCCTGGCGCAGCCCCTCTAGATCCTGAATATCCCACCAGCCGCGCCCGCCGATGGGGTAGGGCACGTTCGCCGCGCGGGAGTCGAGCAAGACCTTCGAGATGTAGTAAAAGGCCTCATGACCGGCATCAGTCCAGCGAAAGCCGATCGCTCGCGCGATATCGCCGTCCTTGCCGGTCAAACCGCCCATGTGCACGACGCGGCGGGATGCTGTTCCAACTTCGTACGCCTGCCGCATCCCCTGCGCGGTCTCGAGCACCGGATAGATCAACACCGTGCCGACCTCGAGCCCGTGCTTGCGTTCGAGGAATTCGATGATGGTGTCGGCGCGCCTGACATCCTCGGGGCCGGTCACCTTGGGGATCATCACGCAATAGAGTTCGGGGCAGACGACGGCGTCGAGGTCGGCCCAGGTCAGTCCGGTTTCGAAATCGTTGACGCGGACCATCATGGTCTGGCCGGCGCGGCCGAGTTCCTCGACCATCCGGCGCACGATCGGGCGGGCGTTGGCCTTGTCAGGGAGCGCGACCGCATCCTCGAGATCGAGGATGAGCGCATCGGCCTGAAAGCGCGGCGCTTTGCGGATGCGATCCTCGCGATTGCCGGGGACGAACAGAATCGAACGGAGTGGCTTTGCCTGACGCATTGTGCATGATCTCCCTTGGCGCCACCTTCGCTCACCGACTGAACGTTCATTCCGGGAGCGAAGGGCTAGATTTTGAACAATCTGCTAGCTGGAGGTCAACCTTTGATGACCACTAATCACAAGATTTTTGCCGGCGTGCGCATTCTCGACGTCACCCAATACCTTGCCGGACCGGTCGCGGCGCGACTCTTCGTTGACCTTGGCGCGGAGGTTATCAAGATCGAACCGCCGCCGAAAGGCGAAGGCAGCCGCGCCCTGCGTTTCGGCCCCGACGACGGCGGCAAGGGCGCACCGGCGGCATACTTCGCGATGCACAATCGCGGCAAAAAATGCATCTGCGTCGATTTCAAGCGTCCGGCCGGCGCGGCCATCGTCAGGGACCTGGCCAAGAGCGCCGACGTCTTCTTTCAGAACTACACTCCCGGCGTGCTGAAGCGTTACGGCCTGGCCTATGAGGATATCGCCGCGGTCAATCCGGCAATCGTGATGTGCTCGGTGTCCACTTACGGCCAGGATGGCCCCTACGCCCAGCGCATCGGCAACGATCTGGTGGCGCTCGCCGCGGGCGGTCTGCTCCACATGATGGGGGAACCGGACGGCCATCCGGTTTATCCGGCCTCGGCCATCGCCGATCACATGACGGCGATCAATGCCTTCGGCGCCATCAGCGCCGCCCTGTTTCATCGTGAACGGACCGGCGAGGGACAGCATATCGATTTGGCGCTGACCGACTGCGTCTTCAACTCGCACGACTGGCAGTTGGCCGCCTATTCGGCATCCGCCGGCGCGATCGACCCGCAGCGCGGTGGCACGCAACGCACCGGCGCTTTTCCCTACGGGGTTTTCAAGGGAAAGGACGGCTATATCGGAATCGGCATCTTTACCGAGCCGCAATGGGAGGCGCTTATCAAGCGCATCGGACGCGAAGAGCTGATGCTGCCCGAGTTCAAGTCAACGCCCGGACGCGTCGAGCATCAGGAGATGCTCAAGGCGCTCATCGAGGAATGGCTCGCCGGTCTGCCGAGCGATGAGGAGGCGGTGCGGATTATGGCCGATGAGCTGCGGTTGCCCGCCGCGCGGGTTCTCTCGGTGGGTCAGTTCGCGAACGATCCGATTCTGAGTCCACGGATGATCCAGAAAATGGCGACGCCGAATGGGCGTGAGATCATGCTCCTCAAGTCGCCGCACAAATTTTCGAAGACGCCGCCGGAGATTCCAGGTCCGGCCGCCCCGTTGGGCGCTCATTCGCGGGAATTGCTCCGCTCGTTATGCGGTTATTCCGACGAAAAGATCAGCGCGCTGATCGATGAGGGACTGCTGATCGACGGTCAGGCCGAGGCTTTGTAAAGCCTCGTCACAAATACCCGGCAATTCCCCCGGGCCGACGCGACCGCTTGCGGGACGAACGTTTTGTCAGCTCGAGGACGCGCGGCATGCCGCTTGCTCCCCGACCGCCCATGCTGAGGAGCTGGGCGTCCGGGTTCCCGCCCGTGTCAAAACTGGCGACGAAGGCGCCCGTTTCCGACAATGACGAGATCCTGGTGTCGCGATTCCGCGAATTACGCGGCTCGGCGTTGCTCGCCTGCAACGCCAGGCGGCGATACGCGGACTCGCAGCCACCGAGATTCGCGGGTCATTGAGATGCGACGAGCGAGGATACAGCGACGAGCGGGGAGACAGCAGTGTTAGAGACCAACGCGGCGACGGTACGCGGGAAGCGCTCGCGGCGCGCCACGCAGCTCTTCGCCGAGATGCGTCAGGCAATCTTTCGACGCACCGATCGGATGTTCGTGTGGCTGATGCCGGGTCAATGGTTGTTCGCCGTGATCCTGTCGCTTGTTCTTTCGCCGCGCACCCGTGACGGCGCCGCTTTTCAGGCTGAGCCCAATCTTTGCGCCGCGCTGGCTCTGGGCGGGGCAATTACCTCGCTCACGATTTCGCTCGGCCTTTGCCTGCCGGGGCGACGGCTGACGCGTCACGTCGTGGCCATCAGCCAGATGGCCATGGCGCTGCTGGTTCATCCGAGTGGCGATCCGCTGGAGCGCCGCTTTTATGTATTTGGCGCGCTCGCTTTGGTGGCGCTCTATCGCGACTGGGCGGTGCTTGTCTCAGGATTGGCGATGGTCGTCGGGGATGCCTGGTTGCGCGGGTTGGTGGCGCCCTGGTCGACCGCCGGCGTCAGTTTCGTTCAGCCCGGTCAATGGCTCGAACACTATGACTGGGTTGTAGTCGAGTTGGTCTTCCTGATCTTGTGGATCGGCCAGACGCTGCGCGAGATGCGCCTGAGCGCCGACCGCCAGGCGCGGCTCGAGCTGGTCAACGCCAATACCGAGCGCGAGCTTCACGCGCATATCGCCGATCTTTCAAACGCTCACGCCCGCCTCGAGGATCAGCTTACGGCGCTTGACGACGCGGAGCGGCGTGCGCGCAAGAGCGAGGAGATTTTGAATCGCATCTGCGAGTACGCGCCGGAGGCGGTCGCCGTGCTGAGCCTGCCGGGCCTGCGCTTTATCAAGGTCAATCGCGAGTGGCTGCGCCACTTCGGTCCGCAGGATCCCATCGGCCAGACACCTTTCGAGCGGGGCATGGTGATCGATGCGGGCCCCATTATCGAACGGGTCAGCATGGGTCGCGACGAACGAACGCAGGAGTCGATCGAGCTCGAGCTGCGGCGCGGTGACGGCACGATCGGGCACTACCAGAGCTCTTTTGCCTTCGTCGACATGGGCGATGAAGAGTGCCTTGTGACCTTTACCCGGGATATCTCGTGCACCAAGGAGATCGAGCGCAAACTACGCGACGGCGAAGCGATGATGCGCAGGATCTTCGAGGAACACAGCGATCCGATGTCGATTATCGAAGCGGAGACCATGACCTTCCTCGACGCCAACCGGGCGTTCATGGCCTTTTACGGACTCGCCGACAAGCGCGACCTGATCGGCCGGCAGCCGGCGCACTTTGTTCCGCGCGCGACGCTCAAAGAGATTTCGCACGCGCTCACCCGCGACGGTGAAATCGTCAATCGCGAGTTTGCCTTCCCCGATGCGACGGGCCGTGTTGTGCCGACCCTGATGTCGGTGGCGCGGCTGCAACTGGGCGGGCGCGCCTGCCTGGTGACGATGGTGCGCGATATCACTCCGGTCAGGGAGGCCGAGCGCCGGCTGCGCGAAAGTGAAGCGACCCTGCGGCGCTTGATTGAAACCAGTCCGGACTATATCGCGATCGTGCGCTTGAGCGACGGTATCTTTGTCGAAGCCAACGAGGCCGCCTTGGCGGGCACCGGTTACCGGCGCGACGAGATTATTGGCGCCAATGAGGAGAAGCTGCAGATTATTCAGTTGCGCAGCCAGGTCAAGGAACTACGGCGTCGACTGTATGAGCACGGCGTCGTGCGCAACCTGGAGGTTTTGCTCCGCCGCAAAGATGGCGCGCTGGTACCCCATCTGCTGTCGGCCGTGCTGCTGCAAATCGACGGGCAGCCGCATATCGTCGCTATCGCGCACGACATTACGGAAATCAAACGGGCCGAGGCGGAGCTTATCCACGCGCGTGAAGCGGCCCTGGCGGCGTCGAAGGCGAAGTCGGAGTTCCTGTCGTCAATGTCGCACGAAATCCGGACGCCGATGAACGCGGTGCTGGGCATGGCCGAGTTGCTCGGCGAATCGCAACTTGACCCCGAGCAGCGGCGTTATCTCGAGGTGATGATCGCCAACGGCAACGCGCTTCTCGAACTGATCAACTCGATTCTTGACCTGGCCAAGATCGAGGCGGGCAAGCTGCAGATCGAACAGACCGAGTTCGACCTGCGCGAGCTGGTCGAGGGCACCGCCGCCACCTTCGCGCAGCGCGCGCACGCCAAGGGGCTGGAACTGACCGCGCGCATCGCGCCCGCGGTCCCGGAGTGGCTGATCGGCGATCCGCTGCGCCTGCGTCAGGTGCTGGTCAATCTGCTCGGCAACGCCATGAAGTTCACCCATGCGGGCGAGATTAAGCTCGAAGTGCGTCCCCACCGCGGCAATCCGCGCGAGCTCATCTTTATCGTCGAGGATACCGGTATCGGCATCCCGGCGGATAAGGTCGCGACGATTTTCAACAGCTTCACCCAGGTCGATTCATCGACCACGCGCCGCTATGGCGGCACCGGGCTCGGCCTTACGATCGTGAAAAGGCTGGTCGAATTGATGGGCGGTCGGGTCGAGCTCGAGAGCGTGGTCGGCGTCGGCAGCAAGTTCTTTTTCGTCCTGCCGATCGCAATTGCCGCCGGAAGCGACCGCAAGCGCGGTGAAACGATGCTCGACCTGAGCGGACGGCGCGTCCTGGTCGTGGACGATGTCGCGACCAACCGCTACATCGTGCGCGAGATGGTCGCCGCCAAAGGGGCCGCGGTCGATGAGGCCGAATCCGGCTTCGACGCCCTCAACCGTGTGCGCCGCGCAAACGCCTTAGGTCAGCCTTATCATATCATCCTGCTCGACATGCGGATGCCGGGCATGGACGGGCTCGAAGCTGCTCAGCGAATCCGCGCGGAGAAGACGCCGCTCGATCCCATCGTCCTGATGCTCTCCTCGGACGACCTCAAACCGCAGGTCGCGAGGCTTCGCGAACATGGCCTCGACCGCTATCTGGTCAAGCCGGTGACACGCAAGGAGCTCTTCGCGGCGATCGCTTCGGTGATGGACGAGTTCCGGCCGCCGTCGACGTCCGTGGCGTCGCCCGCCGCGTCCTCGCCGGTACTGCAACTCGAGGGGCGGCCAGGCGCCGTCGTCCTTATCGCCGACGACTCGCGCGACAATCGTCTGCTCCTCGGCGCCTACCTGAAGGGTCAACCTTACCGCCTGGATTTCGCGGAAGACGGCCAGGCCGCCGTGCACAAATTCGCCGGAGGTCGTTACGACCTCGTCCTGATGGATCTGCATATGCCGGTGATGGACGGTTATGAAGCGACGCGCGCGATCCGCGAAGTCGAGCGTCAACACGGCCGCGCCCGCACGCCGATTATCGCCCTGACGGCGTCAGCCTTCGAAGACGCGGCGCGCGCGGCCTTTGCGGCCGGTTGCGACGAGCACGTGCCCAAGCCGATCAAGAAAGCCGTGCTCCTCGAGGTCATGCGTCGATATCTCGATCCCGCGCCGACAGGGCTCGCAGGCGAGGGCCGGCGCGTCGCGCCGACCGCCGCCTGAAGCAACCATCGGACAGCCTCGCGGTCTAATGCGGCGTCCAGTTTGGCAGCGCACCAAACAGGTGATCGTTGATTCCGACCTGCCATGCGATGAATGCGCCAAAGGCAAAACTCAGTAGGCCGGCGCCTGCCTGCAGACCGCGATGGAGCTGGCTGACTCGCGCGGCCGCGAAGACAAAGGGTGTGGCGAGCGCCGTGGTTATCAGGAGCATCCCGATGATCGTGCCGAGGCAGAAGACCGTCAGATACAGCACCGCCCACGCCGGATAAGGGATCGCGCTCAGAGCCAGAAGTGCGATCGCCGCGCTGCCCGCCATCCCATGAACCAGCCCGACTCCAAAGGATTGCAGCAACGGGCGCCGCGGCGGCGCCGACGCCTGCATCTGAGCGAGATGATCGTGTGCCGTGGTCGCGTCCGTTTCGTGAGCATGACGATGCAGATGCGGATGGCTGTGCTCAAAGTCGCCGTGCGAATGCCGATGGCTATGAATTAGCGCCGGTTCCGGAGACGGCGGGCGCCTGACGAATCGGCGGACGAGCGCGCGGATTACTTCGCGCGTTGACGAGAGGCCGAGAACAATCAGCATCAGGGCGACCGCGAACTCCATCAAGAGCCCGAGGCGCGCCGGGATGCTTACCTTGAGCACGATGATGGCGATGCCGACGGCCATCACGGTTGCGCTGTGGCCGAGGCCCCAGACGATACCGATTCGCGCCGATGTTATAATCCGGCGTTCGCGACTCAGGATGGCCGTTACGGCGACCACGTGATCCGGATCGGTCGAGTGATTCATCCCGAGCACGAGCGCGATCAGAGCCAGGGCGGCGAGCCCGGTGTGGTTGCTCATCGAGGTTTAATTGCTCATCGGCGGTGCAAGGTATCACGGCGGCGCAGGCGGCGCCGCCGCGATGACGATGTTACAGGACGCGCGCAGGATCGGTTAAAGGCGCATCGCCGGTTCGACCCATTCGCGCGCGAGTTGTTCGAGGTCTTTGATCGTCTCCGCTTCTTCGCGAGGCGGCCGCAGATTCACCAGCACGACCTCCTCGACCCCTGCATCGCGATAGCGCTTGAGATCGTCGCGGGTGATCTTCTTCGTGTAAGGCGAGACTGCGAGCTCGACATCGGCGCGTTTGCGCCCGTTCTTTTGCAATAACTCCTCGATGCGGCGGATTTTGGCCGTAGCTTCATCGGGGGTGAGGTTGAAGCCACACCAGCCGGTGCCGTATTCGGCGACGCGGCGCAGGGCGGGACCGCTCTCACCGCCAAAGAAGATCGGAACGTTGGCGCCGCGCGCGGGCTTGGGGTAGCTGCGCACGCCTTCGAAATTCACAAATTCGCCCTTGTAGGAGCTCAAATCCTCGCCCCACAATTTGCGCATCGCGTCGATACATTCGCGGGTGCGCTGCGCACGCCGTTCCCAGGGAATTCCCAGCGCCTGAAACTCCTCTTCGAGCCAGCCGATACCAACGCCTAAAACCACCCGACCGGCACTGAGGAAGTCGAGCGTGGCCACCACTTTTGCCAGCACCAGCGGGTTGTGTTCCGGGACGAGGCAGATGCCGGTTGCGAGCCGGATCTTCGTCGTGACGGCCGCCATCGTGGCCAGCGATATAAAAGGATCGAAGATCGGCGCGTTGGTCTGCGCGGGCAGCGCGCCGTCCGCCGAGTAGGGATATTTCGAGGCATACTTGTCGAGCAGGACGACGTGTTCGGGGACCCAGAGGGTCGCAAAACCGAGACGTTCGGCGTTAATCGCGACCGCCTTGAGCAGCGCGCCGCCGGCCATACGCCCAGTGCCTACCGCAAATAAGCCAATTTTCATGTTCGCCTCCGCAGCCCCGTCGATGACGGACGATTACTATTCCGCGCACTTAAGAACAAGTGCCCGCCCTTACGGCTCGACGCCCGGACCGCGGGCCTAGCGCGCCGGCAGCCGCTCACGCATCCATTCGATAATCGCGCGGGCCGCGGCGGGGCGTCCGCCCTCGTGCGGTTTGGAGGGCAATGGGAAGCCAAAATGATCCGCGTCGATATGAACGATTTTCTTGTCCGTGGCGGCGGAATGGCTCAACACGGCCTCGGAATCGACCGGGTAAATTGAATGATCGCCGGTGTAGTTGACCACCAGCGTCGGCGCGGTGATGCCCGCGATATTGTCGAGCACCGACGCGCGCGAGGACAGACCCGACCATGTGCTGAGCCATCCGCGCGGCGTCATGTACTTCGCGAAGCCGAACTCGGTGTAGTTGAACAGATCGGGACGCGGCGAAAGGATCGATCCGTAGTCGCGCGACGAGGGATTGATCGAGGGGTCGGTGAAAGCAGGATTGGCCTCGGTCCGATGGATCACCATGTATGATCCGAGCACCGCGCGGCGACCGACGAAGTTGCGCCGCGCGAACGGCATCGCGTCGAAATTCGCCGAACGCGCGATCTCCTGAAAGTAGCGTTGTTCTTCAATCTGTTGGCGGGCGATCGCGTCGAGCCGCGCGATGCGCGCGGTTTGCGCCGCGCGATAGCGCGCGAGGAACTCCGCGCCGTACTTGCTCGGCTGAAACGGCTCGCTGAAGCCGTTCGCCGGATTGTACATATCCAGCGCCGGATCGCAGGAGAGCGGATCGTTCTCGTCCACCACTGACGGATCGATTGACTTCTCGAGGTACTTGCCTTCGCCCAGATGGGCGGCAAGGATGACGAGGGCGTCCGCCGGCGGCATCTCGAAGCGGTTCAAATCGTAGGGATCGCCCGCGGCGGTGTCGGTCAGCCGTCCGGGCGGCTGCGTCACCGCCTGCGCCTGATAGAAGGAATAGAGCGAGCCGCCGCCGCTGTTGCCGACGAAGACGATGTGTTGAAAGCCCCGCTCGCGCAGGATTTTCATGCTCGCCGCGATATCCGCCAGCAGCATCTCGTGAATACATGCAACGTCGTTGCCGGGCCAGCGGCCTTCCTGGCCGAAGACGGCATAACCTGCATCGAGCAGGTAAGGCGTCAGATAATGGCGGGTCATGTCGGCGCGCGGATGCATAAAGCAGACGACCGTGCGCTCGCCACCCTTGGTGTGCAGCACCCCGCGCGATTCACCCCGGTCCTCGGCCTGCACACGGATAAGTTCGTGACGGGCGTCAGGCGGCAGCGCGTCGCAATTGATAATGCCCAGCGTCGGATAGCGACCCAATCGCGGTAACGGCATGATGACCTTCCGGTAGTGGCGAACTCGTTATGGACGCACTTCGTAGTAGGCGTTGATGGGGTTCTCGAAGTCCTTGACGGTGAAGCGCGTGAAGCCGGCCTCGGCGGTCATGCGCCGGGCAACCGGCTCCGGAAAACCCAAAGTGCCCAGTCCGAGACCGTCCGGCTGCGACAGCGCCGATGACATGCAGCAGAGGACCGAAAAGCCGTACATCACCGGGGCGAGCGGATTATTCTTCAGGTTACCCTCGAAGTCGGGCTGCCCGTGAACATCGGCGATAAGCCAGGTGCCATCGGGCTTGATCGCCTTGCGAATCGCCTGGATCACCAGATCCGGCCGCGTCATGTCATGCAGACAATCGAAGGTCGTGATGAAATCGTGGCTCGCGTCGGAGGGCAGCGGCTCGACGCTCGCATCGTGGAAGGTCACGTTCCTGAGGCCAGCCGCGGCCGCGTTCTCGCGCGCGCGAGCCAGCGGGATTCGCGCGATGTCATAGCCGTGAAACTGCGATTTTGGAAAGGCCTTGCCCATCTCGACCAGGGCCACGCCCGCGCCGCATCCGACGTCGGCAACCTTCGCACCGGCCTTGAGCTTATCCACGACGCCGTCGAGGCGCGGCAGCGCGACCGGCACCAGCAGCGAGCGGAACCAGGGCGCCAACAGGCGCTCGACGCCGCGATTCACTTCCGGCCCGAATTGATCATAGGAAAGTCCGCGTCCAGTCTTGAATGACTCAGGCAAACGCTCGAGCAGGCCCATCTGTTGAGGAAGGGCACAGAAGCCGCCGGCGAGATAAAACGGACTGTCCTCGGTCGCGAGGATTAACGCGGCTTCGGGCCCGAGCGCGAACCGCCCTTCGCCGTGATACTCGATCAGACCCGCTGAGGACTGCTGATAAAGCCATTCGCGCACCCAGCGTTCATGCAGCGTGGTCCTGGCGGCGAGTTCAGCGCTGGTCATGGGCGGGGCATCCTTGAGGGCCGCATAAAGGCCCAGGCGGTCGCCGAGGTAAATCATGCCGGCGACCATCGCGCCGCCGAGCGCGCCAAAGACCTGCTCGGCCATCTTTTTGGCTTTTTCAACGTCCACGGTTCGTTCGCTCATGACTTACCTCGCTGGTCCTGCGTACATCCGTCAGCCGGATACTGTCAATCGCCTGACCGTCGGCCGCCGCTCCTCGACAGGGGCTCCTCGACCGCCCGCCGCTTTCGCCGGATAATCGGGCAATCACAGCAGGGAGACTCCGCCCATGAACCAGCCGCCACTGCGCCGACGAGCATCGTGGCTCGCGCTCGAGCGTCATTACGAACAGATTCGCGGAACCCATCTGCGCCGACTCTTCGCCGAGGACCCGCGTCGCGGTGAGCGGATGGTGGCTGAAGGCGGCGGGCTCTTCCTTGATTACTCGAAGAATCGCATTACCGACGAAACCCTGAAGTTGCTCCTCGCGCTGGCCAACGAATGCGATCTGCGCGGACGGATCGAAGCGATGTTTCGCGGCGACAAAATCAATCGGACGGAGAATCGCGCCGTTTTGCATGTCGCGCTGCGCACGCCCCGCGACGCCACGATCGTGGTTGACGGCGTCAATGTGGTCCCCGAAGTGCATCAGGTGCTGGACCGGATGGCCGACTTTGCGAACCGCGTGCGGCACGGCGAATGGAAGGGTCATACCGGCCGTCGCATCCGCAACGTCATCAACGTCGGTATCGGCGGTTCCGACCTCGGTCCGGTGATGGCCTACGAGGCGCTGCGCCACTACAGCGATCGCGCGATGGTCTTCCGCTTTATTTCAAATGTGGACGGCACGGACTTCGTCGAGGCGACGCGCGATCTCGATCCTGCCGAGACCCTGTTCATCATCTCCTCGAAAACCTTTACGACCCTCGAAACGATGACCAATGCGCACAGCGCCCGCGAGTGGTTGCTCAAGGGTCTGGGCGGGGAGGAGCAGGCGATTGCGCGTCATTTTGTCGCGGTCTCGACCAACCCGGTTGAGGTGGCAAAGTTCGGCATCGATACCGCAAATATGTTCGGCTTCTGGGACTGGGTCGGGGGCCGCTACTCGATGGATTCGGCGATTGGGCTTTCGACCATGATCGCGATCGGACCCGAGAATTTTCGTGCGATGCTCGGCGGGTTTCACGCGATGGACGAGCATTTCCGCACCGCGCCATTTGAACGCAATCTGCCGGTGCTGATGGGGTTGCTCGCCCTCTGGTACAACGATTTCTTCGGCGCGCAGACGGTCGCCGTGCTGCCCTACGACCAGTACCTGAAGCGGTTTCCCGCCTACCTGCAGCAGTTGACCATGGAGAGCAACGGCAAACACGTCACGGTCGAAGGCGCCGAGGTCGATTATGCGACCGGCCCGATCTACTGGGGTGAACCGGGCACCAACGGTCAGCACTCATTCTATCAGTTGATTCATCAGGGGACCCGTTTGATCCCCATCGACTTCATCGCCTTCGCGCACAGCCTCAATCCGTTGGGCCGTCATCAGGATTTGCTGGTGGCGAACGTGATCGCGCAGAGCGAGGCGCTGGCGTTCGGCAAGACGCCCGAGCAGGTCAGGGCCGAAGGCACGCCCGAGTGGCTCGTGCCGCATCGCGTATGCGACGGCAACCGCCCGTCGAACACGCTCTTCCTCGAACGGCTTACGCCGGCGGCGCTGGGGCAACTCGTCGCGCTGTATGAGCATAGCGTGTTCACGCAGGGCGCGATCTGGCAGATCGATTCGTTCGATCAATGGGGCGTCGAGCTGGGCAAGATGCTCGCGCAGAAGATCATCCCCGAACTCGAGAATCCCGCCGAGCCGGTACTGCAGCACGATTCCTCGACCAACGAACTCATCCGGCGTTATCGTCGCATGAAAGCCGCGCTCGGCTAGAGCTCGTATCGAGCCCGCTGCCGGGCGGGTCAGACGGTTGAGTTCGGATTTGCCCTAAAGGCGGGTCGGCGGTTTTGATGGAGCGGGCGATCGGGGTCGAACCGACGACGTCCAGCTTGGGAA
>JAJPHI010000005.1 GCA_021325355.1 Pseudomonadota bacterium
CCCCGAGAGAGACCAGCACGAAGGCGAAGAGCGTGCCGATATTCGTCAGTTCAGCGATCTCCTTGATCGGCACCAGCGCCGCGGTGAGACCGACCGCGAGTCCGGTCAAAATCGTGGGGACGGAAGGGGTTCTGAAGCGCGGATGGACCCGGCTGAACAGCGGCGGCAGGAGCCCGTCACGGGCGATCGCATAAAAGATACGCGACTGGCCAAGCAGCAGAACCAGCAGCACTGAGGTGAGACCGGCGACGGCGCCAACGGATATCACCCCGGCCACGAAATCGAGACCGCGCGAGACGAAGGCTGCCGCAAGCGGCGCTTCAACATCGATCTTCGGCGTCGGCACCATCCCCGTCAGCACCAGCGCCACCGCGATATAGAGCAGGGTGCAGACGCCCAGCGAAGCGAGGATTCCGATGGGCAGCGTGCGTTGCGGCGCGATCGCCTCCTCTGCCGCCGTCGAGACGGCGTCGAAGCCGATGTAGGCGAAAAAGATATATGCGGCGCCCTGCAGCACACCGCCCCATCCGCGCGGCAAGAACGGCGCCCAGTTGGTTGGGCGGATGAAAAAGATGCCGACGGCGACGACCAGCATCACTGCCGCCAGCTTGACTGCCACGATAATCGCGTTGATACGCGCCGTTTCGTGGACGCCGATATAAAGAATGACCGTGACGAGCAGAACGATCAGCAGCGCCGGCAGATTGATCACCGCCCCCGGCGCCGTCCCTGGCGAATGCACCACCGCCGGCGGGAGCGGCATCCCGAGTCCGTTCAGGATGACGCTAAGATAATGCGACCATCCGGAGGCCACGGCGGCCGCCGCAACCGCATATTCGAGCACCAGGTCCCATCCGATAACCCAGGCGATCAACTCGCCCATGGTCGCATAGGAATACGAATAGGCGCTGCCGGCGATCGGAATCATCGCAGCGAACTCGGCGTAACAAAGGGCCGCCATCGAGCAGGCGAACCCCGCCATAATGAACGACAGCACCAGTCCCGGACCCGCGTATGAGGCACCGACCCCGGTCAGCACGAAGATCCCGGCGCCGATAATCGCGCCGATCCCCAGCATCGTGAGCTGCAGGGGACCGAGCACGCGCTTGAGGCCGTGCCCATCCGCTCCCGCGTCGGCCAGCAGCGCCGTCGATGACTTACGTCGAAAAAGCTGTCCCGAAAGCCGCGCCATCAGCGCAGTTTATCTGAAGCGGTTGGCTTCGACGATTCGTTCGGCCGCCTTACCAGGCGACATAACCGCCGTCCACCGAAAGCACCGTGCCGGTGACGTAACTCGAGGCCGGGCTGGCCAGGAAAATGATCGCCCCGCGCATCTCGGACGCGTCGCCGAGTCGGCCTAGCGGGGTCGCGCGCTCCATCCGCTCGCGGTTCTGACCCTTCGCGATACCGCCCTCGGTCGCTTCGGTGGGAATCCATCCGGGCGCGATCGCATTGACCAGAATTCCATAGGGCGCCCATTCGACCGCGAGCTGGCGCGTGAGATTAGTCAGTGCGCCCTTGGCCGCGACATACCCGCTCAGTCGATAGATCGAGCTGGCGACCAGTCCCAATACGGAACTTATATTGATGATTCGACCCGGCCGCTTGAGTTCGATAAGGCGGCGCGCGACGCGCTGGGCGAGCATCATCGGCGCGGTCAGATTGGTCGCAAGCACGGCGTCCCACGTCGCCCGGGGCAGTGTTTCCGCCCTGCCAGTCGGTGAGATTCCGGCATTGTTGACCAGGATATCGACCTCGCCGAGAGCGCCTCGACAGGTCTCGAGAAGCTGGTCGAGGTCGCTATCGTTGGTGACGTCGGCCTTGATACCGACGGCGCGGACCCCGTAGGCGCGCGTCAGCTCGGTGGCGAGCTGCTCGACACGTTCGACGCGCCGCGCCGCCAGCGCGACGTCGGCCCCGGCCAACGCGAGGGCGTGGGCGCATTCGACGCCGAGCCCCGAGGAGGCGCCGGTGACCAGTCCGATATGTCCTTTGAGGGAGAAGAGGGTTTCGAGCGAATCCATGCTGAGTTTATAGCCGGATAAGGAAGTGGGCTCTACCGTCGCATCTGTGGGAGCGGTGAGCGCGGCAGATGGTCCGCCGTGGACCTCCACCGGATGCGCTCCCGCGGGCTCGCTCACCCGCAGGAACCGCGAGGGGTCAAGCTGCCGCGATCAGGAGTCGCCGAAGGCTTCGGCTGCGGCTTCGGAGGCCGCCGCGACGGCGCGATCGATCTGCTCGCGCGTGATGCCGTAATGGGTGACCGCTCGAAAAGTGGCGGGACCGCGCGCGCCGACCAGCACGTCGCGCTCCCGCAGAGCCGCAACGAACTTGGCCGCTTCCGCCGCACCGCCTTCAACTTCGAAGACGACCATATTGGTCCGGCGCTTGACCGGTCGCACGTTGATGCCGGCCACCAGGCCCAGCCCCTGCGCCAGGGCGCGGGCATTCTGATGGTCCTCCGCCAGACGATCAACCATCGTTTCGAGCGCGACGAGGCCGGCACCAGCGATGATCCCGGCCTGGCGCATCCCACCGCCCAGCGCCTTGCGGATACGGCGCGCGCGGCCGATGAATTCCGCGCTGCCGCAGAGCAGTGAGCCAATCGGGCAGGCCAGCCCCTTCGAGAGGCAGAACGAAACCGAGTCCGCATACGAAGCGAGGCTCTTCACGTCGGTCTCGAGGGCCAGGGCGGCGTTGAAAATGCGCGCGCCGTCCAGATGGATCGGTACGGCATGGCGCCGTGCCGCTTCGGCGACGGCGGCCATGTGCGACAGCTCAATCGCCGCGCCGGCGCAGAGATTATGGGTATTTTCTAGCGCAATCAGGGCCGGCGGCGCGAAGTGCGGATCGGCCGGCCGTTCGAGCTCCTCGTGTAACTGCTCGAGATCAAGCTCGCCGTCGGCATTATTGGCAATCGGCGTCATCACGATTCCGCCCAGCGCCGCGGCACCCCCGCCCTCGTAAACGTAGGTATGCGCCGCGGCGCCGAGGAAAGCTTTGGTGCCGCGCGGGCAATGGGTCAGCATCGCGGCCAGATTAGCCATCGTGCCGCTCGGCACGAGCATCGCCGCCTCCTTGCCCATCAGATCCGCCGCGACGCGCTCGAGGCGATTGACGGTCGGGTCCTCGCCATAAACGTCGTCGCCCAATTCAGCGCGGGCAATCGCCTCACGCATCGCCGGGGTCGGCAGGGTCACGGTATCGCTGCGCAGATCGATCATGATTTGAATTGTCGTCCTACTATTGTCGTCCTACTGATGAAGCAGTTTCCATCGCGTGACAGCCGCTAACGACCGCTATGGCCGAAGCCGCCCTCGCCGCGGCCGGTCGGCGCCAGCGCCTCGACTTCGACCAGGTCGGCACGCGCGACCGGTGCGATCACCATCTGCGCAATCCGTTCGCCCGGATGAATAACGATAGGTTGCTGGCCCAGATTTATCACGATCACCTTGATCTCCCCACGATAGTCGGCATCGATCGTGCCCGGCGCGTTGACGAGGGCGAGGCCTTCACTCAATGCGCGTCCGCTGCGGGCCCGCACCTGGCCTTCGAAACCCGCGGGAATCTCGACCGCGATTCCGCTCGGCACCGCCTCGCGCATCCCGGGCGCCAGGACCAGCGGCGCGTTGAGATCGGCCGCGAGATCGAACCCGGCCGCGTGGTCAGATTGATAGCGCGGCATCGTCGCGTGCGGCCGGAGTCGCAAAACCTTGACGATCGGATGGGCCATGTCACCAGGATTCGTTCGGCTCCCCATTTCGGCAAAAAGTCCTTGACGGCGCAATCCAATCGCTACTGGAAGCGGCGGAGAGGCTGGCGTAACCTTAGCACCGCTACTCACACGCGTCCCGGGGATGCGGTGGCGGAGGTGATTCGATGATCGCAGGACGCTGGAGAGCGGCGCTCGCTGCCGCCTGCATGGCCGCAACTGTCGCCGTGCCGTCGCCGGTCCGCGCCGGCGGGCCGAGCTCGTTGAAAGCCGGCAAATGCTGCCCGCTGATCGTGAAGAAGTCGGGAAGTTACGTCCTGAACGGCAATCTCCAGCCGAACGGCGCCAACGTTGACGCGATCGAAGTTGACGCTTCGAACGTGACCATCGATCTCAATGGCTTTTCGATCATCGGACCGAGTAAGGCGGGCTCGGGTATCGGCGTGGATGCCGCCGCGCAGACCAATGTGACGATCAAAAACGGCTCGGTCTCGCAGATGGGCGGCAGCGGCATCGCCGTCGGCTCCTACGGCGTGGTCAGGAACGTGACCGCGACGGGCAACGGCGTGGGCGGCAGCGGCTCGGGCATCCAATGCACCGGCGCAGCCTGTTTCGTCAGCAATTGCGTGACGGGCAGCAATGCGAGCCAGGGCCTGTCCTTCCTCGACGCCAGCAGCGGCTATCAGGACAACGTTATCAACGGCAACCTCAATGGCACCGTGCTGCTGGGGACCGACATGGGCGGGAACGTCTGCAACGGCGTCCACGGCTGCCCCTAAGGCACGCCGCCCATCGCTAGGCCGCCTTCTTGCGCGCGCCGCGCCGCCGGCGGAAGTGTGGAATCACCTTGTCGGCGAAGAGCTTCATCGACGCGCGCACCTTCTTCGGATCGATTCCCGGCAGCGCCAGTCCGAGGGCCAGATGCGTCGCGTACTTTTCGATCTCCTCGATCTGCGCGATCGCGTCGTCAGGGGTGCCGACCATATAGCCGTCGCCCAAGGCGCCCTCCTGGCTCGCGCGGCGTAATTCGCCGACTTTCGGCACCTGCGCAAACTTCTCGTCGCCGGGCACATCGTTGGCCTGCGCGATCCATTCACCATAACGGGTCAACAGGTAGTGCAGGCCGGATTCGCATTCGTCCCACGCCTTGTCGCGTTTGGCGGCGACGTAGCCGAAGCGGAGCTGAGCGATATTGAAGTCGTCCGGATTGCGACCCGCGGCAACCAGCGCCTCGCGATAGACCCGGGCCTGCGCCGCACCGGTCCCCGCAAGGTGATAGCCGTTGCGCGCTGCTCGCTCGGTTGCGGGCCGCGAACGCGCACCGATCCAGATGGGCGGATGGGGCTTCTGCGTCGGACGCGGGTAGAGGGTCACGTTGCGGATCGTGTAGCATTGGCCCTCGTAGCTGACGTTTTCTTGGGTAAACAGTCGCCGCACGATCTCGACGCCCTCGCGGAAACGACGTGTGCGCTGCTCGCGCGGGATATTGAAGCCCTCGAATTCATGGGGCACGTAACCCTGCCCGACTCCCAGATCGAAGCGCCCGTTCGAGAGCGCATCAACGGTCGTCGCCTCCTCGGCGACATGAATTGGATGGTGCAGCGGCATCAGCAGCACGAAGGTGCCGATACGGATCTTCCGGGTGCGTGCCGCGATCGCCGCGGCGAGCGGCATCATCATCGGCGAGTAGCCGTCGTCAACGAAGTGATGCTCGGTCAGCCAGATTGTATCGAAGCCAAGGTCTTCAGCTTCAACGCACAGGTCAACATGCTTGCGATAAAGGTCGGCATATGAAAGCTCGTTGCGCGACGAGTTGCGGAACGAGACCAACAGTCCGAAATTCATAGCGGTGCCCTCTCTGCGCGTCTGATGGTCGCTATAGTTCGCGCACTTGCAGAAAAAGTCCAGCCTCACCGCGACCCGCCGGCAGCCGTGCTAGAATCTTCCGGTCGTGCCCGAAAACGTCATCCGGCTGAAGAAGCGACCGACTGAAGCGTCGGACGAAAGCCGCTTCCGGATTCGCTATGCGGAGGTCCTAAACGCCCAACAATTCGCCGCCGTGACCCATCGCGAGGGGCCGCTGCTGGTGGTCGCCGGCGCCGGTTCCGGCAAGACGCGGACGCTTATCTACCGGGTCGCCCGCCTGATCGAAAGCGGCGTGCCGCCGGGCGCGATCCTGCTGCTGACCTTCACGCGGCGCGCGGCGCAGGAGATGCTGCGGCGGGTGGAACAACTGATCGGTGAACGCGGCTCGCAGGTCGCCGGCGGCACCTTCCATTCATTCGCGAATCTGACCCTGCGCCGGATGGGCGGCGCCATCGGGCTCAAACCCAACTTCACCATCCTCGACCGCGGCGACATGGAAGATGCCATCAACTTCATCCGCGCGCAGCTCGACCTGGGCTCGAAGGATCGCCGCTTTCCGAAGAAGGGCACGATCGCCGAAGCGATCAGCATGGCGCGCAACAAGAGCCGTCCGTTGGCGGCCGAGCTCGAAGCTGATTTTCCCCATCTCTATGAGCATGCCGACGCGCTCGAAGCGATCGCCCGCCGCTATGCGGAATACAAGCGCGAGCGCGGACTGCTCGATTATGACGATCTTCTCGAACGGCTGATCGAGCTGATGAAAACCGACCCCGCCGCGCGCGCGCGGCTCTCCGAGGCCTATCGCTACATCATGATCGATGAGTACCAGGACACCAACCTGGTGCAGGCCGAGGTCGTCGCCCTGCTCGCCGCGACTCATCAGAACGTGATGGCGGTGGGCGACGACGCGCAATCGATCTATGCGTTTCGCGGCGCCAATTTCCGCAATATCCTGGATTTCCCCAAACTCTTTCCCGACTGCCGCATCATCAAGCTCGAAGAGAACTACCGCTCGCTGCAGGGCATCCTTGATGTTGCCAACGAGGTTATCGCGCGGGCCGGCGAGAAATACACCAAGGCGCTCTTTACCCAACGTCAGGGCGAGCTACGCCCGATCCTGGTGCGCGCCGCCGACGAACACATGCAGTCGCGCTTCGTCGCTCAGCGCATCCTCGAGCTCCGTGAAGAGGGCGTGGCGCTGGATGAGATCGCCGTGCTGTTCCGCTCGAGTTTCCATTCCTTTGATCTGGAACTGGAGCTGCAGCGGCGCGATATCCCCTTCGTCAAGCGCGGCGGCTTCAAGTTTATCGAGACCGCCCACATCAAGGACGTCCTCGCCCATCTGCGGATTATCGCGAACCCCTCCGACGCGGTCTCCTGGATGCGCGCGCTGGTCCTGCTCGAAGGCATCGGCACCCGCCGCGCCCAGCGCCTGGCCGATGCCATCGTCGGCGATCCGACCGCGGAACCATTACTGACGAGAGTCGCGAGCGCCCTCGGTCCGCGCGCGACCGGCGCGCTCAAGGGATGCGAGCGGCTGGCGCAACTGCTGGCGAAACTGCGCGGCGACGACGCGCGGCCCGCGAATCAGCTCGCACAGGTAATCGCCTACTACCTGCCGATCATGCGCGACGCCTACCCCGACGACTACCCGAAACGCGAACGCGATCTCGAGCATTTCCAGAATCTATCCGAGCGCTACCGCAGCCTCGAATCGATGCTCGCCGATATGGCGCTCGAACCGCCCAGCGATTCAATCGGCGACGTTCTTGCAGAAGAGCCGGAGGAAGGCCTCGTCACGCTCAGCACCATTCATTCGGCCAAGGGCCTCGAGTGGCGCGTCGTCTTCCTTATCTGGGCCGCGGACGGCCGTTTTCCCAGCCCGATGAGCGTGCGGCCCGAAGAACTCGAAGAGGAGCGCCGGCTGATGTACGTGGCGAGCACCCGCGCCCGCGATGAACTCTATATCAGCTACCCGATTTACATGTTCGACCGTCAGTACGGTCACGTCCTCGGGCGCGTCTCGCGTTTCCTCGAGGACCTCGACCCCAAGGTCCTGCCGACGGCGATGCTCGAAGAGGAGCCGAGCGATTAACCGCCCGCCAGAGCCTAGGCGGCTCGCGTGTAATGGGAAGCGACCTCGCGCCCGATAAGCTCGATCTGGCCGGCCCAGGCCTCCGGCTCGACGATCGGCCACAGGACAAACTTATCGAGGCCGCGCGCGATATAGGGTTCGAGCTGCTCGATGATATCGTCCGGCGATCCATAAACGGCGCGCTGCACGAAGCCCGAAGCGGCCGGACCCAGAGCGCGGATCGCCGGTTCCATCTCGGCCAACGCCTGTTCACGCGTGCGGCCGAGACGGCAGAAAAGGATGAGACCCGCTTCGATGCGGGCGTTCTCGCGCCCGAACTCCTTCGCATAGCCGCGGATGGTCGCGAGGTTTCGGGCGAATTCGTCCGGGGTCTGAAACGAGGCGAAGTAACCGTCGGCGAAACGCGCCGTCCGCTTCAGCGCCGCATCGGCGCGGCCGCCTACCCAGATATCAATCGTGCCGCTATCGTTATGCGGCCGCCGCTCCGGCCGCGGGAGTATCGAGACATTGTCGAAGTTGAAGTATTTCCCCCGGAAGCCAAACTTCTCTTCGGTCCACGCCTTGCGCAGAATTACAATCCCTTCGTCGAGCCGCCGACCGCGCCCTTCGGTCGGCAGGCCGCACGCCGCGTAGTCGGCGAGATTGGCCCCCGTGCCGACCGCCATCACGATCCGCCCGCGCGACAGATAGTCGAGCGTCGCGAAGGACTTCGCGGCAACCAACGGATGGCGCAGATTCAACAGAAAGACGCTCGGCCCCAGCTTGATCTTTGAGGTATGCGAGGCGAGCAAAGCAAGCGTCGCGATTACATCGAGTTCGGCCGAGGGCGCCAACAGATGATCGGACAGCCAGAAGGAGTCGAGTCCCCACTCCTCGGCGCGCGCCGCCACCTTGATTATCGTGTCCGGCGACGGCAAACCAAGGCGAAAAAGACCAAACCCAACTCCAACTTTAGTCTGCTTCATTGGAAATGTTCTTGCTAGTTGTTGGCGCTTTGCAATGATATTAACCCATTATGCCTAAGGCGCCGTCAACCGCCTCCTCTATCGACGTCAGCTTTCTCGGCACCGGCGACGCCTTTGCCAGCGGCGGTCGTCTACAGTCCGGGTATCTGCTGACCGCCAACAATTACCGCGTCCTGATGGAAGCCGGGCCGACGGTGCTGCCGGCGCTGAAGCGCTCGCGTATCCCGCCCGAGGATATCGACCTGATTCTCATCAGCCATCTGCACGGCGACCATTTCGGCGGACTACCCTTTCTCATTCTCAACTATCTGTGGGAAAATCCGCCGTCCAAGCCTATTACAATCGCCGGACCGAAGCATCTCGAAGAGCGCACCTGGCGGCTCTTTCGCACGATGTTCCCCAATTCCGGCGCCGACGCGGAACGGGTGCGACGCCAATTGCGCTTCGTGGTGCTGGAACCGGGTGACAATCGGCGGCTGGGCAGGATTCGCGTCGCGGCTATCCGCACACCGCACATGCGGCGCGAAGCCTCGCTCGCTCTGAAGCTCACCTTCGACGGCAAGACCATCGTCTTCTCGGGCGACAGCGGATGGACCGAAGACCTGGTCGCGTTCGCCGCCGGCGCCGATCTTTTCATGTGCGAATGCACCTATTTCGAGAGCAGCCATCTCGACTTTCACATGAATTACCCCGAGCTTCAGCGTCAGCGATCGCGTTTTGACGTCGGGCGCATGATCCTCACCCACGTCGGGCGCGAGGTGCTCGGTCATCAGCACGAACTCAATATCGAGACGGCGAGCGATGGCATGACCCTGCAGGTCTGAACGGCGTGAGCGGGTAGCCCATCCACCCGCTTCCTGTCACCATTAGCCATTGCATACCGCCGCGGGAGGAATGCTCCGGATGGGAATCGCTGACGGCAAACGCGCCCTGATTGCAGGCGTCGCCAACGACAAAAGCCTGGCCTGGGCGATAGCCCAGGAACTGCACGCGCAGGGTGCCGAGATCGCGCTGACCTACCAGGGTGAGATACTCGAGAAGCGCGTGCGTCCGCTCGCCGAACAGATCGGCGCCGAGGTCGTCGGCGAGCTCGACGTCGGCAACGACGCCCATATCGACGCGGTCTTCGCCAGGCTCAAGGAGAAGTGGGGCGGACTCGACCTGATGGTCCACGCGATCGCCTTCGCTGAACGCGAGGACCTCCGCGATCGTTTCTTGCGCGTGAGCCGCGCCAACTTTGCCAAAGCGCTCGATATCAGCGCCTACTCGCTGGTCGCGATGGCGCGGGCGGCGGAACCGCTGATGGAAGCGCGCGGCGGCGGCGCCATCGTCACCCTGAGCTACCTCGGATCCGTCCGCGCCATCCCCAATTACAATGTAATGGGCGTCGCCAAGGCGGCGCTCGAAGCCTGCGTCCGCTACCTCGCGCTGGACCTCGGCCCAAAGAACATTCGCGTCAATGCGCTGAGCGCGGCGCCGGCACGGACCCTCGCCTCGTCCGCCATCGCCGGCTATCACTCGATGGCCCATTTGGTGGACGAACATGCGCCGCTCAAGCGCGCGATGCGCCCGGACGAAGTTGGCAAGATGGCGGCGGCGCTGCTGAGCGATCTCTCGTCCGGCGTAACGGGTCAGACGGTCTATGTGGATATGGGCTACAATATCGTCGGTTTGTGAGCAGATCCGGTCAGTTCGCGATGCGCCTTCAGCAACTGTAAATCGCCGCATCCGGGGCTGTCGTGACGGCTCGGGCGAGGGCGTGGTCCGCGGCCACTGATTTGACACTGCCGCCGTCAAGTGGTTGAAGCGAATCAAGGAGAGAACGCGATGGCTATCATTCCGGTTCCCCAGCTATCCGATAATTACGCCTATCTGGTGGTTGACGACGCGACCCGGGAATGCGGTGTCGTCGATTGCGCCGAAGCCGATAAGGTGCTGGCGGCCGTCCGTCAGCATGGTCTGAAACTCACGACGGTGCTGCCGACCCATTATCACTTCGATCATGTCGGCGGGAACGAAGATCTCGTGAAAGCGATCCCCGGCCTGCGGGTTTACGGCGCACGCGGCGAGCATGGGCGCATTCCCGCACAGACCGATGAGGTTGATGACGGCGATACGGTCGCGGTCGGCACTTTGCGCGGACGGGTGATCGGTATCCCCGCGCATACCAACGGCCATATCGCCTATTACTTCCCGCAGCTCGAGGCCGTTTTCACCGGCGACACCCTGTTCATCGCGGGATGCGGCCGCGTGTTCGAGGGCAAGGCGCAGACGATGGTCGAATCGCTCGCCAAGCTGGCCGCTCTTCCGGATACGACGCAGGTGTATTGCGGCCACGAGTACACCGAGAAAAATCTACGTTTCGCGTTGACGCTCGAACCCTCAAACCAGGCCTTGAAGGATAAGTACGAATGGACGCGGCAGATTCGCGCCGAGGGTAAATACTCGATCCCTTCCACCATCGGTCAGGAAAAGCAGTTCAACCCCTTCCTCCGCACCGATAGTCCCGAGCTTCGCGCGAGCCTTAAGAAACTTGATCCCGCGCTTGGCGACGACCGTGTCGCGATCTTCGCCAAGGCGCGCGAACTCAAGGATCGTTTCTGAGAGCTTAAACGCGCGCGGGAAGCCTTATGCGGCGGGGCTGGGCAGCTCGATGCCCGGCCCTGACCTGCTCCGGCGCCGGCGCTGCCGTCGCGGCATCGGCCGCTTGACGCGATGCTTACATTAAGCTCATGAAATCCCGACTGCGCTTGGTCAGCAACTCCGTTGGCGCTTCGCAAGGCGTCCCGCCCGAACATCCGGACGACCGCGAAGAGGAAATCTTCGACGCTTACTCCCGCGCCGTCATCCGCGCCGCCGAGACCATCAGTCCGGCAGTCGTTTATATAGAAGTGGCGCATCGCGCGGGCGCAGGACCCGCCGCCCGCGGCGGCAGCGGATCAGGCTTTATCTTCACGCCGGACGGCTATGTTTTAACCAACAGCCACGTGGTTCACGGCGCCATCGCGATCCATGCGACACTCAACGACGGCCGTCGGTTCCCGGCTCAGTTGATCGGTGATGATCCGGCGACGGATATCGCCGTGGTGCGGCTTACCGCCAATGGCCTTCCCGCGGCGCCACTTGGCGACTCGCAGAAGATTCGCGTTGGACAACTGGTCGTGGCGATTGGGAATCCTTACGGGTTCCAGTGCACGGTCACCGCCGGCGTGGTCAGTGCCCTTGGGCGCACGTTGCGCTCGGCTTCGGGCCGCCTTATCGACAACGTGGTACAGACCGACGCATCGCTTAATCCCGGCAACTCCGGCGGGCCGCTGGTGGATTCTCGCGGACGCGTAATCGGCGTCAACACGGCAACGATCATCCCGGCTCAGGGGCTCTGTTTCGCGATCGCGATCAACACAGCGAAACTGGTGGCCGCGCAATTGATGCGTGGCGGCCGCGTCGTCCGCGCCTATATCGGTATTGCGGGACAGAATACTCAACTGCCGCGCCGCGTGGCGCGTTTCCATGGACTGGCCACCGCCGCAGGCGTGATCGCCGTGAGCATCGAGCCGCATAGCCCTGCCGCTCGATGCGGTTTGCAGCCGGGCGACACGATCGTCGCGCTCGGTGCCACACCCATCACCGGCATCGATGATCTCCAGCGCATCCTGACCGGCGACTGCATCGGCACGACGGTCCCGATGACGGTCCTGCGCGGCGTCGAGAAATTGACGCTTTCAATCGTTCCCGCAGACTCGTCGCGCCAGGATGCGAACGAGACCGTGGAATCGTCGTACCGCTGAGAAGCTGATCGGCCGGCTCGGCGCGGCGTTCAGGGCAAAGGTTCGACCACGGCTGGCAATTCAATTGCCTTGGTTAAGTATTATGGAGAAGCGTGCTATAGTCCGCTCGCCGTTACCGTCTGGCCGGCTTCGGCGAGATCACGACTGCAGGAGGACAACATGCGCAACATCTCGAACCGCTCACTTATCATCGGCATCGCGTTGAGTATCGCGCTGATAGCCTTTACTCAGGGACCTCGCGCTTACGCCGCGGCAAGCGCCAAAGACCAGATAAGCGACGTCGAACATAAGCTTATCGCCGCGACCAGCGCCGACGAAGCGATCAAATATTACGACGCGACCGACGCCGATGTGTTTGATTTTTCCGGCCCTCCGCTCGAGTACCAGGGCACCGACGCGGTCCATACCGACTTCAACAATTTCTTCAGCAACGCCAAGGACGTCAAAGGCGAGTTCAAGGAGTTGGTGATCGTTACCGACGGTCGGATGGGCATGGCGCGCAGCCTGCAGCACTTCACCTGGACCGGCAAGGACGGCAAACCGGCTGAAGCCCTCATTCGCGTCACCGACGTGCTGAAGAAGGAACCGACCGGATGGAAGATCATTCACTCCCATATCTCGGTTCCGGTCGATCCCAAGACCGGTCAGGGCCTGCTGAACCTCAAGCCTGGACAGGGCGCTTAGGGTAGATTCATAGCGCGCCCCTTCCGGCTGGAAGGGGCGCGACCGCCGCTGTTCGCTTTACAGCGCAATCTTGCCGAGCCGCTCGAGCTTCGCGCGCCAGTCGCCGACGCCAAACAGCGGCTCGATCGCGCTTACCTCAACGATCCGTCCAACACCGAGTTCGTCCATCTGCCCGATCAGTTCCTGGACGCGCGCGCGGTCGTCCGGCAGCGAGACCATCGCCGTGACGTCGAGCTTGCTGAAATTGCGCCCGACCTTGTCGCATTCCTCCCGGAGTTCGGCCAGCTTGCGGCGCAGGTAATCAACGGCCTTGTCGGTTTCGAAGCAGACCGGATTGTAGCCGTCGCCCCATCGCGCGACCCAGCGGAGCGCGCGTTTGTCGGTGCTGCCGATAAGGATCGGCGGACCGGGTTGCTGCACCGGCTTCGGATTCACCACGATATCGTCGAAGTTGACCCACCTGCCGTGGAAGGAAGCGGCGGGCTTGCTCCACAGCTCGCGCATCGCCTGAACATGTTCCTCGGCCTGGCTCCAGCGATGGTCGAAATCTGACCCGAGGGGAATTGCCGCCTCGCGCAGCCATCCGGCACCGACGCCCAGAATCACTCGACCGTTGGTCAGTCTATCGAGCGTCGCGACTCTTTTCGCCGTCGGCAGCGGCGGATGCTCGGGAGCGAGCAGCACCGACGTGCCGATCCGGAGTCGCTGCGTGGTGGCCGCAGCCATCGCGAGCACGATAAACGGCTCAGGAAAATGTGCGTAATGGTCCGGGATACGCCCGCTGCCGATGGGGAATTTGGTGGTCGGATGTCCATGAAACAGCATGTGATCGCCGACCCATACCGACTCGAGTCCCATCTGCTCGCATTCACGCGCGAAATCGCCGGGATTCGGGGCGCTGTCATCGACACGTTTGTAGATCATCGAAATGCCGATTTTCATGGTGAGACCTCCCGTGACCAGTCGCCGCCGATTCTGGCACGTCTCTCAAGAATCCGGCAAAGGAACGCGTTTTCGTGCAGTTTCCGTCGACTTGCGATATCTGTGGTGACATCACCTGACGGAGGCAATCGCGATGGGACGGCTCGACGGCAAGATTGCTTTAATCATGGGCGGCGGTGCCAACGGTCCGCCCAATCACGGCGAAGAGCTTTCAATCGGCAACGGTCGCGCAACCGCCATCGTCTGCGCGCGTGAAGGCGCGACCGTGATGGTCGCTGATCTGAATCCGGTCCTGGCCCATGAAACCGCCGCGGCGATTCGTGCCGAGGAGGGCCGCGCGGATTCCACGCACGCCGATGTCGCCAAAGAGGAGGATTGCCGGCGCGCCGTCGAGGAAACCGTGCGCCGTTTCGGCGCGATCCATCTGCTGGTCAACAATGTTGGTATCGCCATCGGCCGGTCGCTGTTGAACACCACGACCGACGAATTCAATACGATGTACGAAGTCAATCTGCGCAGCCATTTCCTGATGATGCGCCTGGCGGTGCCGGAGATGATCAAGTCCGGCGGCGGCGCGATCGTCAACATCTCTTCGGTCGCCGCCCTGCTTTCCGGCGGCGGGATTGCGTACGAGGCCACCAAGGCCGCGCTGCTCGGCCTGTCGCGATCGGTCGCGGTGCGCTACGCCCGCGACGGTATCCGCTGCAATACAGTGCTGCCCGGACTTATCAACTCCTCGATGGTGCGGCGCGAGATCGGCGATCGTGAAGCGCGTGTCGCCCCGCGGATCCCAATGGGCCGGCAGGGCACGCCCTGGGAGGTCGCCAAAGCCGTCGCCTTCCTGCTCTCCGACGACGCCTCGTACATCACCGGCACGACGCTTATCGTCGACGGCGGGTTGACCGGTGGCGAAGGTATCCGCCGCACGCGTACGCCGGCCGCGTGACGCGACGCTGCGGTATCATCAAGTCCCAGGAGCGGCGACACCAACTTCTTTAATCCAGCGGGGCTGGAGTCGCGGCCGTCCGCCGCTTTCGCCCTCGACGCGCAAACCCGTTACTATCAGTCGCGTGTGGCAGCCGGTCCAAGGGGATCTCAAACCATGATGCAACTGTTCAGCTTCGCGACCAGCCCTTATGCCCGCAAAGTGCGGATCGTCCTTGACTACAAAGGCGTGCCGTACGAGTCGTGCGAGCGATGCTACTCGCTCGACCGCAAACCGGATCTCAAGGACGCCAGCCGCCGCGCCGAAGTGCCGGTGCTCGTGCTCCCGGACCATCGCGTGATTTACGATTCCACCATCATCTGCGAATTCCTCGAACAGGTGTATCCGGATCCACCGGTGTTTCCCAAAGACGCGTTCGAGCGCGCCCGGACGCGCATGATCGAAGACCTCTGCGACCGCACCTTTGATGCGATCGGCTTCGGCTACTACTTCGCCATCCTGCGCAAGGACGCGCCCGAATCGAGCGCGATGCAGGAAGCGGCGAAGACCGAGTGCCGCGCCTTGGTCGAACGCCTCGAAGGCGAACTTGGTGAACGCGCGTTCTTTGGTGGTGACGCGCCCACGCTCGCGGACTTCGCAGCGATCACCCACGCCCCACTGGTGCGCGCGATGCGCCTCGACACCGCTAATCTGCCGGGTTTTAACGGTTGGCTCGATCGCATGCGCAAAATTCCGGCGGTGGCGGCGGACCACGATCGCGCGGCCAAAGCGTGGCAGGGCAAACATAACCTTGCCGCCGAGTTCGAAGGTCCCGACGGCCGCATCCATTGGCGCGACAGCCGCCTCGAATGGCCGATCCGTCAGGGTTTTATCGACCTGATCGCGCGCGAATATCACGCCGGCAGGATGATGTTTCCGCCTCAGGCCGCCTAGATCCCCACGGTGATCGAGCCCACCGCGGGCATCTGGGCGCTAAGCGCGGCGGCCACCGCAGGAATCATCGTCCGTCCGTTCGCCTGGCCGGAGTGTATCTGGCCGCTGATCGCCGCCGTGGTGCTGGTGACGGGCGGCCTGCTCCCGCCGCACGCGGCCCTGCGCGGAATCGCCAGGGGAGGCGATGTCTATGCCTTCCTGCTTGGCATGATGCTTCTTGCCGAGCTGGCGCGCGAGGAGGGCTTGTTCCACTGGCTCGCTGTGCATGCCACCAGACTGGCGAGAGGATCCCCGACACGTCTGTTTGCCTTGATTTTCGCCGTCGGCACGCTGGTCACGACCTTTCTCTCGAACGATGCGACGGCCGTGGTGCTGACGCCGGCGGTGGCGGCGGTGGTGCAGGTGGCTGAGGTGAGCCAGCCTTTGCCCTACCTCCTTATCTGTGCCTTCATCGCGAACGCCGCAAGTTTCCTCCTGCCCATCTCGAACCCCGCCAACCTGGTCATCTACGGCAGCCGCCTGCCGTCGCTGTTCGAGTGGCTGCCGCGCTACACGCTGGCGTCGGGGTTGGCGATCGCCGCAACCTATCTCGCGCTGCGCTTTACGCAAAGGAACGCGTTGCGCAACGCGGTCGCGATCGATCTCGAGCTGCCCGCGCTCCGCCCCGGCGCCGTACTGACGGCGGTCGGAATCACGGCGACGGCGGCGGTGCTGATGGTCGCCTCGGCGTATGGATCGCAACTGGGCCTGCCGACGCTTTTAGCGGGCCTCGCGACTTCTATCATGGTGCTGCCGCGTTCCGAGACAAACCTCGCCACCCTGCTGAAGGCGCTCTCGTGGAATGTCCTGCTCCTCGTGGCCGGCCTGTTCGTGATCGTCGAGGCGCTCGACCGCACCGGAATCACCGGCCATCTGGCGAGACTGCTCGGCAGTCTGGCGGCGCGTTCAGCGGCGCCAGCCGCGTGGGTTTCAGGCATAAGCCTCGCCCTGGGTTCGAACCTGGTTAACAATCTGCCAGCGGGCCTGTTCGCCGGACGCGTGGCGGCAGCCGCTCATGCTCCCGAGGTGGTTCGCTGCGCCATCCTGATTGGTGTCGATCTGGGGCCGAATCTGTCGGTCACCGGGTCGCTGGCCACGATCCTGTGGCTCGGCGCCCTGCGCCGCGACGGCTATTGCCTTGGCGCCTGGCAATTCCTGAAGCTCGGCGCAATAGTGATGCCGCCGGCTCTGTTGACGGCGCTGCTCGCCATACTGGCGATCGGGTAAGCAATTCCCGAACTGCCGTCTGATAAGCTAGATTAGCGGTAACCTTCTTGGCGAGCTGCAAAACATGCCGGTCGAGTACATCCCGAGAACCCGCGAATTGTACAGGGACTACGCGCCCTATCGATGGGTGGTGAACACGGATACGCCGCCGTGGACGCCGCTTACCAGGCCGATCAGCCAGTGCCGGGTCGCGCTCATCAGTTCCGGTGGAATTCTCTATCGCGACCAGCCGCGCTTCCATCGCGAAGACGCCACCTATCGGGAAATTCCGAAGGACGCAGTCCAGGCCGATCTCGATGTCTGGCACTTCGGCTACCGCACCGCAGACGCGCGCGCGGATCACAACTGCGTCTTTCCGCTGGCGCGGATGCGCGAGCTCGAGGCCGACGGCACCATTGGCGAACTGGCTGATCCCGCTTACAGCTTCATGGGCGGGATCTATTCGGCGCGCAAAGTACGCGATGAGCTCGCTCCGCGGCTGGCCGACGAGTTGAAGCGACGGCGGATCGACGCCTTTTACCTGGTCCCTGCTTGACCCGTGTGTCATCAGTCCGTAGGACTGATCGCACGGGTGGTTGAGGCCGCCGGAATTCCGACTTTGTGTATGACGTCAGCGCTCGATATCACGCGCGCAGTGAACCCGCCCCGAGCCGTCTTCGTGAATTTTCCGCTCGGCCATCAGACCGGCAAACCGCATCAGCCGGATCTGCAGCGACAGATCGTTCGCGACGCGCTGCGGGCTTTTGAGACGATTCGCCAGCCCGGGACGATCGTCGAGTTGCCGTATGTCTGGGATCCGCAGGATCGCACTTGGGAGGAGACCGACTATACCGGGAATTTCCTCCCGCCTCGCCCCGAGAAGGAGGACGCCGACCGCATCGAGGCGGAGCGGCGCGCGCGGTTCGCCGAGATCAAATGACCCTCGAGCCGATCGACGCTGAACGGATTGGATTGAACGGATTGGGCTGAAAGGATTCGATTGATGCCTGGATTGGACGTGATCACACTCCTTGCCGTCGCCGAGTACCTGGTGCTGGGCGTGATGGTGGGACAGGCCCGGGGGCGCTACGGCGTGGCCGCGCCGGCGACGACCGGGGATCCAACTTTTGAACGCTACTTCCGCGCCCATCAGAATACGCTCGAGCAACTCGTGATCTTTATCCCGTCGCTGTGGATTTTTGCCCTATGGGTAAGTTTCTGGGCGGCCGTGATTCTCGGGCTGGCTTACGTTGCGGCGCGCGCGGAGTATGCCCGCGGCTATATTCGAGCGCCTGAACAACGTGCTATCGGCGCCCAGGTCTCAATGGCGATCAATGCGATCCTGCTGATCGGCGGACTTATCTCGACCTTCATTCACGCCTTGTGACCCGCGCAGATGCTCGCGGAAATGCCGGCTGAGCAGGCGCGTCGCCTGCTCGGGCGTATCCACGAGTGCGATCGGCGCGAAGACGCCGGCCGTGGGCACGAGATTGCGGCGGAAGCAATCGAAGAGCTTGCGCCAGCGCGCGCCGATCAATACGAGAGGACGCGGCGACAGCATCCGCAAGTGCAGCTCCTGCCAGGTGAATGTGACTTCGGCTAGCGTGCCGATCCCGCCTTCCATCGCGATATAGCCGTCGGCCCGATCCACCAGCCAACCAAAACGTTCGTAAAAATTCGCCGTGCGGATCTCATCCATCACGAAGCGGTTAACGTTGTCCTTGAACCGCCCCATCGTCACCCCAACCACATGCGCGCCGGTCTCATGCGCGCCGCGACTGACCGCCTCCATGACTCCCCGGTAACCGCCCGTCATCAGATTGAAGCCCGCATTGCCCAGCAGCCGGCCCAGTTCGAGCGCGTGCGCATAGAGCCGCCCGCCCGGACGCGCCTGCGAGCTCCCGAACACGGTCACCAGGGGACGAAAATGATAGCCCGCAACTTCCGGCAGCGTGCTCGATCCGGCGCCATTGCGCGCGAGCGAGCGACCAGTGGAAGCAACCACCACCCGCGAACGATTACCCATAAGTGCTAACTGAGTTAATCCTACGTCGTTGGGGGCAAAAGGTCATCACGGTCGCTTCCGATCATGGCGGCAACGTCAGCTTGCCGAGGATCGCGCTCTTCGAGGCGCCTGTCACCGACGGAATATTGCCCGCGAGCCCCCGCAGCATCTGATAGCCGAGAATGGCGAAGGCTGCAGCTTCAAGGGCGTCACCATTGATGCCCAATTGCGCGGCCGTCAGAACCTCGATTCCCTTTAACTCGGCAGCGATCATCCGGAGCAGGGTCGGATTGTGGGCGCCGCCGCCCGTAACGATAAGCTCATCGACCGGACCCAACGGTACGACGAAGCGCCGAATTGCCTCCCCGATCGAGCGCGCGGTCAAGGCGCTCAGCGTCGCGACCAGATCCTCACCGGCGACTCCGGAGGCCTCCGCATACTTCATCACGTCCGCAAGATAGGTCGGCCCGAATTCTTCCCGACCGGTTGACTTGGGCGGCCGCCGGCGGAAGTAGCGATGACGCATCAGCCGGTCGAGCAGCGCCGGGTTCGCGATACCGCGTGCGGCCATGCGCCCGTTGCGATCCATGCGCGCGCGCCCGTCGGTAAGCCGGGCCGCAAGGGCGTCGATCAGACCATTGCCCGGGCCCGTATCAAACGCGATGATCCGCCGATCCCCCGGTGCGGCGCGCGGCGGCAGGTAGGTCGCGTTGCCGATTCCGCCGATATTCTGCACCACGCGCCCGCGGCGGCGATCGCCGAACAGCCACAAGTGCGCGAGCGGCGCGAGCGGCGCACCCTCGCCGCCCAGCGCGAGATCCATCGGGCGAAAATCTGCGACTACCGGTACCCCCGTCAGTGCCGCGATTTCGGCCGCCTCGCCCAGTTGCAGGGTGGCGGGAGTTTCGCCGCGCCGCACACGGCCGGGCGGCAGATGGTAGAACGTATGGCCGTGCGATCCGACGAACGAAATTCGGTTCATCGGTACGTTCGCTGCCGCCGCGATCTTTATCGCACTCCGGGCGAACGCCCGTCCAAGCTCGACGTTCAATTGCGCGATCTCCGCGGTGCCGACCGCGTCCCCCGCTGACGCCCTCAAAAGACGCTCGCGCAGCGCGTGGGAATACGGAAAAGACTCATAGGCCTCCACCGCGAGCGGCGGCGTCCGCCGCTCGTCCAGCCTAACTATCGCGGCGCTGATCCCATCGTGCGAGGTTCCTGAAATGAGACCGATCGCGCGATAGGGCGGCGCTCCTTCAAGCCCCAGCCGAACAAGCTTCTTCAAACCTTGTCCTCGTCATCTGACCGCGCCCGATGAAGCCTGGCGTAGGCCTGCGCTGGGAAAAGCAATTGCCATGCGGACGGCAGCTCCAGATGCGCCTCAGCCTCCCCGAATTGCGGACGAATCAGTTCCTTGTGCCCGCGATGCCATTGCACCAGGAGCATCTGATGGCCGACCTGGCGCCCCGTCCGCGGGTCAACTGCGTAGTCACCGAAGAGCGTTCGGGTCTTAAGCCCGACAAGCGCAGCCCTCAGCCGTGCGGATTCCAGCGATTCAGCCGCAGTCACGGCCGCAGTCACGATCAGTGCTGCGGCATAGCTTTGCGCAGCCGGATAATCGCATTCGCCGACCAGACCGCGCAGGCGGCGGGCAAATTCCGCCGGCGCGGGGCCGAGCCCAGGCCGAATATCCGCCTCGGGTTCCCATTGGCTGGTCCCCACGATACCCTCGGCCGCCTCGCCCAGATCGGTGCGGAAGCGGGTGATGCCGGCGGCAACGCATCCCAATACGGGAATCGATAACTCCGCGCCCGTCGCCACGCGCATCATCGCGAGATCATGTTCGTAGGAACCCGCGCTCACGAAAGCATTGATTCGGTTGCGGCGAAGCGTGCGCACCAGCAGTTCCGGGGTATGCTCGGCGTCAAATCGGCCGCGAAATTTCACGCGCAGCCGCACGCCGTGGAGCCGCATCCGGCGGCGCGTCGCCGCGGTTTCCGCACCGGCGGCGATCGCCTCAGCGAAGGCCGTGCCTGACGAGGCGATCGCGAGGCGCTTGCGCCAGAACTTGAGCGTCGCCAGCAGCTCGATGAACCTGACGAGGTAATCACTCGCCGGACTGAGCACGCTGATCGTCATCGCCGACCCATCCTGCACGCGGTCGGCGGCGCCACCATGATTGAGCAGCGGCCGCTGCGCCTGCTCGGCGATCGTCGCAGCCGCGCGCGTGAGCGAGCTCGAATAGGGACCGAGCAGAAGGTCGGCGCGCCGGCCGAAGCATAACTCGCGGTAGATCTCGCGCACCCGCTCGACACGGCTTTCATCGTCGAAGCACTCGAGGATGACCCGTCGGGCGCCATCGGCGACACGGATACCGCCGTTGGCGTTAACCTCCTGAGCCCACAGGCGCAGCGCAGCTTCAGCCTGACGACCCATCGGCGCGTACCTGCCGCTGAGCGACAGCGAGAGACCGACGGTCAGATCGCGCTTCATCGTGCTGCGTCCGCGATCTCAGCGAGGCCGTCGCGAATCACAACCAGGCCCTCACGGTTGGTGGTCGCGAAGGAATAGCGCCGTTTGCGCTCGGCGCCCTCGAGCGGCCAAATCGCGGTCGTCACCGTCTCACCGGGAAAGACCGGCCGCGCAAAGCGCGCTGCGACGCGTTCGAGCCGGGCCGGATCGCCGGCGCCGACATTATCGACGAGCGCCCGCACGGCAAATGCCATCGTACAAAGTCCGTGAACGATAATTCCCGGCAAACCCGCCATCCGCGCCACGGCCGGATCGGTGTGAATCGGATTGCGGTCGCCGGAGGCCTCGGCATAGCGCAGCGTCTGATCCGGATCGATCACTTCGGTCACCTCGGCGATTGGCGCCGTGACCTGAACCGGCGCCGCGCTCTCTCTGCCGCGCCGCTCACCCCCGCGCCGTCCGCGAATCAGCGCGCTGAACCATGACTGATTGAGCAGCTCGCCGCGCCGGTCCGACGCCGTCAATTCAACCGTCAGAGCCTCACCACCAGCCGCTTTTTCGATCGCGGTTATCGTCGCCGCCGCGGTAATCTCATCGCCCGGTTGGATCGGACGGTAAAAGCGCATCTCCTGTCCGACGTGAAGCAGACGCAGCAGGTCGGCGTGAAGCTCCGGATCGGTCAGGGCCGCGATCAGCGGCACCCAGGCAACCACCGCGGCGAACATCGGCGGCGCGATCGCGCGCGTGTCGCCCGTTGCAAAATAACGCGGATTCACGTCGTTGCAGGCCCGCGCATAGGCCGCTATCGCCTCGCTCGTGACCACCATATCGGGGCCGCGATACTGCCGGCCCACGCATGATCGGTTCAGCGACATCTGCGTTGCGGCCCTTCAGTCAACTTCGCAGCCACCGATAAACACCGCTTTCAACTCTAGTCGCCGACCGAGGAGGATCAAATCCGCGCGCGCACCGGGCGCTATCCGCCCCCGCTCCTTCCGGCCGAGAACCCACGCCGGCGACGCCGCCGCCATCGTGGCATAGGCGAATTGATCGAAACCGGCGCCGCCGATCACCTTTGACAGAAAATGCAGTCCGTCCAGCATGTTGATGGTGCTGCCCGCGAGCGTGCCGTCGGCGAGCCGCGCAGCCCCGTCACGCGCCGTAACGCCATCGGCCGGCTGACCGAAGAGCATCGCCGTCGCGTTTGCGCCGCTCAGCGCTATGCGATCGGTCGTAACCACCAGCCCGCGCGGACCCCGGGCGCGATAAAGGAAGCCGTAAACACTCGGATGCAGATGCACGCCGTCGGGTATGAACGCCGCCCGGGCAGCCGCAGGACCCAGCGCTGCGCCCGCGATACCGGGATCGCGATGATGCAGCGGACGCATCGCGTTGAACGTATGGGTAAACATCCGCGCCCCCGCTTTCACCCCCGCCAGCGCTTCATTATAACTCGCGTCGCTGTGGCCCAGGGAAACGGCAATCCCTCGCGCCCGGAGACGCCGGATGGTCGCGACCGCGCCGGGAACTTCGGGCGCGAGCGTAATCAGGCGGAGCGTCTTGAGCCGCAGCACGCGCTCGACGGCTTCGCCCTGTGCGGCCATGGTCATGGGCGGATGCGCCCCGCGGCGCTGCGCCGAGATGAACGGCCCTTCGAGATGCATCCCGAGAATCTCCGCGCCGGCCTCGCCGGGGCGCCGCGCGCGCCGCAATTCACGCTGCGCCTTCATCGCCGCCGCGATCCGCGTATCGCAGCTTTCGATCTTTTCGAGCGGTGCGGTAATCACCGTCGGCAGCCAACCCGTAACCCCCTCACCGGCGAGTCGTCGGGCGAGCTTCACCAAATCCTCGGCCGTCGCCGACATCACGTCGATCCCCCATCCGCCGTTGACCTGAAGGTCGATGAAGCCCGGGAGAATCGAATCGCCCCGACCGCGCCGCACGGATTCAATCGCGCGGATCTGACGGTCAAAGCTGACGCCGACCTGCAGGCCGTCGCCAATTCCGCCTGAAAGTGTCCTTACCGTCGAAACGGCCCGCGTCGCCTAACTGGCGCGATACTTCTCGGCCAGCAGCCGCGAAAAGCGCGGCAGATAGATCAGATCGAACGTCTCGTCCTTGCCGGGAAACATCGCGAGCGCCGCCGCCTTCAGCCCGCGCACGTGCTCCCAGGCATCATCCAGCGTCATCGAATCATCCTGCGCGATAGTGGCGAAGATCAAATCGACCAGAAAGCGCAGGCGACGGATCATCTTGTTCTCGTGCGCGATGCGCGCCGCCATCTCTTCATCGTGCATGAAGGGCAATATACCGCAGCCGCACGGACCTGTCGCGCGAACCTTTTGTGCTAGAGTAACCCGCGATGTCCGGCATGAGCAGCGTACCGCAGAATCCACTTCGCGGCAGTTTTATCTATCTGGCTAACGCCGTCGGGGATCTGCGCGGTCAGTGGCGGGTGTTGGCCGCCGTGCTGGCGCCGCTGGTGCTGCTCACGGCTCTCTGCTTCCTTCCCGACGCCTTGAACCTGCAGCATGCGCTCGCGCAGCAATTCATCCCGGGCGCGCGTCATGTCGGCTATTTCTTCGCCCAGGACCCCTACACTCCCTCGGCCGCGGCATCCCGACCGCTGATTCCGTCGTGGGCGGTGCTAACGCTCGACCTGGTCGGTCTGCTCGGAGCGCTTGGCGGACATCTGCTGGTGCTCTGTTTGATTCGCCGACGCCGGAGTGGATCAACCGATCCGCAAATCGCCAACGAGGCGCTGGCGACCTGGCGCGAAGCGTTGAAGATCACCCCGGCGTTCTTCTGGGTCGGCCTTCTCCAATTCGGCTTTCCGTTCCTCGCTCTGGCGTTGTGGCGCGCCGAGGTCGTGGTCGATTCATGGCGGCTCGCGCTGCTGGTCGATATCTTCGAGCTGGCGATGCTGATTTTGGGCGGTCTCCTCGTGCTGTGGCTGTTCTTCGCCGAATACGCCCTCGTCTTCGACGAGAAGCACAGCTTCCATGCCCTTCTGTTCAGCCGCGACCTGATGCGCAAGCGCTTTTTCCGCGTCGCGACGCGGATCGTGGTCTTCTCCGCCGTCTGGTCGGGTTACGAGTCCTGGGCCGCGGCGCTGTTCGCGATCGTGAGCCGAGTCGTGGGACCCGTCAGTTTTCTCACCGGCTACTTCTGGAGCTGCTTCTTCATCGTCGAGCTCGCCGCCGTCGCGGTCACCTATATGCTCGGCGCCTTCTTCGTGTTCGCCGGTGCGCGCCTTTATCGCGATCTGGTAGTCTCGGCCGAAGCGACGCCGATGACCTCGCCGAAGGAGCTGCCGACCGCACTCACGAGCGCCTGATCAGGCGCCGCTCGCCAGGCGGGCGAGCGCGCGCACCGTCACCTGCAGCGGCGGCAGACCGATCGCCGGCAGACTTCGCAAATCCCGCATCAGTTGGCTGATCTCGCCGGCGCGCCGCGCGCCGCGGGCGTCGGCCTCGCGATGGTCGGCCTCCCCCCGCTCCGCGAAGGCGGCGCAACAGAGCTGGCTGCGCGCCCAGGTGAGCTCCGCCCGCAGATCGCGGACCGCGCGCCGCTCCCAGCGGTCCTCGGTGCTGATCGCGTCGAGCGCATTTTCGATAAGGCTGAACTCGAACTTGCGCTCGAGGCCGAAGTAGATTTCGGCCATCGCCACCGGATTCGCGCCGCGCTCGAAAGCGAGACTCAGCACGTTCAGCAGATGACCGGCAAAGCTCAGCCGGGAGAGCTGCAGCGCGAGCTCCTCTTCATGGACGACGTTGCGCATCTCCCGGTACGCGAGCTCGAACCGTTCGCGTTCGCCATCCATCAGCGCGTGTTCAAAATGTCCCACCAGATCATCGAAGGCGGGCTTGAAACGCGCGACCGTAGCACTGATTTCCGCCGCCGTCTCACCGCGGAACAGCGCCCACGCGCAGGCCTGGCGGGTCGGCCGCGCGAGACCGCGAAAAGCGCCGATCTCCTCGTCGGCGCCGAGCTTTTCGCTGCGATCATGCAGACTGCTGACCCGCGCGCGCAGATCCAGGATACCCGAGGCGATGAGCCATGAGCGGATCGCGTCTTCGATTTCCACGCCGAAGTCGCGCTCGAGGTTGAAGATGAACACTGAACCCATCAGGTCCACCAGCTCGTTGACCACGCGGGTCGCCACGAGCTCGCGCCGCAAACGATGATGCGGCAGATCGCCAGCAAAGGCGCGGGCGATCGCGAGCGGAAAGTAAGGATGCAAAAAGCGGCGATCGAGGTCGGGATCGTCAATCAGCCGCGAATTGAGCAGCCGATTGCTCAAATCGATCTTGGTGAAGGCCGTGACCAGCGCCAGTTCCGGGCGCGTCAGGCCGGGGAAATGCGCGCGCCGCTCCTGCAGCTCCGCCGCCGGCGGCACGATCGCCTCGGGCAAGCGGATCACGCCGCGCTGCTCGAGCGCGGTGACGTGCTCCCGATAGACCATCAGCTCGGTCCGGCTCCGCCGCTCCTCCAGCGTCAGCAGGAGCGCCTGATCGCGATTATCGCGCAGCACGTCGGCCGCGACCTCGGCGCCGGCGTCGGCGAGGATCCGATTGCGTTTGGTCTCGCTGATCTCGCCGCGCGCCACGGCGGGCTGCAGCAGAATCTTGAGGTTGACCTCATGGTCGGACATATCGACGCCGGCCGAATTGTCGATCGCATCGGTGTTGATACGACCGCCGCCGAGGGCATATTCGATGCGCGCCTTCTGGGTGAAACCCAGGTTCCCGCCCTCGACCACAATCCGGCAGCGCAACTGCGCCGCCGCAATCCGACAGGGATCATTAGCGTGGTCGCCCACCTCGGCATCGGTCTCGTCGCTCGCCCGCACGTAGGTGCCGATTCCGCCGTTGTACAGCATATCCACCGGCGCGCGCAGGATCGCCTGCACCAGGTGTTCAGCATCCAGTTCGCTCTCGTTGCAGGCCAGCGCGCGCCGCGCCTCGACGCTCAGTTGGATGCGCTTCTGGCCGCGACGATAAACCCCACCGCCCGGGCTGATCAGCGCCGGATCATAGTCCGACCACTGCGAGCGCGGCATCTCGAACAGGCGCTTGCGCTCGGCGAAACTGCGCTCCGGATCAGGATCCGGATCGATAAAGATGTGGCGATGATCGAACGCCGCGATGAGCTTGATCCGGGTCGAGAGCAACAGGCCGTTGCCGAACACATCGCCCGACATGTCGCCGATCCCGATCATCGTAATCGGCGCGCCGCGATCGGGGTCCCGGCCGATCTCGCGCAGATGTCGTCGCGCCGACTCCCACGCACCGCGCGCGGTAATCCCCAGTTGCTTGTGGTCGTACCCATGCGCGCCGCCCGAAGCGAACGCGTCGCCGAGCCAGAACTCGCGCTGTTCGGCAATACTGTTGGCGAGGTCGGAAAAAGTCGCCGTCCCCTTGTCCGCCGCAACTACCAGATACGGTCCGTCATCGTCGTACACCTTGACCCGCGGCGGATGCACCACCTGGCCGTTGACGATATTATCGGTCAGATCAAGCATGCCGTTGATGAGCGTGGTGTAGGCCGACTGCGCCGCCTGCGCGTCGGGTGGGCGGCTGCCGCGCGGTTTGATGACGAACCCGCCTTTGGCGCCGGTCGGCACGATGATCGCGTTCTTGACCGTCTGGGTCTTCATCAGGTCGAGGATTTCGGTGCGATAATCGTCCAGCCGATCACTGTGGCGGATGCCGCCGCGCGCGATCCGTCCGCTCCGCAGATGGCATCCCTCCATCGTCGGCGAGTCGACGTGAATCTCGAACAACGGCGGCACATCGGGCAGCCCGGTGATTTGCCCGCTGGCGAATTTCAACGCGATATACGGCGCGCCGTCATCACGGAAAAAATTGGTGCGCGTCGTCGCCATGACCATCGCGAGTAGTTGGCGGGCCACCCGGTCGTCGGCGATGTTCTCGATGCTGGCGAGATGACCGAGATAGGCGCGGCGATGCTCTTCCACGGTTGCGGCGCTGCTTTCGCGGTCGGGATCGAAGCGCTCACGAAAAATCGCCACCAGATGCTGGGCCAGCGGCGGGCAAAGCAGCAGCGGTCGCCGCAGCGCCGGGCGCGCCGGCCCGAGCCGCATCTGGAACGCCGCCGCCAGATACGCACGCACCAGCGCCACCTCACGCCACGCCAGCGCGCCTTCGAGCACCAGCGCGTTCAGCACGTCATCTTCCGCGCGACCGGTACGAACCGCCACCAGAGCGTCGGCGATCAGGCCCGCGCCGGGCTTTCGGCTGAACGGCTGCCCATCCGTGGTGCTGATTTGAAACGACTGCACATGAGCGACCGACGGCGCCGCTTCACCACCCAGACGAAACTCGTGGGCCTCCTCCGAAATAACGCTGATGCCGAAGTTCTGCAGCATCGGAATCAGCTCCGAAAGGATCGGAGCTTCGCCCATCTCATACATGCGCAATTCGGCGCTTTGCCCATCGGCTGGCAGTCGCAGCTTCACGCTGAAGCGTTCCGGACCGCCGAGCCGCTCGATTTCCTCGATATCTTCGAGCGCCGTTTCCGCATCGACGCTCGAGCGATACTGCGGCGAGAAGGCCTTTTCCCAACGCGCGAACAATTCACGCCCGGCGACCGCCCCGTGACGCTCGAGCAGCCGTTCGCGCAGCAGCTCGTCCCAGCGCTGCGCCAGCCGCGCGACCTCGTTCTGCAGCCTTTCGACGGTCGCCGGCTCAGGCGGCGGCGCCGCGAAACTGAAGTGGAGTCGCGCCGTGTAGCCTTCGCCGAGCGCAAGATAGTAGTAAATCAGATTGCCGCCGAGCCCCTTACCCAGCGCCGCTTGGATCTTTTGCCGCACCTCGGCCGAGAAACTGTCGCGCGGCATGATCACGAGCACGTTGACGCTGCCGCGCGCCGTGTCGGACTCGAGCGACAGCCGCACTTCGTCTTCGTTCTCGGTATCGAGCACGGTGCGCAGTTGCTGGCGCAATTCGGCCGTGCGCGCCCGAAACAATTCTTCCTTGGGAAAGGAGTTGAAGGCCGCAACCAACGCCTTGTAATCGTGAGTGCGCGGCTTAAGGCCTTCGGCCGCGATCAGGTCGCGCAGTTTCGCGCGCAACAGCGGAATATGTTCCGCCTCCTCCGCGTAAGCCTTCGAGGTAAACAGGCCGACGAAGCGATCGAAACCGATCGCGCGACCCTTCGCGTCGCCGCGCCGGATCGTGACATCGTCCATCGGCGCGCGCCGATGAACCTCGGAGAGCGCGTGGGTCTTGCCGACGATTAGCGCCGACCCTTCAAACAGCAGCCGGCGCAGCGCGTCGTCCAGTTGTGTAATCGGCGTGGGCCGCGCGAAACGCGAGTTCTGATCCGCGCGCATCACGCCGAGGCCGGCACCGCTCTCGGTCGCGATTGCCGGTTGGCCGTCCAGCGGTTCGATCCGGTAGCGGCGGTAGCCGAGGAAAACAAAGCCGCCCTGCACCAGCCAGCGCAGGAAATCCCGCACTTCCACCAGTTCGCGCTGCGCCGCGGTCTCCTCGCAAATCTGCAGCGCGCGCGCCGTCATCGCCTCAAAATCGGCGGTTACCGCGATTACCTGACCGAGGATCCGCGCCAGGTCGCGCTCGATCTCCTGACAGGCCGCGTCGTCGGCCATCGCCTCCACCTCGGTATGCGTGAACGACTCGGCGTGCTCCGCCGCGCCGCCCTGCTCGAGCGTGAGCAACGCGCCGCTCGCGTCCCGACCCACATGAAACACCGGATGGAGCAGGACGCGCACGTCGAACTCGCGATGACGAAAATATTCGCGGATGCTGTCCACGATAAACGGACAATCCGCCATCATCGTCTCGACAATGATCAGGGCTTCCTCGCCGGGCGCCGCAAACGCGCGAACCTTCACCGGTTCGCTCCGCTGGCTGAAGAAATCGAAGGCATCGCCGGCAATTACCGCGCGCTTGGTTCGAGGGAACGTACTCTCGAGGTCGCTCGGCAAGCGCGCGAACAGGCGCTCGGCAAACAGGCTCAGACTGCGCGTCCGTTCGGCGCCCGGATGATTTCCCTGAGCCTGCTCGACAGGTGCGTTGTTGCTCACGCGATCGCTCCCTTCAGGATCCGAAGCCATGACCAATTATAATAAAAAATCCGGTGCGCTGATGGACCGCCTGCTGATCGAAACCATGACGCTCGGCCCTTACGGGATCGCGCGACTCGACGGGAACACCGTGATGGTCCCGCGGGTCGCGCCCGGCGATCTCGTCGAGGTCGAGATTGACGAGCTCAAGCGCTCGCATGCGCTTGCCCGGCTCGCACGAGTGGTTCAGCCGGGCCGCGATCGGCGCGCGGCACCCTGCCCCTATCAGGCGCAATGTGGCGGATGTGATTGGCAGCAGATCGCCTATGCCGCCCAGCTCGAATTGAAGAGTGCGCTGCTCGCCGCCGAGTTCCGCCGCGCCCTCGGTGTGCCGCTGCCGCGCGACGGACTCGTCCAGGCCGCGCCCGCCGAGTTCGGTTACCGCGCGCGCATCCGCCTCGGCGTCGGACGCAACGGCGAACTCGGCTATCACGAACTCTCCGGCAGACATCTGGTGCCGATCGCGAGCTGTCTTATCAGCGAAGTCGAGCTCACCCCCGCCGTGCCTCTTGCGCGTTTACTGCGGGGCAGTTGCCGGGAAATCGAACTGGTCAAAAAATCCGCGCAGGTGGTGCTGATCGCACGTCTCGCCCGGGGCCTCAGCGCGTCCGACCGCGCGTCTATCCGCCGGATACTGGAACAGGACGCCAATCTCGCCGGTGTTATCTGTAGCGGCGCACACGGTCGCGAGCTTATCGGCGACTGCGCGATCACGTTCAGCCCCGAGCCCGGATGCGACCTGACGATACCGGCCGATTGCTTCACCCAGGTGAACCGTCTGCAGAATCAACGCCTCGTCGCGACGGTAATGGAGCTCGCGCGTCCGGAAGCGGGTATGACGGTGCTGGATCTGTATTGCGGCGTCGGCAATTTCACTTTTCCGGCTACGCGTCGCGGCGCCACCGTGCTCGGCGTTGACGCCGACCCGATCGCTATCAGCGCAGCTCGCGCCAACGCCACGAGAAGCGGTCTGCCGGCGGAGTTTATCGCGATGCCGGCCGATGAGACTGCCGAGTTTTTGAAGCGAGCCCACTATCGCCCGGATATCGTCCTGATGGATCCGCCGCGCGGCGGCGCGGCGAAACTGCTGGACGCGCTCGCGCAGCTTCGCCCGACGCGCATCTTCTACGTCTCCTGCGAACCGCACACGCTGATCCGCGATCTTGCCCGTCTGCAGGCCCGGCAATATCAGATCACCCGGGTACAGGCCTTTGACCTGTTTCCTAACACCCATCACCTCGAGACAGTCGTCCAACTGGACCGCCTGTCCGCGTGATCGGCACCTTCGGCGGAGACGGCTTGACCTGCGACCCATCGTGTTTGATTGTGGTTTTCTGTCTAAAGAACTTTTTTCCCGCTTGAGCACGGTATTGACAATTCGCGAGGCGGGCGATTAGATGGCATCAGAATCCCGACCTTCCCATTCCCGCAGAGGAATTCCATGGCAGATCAGCCGAGCTCCTGCAAAGAAGTTTTTGAACAGATGCCGTCGCGACTCAACAAGGACGCGGCCAAAGGCCTCAACGCGGTCTACCAGTTTGACCTCTCCGGGGATGGCGGGGGCAAGTGGGCGGTCCTGATCAACAATGAGCAATGCCAGGTGCAGGAAGGCGCTCATCCGTCCCCCAACATTACTATTTCGATGGCCGCCAAAGACTATCTCGATATGATAGCCGGCAAATTGAACGGTCAGATGGCCTTCATGACGGGCAAGCTCCGCATCGCCGGTGACATGGGCCTGGCCCTTAGATTGCAGAACCTGTTCGCGTAATCTCAGACACTACCGCTACTTCCGACGTTTACCGCCGGTATCATGAACGCCCTCTCATCCACAGACCCCGTCGACTTCACAAGGTTCCTTACGGATAACGGACCGCTGGCGATCGCGGAGTCGCTTTAATTGATCGGTGTGCTGCTCATTCTGATTTGGATGGCATAAGCAAAGGGCTCGTTCCGATGTTCGCTTCCGGCGCTAGTGCCTGACTATGTCGTCCCCCTCTCTGCGCTATCGAGCGGGCAGCGCCCGGTCTTCTCAACCAGTCATCTTTTTTGCATTCCACAGCATTTACAACTGACCCCAAATAAACATTTCCTCTGTCTGATTGAAGGAGAACGATGAGCTTGCAGGAAGAGAACGGCCACCCGGCCGACGCTGAGGTCAACCAGACGACCGCCCACCAGAACGACTCGGTCGCCAACAAGTTGAGTCGCGAGTTGAGCAACTGGCGCCGACGTCGCTCTCACGGCCGTCCGGGTCGCGGTGAACGGCCCTCGGTGAACTTTCAGGCCGAAGCGGCACGCACCATCAAAGTTCGCGGCCACGAGACCTTGGTCATCCGTAAGCCGAAGAGTGGACTCAAGGCGCCCGGCGGCAGCAACGAACCGAAACCCTGAGACTCCCAGGCGACCACCAGGGGTCAGCCCGAGGAGGCGCTATACGGCCGTGGCGCGCAGCGCTTCGGCTCGGGTTGGCTAACGACGCTTTGGGCGAATCTATGAACGAAAAATCGTCACCGGCAACTGATTTGCCGCCTGCCGCGCCGGGTACAATGCCGCCAATCCGCACAATGCGATCGAAGCTGCCGCCACGATGACAAAACTGGTGGCGTGCGCGTCCACCGGCAAGGTCGGAATTCCGTATATTTTTTTCTCGATATGAATAAAATGGTAGTGCGCCAGCAGGAAGCAGCCGAGCGCGCCCATCAACAGTCCGGCCGCCGTCCCCGCCGACCCCACGATTAGCCCCTTGAGCACAAAGATCCGGCGGATGTCCGCGCGCCCCGCACCCATCGCCATCAGCACCGCGATATCCTTGCGCTTCTCCAGCACCACCATGATCAGAGTGGCAATCAGGTTGAATGCCGCCACCGCGATAAGCATCAGCAAGACGATCGCATAAACCCGCTTGAGAAATGCGAACCCGGCGGCCGCCGCCTGGTCATAGTCCATCCACGTGGTGAGTCGGAAATCAGCGCCGAGCAGTTGACGCAGTTGGCGGCTGACCACGCCGGTATCATCGAGGTTGTCGAGCCGGACCTCGATTCCGTCAACCCGGCCGGGACGCCCGAAAAAATCCTGAGCCTGCCGCAGCCCCAGGAAGAGCACGTCGCGATCGACCAGTATCACTCCGGTTTCGAAAATCGCCGCGATCCGAAAATGCCCCGTGCGCGTCGTCAGCTCGAGGCCGCGTCCTGCCATCAGCGGAATCACCAGATTGATCTGGTCGCCGACCCGCGCGTTCAGCTTGTCCGCGAGCGTCGAGCCGATCGCGGCGGTGCCGTCGCCGCCGGCCGCGTTCCGCGCCAGGTCCGCCATTGAGCCCTGCTGGACGAAGCCGTGGAAGCGCGCGCGAATAATCGGGTTGGTCACGTCGACCCCGCGCACGATCACCCCGCTCAGCCCCCGCGCTGCCGACGCCATCCCCTGACCGACAATGAAGGGATCGGTTCCGGCCACTCCCGGGACCTGCGCGATACGCTTCTGCAGGTCGGCGTAATCAGCGATTCCGCCGGCGACACTCTCGACCTGGATCTGCGGCGTGAGACTTAGGATGCGATCGCGCAGGCTCTTCTCAAAGCCGCTCATCACCGCGAGCACGATGATGAGCGCCGCCACTCCCAGCATCACCCCCACTGCGGTGAACATCGTGGTGACGGAAATAAAGGCGTCGCGCCGCCGCGCCCGCAGGTAGCGCGCGGCGATTAAGAACTCGTAGCGCACCGCACCCTCAGAAGATGACTTTTTGCTCGATCAATTCCGCGATTTCCGCCCGGCTCATGCCCAGCAATTCGCCGAATATTTCCTCGTTATGCTGCCCGAGCGTTGGCGCGGGCCAACGCAGTTCCCCGGGGGTGCGGCTCAGGCGATGCTCGAGCCCTTCGTAGGGTGACGGTCCCATTTTCGCGTGATCGAGCCAGTGCCAAAAATCGAAGGCCTCGAGATTGGGGTCGTGATGAAGGTCCATGCAGTTCTGCACCGGATACGCCGCCACCCCAGCCTGCTGCAGCGCCGCAGTCAGCTCTTCGACCTGGCGGCCGCGCACCAGACCACCGACCAGATCATCCAGCGCCGACACGTTGGCAAAGCGCTCGGCCGCGCTTGCGAACGGGCGATCGCTCGCGCCCGGCCGCAGAATTTCGAGCATCGCGGTCCACTGCTCATCGGTCGCGACCGCGATCGCGATCCACCGCTCGTGCTCGCCCTCGTCCGCGCAGCGATACGCACCGTGCGGCGCGTAGCGCTCGGAGCGGTTGCCGCAGGGCTGCAGCACGCGGCCGCTGGCAAAATAATCGACCATCGCCGGCGCGAGGAAGTGCAGCGCCGCTTCATACTGCGACATATCGATATACTGCCCCTTGCCGGTGCGACGCTTGTAATCCAGCGCGGCGATTAAGGCGCAGGCCGAAAAACGCGGCGCGATGAAATCCGTATAGGCACCATACGGCGGGCATAATTCATCGGGCGAATAACCGGCGATAGAATAAAACCCTGAAATCGCCGCCATCAGATTGCCGAATCCCGCGTAGTCGCGATGCGGCCCGGACTGACCCATCATGCAGGTCGAAAGCATGATCAGTTCCGGCTTGATCGCGCTCAGATGGGCGTAGTCGAGCTCCCAGTTACGCAGCGTTTTCGGGGTAAAGCTCTCGCTGACCACATCCGCCCACGGCAACAGGCGCAAGAAAAGCTCGCGCGCCTTCGGCTTGCTCATATCGAGCGTGATGCCTTTCTTCGAGGTGTTGTAACTGGCGAAGAACTGGCTGCCGTCGAGATCCGGTTTGCCGTCCTTCCAGGGCGGCGCCATCCGCAGGCCATCGACGCGCGTGCGCGATTCGATGCGGATCACGTCGGCGCCATTGTCCGCCAGATACTTCGTCGTTACCGGTCCAACCCCGTACCAGGTGAAATCGAGGACGTGGATACCCTCAAAAGCGTAACGTTTCATCGGTTGTCTCCGCGCCGCCTAGATCGTATGCGTGGCCCGCAACGCCTGGAGCTGTTCCGCATTCAGGCCCAGCAATTGCCCGTACACTTCCTCGTTATGCTCACCGATTCGCGGCGAAGGGCCGGCGGGACCCACCGGCGTCTGACTGAGCTTTGCGAAGGCGCCGGGTAGCACGATCTTGTGATCGGCGGCGGGGCCTTCGACCTCAACGAAATACTCGCGCGCCTTGAGTTGGGGATCGGCGGCGAGGTCGGCGACCGTAGCGACCGGCGCGGCCAGCAGCCGCCGTTTGAGAATGTTCTCCCATACCTCGGCCTTGGTCTTGGTCATGAGGAAGCGCTCGACCGCCTCTTCGGCCAGATCCAGTTCCTTGAGGTCCTCCGCCGTCGCCTTCATGAAACCGCTTGGGGTGAGCGACTTGAGCCCACCCTCCCTGAGCAGAAAGTCCGGCGCCGCGCCTTCCTCCTTCATCCATCCGATCAACGCGTTGGTTGACGGCAGATAGGCGCCGCCGGCGATCAATCCCGAGATGAATCCGTCCTTGCATCGAAAGACCGTTTTGCGACGGCCGCCGATCGCCCCGGTGAAGACGCCGCTCCGGCGCAGATAGTCGCCGTGCAGAAGCGGCATCGCCTGCTCGTTCATCAGCGTCCAGACGACGCAGGCCTGCAGGTCCACCACCACGTGTTGACCACGACCGTCGGTTCCGCGCGCATAGTGGGCAATCAGCGACGACACCGCCGCCTCGGCGCCCGCATGCAGGCCCGCCTGCGGCTGCGCCATCTGCAGCGGCGGCCGCCCTTCCTCGCCCATCTGAAACATCATGCCTCCGGCCGCCCAACCGATGATGTCCGCCCATTGATAGTCCCGGCCCGGGCCTTTGTCGCCGAACGGCGTGACCGAGGTATAGATGAGACGCGGGTTCACCTGCTCCATTCGGTCGTAGCCGAGACCCCGCGATTCGAGATAACCGCGCGGAAATGACTCGACAAGGAAGTCCGCCGTCTTCGCCAACTCGAGCAGCAGCTTCGGCCCCTCGGGCGAATCCAGATTCAACGAAACGGAACGCTTGCCGGCGTGATATGCCAGCGCATAGCAACTGCGACGATCGGCGCCGTCGCCGAGGAAGGGCGGGATCCGGCGCGTCGAGCAGCCCTCCGGCGGCTCGACCTTGATAACGTCGGCGCCCATATCGGCAAAGATCTTGCCGCACAGCGCGCCCTTCTCGTCGGCCAGATCCAACATCCGGTAGCCTTTCAGCAGCTCAGATCTCATCGTGTGCCTTCCGCCCCAGCGCGATCGCTAATCCAGGCCGCGCGAGCTCAACGCGGCGCGCGCAGCGCCGATCGCGGTCGCATAATCGGCGTGATCGGGAATGATAAAGCCCCCGCCAAAAACGAAGTTAAGCCGCTTCATCTTCTGCATGAAGCGGAAGATGCGGGTCAGCTTGCCGGTCAGCACGATATCCTGTTGATTCGCCGCCCGCGCCGCCGCAATGCTGAGCACCGACACCACCTCGACGATCATGTTCATCAGAGCGAGCGCTTTGTCGTCGGAACTGGCGTCGGCGGCAAACTTGCCGAAGTTGGCCGCGGTGGTGCCCGGTGGCAGATCGCCAATGGCCCCGCCCGCAATATCGCGCACCGTCAGGTCCACCCGTGACAGATCCCCCCGCTCGGCCATCGACTCGAGCGTGCTCAGCGACGAGACGCCCAGCAGATGGCGCGCGAGGCCGCGCAAGGTGCCGCCGCCGAGTCCGGTCCCGCCGACGTGCGAAATCCTTTCGGGCGTGACCGAAACGATCGCCGTGCCAGTGCCCAGCGACACTACCAGCGCCTTGTCCTTGCCCACCAGCGAGGTGCCGCCGATTCCGATCGCGTTGAACTCGTTGACCTTCGTCACCGGCAATCCAAAGAGACGCTCGCCCAAAACCCGCGATCCCGCGCCGGTCGCCGCGACTTGGGTCAGCCGATCCAACGGAATGCCGCAGGTCTCGATCAATTTCCCCAGTGCGCCCGCCGCCGCGGCAACCGGATCATTCGCCTCGATCGTGACAACGTGTACCGAACCGTTGTCGAGGATCACCGCGTCGGTGGTCGAACCACCGATATCAATTCCCACAATCATTGGTGCCGACTCCTGTCCGGCCCGTTCATTTGAATCTGCCGTCTCCTTTGGGCTTTCCCCCGCTCGCCGGTGGGATGCCGAGGCATTAGTATCGCAGAAGGCTAGAACATCGCTAATCCCCATGGCAATTGCCGCCTGACGGAGGAATTCTGCTGTGCTAGCTTCAGGCGATGGCGCGCCGCGCTAATGATCGCGGGCCCGGACTGTTCCAGCCCAAACGCGGGAGCATCGCACCCCTCGCCGAACGGATGCGTCCGCGCACTCTCGATGAAGTGGTCGGCCAGGAACATGTGCTCGGACCGGGCAAGCTGCTCAATCGCATGGCATCGGCCGGTGCGCTCCATTCGCTCATTCTCTGGGGACCGCCCGGCAGCGGTAAGACCACCATCGCTCGTTTGCTGGCGGAGAAGTCCGGCGCCGCCTTCAGGATTATCGCTGCGGTCTCGGCCGGTATCGCCGACCTGCGCGACGCCGTCGTCGAGGCCCGCCGCGCCCTCGACTTCGAGGGGCGCCGCACGGCGGTTTTTATCGACGAGATCCATCGCTGGAATCGGGCCCAGCAGGACGCCATCCTGCCGCACGTCGAAAGCGGCCTTATCACGCTAATCGGCGCCACCACGGAAAACCCCTCGTTCGAAGTTATCGCGCCGCTGCTCTCCCGCGCGCGCGTGGTCGTGCTGCATCCGCTCGGCGAGGACCAACTGGCAACCCTCGTCGCCCGCGCCCTCGTCGATAGCGAGCGCGGGCTCGGCAGCAGCGGGCTCGAAATTGAACCGAACGCGCGGGACGAGATCGTCCGCATCTGCGGCGGCGACGCTCGGCGCGCGCTCGGTACTCTCGAAGTCGCCGCCGAACTTGCCCTTGACGCCGGCCGGCGCGCGATCACCCTCGGCGATGTAAGCGAGGCCGCCCAGCACCAGGCGCTGCGCTACGATCGCGCCGGCGAGGAGCACTACAACGTCATCTCCGCGTTCATCAAAAGCCTGCGCGGCAGCGATCCGGATGCCGCGCTCTACTGGCTGATGCGGATGGTCGAAGCGGGCGAAGAGCCGCTGTTCATCGCCCGCCGGATGGTTATCTTTGCCGCCGAGGATATCGGCAACGCCGACCCCCACGCGCTGCAGATGGCGCTGGCGGTCAAGGACGCCGTGGATTTCGTCGGTTTGCCCGAGGGCGTTATCCCGCTGGCGCAGGGCGTGACCTATCTCGCCACCGCGCCCAAATCCAATGCGTCGTATCGCGCGATGCTGGCGGCGCGGAGCGATGTCCGCGAGTTTGGCCCGCTGCCAGTCCCGCTTCATCTGCGCAACGCCCCCACACCGCTGATGAAAGGACTCGGCTACGGCGCCGATTATCAGTATCCGCACGACTATGACGGCGCGTTGGTCGATCAGGCCTATCGGCCGGATCGGCTCGAAGGCAAAACCTACTATTTTCCTTCGGATCGCGGCGAAGAATCGCGTATCCGCGCATTTCTCGAGGACTTGCGCCGCCGGCGCCACGCCCTGAACGCTGCGACCGATCCCGCTATCCGAAGACACCAACCTGCAACCAAACCCGAGGATGCTGGAGGGGATTGAAAATGGATCACGTAATCGCCGAAACCCGCACCGGCAAAGTTCGCGGCATCACCCAGGACGGCGTGGCGATCTTCAAAGGTATCCCCTACGGCGGGCCGACCACCGACAGCCGCCGCTTCGCTCCGCCGACTCCGCCGCAAGCGTGGAGCGGCGTCCGCGACGCGATCGCCTTCGGCCCGCGCTCGTTTCAGGACGACAACGCCTTCGCGATGCCGCCCGAACTGCTGAAGCTGCTACCGCTTCGCGATCCCGAACCGATGAGCGAAGACTGCCTCGTGCTTAACGTCTGGACCCCCGCCGTGAATGACGGCCGGCGCCGCCCCGTGATGTTCTGGTGCCATGGCGGGGCATTTATCGTCGGCTCCGGCGCGTCACCCTGGTACGACGGGGCCAACCTCGCGCGCAAAGGCGACGTTGTCGTTGTCACCATCAATCATCGCCTGAACGTCTTCGGCTTTCTCCATCTCGACGACCTCGGCGGCGGCGAAGAGTTCGCCGGCGCGGGCAACGCCGGCATGCTCGATATCGTCCTCGCTCTCGAATGGGTCCGCGACAATATCGCGAGCTTCGGCGGCGATCCCGCCAACGTCACGATCTTCGGCGAGTCCGGCGGCGGCGCCAAAGTCTGCATCCTGATGGCGATGCCGGCGGCGCGCGGCCTGTTTCACAAGGCGATCGTGCAGAGCGGACCTGTCGTCCAGACCGCCACGCGCGAGGACGCGACCGCAACCGCCCGCGCGGTGCTCGAGGAACTCGGGCTCGGGGCCCTCCAGCTCCCCGAGTTGCGCCGCCTCCCCGCCGCAAAGCTCAACGACGCGCAGGCCGCAGTCGTCAGGAAGAACAATATGCTCTCCTTTGCCAACCGCCGCCGGCTCGGCTTCAATCCGGTCGCGGACGGCGTCACCGTCAGCGGTCCGTTCGCGCCGACCGCGCCCGCTCTCGCCAAAGACATCCCCCTCATGATCGGCACGACCAAAGACGAAATGCATCTGTTCTTCGGGCTTCATCCGGCCTTCGCGCAGCTCGACGAGGCGGCGGCGCGGACTACCGTAAAAGCGCTCGCCGGCGAGCGCGCCGACCGGATTTTCGACCTCTATCGCCAGACGCGTCCGGCGGCTTCGCTCCGCGACATTGTCCTCGCGATCGCCACGGACTGCGCGATGCGAATACCGTCGTTGACCATCGCCGAGCGCAAAGTCGACCAGCACGGTGCGCCCGTATATGTCTATCTGTTCACGCGCGAGACGCCGGTCCTGAACGGCAAGCTCAAGTCGCCGCACGCACTGGATATTCCTTACGTCTTCGACAACGTGGCGGACGGCGGTTTCACCGGGGATTCCCCCGATCGCTTTGCGCTGGCTGATCGGATGAGTCGCACCTGGATGGCGTTCGCGCGCACCGGCAACCCCAACAACTCAACCATCCCGGATTGGCCGGCATACGATCGCGCCCGTCGCCCGACGTTTATCTGGGATAAGGAATGCCGCGTCGAGATGGACCCCTATCAGGCCGAACGCACCGCCTGGAATGACTAACGCCTGATCTTCCGCGCCTCTCGGCTTTGCCGTCGAGCCCCGCCGACCAGTATCCGCCGCCGCACGACCACGGCCGATGGCCGATCTATGGGCCGGCACACGCCAAAAAATCTCGCAGCACGTGCTCGTTTGCGCTATTAATTGCCAACAACAAGGCATCAAATCGCGCAATTCCGGCTTAAGGGGGGAAGTACGGTGCGAAGTTATCTGGTAACGGTCCTGGCGACGGTCACGGTAGCGATAGCCTCGATCTTCCTCGCCACATGCACTTGGGCGCAAGACACCCGCGCCAACTCGGACTGGAATGCGAGCTCTCTCTGCGGGAGTTTCCCCTTTTTGTGTACCGACCCGGTCTATCTTGAGGGCGGTCCATCGTATGTCGGCCATGATGAGCCGGCGGTTCTGTTTTACTCAACCACTCCGGGGGCGGGGAACTCCTTCAAAGGCCTGATCACGCTACCGAAGGACTCCAAGACCAAACCGAATCAGGCGGAGACCGGCGGGACCTGGAACTTCCAGCTCCATCCGGCGTTCTGGTTCGGGATGGCGATGTGCGACACGCAATCGGCGCCCGAAACCGCTACGCCCTGTACCCCGGACAGCGATACGAACATTTACAACGATTCGTCCGGTTCGCGTTATATCGGGAAGCATCCCGGAACCGCGTTTATGGAGATGCAGTTCTATCCTCCCGGATGGGTGATCGCGCCCAACACGCAATCGTGCAGCGCGACCAAATGGTGCGCCGCGTTGACCATCGACAGTTATTCATACGATATGAACCACAATATCGAAAATAACTCAGCGTGTGTTTCTGGTGCGGTTGGAATCGAGCCGGTCAATTTTGCCTACATAACCAAATCGGGCAACAGTGTTGTCCCGGCAAGTCCCTTGACCGGGTTTCAAAATCAACTCGTCGTCACCAAGGACGTTTTCCTGATGAGCCCGGGCGATACGATAGAAGTAAGGATGTTCGACAACACGGCGGCTGATCCGGCGGGCGGGTTTGAAGTCATCCTTACCGATCTGACCACGGGCAAGAGCGGTTCGATGACCGCGAACATCAACAACGGCTTCGCTCAGGTTAATTTTCAGCCGTCGGCCGCCTCCTGTACAGCGACGCCGTACTCATTTCATCCGATGTATTCGACTTCGACCCCCGATACCCGGGTGCCCTGGGCAGCACATTCCTATAACGTCGCCTATTCCGACGAGGTCGGACATTTCGAGTACTGCAATTCGGTAGATCCGAGTACTGGCGATTGCCTCGATAACAACGAGGGCATCGACGGCGATGACTTCGCCTGCTTTGACGCCAGCCAATCTTCAAAAATCAAGGTCGGCGGATGCCAGGGCGAAGATTTTGATTTCGATGGTCCGACCTACCTGCCGGACTGGCCAGGAACCGATCCGGATGCGAAGACTGACTCGAAGCTCCATGCGCGACCGGTCGTTTTCAATGGCTCGCTGATTGGCAGCGCCGACGGTGCCGGCCATCAGTTTGATTCGACCGCCTTTGAGGCTGACCTCCCGATCATTGAGAGCAACTTCGGTACGGGATGCAGCACGGTGACGGGTGATGGTTGCAGCAACCCGCCTCCGGGTGCGTCGTTCTATCCCTTTTTCTCGACTGGAACTGACGCCAACGGCGGCTGCGTGTGGCAGGAGGGCGGTGCGAATCTGCCCAACAGCAATTACTCATTCAATGGCATTACCTATGCCGACTCGACCGAATTCGGCACTTTTCCAGTGTCGCTGGTCTATCCGACCAACACTGGTCCGACGTCTTTGTTCGATGATTTTCAGCAGCCGGTTGCTTCCAATCCATGCCTCGCGGCATTGCCGAACCTGACGGCAAACACAACCGCGATCACCTTCAAGAATACCAAGGTGGGCAAAACGAGCGCCGCCAAGACCGTCAAACTAAGCAACTCGCTTACCGATAAGAACGGGATGGGCTTGATTGTGTCGGCGAACCTCGACGATACCACCGACTTCACGATTGCCAAGAACACCTGCACCAAGGAGCTGTTGCCGAAGAAACACTGCACGATTTCCGTCAAGGCGATACCGTCCTCGGCGACCACCCTGAGCGGCAATCTGACGATCCAGGCCGACAGCGCCAACGGTCCGTTGACGATCCCGCTCTCGGTGACCGGCGATTGAGAGGTCAGATGCGCGACCGTACGTAACCAGCGGTCCGCTAATCGCTCAGGATTGCAGCCACACCGGTCGGTAGGGACGGGCGCGTGACGCCGGAATAAACCCGGCGCTGCGGCGAATTGCCGGCCTGCGCTGTCGCTGACGAATCGCGACGGAACAGCGCGCCGCTCCTCGTCTCGGCGGCGCGCGCTTGTTCAGCGGCCACGACTGGAAGCAGCGCGACGGCGAGTACTGGAAGGCGGACTGCGGAACTCGACGTTTGCAGCTCCACAGTCCCGCCGTGATCAATCTCAGCGCGTGCCGAGAACCGCGTCCTTGAGCGCCTTCGCCGGCGTGATCCGCAGCCGCGTACGCGCGGGAATCTTGATCTCCTGACCCGTGGCGGGATTCCGACCCATCCGCGCCTTGCTCCGACGCTTGGTGAAAATCCCCACTCCGGCGAGCCGCAGCTTGCCTTCCTTCTTCAACTGCTTGACGACCAGCGCAGCCAGTTCATCGAGAGTGCTCTTCGCCTGTTTCTTGCTGATCCCGACCTTTTCGGCCAGGTATGCGGAAATCTGGGTTTGCGTCATCCTCCTCCTCCTTGCGATCGCTCAACGATCCCTGGGCTTCGAGCCTATTCACCGTTTCACGATTTGCAAGTGGCAAATCAGGAAAAAATCGCTTTTTTTCTCGAAAACGCGAGGGTTTTGCACATGCGCGCGAAGTTTTCCACTGAGCCGGCGCGGTTGCGCGCTCGCGCCTGCGGATAACTCCGCTGCTTCAAGCCTTTCCGAGCTTCCATTTCAGTAGCGCACGGCGACGAGGAACAATCCGCACGCCGGTGCGGCGGCCGGCGCGGCGGCGCGATTCCCGCTCGCCAGCAGTGCGGGCACGACTTCCGGCGCCAGTCTGCCGCGGCCGACTTCGACCATCACGCCGACCATCGTTCGCACCATATGACGCAGAAAGGCGCTGCCCTCGACGCGATAGATCAGTTGATCCGCGAGCGGCTCCCATTCGCTCCGCATCACCCGCCGCATCGTCGTGCGTTCGGCGGAACCCACGGCGCGAAACGCCGCGAAGTCATGCTCACCGACAAAGGCGCGCGCGGCCAGGTTCATGCGGTCGGCGTCGAGGCGATCCTTTATCCACCACGCGTACCGACACGTGAAGGGCGATCGATATGGGCGGTTGAGGATGCGGTATTCGTAAACTCGCGACCGCGCGTTGCGCCGCGGATGGAAATCGCTCGGCGCAACGGCGACTTCACTAACCGCGATCGCTCCCGGCAGCAGGGCGTTGAGCGCGCGATGAAGCTCGGCGGGCGCGATCACCCGCGGTGCATCGAAGGCCGCCACCTGACCGAGCGCATGCACGCCCGCATCGGTTCGGCCCGCGCCGTGGACCCGCACGTGCACCCCGAAGAGCCGCGCCAGCGCCGCTTCGAGCTCGGCCTGGATCGAGCCCTGCCCGCGCTGGAGCTGCCATCCGGAATAGGTCGAACCATCGTATTCGAGCGTCAACCGGAACCGCATCGACACGTCCCCGCTTCGATCCTGTCCGCCCGGATTTTTTACGCAGCGATTAGAGTTTCCGCGATCCAGACTGCGGTCATCGCGGCCAGCCGCGACGGGTCGAACACCGCCCACAGCGTCGCGCCCGTGTCGCGCTGCGTGATCCGCACCACGGTCGCCTCCTGTCGCGCGCCGTCGACCAGCGTGGACGCTTCGCTGCCTTCGACGACGATCATCCCCGGTGCGACGCGCAGGCGCTCGGCCCATTCCGCAGCCTGGCTGTTCGGCGGAGCCAGCATCGCGACGCCCGCCCCATGAAACGCGGGCACCTGTACCGCCTGCAGCGCGAGCGGCGAGCGTGCGCCAAGCAGGACCTCGATCTGGGCGCCGATCGCGCCTTCCAGATCGACCGGTGGCAAGAGCACGTTGAAGGCAATCTGCGGCTCGTCATCCTCCAGCGCCAGCCGCGCGTTCATCACGTCGGTCGATTGCGTGAACAGCCGCGAGATCATCTGATTGCCGAAGCTCGCCGCTCCCAGCATGATCGTCGCGCCGCCGAAGGTTGCGGCACCCTCGAGCGCGCGCAGCACCGACGCAATCACCTGGGCGGCCGGATGGGGCCCGCCGATTCTGCGCGCCGCGGCGCTCATCTCGCGGAGGCGGCTGCCCGAGACGAGGCCGGGCGCCGCCAGCGGTACCGCGGCCGGAGCGCGCATCGCCCAGCTCGAATCGATCAACAGCGGCCGTTTGGCGGTTGCAGCGATACGGTCGGCAACCGCGCTCGGGACCGCGAGAAAGACCAGATCCCGGTCGGCCAACGCCTCATCCGCAACGAGCGCTTCGACCGGCAGCGCGCGCTTACCGACCTGGATCGCATCGGCGCTGCCTTCCGCACTGAAGAGGCGCAGATCGGCGTAGTCCAGATCATGCTCGCCGAGCAGCTCCGCGATCTGGCCGCCGACCGTCCCGGTCGCGCCGACGATCGCGATCCGGGGCCGGTTTGCGCCGGTCGCCGCCATCACTCAGCCTGCATCAGGTTTTCGAGATGATCGCGCACGAGCCGGCCCATCGCCTTGCAGCCGACGGCGCGCGGTCCGGCGCCGCCGAGATCGCGGGTGCGATGGCCATCGCGGATAACTGCCTCGACCGCGGCCTGAATCTGCTCAGCCTCGGCGCGCATCCCCAGCGAATGTTCGAGCAGCATCGCCGCCGAAAGAATCGCCGCGAGCGGATTGGCCTCGTCGCGACCCGCAATATCCGGCGCGCTGCCGTGTATCGGTTCATAAAGACCGATACGAAAACCTGCGGAGTTGACCTCCTCGCCCAGCGAGGCGGAAGGCAACAGACCCATCGATCCGACCAGCACCGACGCCTCGTCGGTGAGGATATCGCCGAACATGTTCTCGGCGACGATCACGTCAAAATCGCGCGGGCGGCGAATCAGATGCATCGCCATCGAATCGACCAGTTGATTCTCGAAGTGGACGTCCTTGAACTCGGCGCTCAATCGGGTCGCGACTTCGCGCCACAGGCGCGAGGAGGACATGACGTTGGCCTTGTCGACCGAGGTCAGGCGCTTGCGCCGGGTTTGCGCGAGCTCAAAGCCGTAGCGCAGCACGCGCTCGATTTCCGCTTCGGTGTAAAGGCAGGTATCGACCGCTTCACGGCCACCCGGTCCCTGGCGCTGTTCGCTCGGCTTGCCGTAATAGATCCCGCCGGTCAGCTCGCGGATCACCACGAGATCCACGCCGTTGACGATCTCCGGCTTCAGCGGTGACGCCGCGAGCAGTTCCTTGACGCTTTTCACGGGGCGCAGATTGGCGAACAGACCCAGTTCCTTGCGCAGGGCAAGCAGGCCCCGCTCCGGTCGGTCCGAGGCCTGGGGATTGTCCCACTTGGGTCCGCCCACCGCCCCCATCAGAATCGCATCGGAGTCTTTGGCGAGTGCCAGCGTCGTTTCCGGCAACGACGTACCGAATTGATCGAGCGCGTGACCGCCGATGGGCGCGTCCTTGAACTCGAGGTCAACCGGCGCGTCGCGCACGACCAGCTTCAGCACCTGGAGCGCTTCGCCAACTACCTCCGGACCAATCCCGTCTCCTCTGAGAACCAGAATCTTGTAGGCCATTAAGCACTTCGGTTAAACGTTGCGAGCGCGTCAGCGACTCGTCATTCAGAAACCGAATTTTACTCCTGCACGTAGTAGGCCTAGCACTAGTCGAACCGCAACCATGCAGCAAGCCCCGCCCTCACGCACACCATTTATGGGCCACCGAGCGGACGCGTTTCGAGCGAGCTGCGGCGCGCTTTCAGCCGATTGAGGGCATTCACCAGAGCGAGCGCACTGGCCATCACGATATCGCTATGCGCCCCCTGGCCCGCCACGGTCATCCCGTTCTCGCGCAGCATGCAGGAGACTTCACCGAGCGCGTCGGTCCCGCCGGTGATCGCCTTCACCGCATAGCGCTCGAGCGCCGGCGTGAGACCGACGATCCGGTAGATCGCCTTGTAACAGGCATCCACCATGCCGTCGCCGGTCGCCTCGGCCGTGTGGGTCTGCCCCTCGATGCGCAGGCTGACGCGAGCGCGCGGCTCGGTGCCGCTCGACGACCCCACCTCCAGATCAACGATTTCGAAAGCATCCGCGGTGCGGCGCTCCTCGTTCGCCAGCGCCAGGATGTCGTCGTCGTAAACCACCTTCTTCTTGTCGCAAAGCTCCTTGAAGGCCGCAAAGGCCTTCTGCACGTCGATCGTCGCCGGATCGATCCCCAACTCCCGCAGCCGATTGACGAAGGCGTGGCGGCCCGAATGCTTGCCCAACACCAGTTTGTTCGACGGAATCCCGATATCCTCGGGCCGCATGATTTCGTAGGTAAGCTTGTTCTTGAGGACGCCATCCTGATGGATGCCGGCCTCGTGCGCAAAGGCGTTGTCGCCGACGATCGGCTTGTTGGCCGGGACCGGCTGCCCGATTATCTGGGCGAGCAGACGCGACGCCGGATAGATCTGCCGCGTATTGACCCGCGAATCGACCTTCATCAGGTCCCGCCGCGTCTTCAGAGCCATTACCACCTCTTCCATCGAGGTGTTTCCGGCGCGCTCGCCGATTCCGTTGAGCGTGCATTCAACCTGCCGCGCTCCATGACTGATCGCAGCGAGCGAATTGGCCACGGCCAGACCGAGATCGTTATGACAATGGGCGCTCCAGATGACCTTTTCCGCCCCCTCAACATGCGCGCGCATGTAATCGAACATCTCGCCGTATTCACTGGGGATCGCGTGACCGGTCGTATCCGGCAGATTGATGATGCGGGCGCCGGCCCGGATAACCTCGCTGCAGACCTTCGCCATAAAGCTCCAGTCGCTGCGCGAGGCGTCCTCGCACGAGAACTCGATATAGTCGAGATGCTGTTTCGCGCGCCGCACCGCGACCGTCGCCGCGTCGAGCACGTCCTCGCGCGTCATGTTGAGCTTGTACTTCATGTGGATATCCGAGGTCGCGATAAAGATATGAATCCCCGGTCGCTTCGACCTCTCGACCGCGCGCAGCGCGGCGTCAACGTCCTCGTCGCGCGTGCGCGAAAGGCTGAGAATCGTCGGGTTGGTCAACGCCTCGGCGATCCGTCGGACCGATTCGAAATCCCCCGGCGAAGAGGCCGCAAAACCCGCTTCGATGATATCCACGTTCAGCCGTTCAAGCTGCTGCGCGATCGCCACCTTCTCCTCGACATTCATCGTGCATCCGGGCGACTGCTCACCGTCGCGCAGAGTCGTGTCGAAGATCCGCACGTAATCGGCACTCATACCGGCATCGGACTCAGTAGCACTCATATCCCTCTCTCCCGGTTGTGACGTTCCCAAGGGAAGCCGGCTGCGCTGCGGGCTGACGCAAACAAAAACGCCCCAGGCGGCTCGCTCGGCCCTCCGCCTGGGGCGTTCGTTTCAGTGTTTCAAGCCTTCCTCAGACCTGCACCTCGACGCCCAGGGCGTAGGGCCCGCTAAGGGCCAGAAGCAGCAACAGTGCGAAGTCAAGGACTGTGGACATCGAGGAGAATCCTAGTAAGCAGCGCGCGGTTTAGTCAAGCCGCGAGAGCGGCTTCGCTTCTTCGTCGCCAATGGACGTCGGCTACTGCGAGGCCGAATCGGGGGAAGAGCCGCCGCCGAGGTCGCCGGCGCCACCGACGCCGCCGACCACCGCAGCCCCGGCCACCGCACCGCCCAGCACTCCGCTCGCCGTGATGCCCGCCGGCGTCAGTCCGCCCACCGCCCCCGCATTCGCCGTCGTCAGCATGCTCGACGACAACAGCGAACACGGCACCGCCAGCCGATGCCCCGGTCCCACCAGCACGCTCCCCGCTCCCGGATTGCCCGGATTCGAGACCGCCACCAACCCCGCATATACCGCGACATCGGTGAATTCGCTGCACCCCGGATGCTCTTTGCGCGCCACTCCCTTCAGATAATC
>JAJPHI010000020.1 GCA_021325355.1 Pseudomonadota bacterium
AACAGCGTCACTGGGATCTTTTTGAACTCGAAATCCAACAAGAACTACCTCGCCAATTTCGACGCCAGCAGCAATCCGAGCGGCTCGGGCATTACCGTGCAGTCCTCATCCTCGAACCAGTTGGTGGATTTCGACGCTTACGATAACGGCGTGTACGGCGTATGGCTGGTCGGCGCGGACTCGAACACGGTCAGCTACTTCTTCACCTTCGGCGACGCGCTGGCCGGCGTCTATTTGGGATGCTCGACGACAGGGCCAAATGGCTGCTCTTCTTCCGCAAGCTCCAAGAACACTCTCAGCGGGGGATCGGCCGGCAATGACGGCGTGATTTCGCAGAGTTATGGCGTCGCCGTCGATACCGGCGATCTGAAGAATACGCTGACCGGGATCGGCGCGGCCGGTGATACGACGACAGATCTGTTCGATAACAATGCCAACTGCGGCACCAACGTGTGGTCGCTGACCTCGGCCGGCACCACCAGTCCGAGTAGCTGTATCGCGACTACCCCGTAGCTCACGCCGACGGAGCACGCGCTTGCGGGAGCGGCGGTCAACGGCCGCCGCTCCTGCTGATCATCGCGAAGCATCAGCGGGGATCAGCCGGCGTTTCCAGCGTAAGCCCGCAGTGGTCGCAGCGCCGAAGGAGCAGGCAGAACCAGAACGGCAAATCGGGCTTGCGGCAGAACCGTTCGCCGCATCGCGGGCAGATGACCGCACCGATCCGCTGCGTAAGCATCACGCCGAGCAACAGCCACGCCAGGGTCAGCGGCACGAGAAAAGTGTCCGAATCAGTGATCCAGACGGCCAGCCAACCGAGCGGCGCCAGCAGTCCAAGGAAAATCACCACGCCGATTTGATGGCGACGCAGACGGATCAGAGCCTCGCGCTCACGCGGCGTGGGCGGCAGCCATGAAGGATAGTAGCGCGGGCGAGTAGCCATAAGGACCCGTCTTGAATTGATTCTGCACGGTTGATCACGAGAAGCCAAAGCCGCAGTCGCTTTAGCCTCGGCTTTGGTTAAAATTGGTCGCACAAGGGTGCGGACAGATGGCAAACTCTGATCAGCCAGCGCCACCGCCTGCCTCAAGCAAGCGATCGCTCCTCGGCGCGCACATGTCGATCGCCGGCGGCGTGACGCAGGCTCTGATCCGCGGACAGGCCGGCGGATGCGAATGTATTCAGATCTTCACCAAGAACCATCGGCAGTGGGCGGCAAAACCGTATCCGCCGGAAGAAATCGCAAGCTTCCGCCGCGCGCAGCAGGCGAGCGCTATCAGGATGGTGGTGGCGCACGACTCGTATCTCGTCAACCTGGGGGCGACCGACGGCGAGCTGCGCAAAAAATCGATTGCCGGATTGATCGACGAGCTGGAGCGCTGTGAACAGCTTGGCGTGCCGCTGTTAATCGCGCATCCGGGCGCCCACGTGGGCGCGGGCGAGGATGCCGGCATCACGAATATCGCGCGGGCGCTCGACGCGGCGCATGCCGCCTGTCCCGGTTATCGAGTCAGGATCGCGCTCGAGATCACCGCCGGGCAGGGCAGTAATCTCGGCTACGAGTTCGCGCAAGTGGGTCAGATTATCGACCGGGTTAGAGAAAATGGCCGCCTGCGCGTCTGTTTCGACACCGAGCACGCTTTCGCCGCAGGTTACGATCTGCGGACGGAAGAAGGCTACGAGCAGACGTTCAGCGAATTCGATCGCTGTATCGGGATCGAGTTACTGGCGGCCTTTCATATCAACGATTCGGCGAAACCGCTCAACTCGCGCGTCGATCGCCATGAGCATATCGGGCAGGGGTATCTCGGCGTCGAGGTGTTTCGCCGGATCGTCAACGATCCGCGTTTCGCGGGACTGCCGATGTGCCTCGAGACCGATCCGGGAGAGGACAACAAAGGTATTCTCGCTGATCTGAAACTGCTGTTCGAACTGCGGCAGTGACTATCGCGGCCGCGCGCGGCGTCACCGCTATCGGGGCATCTCATTGAGAATTACGGAGAGGATCTGAGAAATCACTGATGCAAAAACGAATACTCACCGGTGACCGACCGACCGGACCCCTGCACCTCGGTCACTATGTCGGATCATTGCAGAACCGCGTCAAATTGCAGGATGAGTACGATACCTACGTGCTGATCGCCGACGTGCAGGCGCTGACCGACAATTTCGAGCATCCGGAGATGCTCGCCGGCAATGTCTTGCAGGTCGCGCTGGATTATCTCGCGGTCGGTCTCAACCCGGAAAAAGTCAAGTTCGTGGTTCAGTCGATGGTGCCGGAGCTGGCCGAATTGACAATCTACTTCATGAATCTGGTGACGGTCGCGACGCTCGAGCGCAATCCGACGGTGAAGGAGGAGATAAAACAGCGGAACTTCGTCAAGGGCGTTCCCGTCGGATTCTGGTCTTACCCGATTTCGCAGGCCGCGGATATTACCATCTTCAAGGCCGAGCTTGTCCCCGTCGGCGAAGACCAACTGCCGATGATCGAACAGGCGCGCGAGATCGTTCGCCGTTTCAACCGCCTCTACGGCAAGGTCCTGATCGAACCGCGCCCGATGCTCGGTGCGATGGCGCGACTGCCGGGGACTGACGGCGGGGCGAAGATGTCGAAATCACTGGGCAACTGCATTTATCTCGGCGACCCGCCGGAGGCCGTGCGCAAACGCGTGATGTCGATGTTCACCGATCCGACACGAATCCATCCGACGGATCCTGGCCATGTCGAAGGGAACCCGGTGTTCACGTATCACGAGGTGTTCAATCCGAACCGCGAGGAGGTCGAAGAGCTGAAGGAGCGTTATCGCAAAGGGACCGTCGGCGACGTCGAAGTGAAGCAGAGACTCTACGACGCCCTGAACGCGTTCCTGACCCCGATTAGAGAGCGCCGCGCCGAATATCAGAACAGGTCGAAGCAGGTTTATGAGATTATCGCCGAAGGCACGCGCAAGGGTCGCGCGCTCGCGCAGGCCACGATGGGGGAAGTGCGCGAGGCGATGAAAATCGCGTACAAGTTCGCGTGACTGAAGCTTTAAGCGCGACGGTCGCGATCAGAGGTTGAGATAGGAGTGCATCCGGCTGATCGCCTTGCGCGCGGCCGAGGCGCTGCGGAAATAGTATGACGCGCCATTGGCGGCGCCGCGCGCCTGCTCAATTTTGGTCAGCTCTTTGCCGACCGCTTCGGCGTGCGCGGCCAGATTCTGCTCGAAGAGCTGCCGTGCGAAATCATAGAGCTGAACGTCGTACTGGTAGCGCTCCGCGATCGCGTCGCGCATTTCGCCCGGAACGTCATCCTTGCGCGGGCGGCCCTTGGTCACATTGAAACTCGCATAATTCTGCACACGCCAGCCGAAGATGACTTTGGCAAGGGCAAGGGTCTCTTCGAAGCGTTCGGTCAGGCCGACCAGCGAGAAGTGTTGGGATAGATTGGCCTTGGCCCTGGCGAGGACTTCGTCGCTGCACTCGCCGGAAAGGAAGTCGTAGCCCGGATCCTGGCCGGCAAGCAGCTTGGTCTGTACGTTCGCGTAAGGCGTCGCCTGGATATACTCCTCGAGGCTGAGCTGCTTCATCTTGCGATGCTCAGGATGAACCACGCGCGAGAGTGCATAGTAGTACTCGGAGATGCCGCGGTCGATCGGGTCGCGCAGAACCGTGATATAGGTAGCGGGCTGTGGCAGACGGGTGTGGAGGCCGAAGGGCATGTGCCCCTGAAACACCATCATGCGAGCGAGCCGGTGCGGCGGCCACTTGAGCAGGCGGCGATAAGACCAGCGGAAAAAGCTTGGATCGACGGAAAAGATTCGCGTCGGCGGATACTCCCATTCGATCAAGCGGTTGAGCGTGGTGCCGCCGCATTTCGGCAGATGCACGAAAATCAGGGCCCGCGGCGTTACCGAACCGTTCCGGCCGTTTGCTGCTGCGTCCACTAAGCGATTCCTTTAGTCGTTCGCGATAAAATGCTGCGCGTAATCGAGCGGAGCGGAAGAACGTTCGCGAGGCTGCCGCGTCGAGCTTCGCTCTTCCTGCCTGATGAGCGCGCGAATTGTTACTTTTTCGAGTCGACCAGTTTCGCTATCGCCTGAACGGTTTCAAAGTTCTCCGGCACGACGTCGGTGTCGGCGAGCTCGATACCGAAGGTTTCTTCGCAATAAGTCACGACCCTCATCACGCCCAGCGAATCCAGCAGACCACCTTCGATTAGCGGATCGGCGGTCCCGAGCTTCCCGAGGTCCTTGTCATACAGCAGATCGTTGACGAGAAAATCGAGAATGTTCTGTTCCGTTGCCGTTGTCGCCACGCACAAACTCCGTAAACGCACCGCGCTGCTAGCCGCGGTTCCCCCAAGAAAGTCGGCTCAAGCGAGATTACCTACAAGTCGATAAATCACGGTTCTGTAACTCACAGAGGCATTTAAAGGTCGCAAATAGCATTCGTTAAATCAAGAGCGCAGACGTTCGACGAGTTGCGCAATGGCTGCGACCGTCTCGAAGTTCTCCGGGAGCACATCCGGGTCGGGAATTTCGACGCCGAAGGTCTCCTCGCAAAAGGTGACGATCTGGAGAATATCGATTGATTTGAGCGTACCCGATTCCAAGAGCGAATCACTCGTTTTCAGACCTTTAATATCCTTATCATAAAGCAACTCTGTTACAAGATAATTTAAGATGGCCTTTTCTATTTCGGTCGCACCTGCCGTCATTCTTGAGCACTCCCGCGTAAACTGCTTCTCCAGTACGCTCTACCGGCAGGTTAGTTACGCCCGACTCTGCCAGGGTTGCACAATGCACTATGTCAACCAGGCAGGTGCGCCTTCAGCAGTGTCTCGCGATCGATTTTGTCGCTGGCAGTGCGGGGGAGCGTCGCCTGGAAATGAATCCGCTCCGGTACCATATAGCGCGGCAGGAATTGCGCGCAATGGCGTTTGGTTTCCGCGACGTCGAGCGCGGCGCCCGCACGCGCGACCACGACTGCTTCGAGGCGATTGCCGACCTCGCTGTCCGGGATCGGCAGGATGACGGCTTCATCGATATCCGGATGGCGACACAGGACGGCTTCAATTTCGCCCAGTTCGACGCGGTAGCCGCGGGTCTTCACCTGATGGTCGCGGCGCCCCAGGTACGTAAGGACACCGTCGGGCCGGCGCGCCACGAGATCGCCGGTATTATAAGCAAGCATCGAGCGGCCCGCGGTGGTGGAGATTTCACACAGTCGCTGCGCGGTCAGTTCCGGACGGCCCCAGTAACCGTGCATCAGGGTGCCGCCGCCAATCCACAGCTCGCCGGCTTCGCCTTCGGGCACGGGGCGACGGTCGGGGTCGAGGATTTGGCCCTCACAGTTGGGGCAGATCCGGCCGATCGGCAGCGGCGTGTCGTCCACCGGAAGAGCTTCGACTTCATACCAGGTGCAGACGTTGGTTTCAGTCGGTCCGTAAAGATTGGCGAAGCGGGCTTGCGGCACGAGCTTCATCAGTTCGCGCAGATGCTTGACGGGGAAGACCTCACCCGCGAAGAGGACCACCCGCAGTGAGCTCAGGTCGTGATTCGCGAGCGCGCCGTGGCTCAGGAGCTGGATGAGCGTGCTCGGGGTCGCGTACCAGATGGTCAAGCGTTGGGCGGCCCACAAATTGGCGAGCGCAGCGGCAAAAGGGGCGACTTTACCCGGCACCGGAAACACCGTGGCGCCGGCGCGCGCGGCCGCGTACAAATCGAAGCTCGACAGGTCGAAATGAAACCCGGCGTGATTTGCCAGACGATCGTGATGATTCACCGCGAAGGTATCGGCCGCCCAATCCACGAACGACAACGACGCGCGATGGGAGATCATGACGCCCTTGGGTTGTCCGGTCGAACCCGAGGTGTAGAGGATATAGGCGAGGTCCTCGGAATCAATTCGCACGTCGGGCCGCGCGGTGACGGGCGCGAGGCCGCTCCAGGTGACGACCGGTCGGCCGCCGAGCGTCGACGGCGCTGCGCCGTCGTCACCGAGCAGAGTAAGGCGCATCGGCGCCTGCCCGGCGAATTCGGTTTCGAGCGTGGCGATACGGGAACTGTGAGTGAAGAGCGCCGCAACGGCGCAATCGCGCGCGATGAAGGCGAGGCGTTGCGGCGGCGCGGCGGGATCGACGGCGACGTAGACCGCGCCGGCCTTCATGATACCGTATAACGCCGCGATCGCTTCGGGGGCCTTCGGCAGGTAAAGGGCGACGCGATCGCCGCGCCGGACACCGTGGGCGAGCAGCGTATGGGCGATCCGATTCGACGCAGCTTCGAGCGCTTCGTACGTGAATTCCCGCCCGTCCATCACGATCGCCGGATGGCGGGGATAGCGCTCGGCGGAACAGGTCAAGAGATCGGGCAACACACGCGATGACACAGGCGGTCTCCTCTGGTTGGACTGACAGCGGCGCAACGGCCGGTCATAGTCCGAGGCAGCGCGCGATGATTTTGCGCTGCATTTCAGAAGTCCCTGAATAGAGCGTCCCCGAAAGTGCGTCGCGCAGCTCCCGCTCCGGTGGATTACCTTTCATGTAGCCGTAGCCACCAAAAATCTGCACCGCATCGAGCGTCGCCTGCTTGTGGGCTTCACTGACAAAGAGCTTGGCGATGGCCGATTCCATCACCGTGCCCTTGCCCTGCCCGTGAAGCCATCCGACGTAATAGATGAGGAAGCGGCCGGCCTCGATTGACACCTTCATCTCGACCATGCGATTGGCGATGGATTCGTACTTCGCGATCGGATGTTCGAACTGGCGCCGCGACCGCGAATACTGGATACAGTTGCCAAGCAGACGGTCCATCGCGCCGATATGCGCGGCGAAAATGCACGCGCGCTCCCACTCCATCGCGGTATTGAAGATGCGCGCGCCCGCGCCTTCGGGACCGAGCCGCATCGACTCGGGAACGAAACAGTCATCGAACGACACTTCACCCATCGGCGAGGTGCGCAGCCCCATCTTCGAGAACGGTTTGCCGAAGGTGGCACCGGGGCTGGAGCGGGGCACAAGGAAGGCCGTCAGCACGCGGCGGTCGTTATGTTCCGGCTGGCGCAGGTAGGCGAAGGCGACCGCGAGGTCGGCGACGGGGGCATTGGTCGAGAAGGTTTTGGCGCCGTTGAGGACATAACCGCCGCTGACCCGTTCGGCGCGCGACTTGAGCGAAAAAACGTCCGAGCCCGCGCCCGGCTCCGAGATGGCATGCGCCGCGATCGCCTCGCCCGAGACCAGTTTGGTCAGCCATTCACGCTTCTGCATCTCGCTGCCGTAGCGCATGATCGGCATTTCGCATGACCAGAGCTGGGCATTCATGCTGAAGACGAGACCGTTATCGAGGCATCCTTTGCCGAGCGCCTCCATCACGATGATGGTCGTCAGGAGGCTCGCCCCCTGACCGCCATATTCCGGCGCGATCGGGAGGCCGAGGAGGCCGAAGTCGGCGCAGGCCTTCCATTTGGCCGCAGGGAAGACCGCCGCCTCGTCATCGTGTTCGAGGCCTTCGTTGAGCTGTTCCTGGGCAAAGCTGAGAACTGCCTGGCGCAGCTCGTCCTGTTCCTTGGTGAGCGCGAAATCCATCGATATTTAACTGGCCATCTAACTGGCCGCGGCGGCGCGCGGCGCTTCGACGGCGTGCGGATGAAGGCTCTTGATCCACTCGACCGTATGGTTGAGGAGACGCTCGCGATGAGCTGCTTCGAGCACCGTATGGGCGCGGCCGGGAACGACGAAAATCTCGAAGCGGGCGCGGGTGCGCGGGTCGAGCCGATCGAGCAGCTCCGGCTGCTTGAGCTTGAACGAAAGCCGATACTCCTCGTCCTCTTCGCCATAATAGAAGAGCACGCGGGCGTTGGAGCGGACCACGGCCTTCCAGTCGCGCAGAAAGACCGGCGAGACCGGAGGGGTCTTGGTGTAGCGCATGATGATCCGGTTAAAGGCGATGCGCAGGGCGAGCACCGCGCGTTCGCGCGCGCGCTGCGAGAGGATAAGCTCACGGATCGTCTTCCAACGCGCGCCGACCCGCACCAGGTTACTCGGGTTATAGGCCTCCGACCCCATCCAGTCGGTCACCGGCGCGCCGAAGAAGCCGAGCGCGGCGAGGGCCGGTCCTTCCTCGGTAAACAGCGAAATCGCCGTGCGCGCGTCGAAGCATCCGCCCCAGACAATGAATTGCTGGAAGCCCAGACGCTCGCGCGCGTAGCGCAGGACGGCCAGACCGTCATCGCGGTAGGGTTCGTCAACGTAGACCATCCCGGAAGAGCCTTCGCTGTCGCCCCAGCCGTGATAATCGAAGCGGATACAGCCGAAGCCGTAGGTGGCGAGGCGGCGGGCCGCCTCGACCAGGGTGCGTCGATTCTCGAAGCGGGGCCGCGAGAAGAAGATAACGCAGCGCTCGGCCGGCGGGGCCGAGGGCGCCGGCGGGGTATAGATCGCTACCAGATCGCCGAGCGCGCAGGGCACGCGATGGGCTTCTTCGGCCCAGGCGCGCTCCAGTTCGGCAGGTGTTTCATGCCAAGCCATCTAGCCAAGCTCCGGTCTCGTCGAGCAATTCATTGGAAATCCACGGCTGGCGCCACATCGGGAACTGCCAGCCGGGTTCTTCGCGAATCATCAGTGTGCGCAGCGGCAGGTTGCGCTTCTCGAGGTCGGCGATCAGCGCCGCGGTCTTGGGCGCGAAACGCACGCGCGGTTGCACCTGCGCAACAAAAGTGGCGCCGTTCCAGTCCTGCAATAGCGAAGTCAGGCTGAGATCGCGGGCTTCGCGATAGAAGCGCGCGTGAATCTCCGAGCCGAGCACATCGGCGGTACCCTCGCGTTCGAGCTTCGCCAGCATCTCGGTGGACGAGCTGATCGGCGGTTTGAGCCCGCGCGCAGTGGCAGAAAAGAGGAGACCGCGAATCAGCTCGACGAAGTAATCGCGGCCATTGTGGATCGGCTCCCACAGGGCGATCCCGGCAGTATCGGCGTAACGGGCGGCGGCCGCCGCGGCGGTCATCGCGCCGAAGCGCAGACCGATCCACACGATGCGTTTGCTGCCCGAGAGCCGCATCACCTGGTCGCCGGCGGCCAGCGCGTCCTCGACCAGGTCATCGAAACCGAGGTCGCAGAAGTCGCCGGCGGAGTCGCCGTGGCCGCGTGAGTGATAAAGCAGGGCCGGCAGTCCGTGATCGGCGGCCTTGCGCACCATCAGCGAGAGGATACGCCCCGAGACCCCATGTTCTGCGCCGAAGCTATGGCACATCACGACCGCGGGCTTGACCGATCGCCCCGCCGGAGCGTCCCAGAACAGGCTGAAAAGCGGCCGTCCCTTGGACGGAAAAAACTCTAGATGCATCCCCCAGATGATTCCAAATGAGCGAGATTACGCAGGCTATCGACAGGACTAGCTATAAGCGAACGCCAAAGATGCATCAATAGATTTTATCAAGGCGCACGGAAACATCCTGAATGTCGCCGGCTGAAAGCCGCCGCCGAGGCCGTCTCAAAATGCCGAAGGCGCATCAGGCGGGCGCGCTACGGTGCCCGAATCTGGTCGATTCTCGATTCATCGGGACAGCGTGGTCGGAAGCCCGTTTGACGAAAAACGTGCTTTTTGAGCAATCTCGGGCTCGTGGTCAGGTTCATTAATCAACGATTCTGCTACTTCGACGTAGAACTTTAGTTATACGTTATTTGCAACGGCTTGTTGCTTGTTGACAAAAATCCGTGACTAGCTTCTGCGAATTGGGGTTAACAGCGCACAACTGATCGCAGCCTACCAATACCTGTCATTTGCTAAATGCGCCTTATTGGACGCGAAGATGTGATAGGGCACTTTAGTTGCTTGTTAGGCTCTCCATCTTTTCTCGCTCGGGGGAGCTTATGTCTTTATTTGTTTCTGCGAAACGACTGTTGCAGCGTTGGTTCGGGGGGAACCGTCGGCGCCCGCTCCTTTTCGTCGGACTGGCGGGCGCGGTCTGCCTCCGTTCGGCGGTATGCCTTGCCGGCGATCTGTCGCTAAGCACGGTAAATCCCGCCACCAACAATAATTTCTCGGCCTCCACGATCGGCGGAGTCTATGCGTTCGGATCGCAAGCGATCTCCTACAACGGCAAGACCTGTCCCCAGGGTTGCCTCGATCAGAATATCGCCACCAATCCGTACATCGAGGGCGTCTTGCTCGGCTACAACTGGAATCAGATCGAGACCAGCGACGGTGTCTACAACTGGTCGTTGGTTGACAACCAAGTGGCGCTGGTAGGCGCGGCCGGCAAAGTGGCGACGATTGCGATCGCGGCGGGCGTCGAGACGCCGGGGTGGGTGTACAACGAAGGCGCGCAGAGCTTCAACGTCGTCTGGGACAAGGCCTGGGGCTTCACCCCATGCTCCAACCAGAGAATCCCAATCCCCTGGGATCCGGTTTTTCTGGCCAAGTGGCAGGCCTTCGTGACGGCCTTTGGGGCGCGCTATGACACCAACCCGACCGTCGCCTCAGTCAAGCTGACGGGCTTCAATTCCGAGACTGCCGAGCTGTTCCTCCCGCTGTCGATCAACGAACAGATCAATATCGGGGGGCACGTCTGCACCGGCCCGAACTACGTCACGCAATGGCAGGCGGCCGGCTATACGCGCACGCTCGGCGAGTATGCGTTCAATACCATCGAATCGTATTTCGCCGCGGCGTTTCCCAATACTCCGTTCGAAGCGATGAAGGGGCCGGCTGATTTTCCGCCGATCGATGCCAACGGCAATATCCTCAATAAGACTGACGGCGAGGACGACCAGGCGAACACCGATGTAATAACGGCGGCGATAGCGACTTACGGTCAGCAGTTCGTGCTCCAGAACGACGGTCTATCAGCGACCTGGATCTGGAAGCTCGAGGAGAGCTACGCCAGTCAGATTAACACCGGTTACCAGATGGTTTCGTCACCTATGGGCAACCAGTTGTCACCGGCGATTAATCTGGCGCTCGGTGGAGGGGCCACTTTCCTTGAGATCTCGGTACCCGATATCGACAATCCGCAGCAGACGCAGACGATCGATTCGGCGGCGCAGCAGCTTCCGTGATGGCATGCGCTTGAGGAATTAGGTAGTGCTTGCAGTGAGAAACGCTCTGCCGGACAGTGAGTCCGGCGCTGTCCGGCAGAAGCAGCTTCGGTGCATTACATAGTTAAGAGCGCTAATGCTCGATAAGGTGTCGCGCAATTCAAGAAAGGAGGATTCATTCGTGCGGATTTAACCAAAAGAGAAACACCTTGAGGGGGAGAATCGTATAGCAATCCGCAGGGCTTTCGGCCCGGCATGGGGGGAAAATGAAGAGAGGGACTATCTGCAGATCGGTCTGCAGCGAGCGGGGGCTCGCTGCGATCCTCGGACTCTGTGCGATCCTGCTTGGACTCGCACCTGGCACGGCGCGCGCTGGCAATCCGATATTGTCAACTAGCAATCCCGCCACCAATGGGAATTTTTCGCCAACGGTTATCGGGGGAGTGATCGCCTTCGGCGCGCAGGCTATTCAATACACGCGCCAGGCGCCGAACGGACAGTTGGATCCCGGCATCGCCGCGAACTCGGACGTCGCCGGCGTCTATGTTAATTTCGGCTGGAGCTCGATCGAAACCGCCGACGGGACGTATGCCTGGAGCCAGGTCGACAACGCGGTCAACGCGGTCATCGCCGGCGGCAAGAAGGTAGTTATCGGCATCACCGCCGGTGTGGCAACACCGTCGTGGGTGTACGCAGAAGGGGCGAAGTCCTTTGGCGTCGTATGGGATCGCGGCTGGGGTTATACGCCATGCACGAACCTGCTAATCCCGATTCCGTGGGACTCGACCTTTCAAGCGAAGTGGGCGGCGTTCGTCAGCGCCTTCGGCGCGCGTTACGACACCAATCCCAATGTTGTCGCGGTGAAGCTCGAGGGTTTCAACTCCTTCACTTCTGAGATAGCGCTGCCGCTCACGGTCAACGAGAAAATCAATATCAACGGCCACAGTTGCACCGGGCCGAACTACCCGAAGAAATGGCAAAACGTGGGTTACACGAGAACGCTCGCCGAAGCTGCCTGGAATGATATTGCGGCAGACTTTGCTTCCGCTTTCCCGAATACGCCGTGGGAAGCGATGATGGAGCCGGCGACCTTTCCGCCGATCGATCAGAACGGGAACCTGCTTAGTTCGCCTGAGGATAACCAGGCCGTCACCGACGTGGTCAGCGGAGCGATCACCAATTACGGCGACCAGTTCGTTCTGGCCAACGACGGACTCTCGGCAAGCTGGGTGTGGAAAACCGAGGAGAGCTACGCCAGCCAGATTCCTACCGGTTATCAGATGCTGAACAGTCCGATGGGCAGTCAGTTGGCGGGAGCGGTCAACCTGGGACTCACGGCCAACCCGGCGTATCTGGAAATCTCTGATCCGGATATCGACAACCCGAATCAGGCTTCGACGATTGCGTTTGCGGCAGCCTCGCTTCCGTGATGCGCTAGCAGGCCAAGCCCTAGCGACGGCTTCCCGAAGGCGGGGAGCCGTCGCAGTTTAATTGCGACTCTCCGCCCCTCGGTTGATAGGACTGTCGCTCTTAAGCTCTTTAGGACGCTCTTGTCGGCAGGTTTTTGACTATGCGACTGTATCGTGTCAGCAGACCGGGATTTCAGAGGACACGACACGGTGAGATCGGCGCCAACCAACGCGGTGCGCGACAAGCCAGCTTTCCGGGCGGCGCGCGCGGCGGCGTTCGCTTGTGGATTGTTGATCCTCGCGCGGCCTGCTCCTGCGAGGGCGGCTGCGACACCGTTGTGCGTCAACCCGGCAGCATCATCGTGCTATGCGACGATTCAGGCCGCCGTCAACGCCGCGAGCACCAAAGCGACGATCAACGTCGCGGCCGGGACCTACAACGAAAACCTTTCGATCAACCTTGCGCCCGCCGGCAGCAAACCGCGGAAATTCAGCCTGACAATCGCTGCCGATGGATCGGGGCCGGTGCTGATAAACGGGCAGGGCGGCAGCGTTATCACCGTCGGCGCGAAGACCACATTGAGCGTGTCGGGCACGACCGCCGGCAATTCACTGATCACAATCGCAGGCGGCAACGCTGCGAGCGGCGGCGGTATCTCAGCCGACGACGCGACCATCGTCCTTACCGACTGTATAATCACTAGTAATCAGGCCGACGAGGGTGCGGGAATCTATCTTGATAACGGCAAGAGTCTCACCATCGTCGATTCGACGATAGACTCGAATACTGCGTCGGGCCCGGACGAGCTGGGTGGCGGCATTTATTTCGCTGGCGCGGGTACCGCCGACAAGGTATCGATCACCAACTCGACGATCAGCGGCAATATGGCCAATGAGGGCGCAGGCGCCTACCTGCTGGCACCGGACGCGACGCTTACCGCCAGCACGATCAGCGGCAACACGGCGACGGATCTGGTGACGGCGGGCGGCGATTCCGGCGGTGATGGCGCCGGCGTCTATCTCGATGGCGGGAAGCTCACGGTGCTCGACAGCACGATCAGCGGCAACGTCGCGACCAACGGCAGCTCCTCCGACGCGCTCGGCGGCGGTCTCGAGAATCATCTGGGCAAGATGGTGCTGAACAACGCGACGATCGCCGCAAACAGCGCCGGCAGCGGAGGCGGAATTGAAACCTCGACCGGGCAGAAATTCACCACCAGCAATTCAATTATCGCCGACAACTCGGCGACGATCACCGGCAACGACTGCGCGGGCGCAATCGAATCGAAGGGCTACAATCTCATCCTGGATGAAAGCGGCTGCACGCTGACCGTCAGCGCGGCGCTGGCCGCAACTGATTTGACCGGCGCCGCCAACGATCCGCAATTGGAGGAACTCGCGCTGAATGCGCCCGGGACGACGGCGACGATGGCGCTGCCGCTGACCTCAGTCGCGGTCGGGGCCGGGAATCCGAAGAAACCGACGGGCAGTAATTATACGTGCCTGCCGACCGATCAGCGCGGAATCCCGCGCTGGAAAGGCAACTGCGATATCGGTGCGTTCGAGCCGCAAAACTTTTCCGCCAGCGTCGTCGGCGGCGTCTACGCGCTGAATCCGATAACCGGTCGCAAGCGCAGATTGGACGCGGGCGTCCGCGCGAACAGCAACGTCGTCGGTATCCTGGAGGCTTACAACTGGAAGGATATCGAGACCGCGGACGGCGTCTATGACTGGACGATGATCGATCGCGATATCAAGACCGCCGCGGCTGCCGGTAAAAGGATGACGATGTCGGTGCAGGCCGGCGTTTACACGCCTTCGTGGGTGTATCGGAAGGGCGCGCAGGCCTTCCAGATAACGTGGGATAAGCAATGGGGGTTCGCGGCGTGCTCGCAACAGCAGCTTCCGGTTCCCTGGGACCCGGTGTTTCAACAGGCGTGGGCGGGATTCGTAGCGGCCTTCGGTGCCCGCTATGGCGCGAATCCGACGGTGGCGTCGGTCAAGCTGACGGGGTTTAACGGCGAGACACCCGAACTCGCGCTGCCGTTGTCGCAGGGCATACCGATCACGGTTGGCGCGACGCTATGCAACACGGCGCCGAACTATGTCACGGAGTGGCAATCGATACCGCCGCCCGACGGTCCGTATACCCGCACGCTGGCCGAGACGGCGTGGGAGACTATCGCCGCAGAATTTGCCGCAGCCTTTCCGGCGAAGCCGTTTTCCGCCGAGATGGAGCCGGTGGATTTCCCGCCGATTGATGCGAACGGGAACGTAATCCCCGGCGCCGTCGAGGACGATACCGCCAACACTGACGTGATCAACTGGGCGATCGCCAACTACAATCAGCAGTTCGTGCTGCAGAACGACGGGCTCTCGTACGACTGGGTCTGGCCGTTGGAGGGCCGCTACACGAGTCAGATCAATACGGGCTATCAGATGGTCAGTTCGACGATGGGCAGCAGCTCCCTCACCGGGCTCACACCGGCGGTGGATCTGGCGCTCACGGCTGCGCCCAAGTTTCTGGAGATCGGCACACCGGACATCGACAATCCGGCCCTCGCTTCGACCATCGCGCTGGCGGCGTCGCAACTGCCCTAGGGCATAGTGACAAGGTTCGCGGACCGTCTGCATAATGGGGCGCGATGGCCTCGTTTCATCTGCTCGCGCCGCTGAATTCGCTCCTGAACAGCCTTGCAGCGATCCTGCTCGCGTGCGGCTTTTACTGCATCAGGCGCAAGTGGGTACGCGCCCATCGGCGGTTCATGCTGTCGGCGCTGGCGACTTCCGCGCTGTTTCTTTGCTCCTACTCGATTTACCATTACGAAGTCGGCGAGGTCCGTTTCCAGGGTCAGGGATGGGTGCGGCCTTTGTATTTCAGCGTGCTGACTTCGCACGTGGTGCTCGCCGCGGTGATCGTGCCGCTGGCGCTGATAACGGTCACCCGCGCGATGCGCGGCAATATCGCGCGCCATCGTCGGATCGCGCGCTGGACGCTGCCGATTTGGCTCTACGTATCGATCACGGGCGTGATCGTCTACCTCATGTGTTACCGGCTTTATGCGCCGGGCTACACGCGCGCGACCAGCTCGGCGGGAGCGGCGCTCGCGACGCATCAAGCAGGCCTGGCGGCGGCCCGACCCGCGCCGAAGCTGCCGCAGTCTGTGAAAATCCCTTCATCCTGAATAGAATCGGCCGGCAGCTAAGGAGCCTGGTATGGCGCACGCAGATGAAATCAAGAGCGCACTCGATAAGTTCTATCGCGGTTATATCGACGCCTTTAACCGCGAGGACCTCGATCACTTTCTGAATTGCTTCGCCATCCCACACGCCTGGGTGAGCGGCGAGCGCGGGCTGGTTACGATCACCAGCGAAGTGGACCATCAGAAGGGCTTCAGCCGCATCATGGCGGATCTGAAGTCGCGCGGATGGGCCCGGTCGGCGATCGATCATTTCCACGCGTGGGCGCTCGCCGATCAGCTAGGCATGATCCTCGCCGATTACACGCGCTACAAGACCGACGGCTCGATCCTCGAGCAGGGTCGCGCCTGCTATACCGTGCGCCGCGACGGGGAAGCCTGGAAGATCGTTTCCTTGAGCGAAGTAAAAGCGCCGTTTCTCGGTCCCGGCGACGTCCCGCGTTGATCGGCGGGATATAATCGGGTTCGGCAGGTTCGCGAGCCCTCAGTAAATCGGCTTGGGGGCGGAAGCCTGCGGGCTCGCCTCGGCGCTGGGGGAGCCCTGCGTCTGTTGCGGCATCCCGGGCAGCGTGCCGGTCTTGTGATACTGGTACGCTTCATAACCGAGCGACCCGGCCATCAGCGGCAGGCATCCGGACGCCAGCAAGGCGAGGATCAAAAGGAAGCCAAGGAATAAGGCGCGCCTAGAGCACATTGATCCGCCAGAAAATAATGCCGCTCGCGAGCAGCATCAGCGCAAGCCCCAGCCCGACACGAATAGCCAGAGTGCGGCCGGCGACGGTCAAAACGATCGCAAACTTCACCACGGTGTTCACGCTGGCCACGATTAGCACGGCCGTCGCGGCGACCGCCGCCGGAACTTGTCCCGCGTGGACCATCGAGGCCACCGAAAGGCTGAGCGCATCGACGTCGACCAGGCCATCGAGCGCCGCGAACGCGTAAAGACCGTGGTTGCCGAGATAGGCCTGGATTGCCCGTGCGAGAATCATGAGAACCGCGATGGTTGCGCCGAACTTGAGCGCCGTGGCGAGGTCGAGCGGGTTTTCGTGGCGGATTTCGGGGTTGACGATCGCCCGGCCGTAGCCGCGCCAGGCCAGCAACGCGGCGGCGGCCAGGCCGGTCACACCAGCCGCCACCATCGACGGCGCCATCACACGGTCCATGTCGGAACGTGAGATGGCCAGCACGAGCACAATCCGCGGGTACATGATCGCGCAGGCGGTGACGATCGCGGCGGCGACGAGGTTGGTCTGTTCGGCGTCGTGGCCGTCGCGATGGGCGAACTCGAGGGCGACAGCGGTCGAAGAGACCAGACCGCCGAAGATACCTGTCAGCAGTACGCCGATTTCGGCGCCGAAGAGGCGCGCCGCAAAATAGCCGGCATAGGAAATCGCCGCGACCAGCACCACCATCCACCAGATGCGGTAGGGATTGAGCGCATGCCAGGGACCGAAGTCGTGATCGGGCAGGATTGGCAGGAGCACCAGCGAGATGAGCAGCAGGCGCAACGTCGCCAACAGCTCGGCGCGATCGATGCGATTAAGCAGGGCGTGCAGCTCGGGCTTCAGACCCAGCACGATACTGACGACGACCGCCGTCGAAGCGGCGGGCGCGGCAGCTCCGCCGCCGGCCATCGCGCCGAGGCCGAAGGCGATGAGTCCGGCGATCGTCGTGGTCAGGCTCACGTCGGGCTCGCGCGCGGTCTCCCGCCAGTAGCCGCTCACCAGGGCCGCTCCGACCACGAGACCCATCACGGCGAGCAAAGCTATGCGAATCGGACCCCATCCGAGAGTGGAAAACAGCGCGCCGAGCAGACTGATCAGACCAAAAGTGCGGAAGCCGGCGGCGCGCGAGCCTTCGGGCAGGTCGCGCCGCTCCCATCCGCGCTCGAGCCCGATCAACAGACCGATAGCAAGCGCTATCGCCAAACGCCTGAGGACCTCGAGGGTGTCGAGCGGCATCCCGCCTGAGCTTAGTCAGCAGCCCTCGAGCGCGGAAGCCATCGGAAAGCAAAAAGCCGGAGTGAGTCCTCCGGCTTTTGCGCGATGCGCCGACGCGGGGCGCTGCGGCGGTGGACGGTCAGGCGGCCTTATGCTCGACCTGGGCCGGTGCGTGGTCAGTGACCGGGATACGGCGCGCCGCCGCTTCCGGGGCGAGCGGCATGGTCAGCTCGAGAACGCCGTGCTGATAGTTGGCCTTGATCTGCTCCGCGTTGACGCCGCGCGGCAGAGTCAGGGTGTGCTCGAAGCGGCCGTAGCTGACCTGCTCGCCGTCCTTGCTCTCGGTGGAGCGGCGTTCGCGCGTCGCCTTGATCGTCAAGGTGTTGCCGACGGTCGATACGTCGATATTTTTCGGATCGACGCCCGGCAGGTCGCACCTTACGATCCACTTGTCATTGTCGAAATGGGTCTCGACACCCGACCACTGCGACCAACCCCAGGCCGCCCGGTCGCTCCGTCCGAAAAAGCGTTCGAACAGGTCGTCAATCTCCGAACGAAAGCGCTCGAGTGACGGCCACAGAGGCCACAACTCCTGGCGCCGTTGCAGTTCACCCGGCATAGCTCTCAAACCTCCTTGTCATCGTCTGATTGTGTGGCGTGCGCCACACCCTGAAATTTAAGTTCGGTTTGAGATTCGGCAAGTGCCGAGCGCGGCGGAGCGGACGCTCAGGCGCGTCGCAGGGCAGCGTGGGCTTCGCGTTCGAGCTGCTCGCGGAAATCGGGATGGCTGATGGCGATCATCCGCTTCATCCGCTCGGGCAGCGCCTGGCCCCGCAGGTCGGCGACGCCGTATTCCGTGACGATCAGATCGGCGTCGCTGCGCGCGGTGGTCACGGGTCCGCTGAGCCGTGCGACGATCCGGCTCTTCTGCCCGCGGCGAGCGGTCGCGGGAAAGGCAATCACGGAGCGGCCGTGTGCCGCCATCAGCGCGCCGCGGCCGAAGTCGCACTGACCGCCGACCGCCCCGATATGGACACCGTCGGCAACCTCGGCGTTGACCTGACCGGTCAGATCTACTTCGACGGCCGAATTAATCGCGACGATATTATCGAGCTGCGCCAGCACTTCGGGCCGATGGGTATGCATCAGGGTGTGCAGCCGCAGGGCGGGATTCCGATGGGCGAAATCATAGAGCCGGGCGGTGCCGCGCAGGGTGCCGGCCACGCTGACGCCGGTGTCGATCGGCTTGCGCGCGTTGGTAATCACGCCGGCCTCCATCAGTTCGGCCACGCGATCGCTCATCAGGCCCGAATGGAAACCGAGGTCGCGCCGGTCGCCGAGACCCGCGAGCACGGCGTCGGGAATCGCGCCGATACCGATCTGAATCGTCGCGCCGTCGCTGACATAGTTGCCGATATGGCGCGCGATAGCCTCTTCGACCGCGCCGAAGGGCGCCGGTTCGAGCTGCATCGGCGGCCGCGACACGCGCACGATGTAATCAATGCGGGCGGAATCGAGCCGGCCCGCACAATAGGTCCAGGGCGCCTGATCGTTCACTTCGGCGATTACCACGCGCGCCCGCTGCATCGCGAACTGCAGGTAATCGTTCGCCAGCGAAAAACTGTACTGGCCGGTCTCATCGGGCGCGCTCAGATGGAGCAGGAGAACATCGCAGCGGACGATCCCGTCGAGGAAATAGCCGGGCAATTGCGACAAATGGCAGGGAATAATCTGCAGGACGTGCGCCGCCGCCAGCGGCCGCAGCGTGCCGATCGCACCGAAGGCGCTGACCGAAATGGTATCGGTATGCTCGGGCTTGAGCGCGCCGCTGTACAGCGTTCCGCCGACGAAAGCTGAGAGCCGGCCGAGCGCGTGGCGCTGCTCGACGAGCTTTTCCACCAGCGTCACCGGCTCGCCGCTCCCCTGCCCCCAGACGACGCTGTCGCCGGGCTTGATGATTGTCGTGAGATCGAGATTTTCCGCAGTGATTTCCCTGGCCATCGCGACTAACCTGCCCAGCACAATCGCATAACGGAACCGGCGCGACCAGCCAACGCCGATTGCCGACCGGCGCCCTCCGCGTCAACGAAGTGGTCGCGACGGGCCGACGGCCGCCAATCGGATGAAGCGGCGGTGGTTTCGGCGCCCGCGAGACGCCATCGCGGAGAAGCAACCGGCCGCTTCAAGCATCGCGATGTCAGTTGTTGTCCGATGATCGATAGCCGACGTTGTCGAGGCCGTTCACGCGCGCGATGACGCCGGCGAACTGCGCGGGAATCTGCGGACTTTGCCGCGGCACATACTCCTCGAAGGTTGGTTCGGCTATCCGGACGTTAAAGGCCTTGTCCGCCTGGGCCACCGTACCGGTAAAACGAATATAGTCTTCGTTGGTCCCGTAGGCCTTGTCGGTAATCGTGAAACCCTGCGCCTGCAGCCACTGTTCGACCGCGTTGAACTCCGCCTGCGATTCGCCGAAGCGCGCGTGCATCTGCTCCGGCGTCATCCACTTCTGGTACTGCGGCGATTTCGGATCGTTGATTTCGTTGATCAACTGATCGAACTCGGCCTTGTTGCGCAGCGCGAACTCGAGCTCGAGATTAAGCACCTTGTCCGGCGGCGCATCCTTCGCCTTGGCGAGCAGCGGATCATCGGCGGTCGGCCGATTTTGCAGCGTCACCATCGGCGTGCCGCCAGCAGCCTGGTCGCCGGTGGCGGCCGCGCCGCACCCGCTGGCGCACAAACCCGAAATTATGCAGAGCGTCAGCGCGCCCAAGCGCGCCTTCCACAGTGCCTCCGGACCCATCATGCTTACCGAAGCGAAAAATTGCGCGGCTTGCAAGTCGTCAGCGCTTGCAGCAATGAGTTTAGCATCGAGACTGGTGACGACCGGGGAGGCCAAGGTGAACAGTCCTGTCTGTCAGATGCTCGGCATCGATTTTCCGCTGGTCGCGTTCAGCCACTGCCGCGACGTCGTCGCCGCCGTGAGCCGCGCGGGCGGCTTTGGCGTGCTCGGCGCCGTCGCGTTCCGGCCCGAGGAGCTCGATCGCGAACTGGGATGGATTGACGAGCACTGCGACGGCAAACCGTACGGCGTCGACGTGCTGATCCCGGAGAATCTCGCGGTCAGCGGCGAAAAGGATCTGAGCGCACGCTCGCTGGCTGCGCGGATTCCGCGCGAGTATCGCGACTTCGTCGACGACCTGCTGAAGCGCCATGGCGTCGACGCCGCGCCGGCCTTGAATACCGAAGGCCGCAGCCAGCCGGCCGAGCCGCCTTCGCTGATCCCCGAGCAGGCGCTGAAACTGCTCGAAGTCGCATTCCGCCATCCGATCAAGCTGATTGCCAACGCGCTCGGCGTGCCGCCACCCGCGATGCTCGAGATGGGACAGCGGCGCGGCGTTCCCGTCGCCGCCCTGGTCGGCGCTCGGGAGCACGCCGTCCGCCAGGTCAACGCCGGCGTCGATATTATCGTGGCCGAAGGATGGGAAGCTGGCGGCCACTGCGGCGAGGTCGCGACGATGGTCCTGGTGCCGGAGGTGATCCGGGCCATCAAGCCGATTCGACCGGTGCCGGTGCTGGCCGCCGGCGGCATCATGACGGGGCGCCAGATGGCGGCCTGCATGGCGATGGGCGCCGCCGGCGTCTGGACCGGTTCGGTGTGGCTCGCGACCGCCGAATCCGAGACCAGCGAAATCTTCCGCGAGAAGATGATCGCGGCACGCTCGCGCGATACCGTGCGCTCGAAGTGTCGCACGGGCAAGTACTCCCGCCAGTTGCGCTCGGCCTGGACCGACGCCTGGGAAACGCCCGGCAGTCCGGCACCGCTGCCGATGCCGTTCCAGACCCTCCTGAGCGAGCCGGCGCTGCGCGCCGCGCAACGGGCGGCGGAACAGGGCAATCCCCGCGCGCGCGAGCTGGTGACCTACTTTGTCGGCCAGGGCGTCGGCCTGATTGACCAGATCAAATCGTGCCGCGAGGTGGTCAGGGAGTTTATGCAGGAATTTGCCGAGGCGCTCGAGGAGATGCAGGCGCTGGTCGCAGGGTAGTGGTCGCCGATCGCTATGGCCGGCGTGTTTGGGTATAACTCGCAGATAATATATGTTAACGAGTAGTCAGCGTCTGGCGGGAAATCGCCCGCCAGGCTCACGTCCAATTTCTTCAGGCCTAAGCGCCGCAGGCATCCGTCACGCCCATGATCAAACCGATTGATATTCATACGCATGGTTTTCCCGCCAGCGTTCTGCGCCATTTTGCCGCCAAATATCCCGCGCACTTCCGCCTCGAGGAGCGGCGCTCCGGCGACCTGGTGGCGCTATGGGGCGGTGTCGGTGTGCCCCTGCCCGCCTGGATCGAGGACGAACGTCTGCGGGCGCTCGAGCGCGATCAGGTCGCGCTCGAAATCCTGTCGGCGCCCACCCCGGTGTATGCGCAGGTCGATGATGAAACCGCGACGTTCTGCGAGCTGATGAATGCCTTTCAGGCCGAAGTCGCCGAGCGATACCCGCGCTGCTTTCGGTCCTTCATTCATCTGCCGATTCACGATCTGGCAGCGACTCGCGAGGCGCTGCGGCGCTGGCGGGACCATCCGATGACCGCGGGTATCGTGCTGGGCTCCAACGTTGGCGGTCTCTATCCCGGCGATGAGGCGCTGCTGCCGGTGTGGGAGGAGATTGCCGCCAGCGGCCTTGCGGTGTTTATCCATCCGCTCGGCCCCTGCGGGGCGACGGGGCCGATTCCGGCGGTGATTTTCGATTTTGTCAATGATACGTCGCGGGCGGCCGCGACCATTATCTATTCCGGCCTGCTGGATCGTTTTCCCGACCTCCGGATCATTCTGGCCCATCTGGGCGGCTCGCTGCCGTACCATCCGCGGCGGCTCGACTTCGTGCTGCATCCGCACTTTCCCGCTTCACCGGCGGCGAAGCTCCGGCGGCTGCCGAGCGAGTACGTGCAGAACTTCTACGTCGAGACGGCGCAGGGCTTTCATCGTCCGAGCTTCGATCTGGCGCGGACGGTTTTTGGTCTCGACCATATGCTGTACGGCTCCGATTTTTTTCTTTTTGATTCACCGTTCCGCAGCGAGTTGAATGCCTTCCTTAATACCCTCGCGCTATCCGAGGCGGAGCGTCAGACGATTCTGCGTGACAATGCGCGGCGGCTGCTGCGGGGACTCTGAGCCGCGGCGGGCGGCGAGCCGAGCAGCGACGTCTTACGCGGGCCATCAAAAATGCAAGCGGACGCGCCGTCGAGGCAGCGCGCCCGCTTGACTATCAGGCGTGAGGAACTGCGCTAGCGCAATACGAAGCCCTCGTAGCCTTTGGCGACGATCTCGGCGAGCTTCGCGCGATAAGCCGGCGCCGTGTTCCCGTAGAGTAGATAGGCGTTCGCCTTGCCCGGAATATTACCGCCGACGAACCAGGACTTGGTCGCGCCGAGCAGCGTCCGCTGACCGACTTCGTTGACGTGCTGGACCCAGGCCTCCTCGGCTTCGGGCCGCGGCACGATGCGCGAGAAATTGTTGCGGCGCACGTGACTTATCGTGTCGGTGATCCACTCGACGACCTTCTCGGCGCAGACCGTGTAATTGCAGAAGGCGGTGTTGGAAGCGATGAAGAAATTCGGGAAGCCGGCGGTGGTCAGGCCGACCACCGTACGCGGACCATTCGCCCAGTGCTCCTTGAGCTGCCGGCCGCCTTCGCCGCGTATATCCATCCGCGTCAGCGGTCCGGTGATCGCGTCAAAGCCGGTCGCATAAATGATGATGTCGAATTCATATTCGCGATCACTGGTCTGGATACCTTTCGGCGTGATCCGCTCGATCGGCGTTTCACGCACATCGACCAGCAGCACGTTGTCGCGATTGTAGGCCTCGTAGTATTCGGTTTCGAGCGGAATCCGCTTGGCGCCGAACGGATGGTCCTTGGGCACGAGCTTTTCCGCGACCTTGGGATCCTTGACCCGCGCGCGAATCTTGTTGCGGACGAATTCCGCAAAGTCCTCATTGGCCTTCAGATCGACCATGATATCGCGGAAGTTGCCGAGCCATTTGCGAAAACCGGGCAGCGCCCACAGCTCTTCATAGAGCTTATAGCGTTCCTCCTTCGAGACCTCGAGGGCCTTACGCCGGTCGAAATCGTAGGGAAAGCCGGTGGGACTCTCGCGGCATTTGCGAACGATCACGTCGTAGTTCGCCTTCCAGCGCTGCTGTGTTTCCTCGCTGACCAGGCCGTTGCGGAGCGGGGCGCAGTAGTTGGGCGTGCGCTGAAAGACCGTCAGATGCCCGCATTCCTTCGCCACCAGCGGGATGAGCTGAACCGCGGTCGCCCCGGTGCCAATAACGGCGACGCGCTTGCCCGTGAAATCGATCTTCTCCTTGGGCCATCGCGACGTATGAAATGACTGTCCCTTGAAGTCGTCGATCCCTTTGAAGGGCGGCACGTAGCGCGCCGACAGAATACCCACCGCCGCCACCACGAACTGCGCGCGGAAGCGTTCGCCGGTCTCGAGGCGCAATTCCCAGCGGTTGGCGTCTTCGTCGTAATGCGCCGCAACCACGTGGGAATTGAAGCGATAGTGACGCTTCAGGTCGAACTTGTCAGCCACGAAGTTCAGATACTTTTCGTTTTCCGGCTGACCGGAGTAGTGCTCCTTCCAGCTCCACTCCTGCTGCAGCTCCTTCGAGAAGGTATATCCGTAGGTTTCGCTCTCGGAATCGAAGCGACAGCCCGGGTAACGATTCCAATACCAGGTGCCGCCGACCCCCTCGGCATCCTCGAGACCCTTGACATTGAAACCCGCCTCACGCAGCCGATAAACGGCATAGAGTCCGGCGACGCCGGCGCCGATCACGATCGCGTCATATTGTTCAACCGCGCCGGCGGATCCGACGCTGGTCGTCTGGCTGGTGGTGACTGCTTCAGGCGTGCTCGCCATAGCGGAATACCTCGGTTCGTAAAATCACGCGATGCCTGACGCCGGCAGAACCGTGCGTCGGTCATTGCGCATCGGCTTCATTAACAAAACGGCCTCTGAAAGTAAAATAACGACACAATTTCCGCGCGAAAGGTTCGCCCGAGATAGCGGACGCGGAACGGCGCGGTTGCGCGCGAAAAAAGAGGGCGGGTGCGCTTTTGCCCCGCCCTCTCGCCGCGCATGACGATTATCGCAACTATTGTTGCTCGGGCACTAGCTCGACGCGCCGGTTCTGCGCGCGCCCCTCCGCGGTTTTGTTGGTGGCGACGAAATTGGTCTTGCCGTAACCATGCGGGACCAGCGTGTTGGTCACGCCATGGCTCTTCAGATAATCGACCACGGCTTCCGCGCGCTTCTCCGACAGCTTCAGATTGTAGGCAACGCTGCCGATCGAGTCGCAGTAGCCGTTCACGTCGATGGTCAGATTGGCGTGATCCTTGAGCACGGACGCCGCCTCATCCAACGTCGCTGCGCTCTCCGGCGTTATATTGTAGCGGTCGAAGGCGAAATGCACGCCGCGCAGCACGATCGGTCCGGCCTGAGGCGCCGGCGGTGGTGGAGGCGGCGGCGGAGGCGGCTTACACACCGCATTGGCGGTCACGGTGTAGTACTGCACGATCAACAGCCAGTCACGCATCGAGAGTTGCGTCTGAACGTCCGAGAGCAGGCCGCTCGGACATTGCTTGGCGAGGTCGGCGTTCGCCGCCGCGGTCAAGCCCTGCGGTTTGGTCAGTCGCAGGATCCCATAATCACTGTCGGTCGCGCTTACGGCGCTGCCGGCACCGCTGCTTTCACTGATCGAGCTTGATCGCACAAAGACGCACGCCGACAGCGCGCACAACAGCAGGACACCCGGAAGCAAGCGGCAGAGCGCCGCGAGGCGCGCCGCGGGTGTCCTATATTCTGATTGAACCTTCATCAGTCAGGACCCCCTTTTTTACTTGCAGGTGCCGGTAGCATCGACGGTGTAGTACTGAACTATCCCGAGCCATTCACGCATCGAGAGTTCCGTCGTCACACCGGAGATCATTCCGCTCTGACATTTGCTGGCCAGCGCGGCGTTGGCGTTCGCGGTCAGCGTGTCGGGCGCGGTCAAATGCAGGATGCCGTAGTCGCTGTATTCGGCGTTGACGGCCGTACCGCCGCTCGAGCTTTCGCTGATGGAGCTTGAGTGGATGGTGATGCAACCGCCAAGTGCGAGAGACAAGCCGAGCGCGCCGGCACCGAGGACATAGCAGACAGGTTTGAACATGATCTGACCCTCCCTTTGTGCACTTCATCTGCGCAGCTTCGATCATTCGAGTCAAGGCTCGAAGGTCGCGCGCAGTGCGCGGCGTTGATCGGAGAAACCGATTCGGGCGTTCGATTGACGACGGCGGACCGCCGTATTAAAGCACCGAGAGATGGTGCGGCCGTGTCAATCGGCCGGCACCAGCCTCTCTGCCTGGAGGAACTCATCATGCCGCGCGTTCCGTATGTGGAAAAAGATCAAGCTTCGCCCGAAATGCAGAAACTCTATGACGGCTTCGAATCACAGTTCGGCGTCAAAGCAGTGCCGAACGTGGTCAAGGCGCTCGCCAACAGTCCCGGGCTCGCCGGCAAGGTCTTTCCGCTGGCCAATTACTTCATGAACCAATCGGGACTTGACAAGAAATACCGCGAGCTGGCGGTGCTGATGCTCATGAAGCGCTGCAACTGCGAGTATGGCTTCGTCCGCCATATCGCGATCGCCAAGCAGTGCGGACTGTCGCAGGAACAGATCGATAATGTCGAAAACTACGCCGGCAGCAGTCTGTTCTCGGCCGATGAAAAAGTCGTGCTGCGCTATGCCGACGAGTTGACGCGCAACGCGCGAGTTGACGACAGCCTGTACAACGAGGCCTCTCGGGTCGTCGGCCGCGAGCATATCGTCGACCTGACGGGCGCGATCGCTTTCTGGAATATGATGGCGCGCAACCTGAACGCACTACAGGTGACCCTGGAGAACTGGTGAGGTTCGGCGCGAGCGCCGCCCCTGCCACCTGCCGAACCCTCGGGCCGCGCCCGGCACGTCGGCGCGGCACCCTCCACTGACCGCGCGCGGGTGGCGCCGCCCGCGCGGTCGGGGCAAACTTGGACCGCGATGCGTCTGCAGGCCCAATTTGTCGCTTCGGCGACCGCCCCTTCGAGCTACCCGCGCTGGAATCGCCGCGAAGTCGCTTTCGTCGGACGCTCGAATGTGGGCAAGAGTTCACTGCTCAACGCGTTGACCGGTATCCATGGTCTCGCGCGGACCAGCAAGTTGCCGGGGCGGACGCGCGCCGTGAATTTCTTCGCCTGCGGCGAGCTACTCGCGCTGGTTGATCTGCCCGGATACGGTTACGCGAAGATGTCGCGGGCGGAGGCCGAAGAAAAGAGCCGCCTGCTGCGCGATTACCTGACGCGGCGCCCTCAACTGGTCGGGCTGGTGCTCCTAATCGACGCGCGGCGCGGCCCGGAGCCGGAAGAATTGGAGTTGATCGAGCTCGTGCGGTCGCGGAAGCGCGACACCGTCTCGCGCACGCTTATCGTGGTCGCCACCAAAGGCGACAAGCTCCGTAGCGCTCAGCGCGCCCAGGCCCTCGCCCGCTTTCGCAACGCAGACCTGGAACCGATAATCTGCTCGGCGATGAACGGCGAAGGCATCGATAAACTCCGCCGGCGCGTCCTCGCGCTTGCTCACGATGAAGCTGCCGCATCGACAATCGATGGTTGATCCGCAGGTAAGCGTCGTCATCCCGACCTACAACCGGCGCGCGATGGTGGTCGAGGCGACGGCCAGCGTCCTCGCGCAGCGGGACGTCAGTTTGGAACTGATCGTGGTTGACGACGGTTCGACCGACGGCACCTTCGAGGAGCTTCGCGCCCGTTTTGACCAGCCGACGCCAATCCGCCTGATCCGTCATCCGCTCCGGCGTGGGCCGGCGGCGGCGCGCAATACCGGCGCCGCTGCGGCGCAGGGATCGCTGATAGCTTTCCTCGATTCGGACGATCTCTGGTCGCCGCTCAAACTGCGCCGTCAATTGGATTTCATGGCCGCGCATCCCCGCTGCGCGATCGCGCAATGCGCGGAACGATGGCTGCGCGACGGCCGGCAGGTCAATCCCGGACGGCGTCATCTCAAGCGCGCAGGCGATATTTTTGTCGAGTCGCTGCGGACCTGCCTGATTAGCCCTTCGGCGGTGATCCTGCGCGCCGAACTGTTCCGCGCGATCGGCGGTTTCGACGAACAGTTCGAGGCTGCCGAAGACTACGATCTATGGCTGCGGATCCTGGCACGACACGAGGTTGGGCTCGTGGCCGAGCCGCTGGTGACGCGGCGCGCCGGCCATCCGGACCAATTGTCGGCAACCGTCTGCGCACTGGATCGCTTCCGGATCCTCGCGCTGCTCAAGCTGCTCGCCGGCGACGGCTTGTCGGAGGAGCGGCGGACCGCGGTTTGCGAGGTCCTGGCCGAAAAATGCAGGATTTACGGACATGGCTTGAAGCGCCGCGGCCGCAGCGAGGCGGCGGGCTTCGTACTGGAGATCGGTCAACGCGCCACCGCCGGGCTGATATGCGGCGGCGCCGACTTCACGCGGGAGATCGCGATCATGTATCGGTTGGTCGCGGCACCGGAGACCACCATAACCTCGGATGCCCGACCGTCGGCAGGTTGAGGAGCCGTCCTTGCGTCGAAGCGTCGATGAGCGGATACGCGAGTGGGCGGAGAAGCGCCGGCTCCCCCAGAGCCTCCTCGAGAGTTGGCGCCGTCTCGCGTCGGACGATAGCGCCGCGCTGCTCGGAATTGTCGAGGCGCTGCCGATCCGCACCGGACAGTTCACGGTGATGTTCGCGTTGCTCGAGGAAATCGCCGTGCGGGACGGCGAATCGCTCGCGGCGATTCTCAGCCGGGCGCCGCTCCGTCGTATCGTCGACGGTGACGGCTCGGGCCCGGCCAAAGCCGCGGCGCTGCTCGATGCGCTGCGCGTGCTGCGCTATCCGCGTCTCGAGGCGCTCAAGCGCCGTTTGAGCCGGGAAGTCGGCGCCCTCGGTCTGCCCGCCGGCGTACGTGTGGCATTGCCGCCCGACCTCAGTTCTGATGAATTGCGCATAGAGTTGGTTGCCCACGGCAGCCGCCAACTTGCAGGACTTATCGATGCTTTGTCTGCAGCCCGCGACGCCCTTGGCCGCGTCGCCGATGCGCTTGGGGGCGCCGATGACCTTTGATCTCGACCGCGTGCTGATCGAGGACGAGTGTCGCTCGAGTGACCTGGTCGAGCGCGTGCTGGCGGCGTTGCCGGCAGGCGTCCCAACGGAATTTGTCGCCGACGGTCGCGAGGCGGCCCGGCCCGCGCCGGACGCCGCAGATGCGTTCGCCGCAGGCAAGCGCCGACTCGTGCTCAGGCGCCGCCGTGGGGCGTTTCTCATGGGCTGTCCGGCCGCGTCGAACAAGTTCGCCTGTTGTGGCTATCTGGTGCTCGTTCTGGCCTCGAATTGTCCGATGGACTGCAGTTACTGCTTTCTTCAGGAGTACGTCGCCGACAATCCGGGACTGCAGATCTTCACCAACTACGCGGAGGCCTTCACCGAGTTGGATCGCGTGGCCCGTGACGCCCAGGCGCTACCGCTGCGCATCGGCACCGGCGAACTGGCCGATTCGCTCGCCTTCGACCGCATGACGCGAATCAGCGCGGACCTGGTCGATTACTTCGCGGGCCGGCCCAACCTGACGCTCGAACTCAAAACCAAGACCGCCGAGATCGATAACCTGCTCACGCGCGACCCGAAAGGACGGACGCTGGTCTCGTGGAGCCTTTCGCCGGAACGCGTTTTCCGCACCTCAGAGCATCGGACGGCGCCGCCGGAGGCGCGACTCGGGGCCGCGCGCAAAGTGCTGGAAGCCGGCTACAAGGTGGCTTTCCATCTGGATCCGATAATCGCCTACGACGGCGCCGAACGCGATTACGCGCGACTGATCGAACAGCTTGGTGATTTCATCCCGCCGGCGCGTCTTAGTTTTATCAGCCTGGGCGGACTGCGCATGACGCCTTCGCTGCGCAAGCGGGCGCGCGAGCGTTTCCTGGCTGATCCGATGTTGGTCGGCGAAGACGTGCTGTCGCCGGATGGCCGCTATCGCACCTTTACGCCGCTCCGCCTGCGGCTCTACCATCGTTTGCGCGAGCAGATTTCTCGAATCGCACCGGCCCTGCCGATCTATCTGTGTATGGAGACTCCGGATATTCACCGCCGTCTGATGGCCGAGTCACCACTCCCACCGGCGCATCTGGGTGCGACGCTGGCGCGGGCCTGATGCGACCCCTACGACGAGGCCCCAATCCGCCATCGCGCGCCAGTAAGGTGGTCCAGCTCGACGGCCGGGCCCCGCGCCGGAACGGCAGCGCCGCCGCGAATAACCGGATTCGCGCGATCGGGGTGTTTGATTCGGGAATCGGCGGCCTGACCGTTCTGCGCGAACTAGTCGCTGCGCTGCCGGCTGAGGATTTCGTTTATCTCGGTGATACCGCACGGCTGCCCTATGGCACCAAGTCGAACGAGGTCATCATCCGCTATTCGAAGGAAAACACCGAGTTTCTCCTCGCCAAGGGCATCAAGTTGCTGGTCATCGCCTGCAATACCTCGAGCGCCGTCGCCCTCCCGGAAATCGCGCTGGAGACCATCGTGCCGGTAATCGGCGTGATCGAACCCGGCGCGCGGGCCGCCGCCGCCGCCTCCCGCAACGGCCGTATCGGGGTGATTGGCACCGAGGCCACGATCGCCTCCGGCGCCTACACCCGCGCCATCCAGCAGATTCGCCCCGGAGTGGAAATTTATACGCGCGCCTGTCCGATGCTGGTGCCGTTGGTCGAGGAGGGTTGGACCGATAACGAAATTGCCGAGCGCACCGTCGCCTATTATCTCGAGAGTCTCAAGGCGAGCGGTATCGACACCCTGCTGCTCGGCTGCACGCACTATCCGCTGTTGCGCGAGGTCATTCGCCGCACCCTTGGCCCCGGCGTCCGAATCGTCGATTCGGCAACGGCCACCGCCTTAGCGGTCGTCGAGCGCTTGAAGGAACTGCGTCTTGATCGGCCGCGGGGCCTGGGCACACAGCGCTTTTTTGTTACGGAAACCCCCGAGCGTTTCGTGCGCGTCGGGAGGCGGTTTCTCGGCCCTCAGGTGGAGTCCGCCGTGCGGATCGAACGCTAGTGGCACAATTCTTGGTTGACCTCGAGCTGAAGCGACGCCTCCACCTCTGATGCTGCCACGGTCTTCCTCGACGTTAAGCCGATTTCGATGCTTTGGTCTTCCGCGATCCGGCGGATGGCTGACGGCCTGGCTGAGTCTCGCGCTGATCGGTCTCACCGGATGCGCAACGCTGCCCGACGCGTCCGCGCTGCTGCACAATCCTCATTTGTTTCATCGCACTCCGCAATTTGCGGGCGTGCGCGGCCCGATCTCCCACGCCGAGGGTCAGGAAATCATGCAGCATCTCGAGGCGCGCTACGGCCCGAGCGACCTCGTGACGCGACAGTTGGCTTTCGAGCAGGCAGTTGGCGGAGGTTTCATCACGCTGGGCAATAACGTCAAGTTACTGGAAAACGGACCCGCCACGTACGCTGAGATGTTCCGCCTGATCATGCAGGCCCGGCAGAGCATCAACCTCGAGACCTTCATTTTTACCGACGATGCGATCGGTCAGGAGTTCGCCAATACGCTCATCTACAAGCAGCTTCAGGGTGTTCAGGTCCACGTTATTTACGACAGCCTCGGTTCGATCAGCACCCCGGACAAGTTCTTCGATCAGATGCGCCGCAACGGCATCCATGTCCTGCGCTTCGATCCGCTGAACCCCTTTTCGCGACGGTTTCGCCTGGGCCGCATCACTCATCGCGACCATCGCAAGCTGCTGATCGTTGATGGGCAGGTGGCAATTACCGGCGGTATCAATGTCTCAGGCGTCTACGAACAGCGCGAGTCGAACGCGTTCTTTTCCGGCTCCTCGGAGCGCTCGCGGATGTTTTCCGCAGAGCCGGCGCTCGCCTGGCATGACACCGATATCGAGGTGACCGGGCCCGCCGTTGCCGAATACCAGAAGCTCTTCGTGCAGACCTGGCAGCATCAGGAGGGCTGGCCGCTCGATTTGACTATCCTCTACCCTCCTCTCAAACGCACGGGTCCCATGATGGTCCACGTGATCGGCAGCGAGGCGCGCGGCCTGAGCGTGATTTACATCACGCTGATTTCCGCCATCAACAACGCACAGGAGTCGGTCTATATTACCGATCCGTATTTTGCCCCGGACCATCAGGTGCTGGGAGCGCTCAAGGCGGCCGCCCGACGCGGCGTCGATGTGCGCCTGCTGCTGCCGACCGTCACCGATGAACCGCTGATCGCCGCGGCTGCGCGCTCGCACTATGACAGCCTGCTCGACGCAGGGATCAAGATCTACCAGTGGAACGGCACGATGCTGCATTCGAAGACGGCAGTGATCGACGGCGTGTGGTCGACCGTCGGCTCCTCCAACCTGGACTGGTGGAGTATCGCGCGCAATAACGAAGTCAACACCGTCGTGCTGAATCAGGACTTCGGCGCGCAGATGGTCGCGCACTTTCAGGACGACTTGAAGAACGCCAAGCAGATTGATCCCCGACAATGGGACGAACGGCCCTTTTCCGAGAAAGCGCACGAATGGGCCGCGCGGATGGTCCAGCCGATCCTGTAGGGCCTCGGATCGCGTCGCCCGGCAACGATTCAGCGGATCGCGCGACACGGGCCGGTTAAGCCCGGCGCGCGATCCGCTTTGACGATTATTTCGCAAAATTGATGATATTGATGCTCGAGCTGAAATCGTCGACGTAGGCGAACTCGTTCGCGGTAGCGGTGGGCACGTTCAGAATCGCGAAGGCGCTCCCGTTATTCGGATCGATCGAGAACTGGCGCACGAAGGCGCCGCCGGTCGTGAACTCGACCAGTTCACTCGGCTGGGTCGGATCGACATGCGCCGCCGGATCAGCGTTGGCCGTGATCAGATTCCCGTTAGGGGCGATAATTAGTCCCAGCGGACCGTGAAGATGGGTCTGGTCGGCGTACACCAGGGTCCCCTTGCCCGCAGTCGCCGTTGCCGTGCTGGCATTCGGGATCGCGAAGATTTCGTTGTCATCTTCCGCTGCCACATAGAGAACGTCCGCGCTCGCGTCGTAGGCCAGACCCGCGGGTCCGACCACCAGGCCCGCGCTATCGAGACCGAAGGCATAGCCCGAAGCGATCGTGGTCGGCGCGCCGACTACGCTGAAGCCGCCCTTGAAGGAGACCGCGATACGGGTGACGGTGCCGTTCAGCACATTGGCGACAAACAATTGCGCCGAGTCACTGTCTTCGTGGATGGCCAGTCCCCAGGGACCATCGGTGCCCTGCGTGATCACAGTGACCGGATGACCGTTGGCGTCGAGCACCAGTAAACCGCGACTGCCGACGGGCGAGCTCGAGCTCGTGGTAAAGACCGAGCCGGCAAAGACGAATCCCGCCCGCGCGATACCGAGGGCGTTGGTGAAGCCGATCGGCACGGTACCCTGAAAGAACAGCCCCGTCTGCTGTCCGTTCGCCGGATTGATGACGACGATCGTCGTGCCCTCGCCCTGGATATTCCCCGCCGCCGCACTGTTGTTGAAGTTCGAAACCAGCAACTGACCCGGTTTGACCGTACTGCTCGGGAAGCCGGGCGGTACGAGCGCGAGGCCATAGGGGTTCAGATCGCCGTTGGCGGGGCTGGTCGATCCCTGAGCCGGCAGAAAGGGACGCGCCGCTCGAGCGACACCAGGCACGGCCCCAATTACGATTCCCGCCAGTGCCATCCGGAGCAGATGCTTAAGTCCCGGACGAGGGTTTGCTTTTTCCGTGGACGGTAGAACGGAGCGACCGTTGCGGATGTGCGCCATTGCCTGCCTCCCTGGTTTGGTTCGGCTCGTCAGCCGAAACGTGATGCGACCTTGAGCAATCAGCCTGGCCTGCGCCACCACGATTTTTCTGGTAGCTGCCAAGGAGGAACTGATGCGGGCGAATTGCAACAGTGAATATTTATACTGTCAATCGCCAAAATCAGGCGACCAACGAAGATCACGGAAGCGTAATGTAGAACGAAAGCGTCTTCGGTTCGACTGAGATTGTCTATGCCTCAGCCTGGCGTCCGATTGCGGCGCACGCCGGGAGGCTACTGCGTATCCGGTTCGAGATGCGCTGCCCGAGAACCGCTACTCACTCGACGTTGGAAGGAGGTGGTCCCTTGAGCTGGCCGCGTTCGCGACCGACGGCGATCCATTGTTCGACCTCGCGTCGCTCGCGCTTGAGAAAATTCGCGACCGCCTTGCGGAGTCCGGGGTGACTTATGTAATGCAGCGATCGCGTGATTGCCGGATTAAAGCCGCGCAGCCACTTGTATTCACCGCCCGCCCCCGGCTCAAAGCGGCTGATACCATTGACGATGCAGTGCTCGATCGCGGCGTAATAGCAGACGTTGAAGTGCAGGTAGCGCAATTCTTCGAAGCATCCCCAATAACGGCCGTAAAAAACCTTCGCCTTCTGCAGATTGATCGTGCCGGCGATCAGCTCGTTATCGCGCCAGGCGCCAACGAAGCATAGATGCCGCTTGAAGCGGCCACGCAAGAGCTCGAAGAACTCGCGCGTCAGATATTGCCGCCCCCAGTAGAGCTTCTGAATCGTCGAAAGGTAAATGCGATAAAGCGTGGGGAACATCGCGTCGGGAATTTCCTCACCAACCAGTGTTCGGATGCTCACGCGCTGCTGGTCGAGCGCGCCGCGTTCGTGACGGATCGCGTAGCGGCGTTTGCTCTTGAGTTGGTTGAGATAGTCGTCGAAGCTGGTGAAGCCGTCGTTGATCCAGTGGTACTGGTAGCCGAGACGCTCCAGGTAGCCGAGCTCGACGAGGACCGACGCTTCGTCGGCGCTGCAGAAATTCACGTGCACCGACGACATCGCGTTGTCCTCACACAATTGGGCGAGCGCCGCGCCGATCGCCCGGACCATCGTCGCGCGGTCGTATCCTGGAGCCGTAAGAAACCGCCGTCCGGTGTGCGGCGTGAAGGGCACGCCGACCAGCAGTTTCGGAAAGTAGCGCAGGCCGGCGCGCTCCGCGGCGTCAGCCCAGCCGTGATCGAAGACGAATTCGCCCATGCTGTGGCTTTTCAGATAGAGCGGGCAGGCCCCGATGATTTTCCGGCTGGCGCCGGCGCGCACCACCAGATGATGGGGTGCCCAGCCGGTTTTCGGCACCGCGCTCTTCGATTCTTCCAGCGCCGCGAGCCAGTCCCATTCGAGAAACGGCGAGTCATCGGGCGCTAAAAGGGCGTCCCACTCCTCGCGCCCGATCTTAGCGATCCCTTCGACTACCGCTATCTCGATCCCATCCGCCGTCTGCGCTTTTCCGGCCATCGCCTGGATACTCTAGCAGGGTGGCGATAAACGAGGCTGCACTTAAGCGCTTGCCTCGACGATGCGAGTGATCACACTTTCTGGTAAGATGCAGGGGAGGTGAGCGCAGAGTGAAATCGCTGCTTGAAACGATTTTGCAGGCGCGGCGCCGTGACGGCGACGCCGTCGGCGGCGACGATTTGGGCGGCGGCCTCGTGACCGAGCGCCGCACCCGGGAGCAGACCAAAACCAAAAAGCCGCGGCTCTACAAGTGTATCCTGCTCAACGACGATTACACGCCGATGGAGTTCGTGGTCGAAATCCTCAAGCAGATTTTTCACAAGCCGCATGCCGAGGCGACGCGTATCATGCTTCACGTCCATCAGAACGGCATGGGCGTCGCCGGCGTGTATCCGTACGAAATCGCTGAGACCAAGATTCGCACCGTCGAGGAACTGGCGCGCGAGAATCAGTTTCCGCTCAAGTGCGTGATGGAAAAGGAATAGGCGGCTGAAGCCGTTTCGCTTCTCGGTGGTGATGGGATTCAAATTATGGCTTCTCCCGGAGTGATGATCAGTCGCGAGCTGCAGGTCACGCTGCAGCTTGCGATGACCGAAGCGGTTAACCGCAATCACGAATATGTCTGCCTCGAGCATCTGCTGTATGCGATGCTGCACGATGTCACGACCAGCAATATCCTGAAGCACTGCGGCGCCGATCTGGATAAGCTCCGTTTGCGATTGCGCCGCTACCTTGACGACGAGATCGAACGCCTGCCCGGCGAGCGCGTGCAGCCCCATTACGCGAGCGGCGTCCAGCGCGCCCTGCAGCGCGCGGCCCTGCATGCTCAGTCGGCCGGACGCGAGGAGATCAACGGCGCGCAGGTGCTGGTGGCGATCTTTCACGAGACCGAGTCCGGCGCCGTCGCTTTGCTGCTCGAACAGGGCGTGACCCGCTTTGACGTGATCAACTTCATCTCGCACGGCGTTTCGAAAGCCGGCGCCGACGAGGATCGCGAGGTCACCGGAGCCGGTGACGCCGACCAGGAGCACGAGGGCGCGGAGGACGAAGACGACGGTGAGGGCGGCGGCGCGCCCAAACTGTCGCCCGCCAAGGCGCTCAGGACCTACGCGATCAATCTTGCCGAGCGCGCGGCGAAGGGGCAGATCGATCCGCTGATTGGGCGCAAAAACGAGATCGAACGCGCCATTCACGTCCTGCTGCGCCGGCGCAAGAACAATCCGATCTTCGTCGGCGAGGCCGGGGTCGGCAAAACCGCGCTGGCCGAGGGTCTGGCCCTGGCGGTCCACGAGGGCCGCGTGCCGCCCGTGCTCAAGGATATTCAGATCTTCGCGCTCGACATGGGCGCGCTGCTGGCCGGCACGCGCTTTCGCGGCGACTTCGAGCAACGGCTGAAGGCCGTGATCAAGGCCGCGAGCGGGAACCCCCGCATCGTCCTCTTCATCGACGAAATCCACACCATCGTCGGCGCCGGTTCCGCGTCCGGCTCGACCATGGACGCGTCGAACCTGCTCAAGCCGGCGCTGGCCTCGGGTGAACTGCGTTGTATCGGTTCGACCACCTACCAGGAGTACAAGCGTTCGTTCGATCGCGACAAGGCGCTGGCCCGCCGCTTCCAGCGGATCGACGTGCCCGAGCCCACTCAGGAAGAGGCGGTGCAGATTCTCAACGGGCTCAAGAGCTACTACGAAAAGCATCACAACGTCCGCTACACCGCCGGCGCAGTGCGGGCGGCAGTCGAGCTTTCGGCGCGTTATATCAACGACCGCTACCTGCCCGATAAAGCCATCGACGTGCTCGACGAGTCCGGGGTCGCGGCCCATCTGCGGGCCCGGAAAGGCGCGACGGTCACGGTCAGCGCCCGCGATGCCGAGCGCACCGTAGCGCGGATGGCGAAAATTCCTGAGCGGTCAGTCTCGGCCAACGACCGCGCGCGTCTGCAGGAGCTCGAAACCGATCTCAAGAAAGCGGTGTTCGGCCAGGACGCCGCGATCGAGGCGGTCGCGCGCGCGATCAAGCTTGCCCGTTCCGGCCTCGCTCATCCTGATCGTCCGGTCGGCGCGTTCCTGTTTGCCGGCCCCACCGGCGTCGGCAAGACCGAGGTCGCCCGCCAGCTTGCCAAAGTGATGGGGGTCGAGTTTCTGCGCTTCGACATGTCCGAATACATGGAGCGGCATACCGTTTCGCGGCTGATTGGCGCGCCTCCCGGCTACGTCGGCTTCGATCAGGGCGGATTGCTGACCGATGCCGTCAATAAGACTCCGCATTGCGTCCTGCTGCTCGACGAGATCGAAAAGGCCCATCCCGACCTGTTCAATATCCTGCTTCAGGTGATGGACCACGCGACGCTGACCGACAACAACGGACGCAAGGCCGACTTTCGCAATGTGATCATCGTGATGACGACCAATGCCGGCGCGCACGAGCTGGCCCGCACGATGATCGGCTTCGGCAGCGCCACCAATACCGGCTCGCCGCGCGCGGTGATCGATCGGATGTTCTCGCCGGAGTTCCGTAATCGTCTGTCGGCGATAATCGAGTTTGCGCCGTTGAGCCCGATGGTGATCCAGATGGTGGTGGACAAGTTCCTCGACGAAATGCGCGCGCGGCTCGCGGCCAACAAGGTCACCCTCGACGTCTCCGCAGCCGCCAAACAGTGGCTCGCCGATCACGGCTACGATCATCGTTTTGGCGCGCGGCCGCTGGGTCGTCTTATCGAGAATGAAATCGCGCGCGTGCTGGCCGATGAGCTGCTGTTCGGGCGCCTCGCGAAAGGCGGCAAGGTCGCGGTCGACCTCGAGAACAACAAGCTTACCTTCAGCTATCCGGACGCCGCGGCTGAAGCCCAATCGACGGCGCCGGCCCCCGCCTGAGCGCCGACGGCGATTTCGCTGTCTCCCGTCGACGGTTCAGCGCTTCAATAAACGTTTCAGCGCTTCGAACCGTCGTCGCGGTGCCGCCCTTTATCGCACGCCCCTCCCGAGAGTCCGATCGCGCTGAGCGGGCGGTGCCGACTCATCACGCGGCGCGACCACTGAACGGTACGGTGGGAAGCGTGTGCTCGGCTTCGCGGAACCGCCGGCTCGCGTCGCGCGCCATGCAGACGCCGGTCGATGCGGTCCAGATAAAGTAGGTGCCGAAGACCGCCCAGAATCCGAGCGCGCCGTTCCACGCCAGCATCCCGGTCTTGAAGAATGGCATCGCCGTCAGAATCAGAAAGCTCAGACCCGTGAAGATCGCCCATCGGCAGACCCATCGCGGGAAGACCGGATGCTCGCTGGTATCGGCCAGGCCCACGATGCCGGCCGCGATCGCCTGAACCGACGTCACCGCATAGGTGATGTTGAACAAGATAAAGCCCAAATCATTCAGCAGCCGGATGAGGTTGCCATCGATCTCGGGACGAAACGCGGCGGTCGCCCAAATCGCCGGACAGAACATCAGCACCCACGCGGTCAGCGCGCCGCCGATGAGCTGAACGATGGTCAGGACGGGTGCGGAGCCCTCGATCCGCCACATCACGATCGTGAGTTGCGCCGTCCAGGTGATCCACAGCACCGAAATGAGGGCTGCCATGCTGTTGCCGAAGAGGATCGCCGCATGGTGCTGAGCGTAAAACGCGCCCAGCGCCGGACCGCTCAGCGCGGGCGATGCGGGCGGCAGATTATGCCCGAAGACACCCCAGAAGATCGTAAACAGCACTTCGAAGAGAAACCCGCTGGACGCCGCCAACAGTTGATACTTGAGGTTCACTCGCGCGTTCATCATCGCCTCCGCTCCGGTTTTTCGACAGGGTGCGGCTGATGCGGCTAACAGATAACCCGGTTAACAATATGCCGTATAATCCGGCGATGGGTTGAACGCAAGTCCAGGAATCGCGAGGGCGCGACCTGCTTATTCTGCGGCGACGCTGACTAAGCGGCGCGCCAGGGATAGTCACGACCGGCTATTCGGTTCGATCACCGTGTCGTGCAGCCAGTGACTGTCGTCGCGTTCGGGATAGTCCGTGGTGTAGTGCAGCCCGCGGGATTCCTTGCGCGCCGTCGCGCTGCGGACGATCAGCCGTCCGACCGTGACCAGATTGCGCAGCTCTATGAGGTCGGAGTCGAGGCGATGGTCCCAGTAGTAGCCATGAACTTCATGATCGAGCATCTCGAGACGCCGCGTCGCGCGCTCGAGCCTCAGATTCGAGCGGACGATACCGACATAGTTCCACATCAGGCGCCGGATTTCGTCCCAGCTCTGCGTGATCAGCACCCGCTGCTCGCTCTCGATAGTATGATCGGCCTGCCACGGCGGAAACTCCGGCGGCCGCGAACGGTCCTCGGCGAGAAGCGAGCGCGCCGCCTCGAAACCGCGACGACCCATCACGGCGGCTTCGAGCAAGGAGTTCGAGGCGAGGCGATTGGCGCCGTGCAGTCCGGTCATCGCGGTCTCACCTGCCGCAAACAGCCGCGGAATGCGGGTTGCCGCCCTCAGATCGGTCATCACGCCACCGCACATATAGTGCGCGGCCGGAACGATCGGGATAGGGCCGGCGGTCAGGTCGAACCCGTAGCTCAGACAGCGCCGGTAGATATTGGGAAACCGCTCGCGCACAAACGCCGTCGGTCGATGGCTGATATCGAGATAGACACAGTCGAGTCCCCGACGCTTCATCTCGGCGTCGATGGCGCGCGCCACGATATCGCGCGGCGCCAGTTCCGCGTCGGGATGATAGTGCTTCATGAACGGGGTGCCGTCAGGCAGCCGCAGGATCGCGCCCTCGCCGCGCAGCGCTTCCGAAATCAGGAAGGACTTCGCCTCGGGATGGTAGAGGCAGGTCGGATGAAACTGATAGAACTCCATGTTGGCAATGGGCGCGCCCGCGCGATAAGCCATCGCAACCCCGTCGCCCGAAGCGATATCCGGATTGGTGGTGTAGAGATAAACCTTGCCGGCGCCGCCGGTCGCGAGCATCGTCGCCCGCGCCACGATACGCCGCACGGACATCGACTGCTTCTCCAGCGCATAAACGCCCCAGCACGCGCCGCGCCGTCCTGAAGCGTCGCGCTCGACCAGCAGATCGATCGCCACATGATTCTCGAGCACCTGGATATTGGGGCGAGCGCGAACCGCTTCGCCGAGCGCGCGCATGATTTCGCGCCCGGTCAAATCCTGCGCATGCAGGACGCGGCGATGGGAATGGCCGCCTTCGCGGCCAAGATCGTACTCGTCTTCGCTGCCTTCCTCGATCCGGGTGAAGCGGGTCCCCAGTTCGATCAGCTCGCGCACCGCCGCCGGACCGTCGCGCACGATCGCTTCCACCGCAGTGCGGTTACACAGCCCGGCGCCGGCGCGCAGGGTGTCCTCGATATGGGATTCGAAGGAATCGCTGACGCTCCAGACGCTCGCGATTCCGCCCTGCGCGTAGGCCGTATTCGCCTCGCTGCTGTCAGCCTTGGTCAGCACAATCACCGAGCCATGCGCCGAGGCTTTGATGGCGAAAATGAGCCCGGCGATACCGCCGCCCACCACCAGGTAGTCACAGCTTAAGGGAGTCATCGTACCCTCGTATGCGGCCGGGTCAGGCGACACTATTTTACGGCTCCGTGAATCGTCAAGCTCCTGAAACGAGATTAGCGGAGCTGTCGTCTATGCCTCAGCGCTGCGCTTGCGATAGATTCTACAATGAAGGTCCGTACACCGATGGTCTTCACCACGCCCAATATCCTGACGCTCGGTCGTATCGGGATCGTACCCGTTCTTATCTATTTATTGCAGTTTCCGGGCCCGGGGTCGGCCGGGATCGCGGCGGGCGTCTTCTTCCTGGCCACCATCACGGACTTTCTCGATGGTTATATCGCGCGCAATTACGATATGGGCAGCCTGCTCGGCACCTTCCTGGATCCGCTCGCCGACAAGCTGATCGTCACGACCGCGCTCATCATGCTCGCCGCGATGCCGCGTCAGCCGCATGTGCCGGCCTGGATCGTGGTGGCGCTGGTGGCGCGCGAGCTCGTCGTCACCGGACTGCGTGCTATCGCCGCCGCCGAAGGGTGGATTATTCCGGCTGAAGAGCTCGGCAAATACAAGATGGTGCTGCAGTGCCTCGCCGTGCAGGGGCTGCTGATCCACTTCACCTACTTCAATATCGACTTCTTCGCTGCCGGCATGTTCCTGTTATGGCTCGCGCTCGGATTAAGTTACTGGTCGGCGGTACATTATCTGATGGAGACTCGTGGAATTTTCGCCCGTCCCAAAAGCGCGGGCGCTTCCAGGCGCGCGATCGCCCAATAAGCAGATGCGCCAACCACCACCGATTTGACAGCGCGAGGCACGCTCGTTAAGGATCGTAGGTCGCTGGTTCCGACGCGGGTGTAGCTCAGTTGGTAGAGCGCGTGCTTGCCAAGCACGAGGTCGTCGGTTCGAAACCGATCACCCGCTCCATCCCTCGCTTCACGAGCCCCTCGATTCGAGCTGATTTTCAATGCCCTTGACGCCGTTGACTCCGGCGACCAATTGCACCGCGCGGGCGGCCACCCGAGCGGATTGCACTCGGCCGCTCAGGATAACCAAGCGGTCCTGCGTCCGGACCTCGATATGTGCGCCGCGCGTGAGCGGATCGCGCGCCAGCAGGCCCTTCACCGTGCGCTCCAATTGCGCATCGCTCGGCTGGTCGAGGCTCGATCCACCGCTGAGCTGAGCCGAAGGGGGAACCGCCGACTGCGCGAGTGCAGTGTCGGGCGAAAAGGTCGCAAGTGTAGCTAATGCTATTATCGACATGATAAATGCAATCGAAGTGGACATAGATAAAATACCATCCGAAGCTTTGGGCGCAGCGCTATGATATGCATGACCGATACCAGGCCGGTCGTCGTCGGCATCGGGCGTCGTCTTTATTAGGATGCGGCATGCCAAGACGAGAAGGGTTTTGCGCGGTACGTCATGAAAAAGTTGTGTTGGGCAGTTCTCGCTTTTTCCCTCCTCGTGACGCGATCCGCACGCTCATCTGCCGATGACCATCGCAAGAGGCTTGATGACGCGATCCGCTCGTATGAGGCTGCCGGCCACACGCGCTTTCGCGGTCTTCCCGAGGATGCGAGCCTCCGCCACCTGTCCTTCTCTCGGGCGGTCGACGGTGATTCGTCGCGCCTGGTCAACGATCCGACTTACTGGCTCGACGAGATCCGGCGCGCCGCGGCCCGTCAGTTTACCGCCACGCCGATGAAGGGTTCGTTCGCGAAAGTGACGCAGTCTGCGGCCCATCGCGACTGGACCGCCTTCCTGGGTCAGGGGGCGACGGTAGGAGCCCTGAATTTTCCGGCGAAATTTTCGCTTACCGTCAATGGCACGCCTTCGTGTTCCGACTTTATCGTCTTTAACACTTCGCTCTCCGGTACTTCGACGCGGCCGAGCCTCGTTGCCTTCAACAATCTCTACAAGGCGCCGACCTGTGCCGGCACGGTGCCCGCGGTATTTTGGGCCTACAACACCGGCGGCAACGTGGTGAACTCGGTGATCATCAGCCCGGACGGCACCCAGGTAGCCTTTGTCCAGACGACGCATGTCAACGCGACACTGATCGTGCTGAAGTGGCCGAGTGCGGGCGGTGGAACTATCGCCGCGCCACTCGAGGTGCCGGTCAGCCATAGTTACCCGTCCTGCACGGCGCCGTGCATGGCCGCCCTGCCCTTCGCCAACAAGGCGACCGATTTCAGTTCCGCGCCGTTTTATGACTACAGCGGATCGGACACGCTGTTCGTGGGCGACCAGCTCGGCGTGCTGCACGAGTTCCATCCGGTCTTCAGCGGATCGCCGCAGGAAGTCGTAACGGGGGGCTTTCCGCTGACGGTCAGTCAAACCGGCAGACCCCTTTCTGATCCCGTCTATGATTCAGCGACGGGGCTGGTGTTTGTCGGTGAGGGACACAACGGCACCTCGACCAACGATGGGACGTTGCACGCGGTTGATATCGCCGCGGCGAGCGTCTCGACCTCCGCGCCAATCTGCCGTGGTGTCGGCTTTCTCGGCGCGCCGCTCTTGGATCCGACCGCGCAGACGCTCTATCTAGCATGTGCGAACGATGTCGGCGGCGGCAACTGCCCGGCCCATAGCGCCTGTCTGCGTCAGTTCAGCGAAACCGGAATCAGCCAGTCGACCGGCACCGGAGTTCCGTTGGGCGCGGGAGCGGCAACGACCGCGATCGGTGGCGGCGCTTTCGATAATCTTTACCTGACCTCCGCCGATCCGGCGGCGCCGAGCGGCAACTTCTACATCTGCGGCAATCCCAGCGGCCTGCCCACGATCTACCGGGTGCCGATCACTTCGAATCTCATGGGAAGTCCGCTGGCGATCAACACCGTCTCCGGTACCACGGGCGCCGGATGCTCCCCGATAACCGAGTTCTTCAACGATACGACGAATACTGACTGGCTGTTCGTCAGCACCTCGACGGGAGGCAATCAGACTGGATGCACGAGTTCCGGGTGCCTCTATGGCTTCAACGCCACGGTCCCGTTGAACGTCGGGGCGAACGCCGGCGACGGTATCGCGGTGGCTGGAGGGTCGAGCGGGATAATCGTCGACAATATCGGAGCCGCTACCAGTACCGCCGCCAACGTGTATTACTCAAGCCTGGCGAATCAGGCCTGCGCGGGACAGATGGGAGGCTGCGCCGTGCAGGCGTCGCAGAATGGACTACAGTGACCGATAGGCTTCGAGTCGCGCTTGAATAAAATCCAGCGACAGCGCTGGCAGACGCTTCTGGAGCTGTGCGCGCCTTCGACGCCCCGCTCGGTCGCCGTCGAGGCCGACTGGAGCGACCTTCGTGAGCTCGCGACGGCTCATGGGGTCGCGCCGCTGCTTGCCTCGCGCCTGGCGACGGCGCCGGCCGCGCTCCGGCTGGTCACGCGATTGCGCAATCAATATCTGGTCGAGGAGCTCTTCCGGCTGCTCGACGCCTGCGCAAGCGCCGCCATCAACGCCCTGGTGCTCAAAGGGCCGGTTCTCGCCAAACTTGCCTATCGCGATCTGAGCTGTCGCGCGTTCTGCGATCTTGACGTACTGATTCTCGAAGACGACCTCCCGCGCGCGGTGGCGCTGCTGGAGCGTCGCGGCTATCGCGCGAACCTGCCGCGGAAGACCGCGATGCGGCGGCGCTTTCAGGCCGTCGCGACCAATCTGCGGTCGGCCAATGGACTCGTCAACGTTGATCTGCATTGGGATCTGTCGCCCGCTTATTACCATTTTGGACCTGAGGCCGGCGGCGTCTGGCGGCGCGCGGTTGCGCTCGATCTCGAAGGGCGACCGGTGCCGACGCTCGCACAACTCGATCAGCTTCTGTTCCTGGTCGTCCATGCTTCGCGTCACGGCTGGGCGACGCTCGGACACCTCTGCGATCTCGCCTACCTTGTCCACGGTAGCGACTTCGCCTGGGACGAGGTTTTGCGCGCCGCCGCGCAATCCCGATGTCTGACGATCCTCAATGTCGGCCTGCTGCTGGCGAATCGGCTCTTGAAACTGGCGCTGCCGGCGGCGGTAATCGGTCAGGCGCGCAGGGATCGTCGCGCCGCGCGTCTGGCCGAAGGTATCGCGGGAGGATTCGCCGGTGAGCGATCGTCGGCGGCAAGTACGCAGCTCGTTCGACGCGCGCTGGCGGCGATCGAGCGCCCGCGGGATCGGCTTCGCTACCTGGTGATACGCGGCTTTGCGCCGACGCTGGCCGACTGGTCCGAGCGCCCCTTATCACAAGCTTGGTATCCGATTTATTATGGGCTGCGCCCATGGCGGATTCTGCGCGCGGCCCTCGCCGGTCAACGCTGAATGCCGGTCCGCATAAAATACGCCAAAAGCAAGGGGCTCCGTGTTATGATCTGACCTTGCCTTGAGACTCTCGCAGAGCTGTGACGATCAGAGAAAATCGATGCCAAAAGACGACAAGCGCGCTGAGCCGCGGTCTCCTGCCCGAGCCAAACGACCGTACGTAAAGCCGGCCTTTCGCGCCGAGCATGTGTTCGAAACGACCGCCCTGGCCTGTGGCAAGAGCAGCACCGAAGGCCAGTGCCATATCGTCATCAAACGTTCGTGACCACCAATCCGGCCGAGGTGACGATCGGGACGGTGATACCGCTGTACGTGCAGGCGCTGCGCGCGCGCCGGCCGATCCGCTTAAAGGTCACCGGCCTCAGCATGCTGCCGGCCATATGGCCCGGCGATACTCTGACGGTGGCGCCAATCGATAGCGCCGCCCTGCTCGCAGGAGCAATTGTCCTGAAGATCATCGACGGACGCCCGTTCGTTCATCGCCTGGTTCGGATCCGAAGCACAAACGGCAGACCGGCATACGAAACTCGCGGCGATACGCTTGAATGCGCGGACCCGGAGGGCGAAATCGTCGGGATCGTGACCGCTCGCAACGGTCGGCCGCTCCTTCCGGCGGACGGCTTCCGCCACCGGCTGACGCGCGCGATCATGCCGTCGGCGATTGGCGGGACTCTCGCGCGGGTTTTTCTTGAGGTTCGTCGACTCTACCGCGCCGTTCGCCGTTCCGCACGGTGGCAGCCGGGAGTGATGCCGACGCAATGAGCTCCTCCGCCCATACGTCGGAGCGGATCGTGATCGAGATCGGCGGTCTGCCGCTGAGTTTCCGCGCGCGCGACGATCAATTCCTGGCGATGCTCGAGCGGCGCTACGCCAACTTCCTCAGCAACAGGTCAGACTCCCTCGTCGAGGTGATAGTCACGGTTGCAGCATCGCGGTCGGCGCCCAACGATGATCCGCTCGAGGTCCGTCGTCGCGGCGAAGAATGGACGATTCGGCGGGGCGACTTCTGCGCCTCCTGGAATGCCTCGACGGGCCGGGCCCATTTGCGTCAGTCGCTCAATCCGTGGTCATGCGACACCGTGCTCCGGGTTATTCACAGCCTGCTGCTGAGCGACCGCCGCGGCTTTCTGCTGCATGCCGCCAGCGCTGTCGTTGACGATCGCGCATATATCTTTTCCGGCGTCTCGGGCGCCGGCAAATCCACGATCCTGAGCCTCGCGCCCGCTGACGTTATAAGACTGACAGACGAAATTTCCTACATTCGGAAGATTGACGACAGGTACTGCGGTTTCGGCACGCCGTTCACCGGCGAGCTCAACACGCCGGGGGTGAACGCGGCGGCCCCGATAAAGGGTTTATATTTTCTGGTGCAAGGGCCGGTGAACCGGATTGTGCCTTTATCGCCCGCATCGGCGGCTCGGCGATTAATGCGCAATCTGCTGTTCTTCGCCGGCGAGACGGCGCAGGGCGCGCAGGTGCTGGAGTCGGTCGGAGACTTTGTTTCATCGGTTCCCGCCTGCGAATTGACCTTTCGACCCGAACCCGAAGTATGGGATCTGTTCGCATGAAAGACACTTACATCCGACGCAGCGCCGACACCGCCGCGCGCCGCATCGGCGACGAAACGATGGTCCTGGCGGTGGCCGATTCCACGCTCTTCAGCCTTAATGAGACCGCGAGCGTGCTGTGGGAGGCGGCGGACGGGACGACGCCGCTGCGCACTATCGTCGAGAATCAAATCGTCGCCGGTTTCGCGGTCGATAGCGAAACGGCCTATCGCGACGCGCTCGAACTGGTCGCGGAACTGGGCCGACGCGGCATCCTTGAAGTCGCCGACCAGCCGCTCGAGGAGCGGCCGAAGTGATCTCGCTCGCGGAAGAGCTGAACGCCAAGGCTGCCGATGCAGGTATTCCGCTGGCGGTGCATCTGGATCTGACCTGGCGATGCAATGAGCGCTGCGTTCATTGCTACCTCGACCACGACGATCAGGGCGAGATGACGCTCGCGGAGATTCGGCGGTTGCTCGAGGAGCTGGCCGCCGCCGGCGTCTTTCACCTGACGCTGAGCGGCGGCGAGCCGCTGCTGCGCAAGGATTTCTTCGCGATCGTCGGGCGCGCGCGCGAGCTTGGGTTCAACGTCAAGCTCAAAACCAACGGCATCCTGATTCGCTCGCCCGAGGCGGCCCGGCTGCGCGCGCTCGCCCTCGACTCGATCCAGATCAGCATCTATTCCCATCGGCCGGAAATTCACGACGCGATTACCCGGGTCAATGGATCACTCGCGCGATCGCTCGCCGCCGCCCGCTTCCTGATCGCGCAAGGCCTGCGAGTCAAACTGGCGCACGTCCTGATGCGGCAGAATCGCGGCGACTATCCGGAAGTACAGGCGTTAGCCCGAGATATCGGCGCCGGCTTCGTGCTCGATCCAACGATTACGCCGCATCTGAACGGTGATCGTTCGCTGCTTGCGCTCGGCGTCGCCGGCGAGGACCTGCGCCGGGTGCTGAAGGATCCCGAGCTTATCGGCAATGCCGGCGAGTTCTGCAGTCCGCCGGCGCCGCCCGACGACGCCGTACTTGACGCGCGGCCATGCAGCGCAGGCCATAGCGCCTGCTATATCTCGCCCTATGGCGACCTCTATCCATGCGTGCAATTCCCGCTGGCCTGCGGCAACGTCAGGAAGCAGCCGTTCCAGGAGATCTGGCGCGACTCAGCGCCGCTGCAGGAGGTGAGAGCGGTGCGGATTCGCGATCTGCCGGTATGCTCGACGTGTGTCCACGCCGGTTCATGCACGCGTTGCCCGGGTCTCGCTTTTATGGAAGGTAACTTTCGTGGACCGTCGGCAGCCGACTGCGAGAAGTCATATCTGCGTACGGGTATCTTGAGTGCCGCGATGCGCCGCGCGGCGGACCATCGCTAACCTGTCTTCGTGGTCGCGCGGCTCGCTTCTTGCGTCCGCGGCGCCGGTGGAGAACAGCGGTTTGCGCGTCGGGCACTTCCGCAAACGGAACTCGATAATGCATCCAGACGGTTTCGCTGCCGAGGCGAAGAGGTGCGCATGTCCGGTTTGAGCGAGTCTCAGATTCTGCACTTTCTCATTCAGATTACGCTGCTGATCGGCACCGCGCGCCTGCTGGCCGACGTCTTCAAGCGGTTCGGCCAGGCCCCGGTTATCGGTGAACTGCTCTCCGGTCTGATCCTCGGTTCGTCGGTTCTGGGCAGATTGCTCCCGCACGTCCATCAAGTCATCTTTCCGGCTGATCCGGTAGGGGCGCATCTGCTCGAAGCCTTCGCCTGGATCGGGATGATCTTCCTGCTGCTCAGCACCGGGATCGAAACTGATCTCGAGGTCCTGAGGGGACTCGGACGGCCGGCGACACTGGTTTCGGGTCTGGGCGTGATCGTTCCGCTGATCGGCGGCTTCGCCCTCGGCCAGTACGTACCGGACAGTTATCTCGCCCATCCGACGCAACGAGGGATCTTTTCGATGTTCATCGCGGTCGCGATGGCGATCTCGGCCGTGCCGGTCATCGCGCGCATCCTGATCGATCTGGACATCATGCAGCGCGAACTCGGACTGGTGATTTTAGCCGCCGGCGTGATCGACGATCTGGTCGGATGGCTCCTGCTCTCGATCATCGCCGGGTTGGCGGCGCGCGCGCAGATCCAATTCCAGGCGATCGGTTTGACGATGGTCGCCACCGCGGCCTTCATCGCCTTCGCCTATCTGTGGGGTTTCCGCCTGATTTCGTACATCCTGCGCTGGGTTGATGATCGCGGGATCGTCGAAGCGGGCGCCCTGACGGTGATTATCGTGCTCGGGTTCGCGTGCGCGATTATCACGCAGGCGATCGGCGTTCACGCGGTCTTTGGGGCCTTCGTCGGCGGTCTCATGATCGGCCGATCGCCGCGGCTCCGGCGCAACGATCGCGAAACCATCGCGTCGGTGGCGTCAGGCTTTCTGGCGCCGGTCTTCTTTGCCTACTCGGGACTGCAGACCGATATCTTCGCCCTCCACGGACTGGGAGTTCTCGGACTCGTGCTGGCGGTGGCGACCCTCGGCAAGTACCTGGGATGCGGGATCGGCGGCTTGATTGGTGGCTTGGCGCCGATGGAAGCTCTGACCGTCGCCAACGGCATGAATGCTCGCGGCGGCATGGGGATTATTGTCGCCCTGCTCGGCCTGAATCTGGGCGTGCTGACGGCGCCGATGTACACGGTGTTGATTCTCACGGCGGTGGTTACCTCACTGGTCGCGCCCACCCTGCTCGGCTGGTCGATACTGCATATTCCGCGGCGAGCGGGCGAACGCGATCGCGCCGAACATGAACGAATTATTGCCCGAGTGCCGTTCGTCAAGGACGGCGCCAAGCTGCTGGTGCTCGATGGGGGCGGGCCCAACACCGAACTGGCGACCCATCTTGCGGCGGCGCTGGGCAACCATCCCGACGCCAGCATCTCGATTTTTCATGCTGACGTTAACGAAAAAGCCGGTGGTGACGACGGCAATGGGCCGGCGGAGCGTTTCACCTATCTGAAGGGGATCGCCGAAACCTGTGGCGCAACCAACGTTTATCAAAGACGCGGCGCCGGATCGCCGCTGAGCGACCTGCTATTGAAGGAAGCGCGACGCGGCTACGATGCCATCTTCGCCGGGGCGTCGCTGCAGCTTCCCGGCGAACAGGCTTTGGGCGGCGTGCTCGGCGATCTGCTGCGGGAAGCTCCGGCGCCAATCGTCATCACCCGGTTCGGTCCGCACTCCGCGCCGTTCAAACGGATACTCGCACCGACCAACGGGGCGCTCTATTCGACGCTCGGCGTGGTGATGGCGATGTATTATGCGAACGCCGCTCACTCAAAGGTGACTGGCATGTATATCGTCGAGGACCCCCTCTGGCCGTATCGAGCGTTGCGTCGGGCCGCCGATGATGCCGCAGGACGCGAGATTATCGACGAGGTAAATGCGATCGCGTCGCATCTCGGTCTCGACGTGCAGACCCGGATCGGCGCCGGGGTGCGACCGGAGGAGGTTATCGCCGGCGCCATCGAGCAGGACGGCTTCGATTTGCTCGTGATGGGCGTGCTTTATCGGTCGTTTGAACAGCGACTCTACTTCGGTCCGAAGGTCGATCGGCTCCTGCGACGGGTCAAGTGCGCGGTGGCCGTGGTGGTATTTCCGGAGACCGGCTTCGGCCAGTAGGCCGCCGTCGGTCAGCCGAATCAGAGGAAGAAGCGGCCGCAGGCTTTGCCGTCGTCGCGGATTCAGTGCGGAATTCCACGCGGCTCAGCCTGCCGACGCAGAGCCGGCTCAATTGAAATGTCGTTCGATATAGTCGAGCGCCGCGTCGAGGTCGGGGAGAATCTTGGTACAAAAACGCACCATCCACGGCGAGCAATCGGCGTAGCTCAACGGACTGAAGGCAATCACGAACTTGCCGAGATCGTGACTCGCGTAGAAGACCTCCATCGCGGTGCCCAGCGAGGGTTTGCAGTAATTGACCAGCAACAAATCGGCTTCACGCACGTCCTGCAGATCGAACTCGACGATCTCGTTGGCCGAGTCGATTTCATTGTCGCGAAAGTTTCGACGCAAGGGATCGAGCAGGATGAACCGACCGGCTAATCGCTCTTTGGCACGCGTTCGCCAATCCTTGGCCGCGGCCGGATCGGCATCCATGATTGGTCCACAGAGATAGATCTTGCGAACATCCGAAGCCATGACGGCAAAGATTAGCACAGGCGCGCCGGAGCGGACTTCAGCGTATCCGCAAGCCGACGTGAGGCGTACGACGGTTTACCGGATAAGAGGGTTTTCCTTGGCCGGATAAGCCGATAAAACTGTTGGGCAATATCCGTTTGAGCGATCCTATGGCAAGCAGTCTGCGAGAAGTTGTCCCTCCGCCGTCAGCGCTGGCCGAGCCGGCTTCGCGACCGTCGCTCGAGGGCCGCGGGCTGACCAAGCGCTACGGCGGCCGCGCGGTCGTGGACAACGTCGAGGCGCATGTCGGTCCCGGCGAGATCGTCGGGCTGCTCGGACCAAACGGCGCCGGCAAGACGACCACTTTCTACATGCTGGTCGGTCTGCTGCGTCCGGACGAGGGCCGGATATTTTTGGGCGGCGACGAGATCACCGGCCTGCCGCTTTATCAACGGGCGCGGCGCGGGATCAGCTACCTGCCGCAGGAGCCGTCGGTCTTCCGCAAGCTGACCGTCGAGCAGAATCTGCTGGCGGTGCTCGAGACGCTGCCCCTGACCGAGGAGGAACGCCAGAGTCGCCTGCAATCGCTGCTCGACGAACTGGGGATCGCGCGCCTGGCCAAGGCGCCCGCGGGCGTGCTTTCGGGGGGCGAGCGGCGCAAGGTCGAAATTACGCGCGCGTTGGTGCTCGATCCGCTGTTTCTTTGCCTCGACGAACCCTTTGCGGGAATCGATCCGATCACCGTCGTCGAGATTCAGCGCATCATCTCGTATCTGAAGCAGCGCGGTATCGGCATCCTGATGTCCGATCACAACGTGCAGGAGACGCTTTCGATCATCGACCGCGCCTACGTAATCCACTCCGGCAAGATCCTGGTCCAGGGCGGTCCCCGCGATATTGTCGATAACGATCGCGTGCGCGAGGTCTTCCTGGGCGAGCGTTTCCAGCTTCGTTAGGCCGATCCGTCGGTCCGCCGGCGGAGCGACGTTGGCGAAGGCACGTCTCAGGAGTATCCTCGGTTTTATGAGCATCCTCGTGCCTTTCGTCGTCGAACAAACCGGACGCGGTGAGCGTTCGTACGATATCTATTCGCGGCTTTTGAAGGATCGCATCGTCTTCCTCGGCGGACAGGTCACGGACGAGCTGGCCAATCTCGTCACCGCGCAGCTTCTGTTCCTCGAATCCGAAGATCCGGACAAGGAAATCAACATGTACGTCAATTCGCCGGGAGGTTCGGTGACGGCCGGCCTGGCGATATACGACACGATGCAGTTCGTGAAGCCGCCGGTGTCCACGCTCTGCGTGGGGCAGGCGGCCAGCATGGGCGCGGTGCTGCTCGCCGCCGGCGCCAAAGGCCGGCGTTACTCGCTGCCGCACTCGCGCATCATGATTCATCAGCTATCGGGCGGTTTTGAAGGGCAGGCGGCGGATATCGATATCCAGGCACGCGAAGCCTTACGTCTGCGCGAGGTGCTTAATCAGATCCTGGCGCATCATACCGGTCAGCCGCTGAAGAAGATCGAAAAGGACACCGACCGGGATAACTTTTTGAGCGCGCGGCAGGCCGCCGAATACGGGCTTATCGACGAGGTTATCTCGGGCCGCAATATGCCGCCGGTACGCAGCGAATAGACTCGAAGCTTTTACGCTTCTCGAGCCGCCGCATATCACCGAGGGGAAGCGGAGACGGTCTTCGCCAGCGGTCGCAGCAGCACCAGCGCCGTGTGGTCGTAAGGTATCTGCACTACCGGCGACAACGCCGCGTTGCGCGCGTCGGCCCGGTGCCAGGCCGAAACGGTGCTGATCACGAAACCGTCGGCGGGCGCGGCGCGCCAGGAGGCGAGCGGCTTGACGCAGCGGCCGAGGTAAAAGACCAGCGGCTCGAGCGCGTCGTCGATACCGATTACATACAGCGGGGCCGCGCCGGTCGTGCGATTGATTGCGGCGGCGGCCGCGCGATACGACCTGGTCTGAATCGAGGCCGACGCGGGGTCAGCCATCCCATTCGGCGCAGGCCAGGCGAACAGCGCTCGCGCCGTGAACGGTGCGCCGCATCCGTGAAGCTCATAGGCCGGTAAGAAGACCAGGTTCGCAATCGCCAAGGCGAGACCTGTACCGACGGCGGTTCGATAGACGACGGCGGCGTAGCGATCGCCCAATCGTCGCGGCAGGTAAGCGACGGTCCACCAGGCGAGCAGCACCGCCCCGGGAGGCCATAGCGGCAGCAGATAGTTGCGGCGTTTGTATGAGGCCAGGGCGAAGAAGAGCACGCTGAGGAGCCAGAAGATCGCCATCAGACCGGCGCCGAGCCGGATCCGCGCGTCCGGCGGAGGGATCGTCGCGCTCGTCGCCACCGCGCCATCGCGAGGGCTCTGCCGGCGCAGGATGGGGAGTGCCGCGCAAACCGCCGCAGGCGGGACGAAGAGACTCAGCGGGAGCGAGTTCAGCAGCAGCGGCTGCACGTAGTACCAGGGCGGCATCGACCCGAGACTGCCGAAGAAGCGACCGAAGTTCTCGCTGCCCATCTGCAGCTTCAGGAAGTCGTAATGCCCGGTTATCAGGCACGCCAGATACCAACTGGACGCGACGGCGCCGCCGGCGATTATCGGTCCCGGTCTGATAAGCTGCCGAAGCGCGCACCAGTCGCGCTGCAACAGGAGCAATCCAACCGCCGCGCCGCCGGGCAGGATCAGCCCTACCGGTCCCTTTGCCAGCACGCCAAGTCCAAGCGCGAGCGCAAACGTATAGTGCAACATCGAGCTCACTCGAGGCCGCGCCGGGTGCTGCCGCGCTATCAGCCACCCAAAGAATGCGTAGAGCGCGAGCGTTTCGCAGAAGGTCAGCGTCATGTCCACCAGGCCGATACGGGCCTGGCTCACGTACTGATATGAGCCGCAGAGAAGCAGTCCGGCGAGCACCCCGGCGCGCGGACCGAGCAGCCAGCCGGCAAACACCATCGTCAGGATCGTGCCGGCGGTTGCATAAAGAGCCGATGGCAGCCGCAGATTGAAGGGCGTCGCGCGCCGCTGATGCAGAAGCGACGCCAGGGCGGCAGCGCTCCAGTGATAGAGCGGCGGTTTGTACATCGGGATGCGGCAGTTGTCGAGCGGAAAGAGCAGCTCCTGATGCTCGATCATCTGCTGCACATAGACCGCCATCGCTGCTTCGCTGCCGCCGCAGACGTCGGTCTCGCCCAGTCGATTGAGCGTCAGCGCAACCATCAGAAGAGCAACGGCGGCGCCACTCAAGAAGGGCGCGATGCGCCTTCGTGTTGCCTCTTTCATCGCCGGTTACGGTCGTCGATCAAGTCAAAGAGGCGGCCTGCGCCAGCACCTCTTCAATCGTCCCGTCAGACGGAATTTCGAGGACGTGATGGCTATGCCACAGCGCGTAGAAGACGAGGCTCCAGGCCGCCTGATAATGCCTTTTCAGATCGGCAAAGGCGGTCGCGACCTGCTCGCGGGTGAAGATGGCGCGGACGCCGGGCTGCTGCGCAACCTGCTTTTCGAGGCGCGGCTGCAGGCTCGCGATCCATTCGCGCACCGGCGGATTGAAGCCTTTTTTTCTCACATAAGGCTCGGCGGCCGGCAGATTCGCCGCGACCCAATCGCGCAGAAGGCGCTTAGACATGCGCATAGTCGCCTTGAAGCGATCAGGCAGGGGGAAGGCGAAGTTCGCGACGACCGGGTCGAGGAACGGCGTGCGACCTTCGATCCCGTGGGCCATCAGGCAGCGATCGACCTTGATTAGCAGATCGTTAGGCAGCCATTCAGCGCAATCGACCGCCTGCAACTGCCGAATAAAGGTGTCATGGGTGCGGGCGGCCTGCCGCTCGACGCGCGCGAGGCCGTCGCGCCATGCCGTGAACATCCCGTTCATGCCCTTGAGGCCGTCGAACTCGCCGCGCGATCGCGCATGGCGCTTGAACAACCGGCGGCGCGCACGATAATACCGACTGTAACCACAGAACATCTCGTCGCCGCCTTCGCCGGTCAGCACCACCTTGACGTCATTGCTGGCGGCAGCCGCCAGCGCATAAGTGGGCAGGGCAGCCGGATCGGTAGTGGGATCGTCGAGGGCTGCGGCGACGCGCGGCGCCAGACGCAAAAAATCTTTCGCGGTGATTTCGATCAGTCGATGCCTCGCGCCGACGGCCTCGGCCACCCGCCGGGCAACGGCGCTTTCGTCGGCCGCCGCCGTCCCGGGGAATCCCGCCGTGAAGGCCATCAGCGGCTGCCCCGTCAGACGCGTGATCAGAGCCGCCAGCGCCGACGAATCGATACCGCTCGACAAAAACAATCCATATGGCACGTCCGACCGCAGATGGTGCGAGACCGTATCGTTCAGTACCTCGTCGAGCCGGCTGACACCTTCCGCATAGTCAGCCGTCTGCGGCGCACCGTCGTTGAGCGCGATCTGCCGACGACGCTCGCGGACATGGCCGTCGGTCAGCACCAGCGTCTCGCCCGGGAGCACGCGGCGGATATCGGCAAAAATCGTTTCCGCACCGGTAGTGAACTTCAGTTGAAATAACTCCGCGGCCGCCGGATGACGCAGCGTGCGCGAGGCAAGACCGGCGGCGATCAGCGCCTGAGGTTCCGAGGCGAAGGCGAAGCATTCGGGTCGCTCGACATAGTAGAGCTGCTTTATCCCGAAGGGGTCGCGCGCAAGGATGAGGCGGCCCGACGCGGAATCATAGATTGCTAGCGCATACATCCCGCGCAGCGCGTCGGCGAACCCGATACCGTCGCGCCGATAGACGTAGAGCGGGGGCTCGCAATCGGAGCGAGTGGCGAACCGCACGCCCTTCAGCTCGATGCGCAGTTCGGGATCGTTGTAGATCTCACCGTTGGCGACCAGCACCGCGCCCTGATCGTCGTAGAGCGGCTGGTCACCGGTCTCGAGGTCGATAATGGCGAGGCGCGTGTTAGCCAGCGCCGCGGTATCAGCAACGTATTCGCCATGGCCGTCGGGTCCGCGATGGGCCAGGGCTCTGACCAACGCGTCGAGGATGCGCGGATCGGGGCGGCGCCCGTCCCGCATCATGATTCCCGCAATCCCGCACATCAGGTTGTCAGGCGCAGTGGGCGAGACCGACAACCGCGGCAGCGCGGCTCGCGGTCAAGCGGCCTGGGGCAGACCCAACTGCGCGATCGCGTTGCCGCCAAACATCCGCGCGAGCAGGGGTTCGTCGACATGCGCCTGCGCCATCTTTTCGATCGCGTCGTTGGCGCTGGTGGTGTCCTGATGCGGGTAACGCGACCCCCAGATGACCTTCTCGGCGAAGTCGTGCGGCAGCTTCTGGATCAGGCGCTCCTCGGCGTCGAACCCGAGCATCACGTTGCCGTGTTTCCACATCTCCTCGGGTTCGGTGCTGACGGGATAGTAGTTCAGCAGCGGAATGGTTTTGGTCGAGGCCTCCATCTTTTCGAGCACCTCTTCCATCCAGGAGGCTTTGCCGTGCGAGACCACGACTTTCATCTTTGGATAGCGCTCCATCACGGCGAAGCCGATCAGGGTCGCGGCGACGAACATGTGGTTGTCGAGCCAATGGGAAATGATCGGGGCAATCGGATGACCCAAGGGCGGGGTGGCGACGAAGGTGAAGCCCTGATCACCGCCGCCGCCGGCCGCCGGACCACCGCCGGCATCCATGATTATCGAGCGGCGGTTGAAGCGGTCCTTGACCTTTTCGAAGAACTGCCCGTGCGAGGTCCACTCCGGGTTCCAGAGACCTGAGGCGGAATGCACCGCCGCCGGCACGCCGAGACTTTCGAGCTCGGCCCATAGCGGCTCATAGAAAGGATGGGTGAAGTAGTGGCCCTCGAGAAACATCGGGCGGATGAACGCGGCGCGGAAGCAGCGGATCCGGGCGATCCGACGCAACTCCTCGACCGTGTAATCCATGTTCTGCAGCGGCAGCATCGCCGCGGCGAACAGGCGCGTCGGCGCGACGGCACAGAAACTCGCGATCCAATCGTTGTAGGCCCGCGCGAGCGCGTAAGCGACGTCAGGATCCTCCACCAGATGGAAACCTTCGGCGAACCAGGTGGGATAAAGGAGCGCCTGATCGACGCCCATCGCGTCCATGTCCTTGAGCCGCGCGGCCGGGTCACTGGCGCCGGGATTGATCGGATGCCGCTGATGGGGATCGAGGCCGCCGACATGGTCCCAGCTCATCCCCGGCCGCCAGATGGCGTGGCGCGGAATATTTGAATTCGAGCGATCCCGAAAGACCTTGCCGTTAACCTTGAGGTAGGAGCCGTGCCTGCCTTCTTCCCGCCAGAGCGCGTGCTTGCCCAGCACGCGATATTCGGGGTCAAGGTATTTGCTCCACAACTCCGGCGGCTCGACGATATGCGAATCGGCGTCAACTACCGTAAAACGTTTGTTCAGCATAATGGCCTGAGCTTCCGCGCAGCGACGGTTTTCATAGCGGCGGGCCTACTTGGGCGAATTGCCGATTCCGCTATGGAACGAACTGCGCCACGGCAGCAGCGATGCTTCGGGTTTGAGCGCGCGCTTGATCTCGTCTTCGGTCGGCCACCAGTCCGGACGCTCAATCTCCGTGACGCGATCGCGGATAAAGGTCCGCGGCTCGTCGATGCGATAGAGCTTGCGGGCGTTGCCGCCGAGGAACTGCGCCTGGTACTTCTCCGGCAGCTCGCACTTGCGCATCGTTTCGAGCGCCCGCCAGGCATCGTCGCCGTCGTGATGGTACACGTCGGACGACCACGCGAGGATATGCTCGTAGAATTCGGGCAGGCGCGATGGCGGCGCCTCGTCGCCTTCGAAGCCGGTCACGCAGTGCTCGAAGAAATACTCGCTCGGCAGACGCTTGAGCGGCGGCAGTTGCCGCTCGTTACGATACAGTCGATAGAACTTGTCGCACTCGTCGAGCACGAAGCTGAGCCAGGTTGAAGAGGCCTCGAAGACCGCGGCGCGCAGCTTCGGGTAGCGCTCGAAAAAGCCCGTCATCAGCACCATCACGACCCACAGTGAAGCCTCAGCCTGAAAGTCCTGGACGTTGACCAGGAAGGAGTGCGGCAGGCCAGCCGTGGATGCCGCCAGGGCGATAAGCTCGGCGCCGGAATGCTGCTCGGTGTAGCCGGGCGGCTTGTTCGAGCCGAAGGCCGGGAACGGATGCATCCCGTAGACCATCCCGGTCTCTTCCATCGCCTTCCAGACCCTTTCGTATTTCGGCTGGATCGGGTAATTGCCCATCGCGTCGATCGGGCGCACCAGGCCGACGCGGCAGCCTTTTGCGGCAACGCGATAAATCTCCTGCTCGGCGAACAGGGGATTGATCATCGGCAGCATCGCGGCAAAGTACAGACGCTCGGGATTGGCCTGGCAGTATTCGTAGGCCCAGTCGTTGTAGGCCTTGCACATCGCCTTGGTGCCGACCGCGTTCAACAGCCAAGGATAGGTGTCGATGTCGGTGGGGATGATCATCACCTGGTCAATCCCCTGGACATCCATGTCCTTGAGCCGCGGCTCGGGCAGGTAGGAGCCCTTATGGTCGAGGTAATCGGCCTGCTCGGCGGTGAGCGCCGTCGCCGGATTCAGATTGCGAACGTTGAGCGCGCGCTGGATATTGTGCTTGATGCCGGGTCCGGCAAGCGACAGCACGTTGACCATTCCCGGCGAGCCGTGGATGCGCTGCGAGCCGATTCCGGAGCCGACCTTGCCGTTAACGATAAGCTGTTTGGTCTCGGCATCGAACCAGATCGTGTCGCGCAGGGCTTCGAGTTCCTCTCTGGTCAGCCAGTCCTTGGCCCGTTCCCACAACCACGGCGGCTCGGTAACGTGAGCGTCGCAATCGAAGGTGGGAAAATTCTTGCTCATCGGCTCGAAGCGCTGTATCGGCATCGCTGTCCTCCCGAACTTGGCAGGGCTTGCTAGATAATAGCTGATTTTAACCTTCAGCGATCAAGAAGATAGTAATCGATCGTCGAGACGATGCGCACCTTCTTCTCGATTGACGACTGGTCGTCGGGCCCTTCTTGACCGGCGACCGAATCGCGACCGCTAATCACGAAGACGCCCTGGCTCGCCTGGCGAATCGGGCCGAGGCGGCTATGCGAATCGGCGGCGAACTGCTCGGCGACGGCGCGCGCACTGCGGGTGGCGTCGGCCAGCATCGCCGGGCGAATATCGTTGAGGTTGGTGTAGAAATACTGCGGCGCCTGGGGATAGTTTTCGCCCAGCACGACGCCCTGGCTCACCAGGACGCCGCTCTGCTGGCTGGCCTTGCTGACCTGGTCAACCTTGGTCGAGCGCAACTTGATCGCGCCTTTGACGACGTAGCGCGCCCCCGGATTGACGTCGCGGCTCTGAAAGGAATTCGCGAGCGCATCGGTCACCGTGGTCGGCTGCGTTTCGATCTCCTGATCGGCGAAGCCGCGCGCGTGCGCGAAATCGAGAATCAGCTTCTGCGCGCGCTCGGCGGCGCTGTTGGCGTCGGCCAACTGGGCGCCGGTGGCGGTGTAACTGATGGTCCAGACGGCGAGATTTGCCTTCACCTCGCGCTCCGCCAGCCCTTTGACGGTGACGTAACGTTCGGCGCGCCGCGCGGTGGCGAAGCCATTGCCGACGAACCATCCGCCGAGCGCGACACCGGCGCCGATCAAAACTCCGAGAACGACGGCGCTCGAAGGCGAGAAACGGTCCATGCTCGCGCGCGACTCCGGGCCGCTCAGATGGTCTCCAGCCACACCTTGGGCATCGTCACCGCGCCGTGCCGCTCGAAGATGGCGTCGATTTCCTTCATGTCGGCTTCGCTGATCGTCCAGCCGAGTGCGCCGACATTGTCATCCACTTCCTTGGGGTTGCGACAGCCGACCAGGGCCGTGCTGACCACCGGGTTCGAGGTCGTCCAGCGCAGCGCGAACTGCGGCAAGGTCTTGCCATAGCGCGCGGCGATCTTCTTGAGGTCCTCGACCGCGCGCAGGTTTTTCAGATAGTGCTCGGAATCGAACAGGTGCTGAAAGAGATTGAGATTGCCGAGGCGGCCGCGGCTCGCGCGCCAATCGCCCTTGCCGAAGTCCATCTCCTCGGTGAACGTGCCGGTCAGCATCCCGTAGGCGAGCGAGCCGTAGGCCATCACGCCGATCTTCTGCTCGGCGCAATAGGGAAAGATCTCGGTCGCCATCCGGCGGTCGAACATGTTCCAGCAGTATTGGACGACATCGACGCGACGAACCGCCATGCAGGCCTTGATCTCCTCGAGCTTAAAGTTCGAGAGGCCGACCGCGCGGACCTTGCCCTGCTTCACGAGGTCGTCGAGCGCGCGCATCGGCTCCTCGAACGGCAGCGAGCGGTCGGGCCAGTGGATCAGGTAGACATCGACGTAGTCGGTATTGAGCGCCTTGAGGCTCTTCTCGATCGATTCCATCACGCGTTTGCGGCTGGAATCGCGGAAGTTGCGATCCTTGGCTTCGGGATAACCGACGCCGAACTTGGTGGTGATCACCGCTTCCTTGCGCCGCGCGCCGAGGGCCTTGGCCAAAGAGGTTTCCGACGCGCCGAAACCGTACGCTTCAGCGGTGTCATAGCTGTTCACGCCGAGGTCGAGGGCGCGATTGACGGCCTTGATAAACTCGGCCTCCTCGATACTGCCGTAGCCGCCCCCAATCTCCCAGCAGCCGAAGCCGATGAGCGAAATCTGCACGCCGGTGCTTCCGAACGGTCGATATTCCACGATGCCCTCCTGATACGATCCTGTGCGCTCGCCCGATTTCTAGTGCTAATCGCAGGTCACGGCAAATTGCCCGGCTCGACGGAAGCCACGGCCTAATGCAGAACCGCCTGCGCCTCGCGGCGTCGCGCGAGCAGCTTCGCGCGATCGAACCGGAAGAGCTTCAGCATGTTCTCGCCGAGGATCTTCGCCCGCGATTCCTCCTTCAGATGGCCCATCTGACGCTCGATAGCCTCGGTCGAATGCGGCCAGGTTCCTTCCGCGTGCGGATAGTCATTGGCCCACAGGAAATTATCGACCAGGTTGAACGGCTCGGCCTGCATCAGGCCCGCCCGATCCTCCTGGAACGACGCCGCGCCGTGCTGGCGGAAATACTCGCTGGGCAGTTGCTTCAGCTTCGGATAAGCCCACAGGTGATGCTTCCGGTAGGCTTCGTCCATCGCGTCGAGCGCCCACGGCACCCAGCCAATCCCGCACTCGATAAGGGCGAAGCGGAGCTTCGGAAAACGCTCGAAGACGCCCGAGGCGCAGAGGCACGACATCGGTTCGATGACGGTCGTGCAGGCGTGGGTCACATAGTTGATCACCGCGCCGCCTTCCTTGCGCGCCGTGCGCGGATCCATGCCGGTCGAAATATGGAAAGTGATCGGCAGGTCGACGTCCTGGATTACCGCCCACATCGGATCGTAAATGTTCAGATTGTAATTGGGATGGCGCGCGTCGGGTGCGCCCCAAATCGGCTTCGACGGCAGCATCAGGCCGCGAAACCCGAGCTTCGCAACGCGCTTGATTTCCGCGATCGCGACGTTGACGTCGGCGGTGACGATCGCGGCCATCGGCGACATGAAATCGTTATAGGGACCGAAGGTTTCCCACGCCCAGTCGTTCCACACCCGGGTCTGCGCGGCGGCGAACTCGACATCCTGCGTCGCCCACATCGAGAGCCCCTTGTTCGGAAACAGAATCTCGGCGTCGATACCGTCCCGGCGATGGTCGCGGATGCGATCCTCGGGGGTGCGACCGGCGTCCCCGCGCAGCCGGTCCTCGCCGCCTTTGGGCGCATCCTGGATATTGCGCGCGCGCATCCGCGATTTCTGATAGCCCTCGACCACCATCCACTTCTCGCCCTTCTCATCGACTTCGACGTGCGGCAGGCGCGGCTGAAACTTCTTATCGATACGCTGCCACCAGAGGCCACCCGGCTCGTTGCAATGGCAGTCCGCCGAGAGCATCAGATAGCGATTGGGATCGTCGGGATGGGCGGTGCGTTCCCATCCGGCGTGACCCGGGGTCTCCAGACGCCAACGGTTCTTCTCATCGACTTCAGCAAGCACAGGCTGCGACATGGCTTCTTCCTTTCGCGTCTTACGATTTGCGCGCAGTCCGGCAGAGACTCGCGAGTTGCCCCGAGTCTAGAACATCTCGCGGCGAAACGGTATTGAGCGCGCGGACAGGAACGATTGCGCTGCAGCGAATTCTTTGCCTAGATGAGGCCATCACCAACGATTTTGCGACAGGACGACAATGGCATCGGCGCCGCAACGCTTTTCCGTCATCACCGACAAGAGCCTCGACGAGCTACGCAAGCTGATAAACGTCCCAATCGAGGACTCGCTCGAGCCGTGGTGTTATGAAGCGAGCCGCGACAATATCCGCCATTGGGCGCATGGAATCGGCGACGATAATCCGCTCTGGTGCGATCCGCAATACGCGGCGCGCACGCCGTACGGCAAGCTGTTGGCGCCGCCGTCCTTCGTCTTTACGCTGAACCGATCGTTCAGCGGCTACGTCGGCGGGCTGGCCGGGGTCCATGCAATGTTCGCCGGGATCGACGTCACCTGGCATCACCCGCTGATGCTCGGCGATCAGTTCACCACCAAATGCTGGCTCAAGGATCTGATCGAGCATGAGACGCGCTTCGCCGGCCGCTCGATCCAGCAGATCTATCGATGCGAGTTCTATCGGCAGGACGGCACGATGGTCGCCGAGGGCGATAGCTGGTGCTTTCGCACGGAGCGTGACACCGCCCGCGAGCGCGGCACCAAGTACGAGGCGGTCAAGCAGAAGCCGCCGGTCCATTACTCGCGCGACGATCTGGCGAAAATCTTCGACCTCTATGCGCGGGAAGAGGTTCGGGGCGCCACACCCCGGTATTTCGAGGACGTCAAGGTCGGCGATCAACTGCCGACGATGGTCAAGGGGCCGATGACCGTCACCGGCTTCATCGCGTTTGCCCAGGGATGGGGCGGGTTGTATATCCGCGCCAACAAGCTCGCCTGGAAGCAGCTCCAGAAGCATCCCGGGCTCGGCATCGCCAACAAGTTCGGCATCCCCGACGTCCCTGAACGCGTGCATTGGGAAGACGACCTGGCGACGCTGGTGGGCACTCCCGCGGCCTATGATTACGGTCCGGAGCGATGCTCCTGGATGACCCATCATCTGACGAACTGGATGGGCGATAGCGGTTTTCTGCGCAAAATCGCGGTGAAGATCCGCCGCCACAATCCGGTCGGCGACACGATCTATATCAAGGGTGAAGTGACGCGGAAGTTTGCCGAGGCAGGCAACCATTATGTCGAGATCGCGCAACGCGCGGAGCAGCAGGACGGCGAACTTTCGGTGCTCGCGACGGGCATCGTGCGCCTGCCCAGCCGCGGTTAGCCGTTCGGCATCGCCAAATAGCCGTTCGCTGCCTTTGACTGCTCGAGAAGCGGCGGCATGTAGCGGGCGGCCACCGGCCCGCGCGGGCTACGGTCTGGCGTCAAAGAGGCCGGACCGTAGCCCGCATTCCATGTTCAGGCGTGCCGATCCGCGGGCCGTCGAGTCAGGCGCCGCGAGAGTTTTTTTCTCGCCGATCGGCCGACACGATACGGATCACCGCGCGGCCGGCGCAGCCCGGACCGCGTCCACACCGCCTCGTTTGAGGTCGAAGCGATCGGCGTTCATCACCTTGTTCCAGGCCGCGACGAAGTCGGCCACTAACCTCGCCTGGCCATTGGCGGCGCCATAGACTTCGGCGATAGCGCGCAGCTCCGAGTTCGAACCGAAGACGAGGTCGACCCGCGTGCCGGTCCACTTCAACTCGCCGCTCCTGCGATCGCGTCCCTCGAAGACGTTTTCGTCCGCGGTCGCCTGCCACTCGATACCCATATCGAGGAGGTTGACGAAAAAGTCATTGGTGAGCGCCCCCGGGCGCCTGGTGAAGACGCCGTGCGGCGACTGGCCGAAGTTCGCGCCGAGGACGCGCAGGCCGCCCACCAGCACCGTCATCTCGGGCGCGGTCAGCGTGAGTAGCTGCGCCCGGTCGATCAGCAGTTCCTCGGCTGGAACGGTGAACCTGTGCTTGAGATAGTTGCGGAACCCGTCAGCGACCGGCTCAAGATAGGTGAAGGACTCGACGTCGGTCTGTTCCGGCGAGGCGTCGGTGCGTCCCGGCGCGAAGGGCACCGTGACATTGTGTCCGGCCCTTCTGGCGGCCTCTTCGACGGCCGCGCAACCGCCGAGCACGATCAAATCGGCGAGCGAAACCTTCTTGCCTCCGCTGGCTGCATCATTGAAGCCCTTGCGGACTCGCTCGAGAGTCTCGAGCACTTTGGCCAGTTGGGCGGGCTGGTTGACCTCCCAGTTGTTCTGCGGCGCCAGCCGGATCCGCGCGCCGTTGGCGCCGCCGCGCTTGTCCGAGCCGCGGAAGGTTGACGCCGACGCCCAGGCGGTCGCAACGAGCTCCGCGATCGTGAGGCCCGCAGCGAGGATTCTCGCCTTGAGGTCGGCGATATCCTGCGCGTCGATCAGCCGATGATCGACCGGCGGGACGGGATCCTGCCAGATTAACTCCTCCTTCGGGACCTCCGGGCCCAGATAGCGGGCGCGCGGTCCCATGTCGCGATGGGTAAGCTTGAACCATGCCCTGGCGAAGGCGTCGGCAAATTCCTCCGGATGCTCATAAAAGCGGCGGGAGATCTTTTCGTAAATCGGATCCATCCGCAGGGCGAGATCCGTGACCAGCATCGTCGGCACGTGACGCTGCGCGGGGTCGTAAGCGTCCGGGATTGTCGGCGCTGCGCCCTTCGCGACAAACTGGTAGGCGCCGGCCGGGCTTTTGGTCAGTTCCCATTCAAAGCCGAACAGATTCTCGAAAAAATTGTTGCTCCACCGCGTCGGCGTGGTGGTCCAGGTGACCTCCGGGCCGCCGGTGATTGCGTCCTTGCCCTTGCCCGTGCCGAAGCTGCTCTTCCAGCCGAGGCCCATCTGCTCGATCGGCGCGGCTTCTGGTTCGGGACCGACCAGTTTCGGATCGCCCGCGCCGTGGGTTTTGCCGAAGCTATGTCCACCGGCGATAAGCGCAACGGTCTCCTCGTCGTTCATCGCCATCCGTTTGAAGGTTTCGCGAATATCGATCGCGGCAGCGCGCGGATCGGGCTTGCCGTTCGGCCCTTCGGGATTCACGTAGATGAGGCCCATCTGCACGGCGGCGAGGGGATTTTCGAGCTCGCGATTGCCGGTGTAGCGTTCGTCGCCGAGCCAGGTCCGCTCGCGGCCCCAATAGACGGCTTCGTCCGGCTCCCAGGCATCCTCGCGTCCGCCGCCGAAGCCAAACGTCCTGAAACCCATTGACTCGAGTGCGACGTTGCCGGCGAGGATCATGAGGTCGGCCCAGGAGATCGCTGTGCCGTATTTCTGCTTGATCGGCCACAGCAGCCGGCGCGCCTTGTCGAGGTTGGCATTATCCGGCCAGGAGTTAATCGGTGCGAAGCGCTGTTGCCCGGTACCCGCACCGCCGCGGCCGTCGCCAATCCGGTAGGTGCCGGCGGCGTGCCACGCCATCCGGATGAAGAGCCCCCCGTAGTGACCGAAATCCGCCGGCCACCAGTCCTGGCTTTGCGTCATCAGCGCGAGCAGATCCTTCTTCACTGCGGCGAGGTCGAGCTTGCTGAACTCCTCCGCGTAGTTGAAGTCGTCGCCCAGCGGATTGGACCGCGGCGAGTTCTGGCGAAGAATCTTCAGGTTGAGCTGGTTCGGCCACCAGTGGCTGTTCGAGACCATCCCGAGGTTGGTGGTTCCATGGATGACCGGGCATCGGCCCGCGTTCTGGTCAGTCTTTACGTTCATAATTGCCTCGATTCATGGTTGGCGTGTCATCGTCGGCAAAGCCCGATCGCTTTGCGTTGTCGGAGTTTTCCGCGTTTGTCGTACTTCCACATCGCCGCACTAATGCTTGCCGTAAGCGAGCGCGGTGCCCTTGCGCTGCGCAAGGATATACGCTTCGAGCGCGCGCATTTTCGGGTCATCGGAAGAAAGCGTATGGCCCTTGACCGGATTCTCGATGCACCAGTCGATCATGTCGCGCAGGAGAGCGACGCGCTGAAGCTGCACCTGGTACTTGGGATAGGTCTCGGGATGGGTGTTGGCGGCATTGGGATGGCACATGTCGCAACTTACGCCGATCGTGCTGCCGAGTAGCGACGCGCTGTGGAAGACCTTGTTGCCGTAGTCGACGAAGGCGTCCGTCTCCGCCTGCCAAATCATGTAGTCGCGGCTGTGGAAACTCGCGTAAGTGTCACCCTGCTGGGTCTTGAGCTGAGCGCCGCCGGTCGCCGCGCCCGTTCCACCCGTCTCATGAGTGGGGCCGGCTGAGGGGGCGCCGGCTGGCGCGGCGGTCGTGGTCTCCGCCTGGGCCATCACCCAATGCTGATCGGGATGTTTGCGCTGCCATTCGTCCATCAGCTTGCCCGTGACCGCCAGCGCCTGCGCATGGGTCATCTGCTCGCCGGGCTTGAGCCCCTTGACCTCGGTCGCGGTCACGCCGTCGCAGAGTTGCACGACGACGCCGCCGTCCCGGGCGGGCGGCGTCTGATGGGTCGGCAGTGCCTGCGCGTACGCGTTATGCGCGCGATTGCCATGGCTCTGATAAATCGCCGTCGCGCCGGCAACGGCGCCGAACAGTGCCGCGGCGACCAAGCTGAGTCGAGGCTTCATTCTCTCCCTCCCATCGCCATTGCCCATGATCGCAAGTGATGCTTCGGCATGCCGCCCTAGAAGCTCGCAAACTGCGGCGCTGGCGGAACGTCGACCTTGCCCCCGGATACGAGGTAGTCCGCTTTGACGGTCACCGGGTTGCGGTCCCACAGATTGTAGACCGTATCGACCAGCGCATCGTCCCGCACGGCGAAGCTGCCGTCGCCGCAGCCGTCGAACTGATCGAACGGATCGGCCCGGTTCATCTGCACCGTCAACTTCGGCAGTCCTTCCGGTGCGTAGGGCCACGGCCACGCCGTCGACAGCATCCCGTAAAAGCTGATGTTGCCGATCTGGTTGAACAGCATCTGATGGGTGTGGCCGTGGATTACGGTGACCTTGTTGAAGGGCTTGAGGAGCGCCTGAACTTCATCGGCGTCCTCGGTCCAGAAGTTCCACGGACGGTAGTACTTGTAGAGCGGCGAATGCGAGAAGACGACCAGCGGCGTCGCGGGCTTGAGCCTCGCCAGATCGTTCTTCAGCCATGCACGCTGCTTCTCACCGACCTCGAAGCGCGACTGGGTGGCATTGTCGAGGCCGGCCACTGTCGCCATCCTTTGCGCCGGCGTCATTCTGCGCGCGGTCCAGAAATCCTTTTCATAGACGCTCTGGAGCACCACGACGTGGACCCCTTTCCAGTCAAAGGAATAGGTGGGCGGTCCGAACATCTCCTGCCATTTTTCGCCGAGGTCGAGATACCAGTCGTGCTCGCCGACCATCATCTTTACCGGCGCTTTGAGGGCACTGAGTATCTGCCGGCCGAGCTCGAGCTGCGAAGGTTCGCCGAGCTGCGCCAGGTCGCCGCCGTAGAGGACGAAATCGGGTTGCGGATCGAGGGCGTTGACGTCATCCACCGCCTTGACGATCGCGCGCACGAAACGCTGGTTGAGCGTGCGTTCGTAAAGATGGGCGTCCGAGATATAGGCGAAGCGGAACGGCGTCGTCCCCTGCGCGCCCTGCGTCGCGAAGCCTTGGCCGATCGCCGGAGTGCCCGCGGCGTCGGCGATCTCGACGAGCTGGAAGGTATGCGGAGGCATCAGCCCCCGGGCCATCACCGCGCCCATCGCGGCGGCGCTTACCTTCAGAAACGTTCGCCGGTCGCAGTTGCGCAGCGCCCTAAGTAGGCGGTCGCGATCTTCGTAATATCTGGTTTCGACGCTCTTGTGCCGAGGTGCCATCGCCTGCTTCTCCGTACCTGAATGCCGCGTCTAATCGCCGCCGAGCGACGCCGGATTCTGCCGCATCGCGCTCTGTCCCGGTCCGATATCACCGAACGGACCGCTGAAACCCGGTCCCTTGCTGCCCTTGAGCCCCATCGCGGCCGCGGTGTCGCGCTGCGGACGCGTCGTGCGCGAGATTTTGAACTGCCGCGCGTACTCGGCTTTGGCCTCGGCCATGTAGGGTTGACTGGTCAGCGAGAGCAGAAACGCCGCCAGGTCGTCCTCCTGCTGCGAGCTCAGCCCGAGCGGCACGATTCCGCCGTCGAGATAGGGATTCTGCACGCCGCCCTTGTTGTAATGGTCGAGGGTATCCCAGATCGTCGCCTGCGATCCGTCATGGAAATAGGGCTCGGTCAGGAAAAGGTTGCGCAGCGACATGGTCCTGAAGGCGCCGATATCGTGCGGCTGCTTGGTCACCAGAAAGCGCCCGAGCTCACTCAGGTCGCTCGCGATGGCCATCTGATCGATCTGGCTGGGCCCCCCGGCCTGCGCCAGCATCGCGAGCGCCTGGCGCGCATGCGGCACAAAGGCTGCGTTATGGGCCGAGACGCCGATATTGTGAAAGCGATCGTCGGTGAACAGCGGGCGCGTGGGATTCCAGCCGTGGCACGACATGCAGCGACCCTGGCCGTTGAAGATGGCCCAGCCGCGCTGCTGCTGCGCCGTCAGCGCGTTGCCATCGCCGGCCATGAAGCGGTCGAACGGCGAGTCGAAGGCGAGCTGCGTGCGCTCGTAGGCGGCGATCGCCTTGACCAGGTTGTCGTAGTTGGGGGCGCTGCCAAAGACCGCGTTGAACTGCTGCCGATACTCACCGATCGCATCCAGTTTCCGGACCACGGTCTGCGGATCCGGCATCCCCATTTCGATTGGATTCAGGATCGGGTCGCGCGCCTGATCCTCGAGCGTCGGCCGGCGCCCGTCCCAGAACTGCTCGATATTGAACATCGCGTTGAGAATCGTCGGCGCATTGCGCTGACCGAATTTGGCGTGCACCCCCATCGCCGTCGGCAACTGATCGGTGAAGCCCTTGTTCGGATCGTGGCAATTGGCGCATGCGACGGTGTTGTCCACCGACAGGCGCGGATCGAAAAACAGCGCCTTCCCCAGAGCGACTTTGGCGGCAGTCTGCGGATTATCCGGCGGGATTACGAACTTGTAGAGCCGCTCCGGAAACCCCGCCTGATCGGTGCCCTTCGGCTCGGCCAGCGCGTCGGGCTTCGGCGCGGGCATCGTCGCTCTGGCCCCATAGACCCCGCCTATCGTCATCGCCGCAACGGCGAGAATCACGCCCGCCCTCGATCTTCCAGACATCGCGGATCTCCTCCCGCTCGAACCTGTTGCCGCCCAGCGCCTAACTTCGTCGGCGCGACGTCCCCCTTAGCCGCCCGCGCAGGACCACCTGATATTCCCTGACCTCGAAGCCTTCGAGCGCCTCGAGTTTCGACACCTTCAGCGAATCCCACGGGATATCGTGTATGCGCCCGGTCTCGTCATCGACGAAATGATGATGGCTGCCGACGTTGGCATCGAAGACGGTGGTGCCGTCGTCGAGCACAAACTCGCGCAGCAGCCCGTGCTCCACCATCAGGTTCAACGTGTTGTAGACGGTCGCGCGCGAGATCATGGGAAACGTCTTTCTGACTTCGGCCGCGACCTTCTCGGCCGTGGGATGGGCCGTGGTGTTGAGCACGTACTGCGCGACCGCGACGCGCTGCGCCGACGGCTGGATGCCGTGTTCACGCAGGACCGTGTCGATATCGATCTTCACACGCGCAAGACTAAGTCTAACTTTAGACGCTGTCAAGATCCGGCGGACGCGATGGCAGTGCGAAAGGGCGCGTGGGTCATTTGACACAGTCCGGAGCCGGACTCAATCCAGGAACGGCATCCTGCGGGCGCGAGGTGTCAGCGGCGCGGTCGCGACAGCGCTGACTGTTCGCACAGTTCGGCGCCGCAATTGCACCGAGAACGCGATAAGCGTGAGGGCTGCCCGCGCCGCGCGTTGCGGAGCATCCGCGCCGGCTGCGGGTTGGCGCGGTTAGCCGCAAAGGTGCTGGTCGCGGCTGACGAGATCCGCCTGATGCGATGGCGTCCCCGACGGGATTTGAACCCGTGTTACCGACGTGAAAGGCCGGTGTCCTAGGCCGAGCTAGACGACGGGGACGAAGCGACAGGACGTCGCGATCCGGCGCGGGCGTGCGCGCAGGCTAGCAGAGCATCCGAAAGCCGGGCAAGCCACCGACCACGCGATCGCGGTCCGGATCAGGAAAAGCGCAACGACCCGACGATCTCATTCACCGAGGCGTGACCGTATTCGCCCAGCAGATCATCGAGTTCGGTGTCGATGCGCGTCAGGGCGCCGGCACCCTCCTTGATCAGCGCCGAGCCGACCTGCACCGCGTTGGCTCCGGTCAGATGGGCGAGATAGGCGTCGCGGCCGCTGTTGATCCCGCCGACCGCGACAATCTCGACCGCGCCCATTGCCGCGCGCCGATAGGTATGGACCTGCGACAGCGCCCGCTCGGGACCTTTGGCGATGGCGGCCTTGAGGTCGACTTCGAGGTCCTTCGGCAGGTCGTTGGCGCACAGCAGCACCTGAAGCGGCAGTGACCGGCAGAGCTCAACGACCTCTGCGGGCGGCAGCTCGAGCTTCGGCGGCAGCTTGAGGGCGAGCGGCGTCTGCACCTCGCCGCGCACGCGACCGACGATTTGCCTGAGGCGCTCGAGCGAGGCGAAGGGATTGACGGCCTTCTGCACGAAGTCGTCGGCCAGATTCAGCTCGATGAGCTTGACGCCGGCGAGATCGAGCGTCGCCGCGACGCGGACGATCTCGTCGTCGGTTTCGCCGACGACGCTGGCGACGATTGGTTTGCCGCGCGGCACGAGGTCGCCGGCGATATCGGCGAAATATTCGACGCCGCGATTCTTCAGATTGTCGGGCGCGTCGAGGCCGAACTGATTGCACGATTTGAACACCACCGCGCCACGATGGGCGTTGGCGAGTTCGAGAATCTCGGCGCGTTCCGCCGAATGCGGTCCGGAGGCGTTCATTACGCTCGAATTCAACAGCACTCCGCCCAAAGTGATCACCGTGCGTTCCATGGCCTAAACTCCTACGCGGGATTTTCCCGAGGGGCAAGCAGGTTCGCACCGCAGCGTCCGAGTCTGCTAGCCTTTGAGCCTGCAGAGGTGAATGGGGATGAAAGTCCGCAAGGCCTCGCTCGCGCAGATTGTCGCGCACGCCGAACGTGAATATCCGTTCGAGTGCTGCGGCTTTATCATTGGCGATGACGAGCACGAGGAAGTCCGCCCGATCCGCAATATCCAGAACCTGAAATATGCCGAGGATCCCGCCCGCTACGAGCGTGATGCGCGCACCGCCTTCCTGATGGAGCCGCGCGACCATCTGGCGGTGATGCAGGAAATCGACCGCCGCCGCCTCGCGCTCAAGGCCGTCTATCATTCCCATCCGGATCACGATGCCTATTTTTCGGCGACCGACCGCGCACAGGCCTGCACCTTTGATCCAGCCGAGCCCGACTATCCGGGTACGAGCTATATAGTGCTTTCCGTCCGCAACGGGAGCTACGCGCGCGCCGCGGTCTTCGAATGGGATACCGACCGCAGGGACTTTGTTGAAACCGACTTGCAGATTGCGGAGGACGGCTGATGACTGCAGCAGACGGCTATCGTATCGCGAATTTAGCGCAACTCCGCGAGGTTATCGGCGAGCCGAGTCCGCTCGTACACAAGAAACTACTCGGCGAACTGGATGAAACGGCAAAACAGTTCATTCGCCGCTCGCCCTTTCTTGTGCTCGCCACGGCGGACAGCGAGGGCAATCAGGACGCCTCGCCGAAAGGGGATGGTCCAGGTTTCGTCGTGATCGAAGACGATCGCACGCTGCTGATTCCCGATCGCAAGGGCAACAAGCTGGTCTTCACCCTGCAGAATATCCTCGCGAATCCGCATGTCGGACTGATCTTCCTGGTCCCTGGCACCGACGAGACGTTGCGCGTCAACGGTGACGCCGAATTGACCGTCGATCCCGCCGTCCTCGAACGCCTGGCGGCGCGCGGCGCGCCCGCCCAGCTCGCGATTCGGGTGGCGATCCGTGAGTGCTTCTTCCACTGCGCCAAGGCTTTCCTCCGCTCGCAACTGTGGCATCCGGAGAGCTGGCCGGAACGCGTGCGGATTTCATGGGGACAGTACCTGGCATCGAAGATGGGCGCCGGCGAAGACACCGCGAAGCAGATCGACAGTTTCGTCGAGCAGGACTACAAAACGAATCTTTAAGACGGCGCGGCCGTGCCGAGAACGGCTTGCTCTGCGCAAAAAAACAACGGCGCGTCCGAGCGACGCGCCGTTGCTTTTTTATCAGCCGCTTGCCGGGTTAGGCGGCAGCCTTGGTCGCTGCGGCGCCAGCGCCTTCTTCAGCGAGCGAGCCGCGTTTCGACAGGGCCACGGCGATCGCCAGCAGCACGATCGCGAGGATCACGACGAACGCGCGGCCATGCGAGAAATCCGCCACTTGCGCGGTGGTGAAGGGGGCCGCGAGGATGCCGACCAGGTTCATGACCTTGATCATCGGGTTGAGCGCCGGGCCGGCCGTATCCTTGAACGGATCGCCCACGGTGTCGCCCACCACGGTCGCCTTATGGACGTCGGTGCCTTTGCCGCCCAGATAACCGTCCTCGACCTTCTTTTTGGCATTGTCCCAATTGGCGCCCGCGTTAGCCATAAAGACCGCCATCAACTGGCCGGTCAGGATCGTGCCGCCGAGAAAGCCGCCGAGCGCGCCCGCGCCAAGACTGAAGCCGACGAGCAGCGGCGCGAAGACCGCCAGGATTGCCGGGCTGAGCAGCTCCTTCTGGGCCGTCGCCGTGACGATATCGACGCAGCGGCCGTAGTCCGGCAGCTCTTTGCCTTCCATGATCCCCGGATGCTCGCGGAACTGACGGCGCACCTCAAACACCACCTGGTAGGCCGCGCGCCCGACCGCTTTGATCGCGAACGAGCTGAAGAGGAACGGCACCGCCGCCCCAATCAGCAGGCCGAGGAAAACCGTCGGCGCGTTGATCTGCACGCCCATGCTGCCGAGCGGCGCCTCGTCGATGAACGAGCGGAAGAGCGAGACCGCCGCGATAACCGCGGTGGCAATCGCGAGGCCCTTGGTCAGTGCCTTGGTCGTATTACCAATCGCGTCCATCCACGAGAGCGTGCGCGAGGCCTCCTCCTGATGGATTCCGCCCATCTCGAAGATGCCGTGGGCGTTGTCGGTAATCGGCCCGTAGGTGTCCATCGCGAGGATGAAGCCGGTGGTGGTGAGCAGCCCCAGTCCGGTCAGGGCGATGCCGTAGAACTGCAGCGCCAGTGAGCCTTCGAACATGACCAGTGCCCCGATGATCGCCAGCACGATAAGGATTGCCGCCCAGGTCGAGGACTCCATCCCTTCGCCAAGTCCCGCGATAATCAGCGTCGCCGGACCGGTGCGAGCGGAGTTTGCCGTCTCGATAACCGGGCCGCGGTCGGGATGGGTGAAGTAGTTGGTCAACCAGAGCGTGGCGACGGCGAGGATAATCCCGAAGGTCGCGGTGATGGCGAAGCGCCAGTCGGGAGCGCCGGTCGTGGGATCGGTCATATAGAAGTAGTTGACGATGAAGAACCCGATGACCGAGCTGATGGCCGAGACCATGTAGCCGCGATTGATCGGCTTCATCGGGTCTTCCATTTTGCCGGCTGGCGCGCGCACCGCCATGATTCCCAGGATCGACGAGAACACGCCGACCGCGCGCAGGATGAGGGCGAACACGATGAGCTTCATCGCGAAGGCTCCGGCCAGCGCGCCGTAGAGACTCTGGAAATCCTTGTCGCTCACGGCGTAGGCCGCCAGGATGATGGCGGCGACCAGGGTGACCTCGTAAGACTCGAAGACGTCGGCCGCCATCCCGGCGCAGTCGCCAACATTGTCACCGACGTTGTCGGCGATCGTCGCCGCGTTGCGCGGGTCGTCCTCGGGGATGCCGGCTTCAACCTTGCCGACCAGGTCACCGCCGACGTCCGCCGCCTTGGTGTAGATGCCGCCGCCGACGCGCATAAAAAGGGCGGCCAGGGAGCCGCCGAAGCCGAACCCGACCAGCACCTTCATGGCGTCCTGCTGATAAACAAGGAAGATGATCGTCGCACCGAGCAGGCCGAGACCGACGGTGAACATGCCCGAGACGCCGCCCGCCTGGAAGGCCAGCTCCATGGCGTTCTTGAAGCTCGTCAGCGCGGCGTTGGCGCTCCGCACATTGCCCTTGACCGCCAGCCACATCCCGACGAAGCCGGCGCCGTAGGAGGCGCTCACGCCGAGCACGAAGGCGATCGCGATGCCGAGCGAGAGGTCGAGCCGGTCCGGATAAACGCTCCGGTACATCATGAAGAGCCCGATGGCGATCGCGATGACAAAGACGATCATGGTCTTTATCTGACGCTTGAGGTAGGCCATCGAGCCCTCGTAGACGGCGTCGGCGACGTCGGTCATCGACTTCGCGCCGGGACTGGCGGCGAGTACGATACGTACCAGCAGCAGTCCATAGCCGATCGCGAGGATCGCCGAGATCAGCACGCCCCACAGGATCAGCAACTGACCGTGGGTTAGTGCGGGCAGCACTATCTTAGCTTCACTCATCTAGGTACGCTCCCAAGATAAGCGAGAACTGCGGTCAAGCGACGTACCGCGCCCTCGCGGATTTACAAAAAAACGCCCGCACCTTTGCGGAACGGGTTACCGGCGGCAGTTTAGGTTTTCCGCGGCTTGAAGTCCAGCGGATTCGCGTATGCCGCAAGCCGTCCCGGTTGACGGTTTGGGGGTCCGCCGGGAAGCCGCTCGCCGGTTGATCGTCGCCGATTGCCTATGGTTACTTGGAAACTGCAATGCAGATTAATATCGAAAGTCCTTCCAACCTAAGACGCAAGCTGACGATCGAACTCGAACCGGCGGAAATCACGCGGGAACTGGATCGCACCTACAACGAATTGCGGCGATCGGTCCAATTGCGCGGCTTTCGTCCCGGTCACGCCCCGCGCAATCTGCTCGAACGCTTCTTCGGCGATCAGGTGCGCGGCGACGTTATCCAGAAGCTCATCAAGGAGTACACCGACAAGGCGCTAGAAGAGCACAGCCTCAAACCGGTCGTCCAGCCGGAGATCGTCACCGAAGCGAGCGACCTCAAGAACGCCCAGCTCAAGTTCAGCGCAACCTTCGACCTGAAGCCGGAATTCGAGGTCAAGGACTACCAGGGTCTCAAGGTTCCGAGGCCGACCGTGACAGTCAGCGACGAAGAGGTGCAGGCCGCCCTCGAGCGGCTGCGCGAGCGTCACGCGACCCTTAAAAAAATCGAGGACCGCGAGGTCGTCGCCGACGGCGACTTCATCGTGGTGACGCTCGAAGCCTTCCACGACGGCCAGCCGGTTCCCGACACGAAGCTCGAGGATCGTGTGGTGCGCGTGGCCCCGAATGAACCGGCGCACGGCCTCGACGAGGTGCTGCGCGGCGCCCGGGTCGGCGAGGAGGTGCGCCGCACCCGCAGCTATCCGGAGGATTACGTCGAGAAGGACGTCGCCGGCAAGACCGTCGAATGGCGCGCAACGGTCAAAAACATTTATCAACGCCTGCTGCCCAACCTCGACGACGAGTTTGCCAAGGATCAGGGCGAGTTCCAGACCCTCGACGAACTCCGTGCGGCGATCCGCAAGGATCTCGAAGCGCGCGCCGAGCAGGAGGCCGACGCCCACGCGCGCCAGGGCCTGCTCGATTTGATTATCGAGCGCAATCCGATCGAGGTCCCTGAATCCCTGGTGCTGCGCGAGCAGCGGGCGCTCGAGGCCGAAATGGCCAACGCCCTCGAGGCCGCCGGGATGGCGCACGAGGCGGCCCGCGAGAGCGCCGCCCAAAACCCTGACGAGATGCGCAAGCGCGCCGAGAAGCGCGCCCTCAGCGGACTTATCGTTGATGCGATAAGTCAGCAGGAAGGGATCGCCATCAGCGACGATCAGCTCGCCGAGCGTGTCGCCGCGCTGGTCACCCAGACCAGCGGTCGTCAGCGCGAGCGCGTCGCCGAGTTTTATCGCGACGAGCACAACCGCGAGCTCCTGCGTCAGATCATGCGCCGCGACGCGACGCTGGACTATCTGCTGAAAAACGCGAGCCGCGAGGAGCCTCAGGAAGCGGCGGCCGGCGCGGCGACGCCGAACCCGAGCGAGTCGGAGCAGCCGTCGTGAGGCGGCGGCGCGCCGGAAGATCGATCGACCGGACCGGCGGCGCCGTTTTCAGTTGCCGCCGTAGGTTAAACTGGTTAGACTTTTGTTACTGAGTGGCCGCTTGATCGACCCTTTTGAAGCGGGCTTTCGTCGGACTCTCGGAAGTTGGATGAGCAGCCTCGTTCCAGTCGTTGTTGAACAAACCGGCCGCGGTGAACGCGCTTACGATATCTACTCGCGCCTGCTGAAAGACCGCATCGTCATCCTCGGTTATCCGATTAGCGACGAAGTCGCCAACCTGGTCACGGCGCAGATGCTCTTTCTCGAGGCCGAAGATCCCGAGAAGGAGATCAACTTCTATATTAATTCGCCGGGCGGTTCGGTCACCGCGGGACTGGCCATCTACGACACGATGCAGTTCATCAAGCCGCCGGTTTCGACGCTCTGTCTCGGGCAGGCGGCGTCGATGGCGGCGATCTTGCTTCTGGCAGGTGAGAAGGGCCGCCGTTACGCGCTGCCGAATTCGCGCATCATGATGCATCAGCCGCTCGGCGGCGCGCGCGGACAGGCCACCGATCTCGATATCCATGCGCGCGAGATCCTGCGGATCCGCGAGGAGATTAACAATATCGTGATGCGGCATACCGGCCAGAACCTGCGCAAGATTGAAAAGGACACCGACCGCGATCTGTTTTTGACGCCGGAACAGGCGGTTGAATACGGTTTGATCGATGAGGTAATCGTTAGCCGACGATCGGCGAAGTGAGCTCCGGGAGATACTATGGCGAAGCATGACGACCGTGCGGGCAACCTGGTCTGTTCCTTTTGCGGTAAAAGCCAGGATGAAGTCCGCAAGCTTATCGCCGGTCCGACCGTCTATATCTGCGACGAATGCATCGACCTCTGCAACGACATCATCGCCGAAGAGACCGATAACGAGGAGGCCTTCAGCCAGAGCTCGGCGGTGCCCAAACCGGCCGAGATAAAGCGCGTCCTCGATCAGTACGTAATCGGCCAGGAGCGCGCCAAGAAGATCCTGTCGGTCGCCGTCCATAACCATTACAAGCGCATCGATTCGCAAAGCGTCACCGGCGACGTCGAACTGCAGAAGTCGAACATTCTGTTGATTGGACCGACCGGCGTCGGCAAAACGCTGCTGGCGCAGACCCTGGCGCGGTTCCTCCAGGTCCCGTTCACCATCGCCGACGCCACCTCGCTGACCGAAGCGGGCTACGTCGGCGAAGACGTCGAAAATATCATCCTGTCGCTGCTGCAGAACGCCGACTACGATATCGAGCGTTGTCAGCGCGGCATCGTTTATATCGACGAGATCGATAAAATTGCCCGCAAAAGCGACAATCCCTCGATAACTCGTGACGTTTCCGGCGAGGGTGTGCAGCAGGCTCTGCTGAAGATCGTCGAAGGCACGATGGCCAGCGTGCCGCCCAAGGGCGGCCGCAAGCATCCGCAGCAGGAATTTCTCCAGGTCGATACCACCAACATCCTGTTTATCTGCGGCGGCGCCTTTGTCGGCCTCGACGATATCATCCGCCGCCGTATCGCCGGCAAGACCATGGGCTTTCGCGCCGATCTGAGCAATCGCGACGCGCGCTCGGTGTCGGAGCTGCTGAGCGAGGTGCAGCCCGAAGACCTGCTGCGCTTCGGTCTTATTCCGGAGTTCGTCGGCCGGCTGCCGGTCATCGCCACCCTCGGCGAGCTTGACGAAGAAGCCCTCGTCCGTATCTTAACCGAACCCAAGAACGCGCTGGTGCGCCAGTATCAGCGGCTGTTCGATATGGAGAACGTACATCTGAAATTCGCGCAGGGTGCGCTGCGCGCGATTGCCCGCGAGGCTCTCAAGCGGAAATCGGGCGCGCGCGGCTTGCGGGCCATCATGGAAGCGATCATGGTGGACCTGATGTACGAAATTCCATCGCAGCCCAATATCAAGGAGGTAATGATCTCGGAGGAGGTTGTGACGCAGAAGGAACAGCCTCTGCTGGTGTATCAGAAGACCGCTGAGACCGCTTAGGCGGGAGGAGAATTAGCGACGGAAATGCTCTTCCGCAACGATAAAAAAGATAATCGCGACGCGTCCAATGAAATCGTCCCGCTGCTGCCGCTGCGGGAATTGATTGTCTTCCCGCACGAGGTTTACCCGATCTTTGTCGGGCGGCAGAAGTCGATCAAAGCCCTTGAAGCCGCCGAGACGAGCAAGCGGCCGATTCTGCTCGCGGCGCAAAAGGACGCCAGCGTCTCCGATCCCGGCCCCAACGATATCTACCAGGTCGGGACCCTCGGCCTGGTCGTCCAGCTCCTCCGCCTGCCCGACGGCACCGTGAAGGCGCTGCTCGAAGGCAAGAAGCGCGCGCGGATCACGCGCTACGCGGCCCAGGACGAGTTCTTCCAGGTGGAAGTCGAAGAGATCGAAGAGGTCGCCGAGCGCGGGACCGAAATCGAGGCGCTGATGCGCTCGGTCAACACCACCTTCGACAATTATGTCCGTCTGAACAAGAAAATTCCGCCCGAGATGGTCACCTCAATCGCGGCGGTTGACGATCCCTCCTTCCTCGCCGACAAGCTCGTCGGCCATCTGGGAATCAAGCTCGAAGACAAGCAGTCGCTGCTCGAATGCACGAGCGCAGCCGAACGCCTCGAACGGATTCTCGGCTACATGCGCTCCGAGCTCGAAATTCTCGAGGTCGAGAAGCGCATCCGCTCGCGGGTCAAGAAGCAGATGGAGAAGACCCAGAAGGAGTACTACCTCAACGAGCAGATGCGCGCGATCCAGAAGGAGCTCGGCGAAAAGGACGAATTCAAAAACGAGATCCAGGAGTTGGAAGAGAAGCTGCGGCAGAAGAAGATGCCCGCCGAGGCACGCGAAAAGTGCGAGCGGGAAATCAAGAAGCTCAAGATGATGTCGCCGATGTCGGCCGAGGCAACCGTCGTGCGCAACTACCTCGACTGGTTTCTCGCCCTGCCGTGGTTCGAATACACCGAGGATAAACTCGATATCCCGGAGGCGGAACAGGTTCTCGAAGAGGATCATTACGGACTTGAAAAGGTCAAACAGCGGATCCTCGAGTATCTCGCCGTGCAGACCCTGGTCGGCCAGCTCAAGGGCCCGATTCTCTGCCTCGTCGGCCCTCCCGGGGTCGGCAAGACCTCGCTAGGCAAGTCGGTGGCGCGGGCGACGGGACGCAAATTCGTGCGCGTCTCGCTCGGCGGTGTGCGCGACGAGGCCGAAATCCGCGGCCATCGGCGCACCTATATCGGCGCGCTGCCCGGCAAGATCATTCAGAGCGTGCGCAAGGCGGGTTCGGGCAATCCCGTGATGCTGCTCGATGAAGTGGACAAAATGTCCACCGATTTCCGCGGCGACCCCTCCTCGGCCCTGCTCGAAGTCCTCGATCCGGAGCAGAACTGCAATTTCAATGACCACTACCTCGACTGCGATTATGATCTGTCGAAGGTGATGTTCATCACGACCGCGAACACGCTCGAGCGGATTCCGCGACCGCTTCAGGATCGCATGGAGATCATCCGGATTCCGGGCTACACCGAAACCGAGAAGCTCCAGATCGCGCGCAAGTACCTGGTCAAAAAGCAGCGCGAAGCCAACGGTCTCAAACCGGAGAATATCGAGTTCTCGGACAAGGCCCTGCTCGGCATAATCCGTCGCTATACGCGCGAGGCGGGGGTGCGGAACCTCGAACGCGAAATCGCCGCGATCTGCCGCAAGGTCGCGGTCGAGGTGGTCAAGACCGATCGCAACGCGTTCGTCAAGGTGTCGCAGTCAAGCCTGCCGAAGTATCTGGGGCCGGCAAAATTCCGCTTCGGGATGGCCGAGGCGGAGCCGCAGATCGGCGTCGCGACGGGTCTCGCCTGGACCGAATTGGGCGGCGAGCTCCTGGGCGTCGAAGTCACGATCGTGCCCGGACGCGGCAAACTGACCATCACCGGGCAACTCGGCGACGTGATGCAGGAAAGCGCCCACGCCGCGCTGTCCTACGTGCGCTCGCGCTCCGATCAGCTCGGCCTGAAGCACAATTTCTATCAGAAGATCGACATTCACATTCATATTCCCGAGGGCGCGACGCCGAAGGACGGCCCCTCAGCCGGCATCACGCTGGCCACCGCGCTCATCTCGGCGCTCTGCCGCGTCCCGGTCAAACATGACCTGGCGATGACCGGCGAGATCACGCTGCGCGGCCGCGTCCTGCCGATTGGCGGTCTGAAGGAGAAGGTGCTCGCGGCCCATCGCGGCGGCATCAAGACGGTTTTGATGCCCAAGGAGAACGAAAAGGATATCGAAGAGATTCCGGCGCCCGTGCTCAAGAGCCTGACCCTGGTGCAGGTCGAGCACATGGACGACGTGGTCAAGCGGGCGCTCGTTCTGGCCGATCCGGAATCCTTCTTCAAACCGGTCAACCCATCAGCTTCATTCTTCGGCGAGGAGAGCGAAAAGGACGAGCCGATTGTTGAAGACGAAGGCGAGGAGACTGTCGTCACCCACAACAATCCGCCGCACAATTTGTCCTAAGGGGACTGGGAGGACCAATGGGCATCGGGCGAGCCCGCTGGCAGGGCTCGCCCGTCGCTTTGTTTAACCCGCCTGGGGCGGACGGGGTGACCGCACTATGACGAAAGCCGACTTGATCGAAACGCTAGCCAATAAGCTGGGGATTAATCGCGCCGAGGCCGAAAAGGCGTTAAACATCATTCTCGATGATATCGTTCATGCTCTCAAGCAGGGCGACCGCGTTAATATCTCCGGTTTCGGAACCTTCTCGACCTCAACTCGCGACGCCCGCACCGGCCGCAATCCCAAGACCGGTGAGACGATCCAGATAGCGGCCAGTCGCGCGGCCAAGTTCAAACCCGGCAAGCAGTTGAAGGATTCGCTCAACGAGGGGCTGGACACGACGCCGCCTACCACGACGATCTCAGCCTGATTCCACGGGCGGCCATTTTGCGTATCGAATCGCGGGGACGATCACCGATCGACCCCGCGCCGTTTTGCGGGCTCGGGCGGTTAGCTCAGCGGTAGAGCATCGGCCTTACAAGCCGGGGGTCGCTGGTTCGAAACCAGCACCGCCCACCAACGAATACATCGCATCCCACCGAGAATTCCGCTCCGCTTGAGATTGGCGGCAGCGGTCGCGCAACAATCGCGCCGTCGCCAGCCCGTCTTTTCGCTATTGCGCCGATCGCCAGACCAGCCCTTGCGGCTCCCTTTGCGCGTCGCCTCAGCGCTCTCTGATGGCGAAGAAACCCACCCGCCGCTCCCAGTGGGCGGTCAAGGACTCAACCGCCTTGGGGTACTTGGCTTGGTATTCGGTCTCGAAGCGCGTTCTGGGTGCCGCCTTTTTCATCCCGTCACCCGATCCACAACTTTCCGTAATAGCCCTATCGTTTGCATCGCGTCATCAAACCACCGGCGCTGATAATCCTGAATAAAAGGTCCAGCCATCCCGACTATGTCGGCGAAACAGATGGATGCTACATGCAGAATTTCCGCGACACGTTGTTTACTCGCCCTGTCGCGTTTCAGGCGGAGCTCCTTCCATGCGGCTGCAGTCAATTTGTCGTCGTTCACGCCGGTGAGCAGCGCGCCGGCCGGCGCGGGTCACATTCAGGCCGGGACCTAAGCCTCGTCGGCACTCAACGAGTTGGTAGAAGATCTCATCCAGCGGTAGAGTTCCGGGGTCTCGGCTCAAGCGCGAGGATCGGAGCGCTGGTTGTAGATGCTCATCGCGCGCTCCAGCCCGTCGCGGATGATCGCCTCGACCGCGTCCGCGATCCGTTCGAGCAGGCCCTCGACGACGCGCCGCTCTTCGCGGTCGAAGGCGTCGAGCACATGGTCGATAGCACCCCCTGTCTGGCTGGGGCGTCCCACGCCGACGCGAATGCGGATGAAGTCGGGGCCCAGCGCCGCCGCGACCGAACGCACGCCGCGATTACCCGCGTCGCTGCCGCCGCGTTTGAGCTGAAGCCGCCCGAGGGGCAGGTCGAGTTCGTCATGAATAACGATCACTCGTTCGACCGGAATTCGGAAATAGCCGGTGAGCGACGCGAGGCAGTCACCGCTGCGATTGTAAAAGGTCTGCGGCATCACGATTATCGCCGGCGCGTCGGCAATCCGCGCGTCGCCGAAGAGGCCGCTGAACTTGTTGCGAGTCAGCTCGATACCATAGCGTGACGCCAGATAAGTCGCGGCCATGAATCCGGTATTGTGGCGCGAGTCCTTGTAGCGGCCACCGGGATTTCCCAGACCTGCGACCAGCCAGCGACCTTCGACCGCGGCCGTTTCACGCGGTGGCGAGGACGGCTGGCGAAAGCGATCGAACAGACGACTGAAATGACTCATCCAGCGCTCGTCGGCGCCGGGGCGCCGCTGATTCTTTCCGCATTTCTGTGAAAGGAGGGCAGCAGGGCCGCAAGTGCGTCGAACAGAGCCCGCATCTCGCTCGGTCGGCCGATTGAAACGCGCAGGGCGTCGCGAAAAATCGATTTCGGAAAATGCCGCACCAGGATACCGCGGCGCCGGAGCGCCGCCGCGAGCGGTGCCAGATCATAACCGGCGAGGCGGGCAAGAACGAAATTGGCCTGCGACGGCGGCACTTCGAAGCCCAGCGCGCGCAGCCGGCGCTCGGTAAGCGCGCGCGTCCGCCTGACGCGCTCGACATTGCGCCTCATCCAGGGCAGGTCGGCGAGAGCGGCCGCACCGGCGACGATCGCCAGGCGATTCAGATTGTAGGAATCCTTTACTTTGCGTAGCTGCTGAATGATTGCCGGATTGGCGAAGGCGAGCCCCAGGCGCATCCCGGCAAGCGAGAAGGACTTCGAGAGCGTGCGCAAAACGATCACATTGTCGCAGGTGCGGACCAGATCAAGCGCGTTACTCTCAGCAAAATCCACGTAAGCCTCGTCGACCACCAGGAGGTGATCGGACAGGGCCCGCGCCAAGGCCGCGAGCGCGTCGTGGGAAGCGACGGCGCCGCAGGGCGAGTTGGGACTGCACACAATGGTGAGGCGGGCACGCTCGTCGGCCAGGCAATCGAGCGGTAACCGATAGTCGGGCTCCAGCGGGATACGCGCGACGCTCGCCTCGGCGATCGCGGCCAGCGTGTCGTACAATGAGTAGGTCGGCTGCGGATAGGCAACCTTGTCGCCGACTCCAACGATCGCGCGAAAAAGCATCGAGAGCAGTTCATCAGAGCCGTTGCCGGCGATGATCATTTCGCGCCGCACGCGATAGGCGCGCGCGGCCGCGTCGATGAACGCGTCGGCATTGGGCGCCGGGTACAGGCGGAGAGAAGCCGTGGCTTCCGCGAGGATCGCGCGTCGCACTTTGGGCGACGGCGGATACGGATTCTCGTTGGTGTTGAGCTTGATCAGCTCCTGGCCCGGACGCGGTTGCTCACCGGGCACGTAGGGCGCCATCGACGCGATTGCCCGACGGAACATCCGGGCGCCGCTATCTGATGAAGGAACGGACAGTCGAGCGGTCATCGGGTTAATCTGCGTGAATTGTTGCGTGCCGGTCCGGTCGAATCCAATAGCCAGTTGAGATAGGCGCTCGAACCGCCAGCCAGCGGCAGCGCGATGATTTCCGGAACGTCATAGCTGTGTAACTGACGAACGCGATTCTCCAGGGTGCGAAACAGTGATGATCGAGTTTTGATAATCAACAGATGTTCGCGCGCAGACTCAATTCGTCCTTGCCAGCGATAGATCGAGCTCAGCGGACCGACGATATTGACGCAGGCGGCAAGTCGCTCTTCGACAACACGGCGCGCAATTTTGCGGGCCTCGGCCGCCGTCCCGGCCATCACCAAAACCACACGTGCAGTCGCCGCGCGCGCCATGGCGCAACACTTTAGCGGCGCCGGTTGAGCAGTCCAAGCCGGCGCAGCAGCCGCGCGGTTGCGGGACATGGACAGCGCCCATCACTGAGCCGCAGCTCCGCGAGCAGCATCAGAAGGTCATCCCGACAATCGACGTCGTACCACGCATCGCCGAGCCCATAGCCGACGCTGCCGGCTTCGAGGCGGCGAAGGGTGTTGGCGAAAACATTGGCGGTGCCCCAGCGGATACCGCGGAAAATATCGGGCAGCACGCCGCGCGCGGCGACGGCATAGTAGCCGCCATCCAGGCTTGGCCCCAGCACCACGCGGAAACGCCGCAGTAGGTTCATGAGGCGAGTCAGAAATTGATGGGGCAGCGAGGGGATATCGGTGCCGATCAGCAACGCGCCGTCGTCGAGGTACGGAACCAGCACGCGGCGCATTCGCGCTCCCAAAGCACCGCTGCCCTGATCGACCAGTTCGGCATCATAACGTCGCGCCAGGCGCCGGAAGTACGGACTATCCGCCGCTGAGCCGTGACAGCTACCGGCGATGACCAGTCGATCGGTGATGGCGCGGGCTTTGGCGAGCGTGTCGAGTGCGAAGGCGTGGGCCAGGGCCGCCGACGCGTCGGCGCCGATCGCCGGGATCAGGCGGGTCTTGGTGCGACCTGCCACCGGCTCGCGCGCGAAAACGATGATCGCCGGATGAACCTTGGCGCTTTTCACTTTATGGTGTTCGGCGCAATCACGTTGAGGGGCAGGCCGAGCATCTTCTTTACAAACTCGGCGACCGAGGTAATCGGCTTCGGGATTACGCTCGGATTCTGGTAGGGTCCGGTGACGTGAAAATAGGCCGCGAGCAGATTATCAGTACCGCCGGCAAGATGGGCACCAATCAGGGGAATATGCCTCAGCAGCCAATTGGCGGTCAGCGCGGGGACCACGCTCAACTCCAGGTTCACCTGTCCGGTGCCGAAATTGATATTGCCATTCGACGCCATCTCGAGCACCGGTCCGACCAACGCGAGATCGTCGGTGTTGAACACTCCGTGGATACCCTGAAAGCTTCCGGATACCAGGTTATAAGGTAACCCGCTCAAACGCGGATCCGGAACACTCGCGGTCAACCAGCTCTTGAGATTGATGAGACCGAGGATCCGCGACAGCAGCGCCCATCGATGGATGCGGCCGTTCGTAAGCCGGATCGAGAAGGTGCCACGAAAAGAGGAGAAAAAATCGGTATCCGTGTTCGCCCACAGATCCATCGTCGCGGTGGCGGCGCCGGTCAGGGGCGGTGCTTCGTCGGGTTTCAGCGTATGCAGCAGAGCAGCGCTATCGATGTTCGTGACCTTGCCCAATGCACGCACCCAATTGTTGGGTCCCGGTATGCCGGACAGCCAGAGGCGCATCGTTCCGCCGTCGAGCTCGGCGTTCAGATCGTCAACGCGCCATTGGATATGATCGCTGAGGAAATCCGTCGACAGGCGCGTCAGGGTCAGAGGACCAACGCTCCCCTGACGCACATCGACGTGGCCGCTGATGGCGATCGGAAATACCGGCGGCGGTGCAAGATTGTGCTGCCAGGGCGGATGGATAAACGTCAGGGCGGTGATATCCAGACGCTCAACGGATGCATCGACGTGGACACTCGGATGCTGGAAGTCCGGCACACGAAGATTCAGTGTCACCGGCGAACCTTCAAACTCTCCCTCATCGATCTTAAAGCTGATGCTGTGATCATAGATCGTGCCGCGCGCCGATCGGGTGACAATCGGCGATCGCAGAAAGCCCACGTAGAGTTTCCCGGCGCCCATCGTCAGATTGCCGGTGATCGCCGGCAGCGAGGCGCGGCTGGTACTGTTCACTTGAAATAAGCCGTCCACCGGACCGGCGATCGCGAATTTCGGAAGCCCCAAAATCGGGGACCAGGGTGCCAAGTCGAAGTGACGCATCCGCACGGCAAAATCGTGAAACTGCAGGTGCGTCAGGATGCTGCCGTTCAGGATCATCAAGCCATCGCGGGCGGCGGCGGGCACGACCCGTACCTGATTGAGTTGCGCCGAGGCCGGAGTGAGGATCACGTTACCGTCCGTGAGAGCAACCGTCTGGCTCGGGCTGCCGACGGCGAGCGTCATTTGCGTGGTCTGCAGGGCGACTCGATAATTCCGCACTGCGCTCCACGAAAAGGACGGGTTCAAAGCACCCGACGCAGCAACCGTGATCGGCGCGAGACCGCCGGCTCCGCTGACGGCGCCGCCGAGCTTCGCGTTGACTGCACGCGCATACGGCGCGAGAGCCGGATAGAGCTCGTTCAAGTCGAGTGCCGCCTTCAGCCGCAGACTGTAGGGAATCACCCTCGGAGCACGCTTCAGGTCGGCATCCGCGGTGACGTCTTCGATGCGTGAATTGCCGAGCCGGAAATAACCCTGGCTCAGATGAAGCGTCGAGGCGGAATAATGCACCTGTCCATTGAAGGCGTGTAACGGAGGGAGGCCGCTGCCGGGCGGGAACTGATAGCCGGCATCGCGCACCGTCGCATCCATCTCTATTTGCCGGGGCAGCGTAGCGGCGGTCAACGTGCTCAACGGCGCCGGCGAGTTGATCGCGATTTGGTCGAAGGCGACGTCGCCGGAGGCGACTGAAGCCATTGCTGCGGTCAGGCCCGATGGCAGGCCTTTGAGTGAACGCGCGAGGAGCGCGAGATTGTCCAGGGCGACCGTCGGTCCGCTAAGCGCAAAGCTCAGAGCGGGATCGCGGCTGAAGGGCTGATTTAATGCGGCATTCCCCACGATCTGGACCTGGGAGGCCTGCATCAGGCTCAGCCTTGGCAACTGCAACTGCGTCGGCGAGATCGAAAACGTCGTCGACAGACCCAGGTCCTTAAGGTTCACGGGGCGGGTCAGCGCATCACCGTTCAGCGCGACCGAGGGAAGGTTCGCGCTGGTGTCGCCGGTCAAAGCTCCGCCTCGGGCCAGCGCCAATCTGCATACCCCGTCGATCACGCTCGAGAGCTTGAACGGCCCAAGATTCAAGTCGCGCAGCGTGAGGTCCCAAAACCATATGCGTCCGGTCAGCAGCTTCGCCGCCGACGCCTCGAGTGACAGGATTCCACTAATCCGCACGCCGTCGAGGCCTGGCGGCAGCAGGCTGGCGTCGAAATTTACGATCCAGGGTGAAGTCGCCGGCGCATCCGACGGGGTGCTGCGATAGAAGCGAGCATCCAGATGGCGAAGGAGGGTCTTCTGGTCCTGCTCGACGACCGCGTCGATCAGGTCAAGGCTTTCGACCGTATCGGTCAGGCCGGCGAGCGCCGCTTGAACGCGAGCAACGAGCTCGCTGTCGAGCAATGACAATTCAGGCAGAAAGCTGACCTGCGCGGGCGGCAGCAAAATAACCGGCTGATCGAGAACCAGTCGCTCGACCGGCAGCCCATGGTTACGAAGAATTGCTGAGAAACTGAGCACGGCTCGAATGTCCGTAAGGCGAGCGACTTGGTGACCATCGGCAAAAATCTCGGGATGCTCGAGAATGACCACGAGTTTTGAGCTGATGCCCAAACGGGTTCGGGAAACCCTGACGTCGACTCCGGTGCGATCATGGATGCGCGCCAGGATGAGGCCGGCGATGCGGTCTTCGTTGCGAATCGCGAGCATGAACGCACTCGCGATAACCATCGCGAGCAGAGCAACCGCGTAGAGGAGCAGCCGGACCGCGCGCATGAGAAGGGCTCCTGCTCTTAGGCTGCTGTTCGGCCAGAGCCGGAAGCGGCCGCCGCGCTTAGTGGCCTTCCGAGATCAGACGGTCGGTGGTGTCTGCCCACGCCGCGCGATGCTTGCTGCGCAAAGCGGTTTTAAGAATGCGATTGCGGATGCGTACGGACTTCGGTGTAAGCTCGACCAGTTCCTCTTCGTCGATCCATTCGAGGGCCGCGTCGAGACCCATGACCTGCGGCGGCGACAGACGAATGGCCTCGTCGTGACCGGCGGCGCGGATATTGGTGAGCTTCTTTTCGCGGCAGACATTGACCGGCAGGTTGGTCTCGCGCGAGTACTCGCCGACGATCATGCCTTCGTAAACCGGGTCGCCGGCACTGATGAAGAACCGGCCGCGCTCCTGCAGATGAAAGATTGCGTAGCCGGTTGCGACGCCTTCACGATCGGAGATCATTGCGCCGTTCTGCCGCATCTTGATCGAGCCGCACCACGGCCCATAGCCGTTGGCGACGGAATGCATCACGCCGTTGCCGCGCGTCTCGGTGAGAAAACGCCCGCGAAATCCGATGAGACCGCGGGCCGGCGCGTCGTACTCGAGCCGCACCCGACCGCTGGCGAAGGTCTCCATTGAGCGCAGACGGCCCTTGGCCGCCGCGAGCAACTGCGTGACCGTGCCGATCGCCTCTTCAGGTATATCGATGACGAGGAATTCCATCGGCTCGAGCACCGCCCCGCCCTCCTGGCGCGTCAGCACGGTCGGCTTCGAAACCTGCAGTTCGTAGCCCTCGCGGCGCATGGTTTCGAGAATGACGGCGAGCTGAAGCTCGCCGCGACCCATCACCCGCCACGCTTCCGGGCTCAACTGTTCGATCCGCACGCTGACGTTGCGGCGTGCTTCAAGCTCGATGCGCTCGCCGAGCTTGCGCGAGGTAACATAGGAACCCTCGCGCCCCGCCCAGGGCGAGTTATTGACGGCAAAGGTCATCGCGACCGTCGGTTCATCGATTCGAATCCCCGGCAAGGGACGCGGATTCTCGGGATCGGTGATGGTATCGCCGATCTCGATATCGCTGAGGCCGGCAACCATGACGATATCGCCCGCGGCCGCGGTCGCAAGCTCAACCCGTTTGAGGCCTTCCCAGCCGTAGAGCCGGGTGATTTTGCCCGCCCCCCGGCGCTCCTCGCCGCGGCAATTCAGATAGACCCCGCCGGCGACCATGCCGCCGGCTATGATCCGGCCGATGGCGAGACGGCCAACATAGTCGTCGTAGTCCAGATTGTTGACCTGAAATTGCAGGGTCGCGTCCGGGTCGACTTCCGGGCCGGGCAGGTGGCTCAAAATCGCTTCAAACAGCGGCCGCAAATCCGCCCCTGGCGTCGCCAGGTCGAGGCTCGCGGTTCCCGCGCGGGCGTTGGTGTATAGCACGGGAAAATCGAGATGCTTTTCGTCGGCGTCGAGATCGATAAACAGGTCATAGATCTCGTCCAGCACCTCTGCCGGTCGCGCATCCTGGCGATCGATCTTGTTGATGCAGACCACCGCCGGCAGATACTTTTCGAGCGCCTTGCGGAGCACGAAGCGCGTTTGCGGCAGCGGCCCCTCACAGGCATCGACAAGCAGCAGGATGCCATCGACCATCGACAGCGTGCGTTCGACTTCGCCACCGAAATCAGAGTGGCCCGGCGTGTCGACGATATTGATTCGGGTTGACTGCCAGGTTATCGAGGTGTTTTTCGCCATGATGGTGATGCCGCGTTCGCGCTCGAGCGCAAACGAATCCATCACACGATCAGCCACCTGCTCATTGGCGCGAAAGACGCCCGATTGCCGCAGCATCGCGTCCACCAGCGTGGTTTTACCATGATCGACGTGAGCGACGATCGCTAAATTACGGATGTCCTGGCGACGCATGCGATAAAATGCGACCGAGCCGGAAAGCGGCTCGGCCGCATCCATCGAGTCTACTGATTACCGGCGAGGGAGTAAACGCAGTCGCTCGGGCCGCGCCGGGCCTCGAACAAGATCAATAAAGGCAGCGTCCCGGTGGCGGCGGCTATTGTGAAACGTACTGGCGCAGTTGTTCGAGTTCGAACTGCGCTTCGCTCAACCGCTGCTTGACAACATCGCCGATGCTGACGATGCCGCATAAGGCGTCCGCCTCGACCACAGGCAGATGCCGAATGCGGCGATGGGTCATGATCTCCATCAACTCGACGATCGGATCGTCGAGATTGCAGGTGGTGACCTCGCGCGTCATCAACGCATCGACCGGCTGACTCAGCACCGCCGGGCCCAGACGACTTATCCCGTGGATGATGTCGCGTTCCGAGATGATGCCGATCAGATGACGGCGCGAGTCGATGACCGGCACCGCCCCAATCCGATTGCGGGTCAGGATTTCGGCAACCGTGTCGATCCGCATCTCAGGGTTTACCGTGACCACCTGCGGCCCCTTCAGATTCAGCACGTCGGAGACCTTTGCTGTCATAATCGATCTCCTTGTCGGGCAGCGCTGACGCCTGCCGACGCCTCGAGCCTTGATTATTGATCCGAGCGGCGCAGTTGATGCAAGCGCAAGACGATCCGCGCATGAGCGACAGTTTGCGCACGGCGGCCCCTCGTATGATGCTGAGAGGCGGGAATTCGGAATTTCGCCGGGTCCACGGATGGCTGAAAGTGATCAGGCCTGCTGCGAGGTCGAGGTGGCGCCGCTCCCGCGGTCGCGCCGCCTGATCGTCTGGTCGAGTCTCGCGATAGCTTCGCTTCTCGCGTGGCTGTATCTGCTCTGGATGCCGATGTCGGTCGCCGACTTGGGCGCGGCGGGCGCGCTGTTCCGCCCCCTCCCTTCTTCATGGGCGAACGCGATTCTACTCTTCATGATGTGGGCCATCATGATGGTCGCGATGATGCTGCCGAGTGCGTCGCCCGTGATTGCCGCGTATGCACGGGGCGCTGGAAGGCGATCGGCCGCGGGCGGCGCGATCGCCTCGTTCACCGCGGGATACCTCGCCGTATGGACCATCTTCAGCCTCATCGCAACGATGGTGCAGGCGGCGCTGCACGGCCGTGGGATTCTCAGCGCTCGCGGCACCCTGAGACCGACCGTCGGCGGTGCGGTGCTGATCGCCGCGGCGCTCTATCAGTTCACTCCGCTTAAGCGCTCCTGTCTGACCGGCTGCCGCTCGCCGATGCGGTTCGTGACGAGCGAACGGCGTAGGGACGGCGAAATTGCCTTTGTGACCGGATTCCGTCACGGTTTGTCCTGCCTCGGATGCTGTTGGATGATAATGGCGCTGCTGTTCGTATTCGGCGTAATGAACGTCGCCTGGGCCGCCGCCCTGAGCATCCTGGTGTTGCTGGAGAAAGTGCTCCCAGCGGGACGCCTTGTCGCGCGTGTGAGCGGCGTCGCGATGTTCGCCGCGGGCATCGCACTGATGCTCCAGGTCAGCTCCGCAAGTGCCCGGCCGACCAGACATGTCGGATATCATCTACACGATCGGCCACTCGACTCACGCCATTGAGGTGTTTGTCGAGCTCCTGCGCAAGCACGGGATTCAACTCGTCGCTGACGTCAGGTCGTTTCCGAGTTCGCGGCGGTGGCCGCAATTCAATCAAACGCCGTTCCGCGAGTCGCTTGAGGCCAGCGGAATTCAGTACTTATGGTTCAAGGCTTTGGGCGGGCGGCGGCGATCATCGAAGAAGGACTCACAACATACCGCCTGGCAGGTCGACGCGTTTCGATCGTATGCCGACTACGCCGACTCCGCTGACTTCGTCGCCGGCCTCGAGGATCTGCAGCAAATCGCGCGGGCGCAGCGCGTCGCCTTCATGTGCTCGGAAGGATTATGGTGGCGATGCCATCGGCGCATCATCGCCGACCATCTGACCATCGCCGGCTGGACCGTGAATCATATCCTGCCGACGGGTCAGCTCGCCGAGCACGCCCTGCCCGACTTTGCCCGCGTGGTTGATGGGCGCCTGATCTATGACGGCAATCAAGCGCCGCTGAAACTCGAGCGCCCGAGCTAAATCAGATCGGTGTTGGCCGGTTCCGCGATGACCCGATTCTCAATATGACCGATCTTCTCGATCTCGATCCGCACGACATCGCCGGCCTTGAGCCACTTCGGCGGCTTCATGGCCCCGGCCACACCGCTGGGCGTGCCGGTCGAGATGATCGTCCCGGGCTCCAGGGTGAAGACGGTGGAAAGAATTTCAACCTGCTCGAAGCAATTGAAGATAAGGTTGCGCGTATTCGAGTGCTGACGAACCTCACCGTTGACCATCGTCTTCAGATCAAGATTATGCGGGTCGCCGATTTCGTCGGGCGTCACGATCCAGGGTCCGGTCGGCCCGTGCGTGTCGAAGGATTTGCCGAGCGTCATGGTTTGCGCCCGCCGCTGCCAATCGCGCACGCTGACGTCGTTGACAATCAGGTAGCCGGCGATGACCTCGTGGGCGCGGGCGCGCGGCACGTGACGACATCGACGGCCGATCACGAAACCCAGTTCGCCCTCGTAATCGAGAGCCTCCGAGGCGCGCGGCAGATGGATCGGATCGTACGGCGCGTTGACGCAGCTTGATTGCTTATTGAAGAAGATCGGGAAAGTCGGCTTGGCCATCCCGGTCTCGGCAATATGATCAGCATAATTCAGACCGACGGCGAGGAATTCCGGCGGGCGGCGCACCGGCGGCTCCAGCCTGACCTCACTTAGCGGAATCTTCGGTGCGGTCGCCGCGGCCTTGCGCGCCGCCTCGACGCTCTCTTTACCGTTCCTCAGGAACTCGATCATTTCGCGCGGAAGCGCCGGCACCGCGCTGCATACATCGGCGACGGAACCGTCCTGAAAGACGCCGACGCGGGTTGCGCCCTGATGAGTGAAGGTCACGAGTTTCATGAGACTCCTCCAAGTGGCTCGAGCTTTAATCTCTCGCACATATGTGCGCAGAAGTGGAGCGGTGCGTAATCGGGCGCACGATGGCGACGGCGCTCATTGCGGCTGCTGCGCGTGCCGTTGCAGATAGCTGAGGATCTGCTGCTGCTGCGCGGCGCTCAGCGGCGGTAATCCCGCTTCGGCCATCTTCGGCTCCATCGCCTCAAGCTGAACGCGCCACATCGACGGCGTCAAGGACTCGGGTGCGTAGGGACGGTGACAGGAGCCGCATCGCGACGCATAAAGCTGCGCCGCCGGCGAGGCCGCTTCAGGCAATGGCTTGGCGCATCCGCAGGCCGCAACGATCGCGACCAATGACCACATCCGGCTGACTGTGATGTTGTGCAAGCGGGATTACCAATGGGCCGAGGGCAGCACGCGCCCCAGTTCGGCGCGCACTTTCTCGATGAGTTCGCGCCGATCGCCGTCCGCGAGGCCGACTCGGCGCTCCGCCTCGGGGCGCACCCAGACTGGCTCGCGGCACCTCGGATCGCTCGCAAACCGCGGTAGGACGTGCCAGTGAACGTGTGGCTCGAGGTTGCCGAGACATTCGTAATTGAGCTTCAGCGGCGCGACAACCCGATTGATCGCGCGCGCGGTCGCCAGCAGTTCGTCGAACAGCTCATGCGCTTCGCCGTGAGGCATCAGGAACAGCTCGCTCACGTGGCGCTTGGCCAGGAGGATGCAGTAACCGCGATAGAACTGCTGATCGCCGAGGATCAGGAAGCTGCGTGGCAACTCGGCGACGAGGTCGGCAGATTCGCGCCGGCGGATCCGCGCGAGCGTGGCGCAGATGCCGCACGGCGCAACGGTCTCACTCGGCGGCATCGCGCGACTCCGGGACAACCTGCGTCAGCGTCACCCGCGCATAGGACAGCAGCTCCGCGATGGTGTGCAGCTTATACGGTTTCTCGTAATAGATTCGGCGGATGCCGGTGTTGATCAGGACTTTCATGCAATGGATGCAGGGCGTGTGCGTAACGTAGATATCGGCATCGCGAATCGCACTGCCGTTGCGCGCCGCCTGGGTGATCGCGTTGATTTCGGCGTGGATGGTCCGGTAGCAGTTCTGTTCGATTTCGCCGTCCGGCGTCCGCGACTCGTAAATCAGACAGCCCACGTCGAGACAATGCGGCAGCCCGGCCGGCGCGCCGTTGTAGCCGGTCGCGAGGATACTGCGATCGCGGACAATTACGGCACCGACCCTGGCGCGCAGACAGGTCGAACGCTCGGCGACCTGCCGCGTGATCGTCATGAAATATTGATCCCAGCTCGGGCGTGACATCGCACTAGGAACTTGACCCGCGGCTGCCGAGCTTTTGCGCGAAACGCTCGTCGAACTTTGCGCGCGCCAGGACGGCTCGCGTATGAGTGCCGGACCCGATCTCCTCCTTTTCGTCAAAGGCGCGGATCACGTACTCGACGCGGCGTCCTTCGCCCCCGGTGATTTCGGCTTCGGCGCGCACCTTCCATCCGACCGGCGTGGCTGCAGTATGCGTCACATTGACGGTAACTCCTACCGACATTTCTCCGGGTTCGAGGAAGGGGCGCAACGCGTCGATCGCCGCCAGCTCCATCGCGAGGCTCATCCTGGCGGTCGCCAGCACCATCGGCAGCGTCGGCTCGACACTGCCGGCAAGGTCGCTCTGCGCGACGACAAACTCGTGGGTTCCTTTGGCGCCTTTGGCTATCGGCTTCATGATTGCCTCGCTTGATTGTCCTGGCGTTAGCGTCGAAGCCCCATGCGATCGAGTTTTTTGACGACCCAGGCGATCCTATCGTTACCCCAGAAGGGCTCGCCGTCCACGATCAGCGTGGGCACGCCAAAGACGCCGTCGCGCTCGCCCTGCGCGAGGGCTTCGGCCAGCGCCGTCTCGCCCTCCCGCGCGGCGAAATGGCGGAACCCGGCAGCGTCCATCCCACACTCTTCGATCAGGCGAGCGAGCGCGTCGAGACTCTCGAGGTCGAGCTCGCGCTTGAAGAAACGTTCGAAGACCGTGCGCGAATATTGGCGAAAATTGCCCGCGCGATCGGCGAAGATCCCGCTGATAAGCGCGAGGCGGCTGTCGAACAGCTTCTGCGGACCGCGGATGATAAGGCCGCGCTCGTTCGCGAAGCGGCGGGCGTCCGCATAGAGATAGCGAACCTTGAACCAGTCACGGTTGGTGCGCGCGGGCAGCTCGCCGCCATAGGCCCGAAAATCGAACACATGCGGCACGAAGGTGAGCTGCACGCGATGGGTGCGCTCGAGATCGATCGCCGGGTCAAATGCCAGGTACGTGAAGGGGCTCTTGTAATCGTAATAGAACCGGATGATTTCCGTCGCCTGCGACATGACGTCTCATGCAGATAGCGGAAATCCGCGCCCGAGACAAAGGCCGCCTGCAAGGCCTGCCAGAACCACGGAACGATCCGCCCTCCGCACCGCAATAGCGTCAGGCGAACTCGTTGAACGACTCGGCCGGGCGAAGTGGCCAGGCCTCCGCCAGCGTCTCCATTGCTCGCAGGATGCGCCGCCGGCGTTCTTCTCGATCAGGGGCATACGAGACGAACTGCAGCGCCGTGGAGGTGATGCCGGCTTTTTCGTAATCGCGCAGCCGCTGCGTGATCCGGTCGGGCGTGCCCAGCACGTAAAGCGCCTCCATCATGGTGTCCGGCAGCGCCGTCAGGGCCTTTTTCCGGTCGCCCGCAGTCCACGCCTCAAAGGCCGTCCGCGCTTCGTCCTCGTAGCCGAGCCAACGAAAGAACTTATTGTATTGCGGCACGGTAACGTAGGCAGTCATCTCGCGGCGCAGATGCTCGCGCACGGTATGCTCCTCGGGATCAATCGCTACCAGGATCCGACAGGCGATATCGACTGTATCGGGGTTGCGTCCGCCGCGGCGCGCGCCTTCGCGGATTGCCGGCAGCATCCTCGTCGGAAAGGTCTCGGGGGTGATGTAGTTGACGATCACACCATCACCGATTTCCGCGGCGACCCGCAGCATCTGCTCGCCTTGCGCGGCAACGTAAATCGGCGGCGGCGTATCCGGCGGCGCGGCCAGGCGAAAGCCGTTGATGCTGAGCGTCTTGCCTTGAAGCGTAACCTTCTCGCCTGTGAAGGCGGCGCGGATGGCCGCGACGGTCTCCTTCAGACGCGTGACCGGCAACTGGTACGGAATGCCCATCCACTGTTCGACGATGGTCGGCGTCGAAAGGCCGAGGCCGAGCACGAAACGCCCTCCGGAGAAGTTCTGGATACCGGTCGCGGATAGCGCGATCAGCGCCGGCGGCCGGGTGAAGGCCGAGACGATCGCAGTGCCGAGCCGCATGTGTTCGGTCACGGTGGCGGCGGCCGCGAGCGGGGTTATCGCATCACCCTGAAAGGTTTCGTAGGACCAGCCGTCGCGAAAGCCGAGCCGCTCGGCATGGCGCACCAGTTCGACCAGATGGCGGTTGTTGAATCCGTCGAGGGGAATTGTAATGCCCAGTCGCATCGTGGGTATCCTCATTCGCTTGCTGCCGTGGACGACGTCGGACGATTATTCATAGCCTGTTTCAGCGCCTGCGCCAGATGGAGTGGCGTGCGATCCGGGCAAAACTGCCGGATTTGCGCGCGGCAGGCAAACCCGTCGGCGATAATCAGGGTCTCGGGCGGGGTTTGCCGAATCGCCGGCAGCAGGACCCGTTCCCCGATCGCGCGCGAGAGCTCAAAGCGCTCGCGACCGTAACCGAAGGCCCCCGCCATCCCGCAGCAGCCAGCGTCCGGCGCCTCAACCTGCAGACCGGTCGAGCGGCGGAGCAGCGTAAGCTCGTCGGCATCGCCAGCCAGCGCCTGGCTGTGACAATGGCGATGGACGAACGCCCGGCCGGTAAGCGCGGGCATAAGATGCGCCGCCTGCCGATTGATGAACTCGTCGAACGTCAGCGCATGGTCGCGAAGGAGCCGCGCCTCCGCGTTGTGCGGGAACAGCGCGATCAGCTCGTCGCGCAAGGTGAGAATGCAGCTCGGTTCGAGTCCGACGATCGGCACGCCGCGGGCCGCGTACGGACTGAGCGTCTTCATCAGACGCATCAACCACACCCGCGCACTGTCGAGCATCCCGGCCTCGAACATCGGACGCGCGCAGCAGAGGTCGTCGCGCGGGACGGTTACGCGAAAGCCGGCGCGCTCCAGCACTTGGGTGGCAGCGATCGGAACCTCGGGTGAAAAGAAATTACTGAAGGTATCGGGAAACAGCAGGACCTCGTGCGACCCGGAAGTGGGCGGACGCTGCAGGAACCACGAGCGGAAGCTGCGCTCGGCGAAGGTCGGCAGGGAGCGCTCCGGATGAAGTTCGAGGAGCCGCCGCAAAAGCCCGCCCATCGTTCCGCGGACGAATCGGTTTGCGATCCCCGGGGCGATCGCCGCGAGGCGCGCCAGCAGGTGGATACGGCCGAAGAACTGCGTCTGCAATGGTCGCTGATGCAGCGCGTAATAGCGCGAAAGAAACTCCGCCTTGTACGCGGGAATATCGACCGCCGCCGGACATTCGGTCTTGCAGGCTTTGCAGGACAGGCAGAGCGCCAGCGCTTCGTAAATCGCCTGATCGGTCGGTCCATCGGGCAGCAGGTTCCCGGCAAGACCCTCGTAGAGCAGACGCGCGCGGCCGCGCGTCGAATGCATCTCCTCCCGCGTGGCCATATACGAGGGGCACATCGTGCCCGCATCGGTCTTGCGACATTTGCCGATGCCGACGCATTTGAGAACCGCGCCGGAAAATCCCCCTTCGGCAGAAAAATCGAAATGCGAGCGTAACGGCGGCGGCGGCAACTGCGGGATGCGCAGCGCGCCATCGAGCGGTTCCGCGTCAACGATCACGCCCGGATTCATGCGATGATCAGGATCGAAGATCTGCTTGAACTCGCGGAAGGCCTCCATCAGCTCATCGCCGAACATCGCCGGCAGCAGTTCCGAGCGCGCCAGCCCGTCGCCGTGCTCGCCTGACAGCGAGCCGCCGAACTCCCGCACCAGATTGCCCATCTCGACCATCGCCGCGCGGAACTTCGCGATACCCTCGGCGCTGAAAAAGTCAAAATTGACGCGGCAGTGCAGGCAGCCCTCGCCGAAATGACCGTAGTAAGTGGCGGCATTCAGATCATAGCGCGCGAGCATCGGCACGAAGCGGCGGAGGAACTCACCGAGCCGCGCCGGCGGTACCGCACAATCCTCGACACCCGGCCAGGTGCGCGGATGACCCGGGATGAACGCACCCGAACCGAGACCGGACTCGCGCACGCTCCACACCAGGCGCTGATCGATCGGCGCGGTCAGGATCGCAGCGCCTTCGCATTCGCGACGCACCACCGCTGCGCGCCGGATGGCTTCCGCCGTATCGCGCAGCTCGTCGAGCGACTCGCCGCCCAGCTCGATCAGCAGAAAGGCGCGTCCCGCCGGCAAGAGCCCGACTCCGGGATTTCGTTTCTCGCGGGCGAAATCCGGCAGATGATGATCGAAGCCTTCGAGCGCCTGCGGCCGATATTCAAGCAGCCAGGGCATCTGATCGCCGGCAGCGAAGATATCCGCGAAGCCGAGCACCACCAGCATCGTTGCCGGCGGCTTCGGCGCGAGCTGCACCGTCGCATTGAGCACGATGCCCAAGGTGCCTTCGGCGCCGACGAAGGCGCGCGCCAGATCAAAGCCGGCTTCGGGCAGCAACTGATCGAGGTTGTAACCGGACACCCGCCGGGGAATCCGCGGAAAGCGCTCGCGGATCACGTCGCCGTACCTGCCGGCGATAGCGCGCAGCCGGCTCTGCAGGGAAGCGACGCGCTGACTGGTCGGCGACGGTGTTTGGGCGGCGGCGCCGAGGTCGAGACGGGTGCCGTCGTACAGCAGGACCTCGAGGGCCGCGACGTTATCGACGGTTTTGCCGTAGGCGGCGGAATGCGCGCCACACGAGTTATTGCCGATCATCCCGCCGAGCGTGCAGCGGTCCTTCGTGGTGGGATCGGGTGCGAAAAAGAGGCCATACTCGGCCAGCGCGGCGTTCAGATGCGCCTGGACGAGTCCGGGCTGGACGATTGCGAGGCGACGCGCGGGATCGATCCGCAGCGTCCGGTTCATGTACTTCGAGAAATCCAGCACCAGACCGCTGGTGGTGGTTTGACCGGCGAGCGACGTGCCGCCGCCGCGCGAGAGAATCGGCAGATGGTTCTCGCGGGCCAGTTCGACCGTGCGGATAACGTCGGCCTCGTGGCGCGGAATCACCACTCCGGCGGGAACACGCCGATAATTCGACGCGTCGGAAGCGTAGAGCGCGCGCGAGGCGGCGTCGAAGCGCACTTCCCCGTCGAGCGATCGCCGCAGCTCGTCGGCCAAGAGATTGAGCGAGCCCATCGCGTCGCGATTCTAGTGCAAAGCTTCGCACGCACGCCACGACCGCCGGCGCGACTCGGCAAAAAAAGCGGCGGCGGGCCCATCCGGGCCGCCACCGCAACGGATTGCCTGAACCGACTCAGATGCGATCGCTGACCGCGTCCTCGCGCATGGTCGGCTCCGGACGATCTTCGATCGGCGTCCACTTGCGCAGCATTTCACCGGTATAGACCTGGCGCGGACGCGCGATCTTCTGCTCCGGGTCACGCACCATCTCGGCCCATTGCGCCATCCATCCCGAGGTGCGCGGGATGGCGAACAGCACCGGAAACATGGTCATCGGGAAGCCCATCGCCTGATAAGTCACCCCGGTGTAGAAGTCGACGTTCGGATAGAGACGGCGTGAAACGAAGTAGTCGTCCTCGAGCGCGATACGTTCGAGCTCGAGCGAGATGTCGATCAGCGGATTGCGGCCGGTAACCTCGAAGACCTCGTAGGCGATCCGCTTGACGATTTTGGCGCGCGGGTCATAGCTCTTGTAGATTCGATGGCCGAAGCCCATCAGGCGGCGCTCACCTTTCTTGACGCCTTTGATGAAATCAGGAACGTTCTTCGGCGATCCGATTTCCATCAGCATCCTGATCACCGCCTCGTTGGCCCCGCCGTGCAACGGACCGTAGAGCGCCGCGGTGGCGGCGGCAACGGCCGAGTACGGATCGACCTGCGAGCTCCCGACCGAGCGCATCGCATTCGCCGAGCAATTCTGTTCGTGATCGGCGTGCAGGATGAAGAGGACGTCGAGCGCCTTCTCGAGCGTCGGGTTGGGCGTGTAATTGCGTTCGCTCATGCGGAAGAGCATGGCGAGAAAGTTTCCCGTGTAGCTCAGATCATTGTCCGGATAGACGTACGGATAACCCATCGAGTGCCGATAGGCGAAGGCCGCAATCGTCGGCATCTTGCCGATAAGCCGGCGGGTCTGCAGACGCCGCGACTCCAGGTCATTGATGTGTGCCGCCTCGGGATAGAAAGTCGAAAGCGCGCCGACCGTCCCGACCATCATGCCCATCGGATGAGCGTCGTAGCGAAAACCCTCCATGAACTTCTTGATATTCTCGTGCACCATCGTGTGGGTCTTGATGTTCTGTTCCCAGGCCGCGTAGTGCTTGCGATCGGGCAGTTCGCCTTTGACGATCAGGTAGGCGACCTCAAGATAATTGCTCTTCTCCGCCAGCTCCTCGATCGGGTAGCCGCGATAGCGCAGGATGCCCTTGTCGCCGTCGATGAACGTGATGCGGCTGCGGCAGGAGGCCGTGTTGGTGAAGGCCGGATCGTAGGACATCAGGCCGAAGTCGTCGGGCGAAGTCTTGATATCGCGCAGCGCGGCAGCGCGAATCACTCCGCCTTCTTCGATCGGCACTTCATATTGCCGGCCAGTACGGTTATCGGTGATCGTCAGAGTGTTCTTCGCTGCCATTGTAACTCCCCTGTGGCGCCTTCAGCGGCGTTTTTCGCGGTTCGAACCCGAATTCCGGTTCAACATATATCAAGTGACAATCAACATATATGCAGTCATACAACGTTCGCCTGAACGATGCAAGCGGCGAATTTCCGCTCGCCTCAAGTATGCGCCGATGGCAGTGTAGGGACGCGCGAGGGGCGAAGCATTGATGGATAAGCTGATAAGCGCGGTGACGGCATGGGTGGTGGGCGTGATCGCAGCGCTGGGCTACGGTGGGATTGTGATCCTGATGGCGATTGAGAGCGCCTGCGTGCCGCTGCCGTCGGAAATCACGATGCCGTTCGCCGGATATCTGGTCTCGACCGGCCGGTTTGCCCTCCAAACCACCGCAGTTGCCGGAGCGATCGGCTGTCTGCTCGGATCGTACGTCGCGTATTTTGTCGGCGCGAGCGGCGGCCGCTGGTTCCTCGAACGCTATGGGCGCTATGTGCTGATTGCCCCGCACGAAATCGAGCTGGCCGACTGGTTTTTCGAGCGCTGGGGCAGCGCGACGGTTTTCTGGGCGCGCCTGCTGCCGGTGGTTCGCACCTTTATCGCCTTCCCCGCCGGCGTCGCCCGGATGCGTCTGCTGCCGTTCACGATCTACACGCTTATCGGTTCATATCTATGGTGTCTCGGACTCACCTATGCGGGTCGTCAACTCGGCCGCCATTGGCAGGCGCTCGGGCCCTACTTCCATCGGTTTGACAGCGTTATCGGCGGGCTGCTGGTGGCCGGCGGCATCTACTTCGTCTATCGCCGCCTGCGGTCGGTAGGCATACTCGGCGGCGCAATTCCCGCCCGGCAGGATTAGACCTCGGCCGCTTCGAACGTCATCCGCTTGGCGCCGCCGCCCGTCCGCGCCGCTTAGCCGATACCCACGGACGCTGCGCGGGGAGTGCGGCGCCCGCGTCGCAGCGCAGAGGCGCCACCGACTTAGCCGCTGACGAAGCCGTAGAGCCTGGCCGCATTGTCGCACGTGATCTTGCGCCGGGTGGCCGCCGGCAGATGACCGAGCTCACGCTCGATGTATTCGTTCGAGTCCGGCCAGATACCATCGGGATGGGGAAAATCGGAACCCCACATGATGTTATCCTCGCCGATCTCGTCGAGCATCTTCACGCCTATACGGTCGGTCTGGTAAGTCGCGTAGCACTGGCGGCGCCAATACTCCGAGGGCCGCATCTTCAGGTCAAGATCCTTGAACTGATCCTCCCATTCGAGGTCCATGTGATCGAGCGCATAGGGAATCCAGCCGATGCCGCTTTCGCCAATCACCACGCGGAGATGCGGATGATGCTCGAGGACGCCGGCAAAGATGATCGCCATCAGGGGCAGCGACATGAACATCTGAAAGCTCGAGATCGCCGTGGCGAAGGCGGCGCGGGCGACCTTGCGTTCGAGCTTCGAGAAGTCGGGCAGTGATCCGCCGATAGTATGAATATGCACGGGCAGACGCGCTTCTTCGGCAGCCTGCCAGAGCGGCTCCCACGAACTGTCCCAGAAGGGCGTCAGATCGGGTCGATTGGCGATCTCGACGCCGCGGATGTTGCCGCGCCTGGCGACTCGGCGAATCTCCGCCACCGCCGCATCGACGTCGTGGCTGGGCAGCTCGGCCAGACCGGCGTAGCGCTCCGGATGGGTGCGGCAGAAGTCCGCCAGCCAATCGTTGTAAATGCGCAGCATCGCCGTCGCCGCCTCGTCGTCATGCAGGCGCATACTGGCGCCGAGGATGCCGTAGAGCACTTCGGCCTGGACACCGTCGCGTTCCTGATCCTTGAGCCGCAGGTCCGGATCCGTGAGCCGCCGGATACCCTTGCGGCCGTCTTCGTAAAGGCCCGTCGAAGCCATCCGATCCGAGCGATGAATTTCGCCGGGGACATACTCGCGACCCGCCGAGCCCATCCCGTTCATCAGGCCGAAACGGGCGCCGTTCTTCGCCACCCAATGCGGCCCTTTGCGCCCCTCCGTCACGTAGGGCATGCGATCCTTAAGTGCGGCCGGCGCGTTCGCGGTGAACAGATCCGGCGGCAGCCAGATCAGATCGATATGACAATCGGCTGAGATGCGCTCGTAGTTCATGATCGGACCTCAGTGAGAATTCAACTCGCCCATTCACCCATCGCGGAACTGAGCCCTAGTCCTTCAACGGCACGATCATCATTACCCGCGCCTCGTCGCCGACGGCCCGCGTCGTGTGACCCTGCCCGGTAAGGTCTTCGGCCAGGATGCCTTCGCCGGGACCGAAGCGATGAGTCGAGCCGTCGCCGAGACCAATCTCGACGCCGCCCTGGAGGGTAATCACATATTGGCGGCGCGGAGCGTTGTGCCAATCGACGAAGGCCCCCGGCGCCATCCGCGTGAAGATTACCCCGTTCGCCGGCTGCATCGGCGTCTGCTCGGCGACCGGCAGCGATCCGGGCGCAAACGCGAGTTTGATTTCCTCAAGATGGGACTGCTGATCCGCGCCGGTATAGAGACGGTAAAGTCGCATTATTCTTCTCCGCTTAGCGTGGGTCGTTGGGGATGCTGCCTTCGGTAAAGCGCAGCACCGTGCCGAAGGCATCCTTCGGATCGATCACGATAGCGTCGCCGTCGTCCATCAGGTGAAGCCCTTTGGAGCGCAGATGATCCGCCGCGCGTTGCAGGTTCTTCGTCCTGAAGGTCACCGCATGGATTCCTTCGCCGGCGCGGGCGAGGTCCGCGCCCTCGGGACTGGTCGGCGACAGGGGTTGCGCCGCCTCGACTATGGTATCGGCACCGACGGCGTAAAATACGCTGCGCCGGCGGCCGGCGGTTTCCTGCTCGTGGATCGGTTCGCAGCCGAGCGCCTGCTCATAAACCTTGCGCGCGTCCCCAAGATCCCGGAAGAGCATCGTGAGATGCGACGCCCGCTCGATACCGAGCGGATGCTCGTCGCGCGCGAAGGCATCTGACCATCCGGGCTGCAGCCGCGGATCGATGAAGAACTTCGGCACTGCCGCGAACTCGAATGCCGCATGCGTATCCTGCGGATGGGTCCAGATGGCTCCGTCCTTCGGCGAAGCCTGCGTTACCGTATGTCCGACCATATCGAACAGGCGAATGCCGCGCTCGGTCAGCCGAGCGCAGGTCTCGGCGAGGTCATCGACATACCAGGCCATCGAGTGGAAGTGCGGCCCATAACGGGAATAGAAACGACCCAGCGCCGACTTCTCCCATCCGCTCATGTATTGAAGCGGCTGCGCCGGCTCCATCACGAAGTCGCCGATCAACACCAGCGACGCCTTGCGCATCGCCGGCTTCATCTTGTTGCGGACGAAGCGGCGCACGGCAAAGACGTCGTCATACCAGGCATCCACCGCGTCGAGATCGGCAACCACGTGCAGCAGATGGAAGGCCTTGCCGATTCTGAACATGTTCCACCTCGCTTCGGTTGAACGGTTATGATCGCTTGTCGAACACCTCTTTGGCGATCGTGGCCGCGGTTACCGCCGTCGGCCATCCGGAATAAAAGGCGAGATGGGTAATCAGCTCGCTCAGCTCGGCCTTGGTCACCCCGTTGTCGAGAGCGCGATGCAGATGGCCGCGCAACTGATCGGGCCGCTGCAAGGCGACCAGCGCCGCACAGGTGATAAGACTGCGATCGCGCTTGGAGAGCTCGGGCCGTTCCCAGACGTCGCCAAAAAGCACCTTCTCGGTCAATTCGACAAACTTCGGCACCAGCGGACGAAGCGGTTCGAGCGGAGAGCGCGGAGGGGTTCCGTCAGCCATATGTTTTTCCTTTCGACGCGAGTCGCCCTCGACCCGCGCAGCCGGACGTATGCGTGATTACCGATCTCTAGCGCGGCCCTTGGAACGACGGCAAGCGAATCCGTCGAAGCTGAAAAAGCTGCCGCGCGCGCCCCCGTTCAGACGGCCGCGGCGGCGACTTGCCTTAAGTCTCGACTTCGAAACCCGCGCCTTCGATGAGTTCCCGCGTGCGCTGATGATCCAGTCCGGGCGTGGTCAGATAACCATTGACGAAGATCGAGTTGACGGCGTTGAAGAGCTCGGCTTGACGCGCGCCGAGATTGAGTTCGCGGCCGCCGGCGGCGCGAATCTCCGCCGCGGGATTCAGCAGACGCAGCAGGCACGCGACCTTCAAACACTTCTCCGGCGTCAGCTCGCGGCGCTTTTCGAGCGGCGTTCCGTCGATCGGGTGAAGAAAATTGAGGGGAATCGAATCGAGTTCGAGCCGCCGAGTTTCGTAAGCCAGATCGATGATGTCCTCGTCCGTCTCGCCCATCCCGATAATCCCGCCCGCGCAGGTTTTGAGACCGGCCGCCTGCACATTCGCGATCGTCTGCAGGCGATCGTCATAGGTGTGCGTCGAGCAGATCTCCGGATAGAAACGGCGGCTGGTATTGAGATTGTGATTGATCCATCCGGCGCCGGCGTTCTTGAGGCGCTGCGCGTCGGCCGCGCTCAGGATGCCGATCGAGAGGCAGAGCTCGAGGTCGGGGAATTGCCGGCGAATCCTCTGACAGGCCTCCGCCAGATGGTCCACGTCGCGCTCCTGCGGCCCGCGCATGCTGCACACCATGCAGTACCGGCGGGCGCCGCTCTCCACCGCACGATACGCCCCCGCGACCAGCTCGTCGACGCTCTGCATCCGATAGACCGGAATCTCAGCGCGCGAGATCTTCGATTGCGAACAGTAGGAGCAATCCTCCGGGCAGATCCCGCTCTGCGCGTTGCGCAGCATGCAGAGCTTCACGCGACGGCCGAAGTGCGCTTCCCGCACCCGCCGGGTCGCCGCCAGCAGCTTACCCAGATCACGGTCGGCGCAAGCCAGCACCGCACGCGCAGTCTCACGATCGATCGCGGCGCCCGCCAGCACGGTATCCGCGACCTCTTCCCAACAGTTCTCCGCGTTTCTCATCGATGTTTAGTTTGCTTGAGGATCAGCGCGAGATCGACCATGTCGAGCTCGCGCGAACTGCGCTCCTGCCGTCGGCGTCACAGACTTCGGCTTCGAGGAAGGCGAGGGTCCGCCCGCGGCGCACTACGCGGCCGTGCCCGCTCAACGGTCCGGGGTAGAGCGCGCGCAAATGCGAGATCTTGGTCTCGGCCGTCATCGCCCATTCGCCGTCTTCGAGTACGGAGGCGATGGCGGTGGCGAACAATTCGTCAACGAACACCCCGAGGAAGCCGCCGTGGATCGTGCCAAAGGGATTCAAAACCGTCGGCGGCTGCTGCTCCCATCGCCAGCGCGAGGCCCCGGGGGCGAACTCCAACGGCGCGAACCCCAACTCCATCGCCGGTGACCGATACTCGCCTGTCCGGTTCTCACGAATTATCCGGTTGAGTTCGCGCAAGGGCGCGATCGTATCCTGATTGCCCACGGCTCTGCTCGCTTCGCTGAATTTTCTGAGCATTCCGGGCCCGCCGTTTGCGGACCGTGGAACTTACATAGTATGAGGCGCAAGCAAGGTCGATAAGGAGACGCCTATGGCCCGCGCACCCCGTCGGATTGTGACCGGCAACAACGCCCAGGGAAAATCAACGATTATCATCGATGGTCCGCCGACCCCCTTCGGCGCCTATTGGATGACCGATTCGATACCCGTGGACAATCGCGGCTCGGAAGATGCCGCCGTCAAAGTGAATACGCTCGAACCGCCACGCGGCGGCAGTTACTTCCGCTTCGCCACCATCCCACCGGAGGATCCCAGTGTCACGCCCGCCGAACGCGAGCGCCAGATGGCCCGGCTGTTCGAGCAGATGAACGCCTCGCACTGCCGCGGCAACACCAGTCAGCATCCGGGGATGCACAAGACGCGCACCATCGACTACGTCGTGCTGCTCTCAGGCAAGGTCACCCTGATGCTCAACGAAGGGCAGGTTGACCTGGAACCGTTCGACGTGGTCGTGCAGCGCGGCACGGATCACGCCTGGATCAACAAGGGACCGGAGCCGGCACTGATCGCCGCAGTTCTGATCGACGCGAAGGAGTAAGCCCGGCTTTAAGATGTGAGCGGCACGCGAGACGATCCTCGCGTGCCGCTGCCTGTTCAACTGAGCTTTAGTGGGCGGCCTGTTGTGCGCGCAAGGCGTCGAGGTCGACCAACGGCTCGCGCTTGGTGCCGGCCGCGAACGGACGCGAGCCCGGGGCGCGCTCGAACGGATCGAGCAGGCCGAGCTCCTTCGCGTATTCGCGCACGGCAGGCAGCACTTCCTGTCCCAAAAGCCGGATGTTCGTCATCCGGTCCTCGAAGCTGACCGGACCCTGGCTTGAGAAGAAGCCGAAGGTGCCGGGTCGCAACACTTCCAGGATGCGCTTGATCTTGGGAATCACGGTCTTCGGCGTGCCGGCGATAATCTGCATCGCGTCGACCGCTTTCGGATACGCCTTATAGACCGCAGCCTTCGCCTCTTCGACCGAGACCTCGCCCCGCGCCATCCGCTTCCGGGTACTGTCGGCGACCTTCTGCAGGTTACCTTCCTCGGCGGACGCCTGATCGGATTTGCCCAACTGCTCGGCGCTGACGCCGAGCCATCCGCCGGCGCCGGCCGTCATCGTGCGCGCGAGGCGCTTGGTCGCTTCCTTGGAATTGTAACCAGGCGGCAGCGTATGCTCGGGACGCGAAAAGGCGCCCTGCCCGCCGCCAAACAGATGCGCTTTGCCGAGCTGCTCGGCCTTCTCTTCGGTCTCCGCGACCATCACGTGCTGCAGATAGCCGAAGTTCTCGGATCCGGCCTGGAAGCCGAGCGTCGCCGCCGTGTCGCCGTACAGGTTCCACAGTTCAACCGTCGCCGGCAGCGCCGTGCCGAGCCCCAGATAGGGGTACTTGTGCTCCGCGCACCAGATAACGGTTTCAGGGCTCAGCACGCCCGGAATCATGATCGGCGGACACGGCTTCTGATACGGCGTGACCCACGGATTGATGAAGCGATAGTTGAAATGCTTCCCTTCCCAGCGGAACGGCCCGGGCCGCGTCCATGCGGCGATAATGAGGTCATGCGCCTCGTTGAAGTATTCGCGATTGTAGGCCGGGTTCGCGTTATTGAAAATCTGCTCGCTGCCCGCACCGCGGACCCATCCGGGCGTGAGGCGTCCGCGCGAGATACAGTCGATAGTCGCCAGTTCTTCGGCGACGCGCAGCGGGTTCTTGAAGGTCGGCAGCGGATTGCCGAGCAGCACGATGCGCGCCTTTTTCGTGATCCGCGACAGGATCGAAGCCTCGACGTTCATCACGCCGCCCATGCAGAAGGGCGTCCCATGATGCTCGTTCAGCATGATCGCGTCGAAACCGACCTCCTCGGCATAGACCATCTCGTCGAGGTATTCGTTGTAGAGACGCGAGCCGACTTCCCGGTCAAAATATTTGTTCGAAAGTGCGAAATACGCGCGATTTTTGATGAGCTCGTCTTCGGGGACGTCGCGGTACGGCCGCTCGGTAAAATACATCAGTTGCATTGCTTGTCTCCTTCTTCGCTTGCGCCCGTCGCGCTAGACCCTTACGGACTCATCGCGCTTTGGTGCGCGCTTCAGGGCTTCGAGATCCACCAGCGCATCGCGCTTGGTCCCGGGAGTGTACGGCCGCGAGCCGGGAGTGACCTCGAAAGGATCCTTGATGCCGAGTTCCTTGGCGTATTCGCGCATCGCGGGCAACACTTCCTGGCCCATCAGCCGCACGTTGTTCATTCGATCCTTGGCCGACAACGGCCCCTGAATCGTGAACAGGCCGAAGATGCCGGGGCGCAGCGTCTCCATGATCAGGCGCAGCTTCGGCAGGACCGACTTGGGCGTGCCGACAATGATCTGAAGTCCATCCTGCGCCTTCTGATACTGCGCGTAGATCTTGGCTTTGGCCTCTTCCACGGAGACCTCGCCGCGCGCCAGCCGTTCCCTGGTCTTACCTTTGGTCGCGTGGGGATCGCCGCCGGTGCGCTCGGCTTCGGCCAGTTTCTCGGAGGTGATACCGAGGAAACCGTATTCAGTTGCCTGCTGCGCCAGCCGCTTGGTCGCCGCCTTCGAGTTGTAGCCGGGCGGCAGCGTCCATTCGACCCGCGAGAAATTCTGCGCGCCGCCGCCGAACAGTGCGCCCTTGCCAAGTTCCTGCGCCTTTTCCTCGGTTTCGGCAACGAAGATCTGCTGCAGATAGCCGAAGTTCTCGCTCCCCGCCATGTAGCCGCACTTGTTCGCCGTATCGCCGTAGAGATTCCACAACTCGACCGTCGAATGGAGCGCGGTCCCGAGACCGATATAGGGAAACTTGTGCTCGGCGCACCAGATGACCGTCTCCGGGCTGATTACGCCAGGAATCCAGATCGGCGGATGCGGCTTCTGGTAGGGCAGCGCCCAGGGATTCACGAAACGATAGTTGAAGTGCTTGCCTTCCCATCTGAAGGGGCCCTGACGGGTCCAACAGGCAATGATGAAATCGTGCGCCTCGTTGAAATACTCGCGATTGTACGCCGGATTGGCATTGTTGAAGATCTGCTCGCTGCCCGCGCCGCGCACCCATCCGGGGATCAACCGGCCTTTCGAGATCAGATCGATCTCCGCCAACTCCTCCGCCATGCGCAGCGGATGCTTCAAAACCGGCAGCGGGTTGCCCAGCAGCACGATGCGCGCTTTTTTGGTAATCCGCGCCAGGATCGCCGCCTCGACGTTCATCACGGCGCCCATGCAGAAGGGCGTCCCATGATGCTCGTTCAGCATGATCGCGTCGAAACCGACCTCCTCGGCGTAGCACGCCTCGTCCAGGTATTCGTTGTACAGGTCGGCGCCGACTTTCGGATCATAGAACTTGTTCGGCACCCCGAAGAAGCTGCGGTTCTTGATGACTTCGTCTTCGGGCACGTACTTATAGGGCCGTTCGGTGAAGTGCATTATATGCATGGCTTGTCTCCCTGGCTGTGGCTCACGCTATACCGCGGCAATTATGACAAAAACTCACGGACGAGCTGGATAAACTCGGCCGACTTTTCGATTTCCGGGCGATGTCCGCAATTGTCATAGATCTGCACGCGGACATCGGTGTTCTTGAGCCCCTGCCGATAGCATTCGGCGGCCGCCACCGGCACGATCGCGTCCTCGCGACCCCAGATGATCTGCACGGGGAGCCCTTTGACCCCTTCGAGAAAGTGAATCAGCGACGGATTGTTGAGAATCGGCTCCCAGGTCAGCCGGGCGTTTTCCGTGCGCGCATCCTCAAAGGCCTCGAATTGCTCGGGCGTGCGCTCGCCGCCATAGAGTTTGGCGAATTCCGGCACGTCATGATTATGGACGCTCAAGCCCAGCGCCGTGCGCGCCGTGATCGAGAAAACGTCGGTGATCTCGCCGCCGGGCGGCCGGATTCCCGCTGCTCCCACCAGCACCATCTTGCGGAACTGCTGCGGGTTGATGGTCGCCATCTCGGCGGCAATCCAGCCGCCGGTCGAAAACCCGATCGCATCGGCGCCGACCAGGTTCAAATCCCGCACCACCCAGCTATAGAACAGCGCCAAATCATGAATATTGCGAATCCAGTCGATCTTGGGTGATTTGCCGAGCCCCGGCTGGATCGGGATCATGATCGTATGCTGCTTGGCCAGCTCGCTGTGCCAATTCAGCCATCCCGGATGACCGAGCTCTTCGTGGAAGACGAGCAGCGGCTTGCCGCTGCCGCCCTTGATAAAAGCGAGGTTAGTCCCCGCCACCTGGGTGACTTCTTCTGTCCATTCTGCCATCTGCTTCTGTTCCCTCCGCTTGATTTGATCGGCGGTTCGCGCCCCAAGCTCGGTCACCTCCGCCGTCTTAGCACATTCGGTCCGGCGCTCAGGACGGCGCCGGAAAGGCAAAGCGCAATCTAGGCCTCCACGCCGCCGCGCCGCTTGAGCAGCACCTTGTCGGCATAGAGGGCGCTGATCTCGTCATCGGTCATTTCCAGCATCTCGCGCAGCACCGCCTCGTTGTCCTCGCCGAGGCGCGACGCTTTCAGCTCGGTTCGATCCGGCCATTCGGAGAATTTCACCGGGAAGCCCGGGATATCGAAGTCGCCAAAGGCCGGATCGCTCACGCGCCGAACCGTCCGGCGTTCGCGCAGATGGGGATGATTCATCGCTTCTTCGAGCGACAGCACGGGCGCGCACGGGACGCGGAATTTATCGAGCGCGGCCACCACACTCTCGCGATCGGGAAACGTCGCGAACCAGTTCTCGATAATCTCCTTGAGCGCGTCGTTGTTGCGAACGCGCCGGCCGTTGCTCTTGAACCGCTCGTCGGTCACCAGCTCAGGGCGTCCGAGCGCCTCGGCAAGACGTGGAAATTCATGCGGCTGCACCAGCAGCATGATATAGCCGCCGGGACATTTGAAGACGCCCGAGGGGCTGCCGGTCGGATGCTGCGAGCCGTTGCGGCGCGGCTCGAAGCGTTCCTTGCGCAGCGACTTCACCGGCACGCAGAGCTCGTGCATATGGAAGTACGTGTCGGTCAGCGACGCATCGAGATATTGTCCCCGGCCGGTGCGCGCGACGTTGAGCAGCGCAAAACCCACCGCCATCGCTGCCGCAACCCCGGTCGAGACGTCACCGATAGCCATCGTCGGGATAATCGGCGGACGATCAGCTTCGCCGAGCAAGCCCGTTACCCCGGCAAACGATGCGCCGATGAAGTCATAGCCGGGACGATTGCGCAGTGGGCCGGTCTGCCCGGCCGCCGACACCGAACACATCACGATGCGCGGATTGATCTTCTGCAGCGTTTCGTAACCGAAACCCATGTCCGCGATCACGCCCGGCGCGAAATTCTCCACCACTACATCGATTTTGGGGATCATCCGCAGCAACAGTTCTTTGGCCCGCGGCTGACGCAGGTCGAGCGCGAGGCTCCGCTTGCTGTGGTCATGCTGAAAATAGTAGGTGCTCATGCCGTCCGCCGCCATCAGCCCCATCTGGCGGACGTGATCCCCGTCGTAGGAACGCTCGACTTTGATCACGTCGGCGCCGAGTTCAGCGAGAATCCGCGTGCAGGTCGGCCCGGCGACGAAATGGGTGAAATCAAGGACCCGGTACCCGGTGAGCATCAGTGCCTGTTGCATACGACTCCGCATCCCGAAGCCAATCCGCTTCGAGTCCTGGCTCTTTCGCAGTCAAGGTCTCGGCGAATCATACTAATGTCAAGGCGCAAGTGTCCAACGACCGCCGCAGCCAGCCGCGACCTTGGAGTGACAGCCCTAACCCCGCGCCTTAGCGCAGTTTGGCGACCAGTTCGGCCGTCTGATCGAGCCGCTGGAGCGCCTTATGTTCCTCGAAGCTCGGCTGTCCGAGCACCAGATGGGTGAAACCGAGGTCGATAAGCCGCTGGCACTTGTCCGCGGTCGCGCCAAAGACCACCGCGCCCAGGGCGATCGTATCGAAGCGGCGCCCCGCGCGATCGGCGGCCTGACGCAGCAATTCGAGCCGCCGGGCGAGCGCTTCGGCGGGCGAATCGACCGGAAACCAGCCATCGCAATACTCGACCACGCGCTCGAGCGACTTCATCGACAGCGACCCCATCCAGACCGGCGGACCACCGGCCTGCGCCGGCTTCGGCCAGCACCAGATCGGATCGAAGTTGACCGTTTCGCCATGAAACTCCGCCGCCTCGTTGGTCCAGATCTGCTTCATTGCCTTGACGCGCTCGCCGGTCACCCGCCAGCGCTTCTTGAACGCGACGCCGTGATGCTCCATCTCTTCAGCGTTCCATCCGGCGCCGATCCCCAGGATCACGCGACCCTGCGAGAGCACGTCGAGCGACGCCACCTGCTTGGCCAGATGGATCGGGTCGTGTTCAGTCATCAGGCAGACCCCCGATCCGATTTTGACCCGCGACGTAACCATCGCCGCCGCGGTCATCGCGATCATCAAATCGTGGGCGTGCGAATATTCGCGCGGCAGATCACCGCCCATCGGAAACGGGGTCTTCCGACTGGTCGGGATATGCGTATGCTCGGGAAAGAAGACCGAATCGAAACCGCGTTCTTCGGCCGCGGCCGCAAAGGTATCGGGGCGGATCGAATAGTCCGTGGGAAAGATGATTACGCCAAAACTGGTCATGGCTGACCTCCGCTCTTTTCGCCACCTTACAACGATCACGTCGGCGGCCGATAACGCCGACGATGACGGCGCCGCGGGCTACGACGGCTCCGTCGGCGCCAGATGCCCGAGTCGTTCGAGCACCTCGGCCAGCATCGCGGACGCGAGCCGGTCAGCCGAGGCCCGGGCTTCCGCACCGAGCGCGGCAACGCGATGCAGATAACGGCGCGCGATGAGCGCATTGCGGATGGCTCGCGTGCCCATCGGATCGAATCGATGGCACGCCGCGGAGTCCGGGTTTATCAGAATTTCGGCAATCGTCGCCCGCGAAGCCTCGCGGAACAGCCGCGCCTCGCCGGGCGGAATCAGTTCCCCGCCGCCCGTCGCGAGAATCACTTGATGCCACTCGCGGATACGCCGCAGGCCGCTCGCGAAGATCAGCCGATGAGCGCCGAAGGGCATCGGCGAGTCGATCGCCCGCCGCATCATCGCGTCGAGCGCCCCAAAGTCGAGGTCCAGCACCGTCAGCAGCAAGTCGCTGTAATGCGGCTCGCACAGCGTATCGAAGCAGGCTTCGGTGTAGATATGGCTCGCCGCTCGGCCATCGTAATAGCCGGCAAAGCGCGCGGGCAGGAAGAAGTTGTGCGCGATCACGTCGGCCGCCAGATGCGCGAGGTAACCGTAGGCGAAGCTCCGCTCCTGATCCGTGCGCGCAGCTTCCAGCAGCGCCGCGCCGGTGGACCAGTTGTGCGAATGGCGCCGCAGCCGGCTGTGGAGCCGTCGTCCTTGAACGATATCGGGGGCCAGGCTGCCGTACAGGAACGCCTCGGGCAGGCTCGCGAGCAGCGCGCGCAGCGTATGGCCGGGCACGACGACGCTCGCGAGCACCTGCACGCCGAGCTCGATATGGGTCACCGGCCCCCAGGCGAACGCGGTCGCGGGAAGCGCTAGAATCAGCACCAGCGTGACGACTAGACTCAGAGCGATAAGGATTTTCCGCGGCACCGCCGGAATCGTAGCAGGCCGCATCAGGCGAACGCATGCCGCATAACGCCCGCGACCGCATCACGCTTCAGGCCTCGTTGCGCGATTATCTCGAACAACTGCGCGAAGAAGGCCTCGACGGACTGCCGATCGCCGCGCCGCACCCTCGCGTCGAGCCGTCGGCGGCCCTTCAAGCCGCAGGATCGTCTGCCGCCGGTGCCACGCCTTCCGATTCAACTCCTGAGACTCGGTCGACCGCGGCGGGCGGCGGCGATCTCTTCTATCGCTATCCGGGCCTGGCGCAGACGGCGAACCTCGACGAGCTCCGCGACTTTATCGGCGATTGCCAGCGCTGCAAGCTCGCGCCCTTGCGCACCAAACTGGTTTTCGGCACCGGCTATCCCCAGGCTCAACTGATGTTCGTCGGCGAGGGGCCGGGGGCCGACGAGGACCTTCAGGGCGAACCTTTCGTCGGCCGCGCCGGACAGCTTCTAACCGATATCATCGAGCGCGGCATGGGCCTCAGGCGCGCTCAGGTTTATATCTGCAACGTCATCAAGTGCCGGCCGCCCGATAATCGCAATCCCGAACCGGACGAGGTCGCAAGCTGTGAATCGTTCCTCTTTCGGCAAATCGATCTGGTGCGGCCGCGGGTGATTGTCGGTCTCGGCACCTTCGCGGTGCAGGCGCTGCTGAAGGTCAAGACGCCCATCAGCAAACTGCGCGGGCGCTGGCAGGAGGTGCGCGGAGTGCGCCTGATGCCCACCTTCCATCCGGCCTACCTGCTGCGCAATCCCGCCGATAAGCGGCTGGTCTGGATGGATATCCAGGAAGTGATGCGCGAGTTGAAGCTCCCGCTACCCCGACGCGGCGCGCCGGCTTAGCCGGCGGCAACTTCGCGTCCGGCGCGCGCCACCAAAGCCATCAGAAAGCCGAAGAGCGCCTGCTCGCGATCCTTTATCAGGCCCATCTTGAGGCCGGCATCGAGCGCGGCCGCGCGCCGCAGCGCCTCGCGCAGGACCATCGGGCCGAACTGGCGGGCGCCGTCGATCGCGCGCTGCGCCGTCGCGCTCGACGGCGGCAGTCCGAGGGCGCTGGCCACGGCGGCGGAACCCTTGCGCGCCGCCATCAGCTCCGCTGCGATCAGCATCCGCCGCAGTTGCGGGATAACTTCGACCGCAAGCATTTCAATCGGATCGCGTCCGGTATCGATCGCGCGCGCGGCCAGCGCCAGCGCTTCGACCAGGTCGGCGCGCGCGATCGCGCCGGCCAGCTCAAAGATCTCCGGCGTGCGCCGCGAGTGACCCGACTCCGCGACCGTCGCCGCCTCGAGCGTCGCACCCGGCTCTGCGCTGATCGCGGCGCGGCTGACGGCGTTCGCGATCGCGCTCAGGTCACCGCCATGGCAGCTCACCAGCGCCTGGATCGCTTCGGGCGCAAGCCGCAGGCCGGCCTGACGCGCGAACAGCTCGGCATACTGCGGGATCTGGTTGTCGAAGGGCCGCTGACAGTTGACCAGCGTCCCGCCACCCTCGACCGCCCGGCGCAAGCGGATCGGCGGATTATCGCGCTCGACCACGATCATCAGACGGAGGGCGGCGTCGCGCCTGCCGCAGGCGTCGATCAGAGCGGTTTCGGCCTTGCCGTCACCGGCCGATTCCTCCGCGCCATCGCCCTCGGAGCGCGCCCGCTCACGATACGATCGCAAAAGGCGGCAGATTATCATTCGTCGCGGACTGAAGAGGTCGCCACCTTCGAGATCGTTGAGCAAACCGTCGAGCCGATCACTGCCCCCGAGATGGAACGAGCGCCGGATAAAGCCCTGTTCGCCCCAGCGGGCGCATAGCCGCTCGAGCGCGTATTCGCGCAGGAATGGTTGCGGTCCGGCGACAAGCACCGGGCCGAGGGGTGGTTCGCCCCGTTCAAGTTTGCGCAGAAATGTCAGGGCAGGTTCGACCGCCACCCGCGCTAGAAACCTTCCGCCATCGAGCTGTAGAGGTTCTCCGCCAGTTGCTGCATCATCTGCTGCTGACCGGCCGCCATCTGGGTCTGGGCAAGCTGTATGTCGGGCAGGTTCGCGGTATCCTGCGAGCGCAGATTCTGTTGCAGAAACATCGGCGAAGTGGTGATCACGGCCGACGAAACCACGGGCACGCGGTTCGCCGCCGCCACGCCGGTCGTGTTCCACAGCACCTGACGGCTTCGACGATCGTAGAGCGAGGCGCTGGCGCTCAGCGATTCGGCATAGTCGAGCGGTTCACCGACGGTATTGGTCGAGATCGGCGACGGCTCGAGCCGGGTGATTTCACCGCTCAAAACCAGATCGGCCTGGTCGGGTGAATCAACCAGTTGCAGCCGATCGTGATTGGCAATCTCATCCTTCAGGTAGCGCATGAACTCATCGTTGATGCCGGTGAAGCGCGTGTGATTGGTAAACGTCTCGACGTAGATGGTGCGCGCGCTTGGCGGCAGCGCCGTCCCGGCAGCGCCAAAATGGTAGCCGCAACCGCTCATGAGGATTAGCGCGATCGCGGTGACAAGCGCCGCACTACGGCTGACCGGTCTTATCCGCATCCGCAGCCTCGCCTTTGTCCCTGACCCCCAGGCGTTGCGCGAGTTTATCGAGCACGCCGTTGACGAACTTTGCCGAGTCGCGGTCGCCGTAGGCTTTGGCCAGTTCGATCGCCTCGTCGATCGTCACGCGGGTCGGAATTTCCGCCATCCGCAACAGCTCGCATACCGCCAGGCGCAGGATATTGTGATCGACCCGGCTCAGGCGGCTGAGCGACCAATGCTCGAGCGTTGCGGCAATTTCGCGGTCGAAGAGCTCCGTCTCCCGCTGCACCCCGTCGATCAGCCGCAAGGCGAACAGGCGGCTGCGCTCATCGGCCGGCATCACCTCGAACAGCAACGCCAAATCCGGGGCCGCGAGATTGCCGCGGATGTCCCGCTGATAGAGGGCCTTGAGCGCAAGCTCGCGCCCTGCGTGCCGCAGTCCCATTGGAGACGAGCTTTCCCTCTGAACCCGACGCTATCCCGTCAGCCGCTCTTCAGCCGACGACCTTCAGCTTGGTCAGCAGATGGCCGAGTTTTTCCTGCTTGGTGCGCAAGTACTCGATGTTACCACGATGGGGTGGGATTTCGAGCGGCTCGCGCACGACCCGCACGCCATAGCGCTCGAGACTTTCGATCTTGTGCGGGTTATTGGTCAGCAGATGCACCTGACCGACGCCGAGGTCGCGCAAAATCTGCGCGCCGATGCCATAATCGCGCAGATCTTCCTTGAAGCCCAACTGCAGGTTGGCCTCGACCGTATCGAGGCCTTCGTCCTGCAGCGCGTAAGCGCGAATCTTATTGCCGAGGCCGATTCCGCGACCTTCCTGATGCAGATAAATGATCACGCCGGCATCGGCCGCAAGAATTCGCCGCAGCGACTCGCTCAGTTGCTCGCCGCAATCGCACCGACTCGATCCGAAGACGTCGCCCGTCAGGCACTCCGAGTGCAACCGGACCAGCGCAGGACGCCCTTCACCGACATTGCCGTGCACCAGCGCCAGATGCTCCCGGCCGTCAACGATATTGCGGAAGACGATTGCCTGAAGTTCCCCGGTGGACACCGCAAAGGTGCTTTCGCCAACGCGCTGCACCAATAGTTCATTGGTCAGGCGATAGGAGACCAGGTCGCGCAGATGGAGCAGCGGCAACCCGTGCTCGCGGGCAAAGTCGCAAAGTTCCGCATAATGGGCCGCGAGGCCATCGTCGCGGAGAATCGCGCACAGTGCGGCGACCGGCCGCATCCCTGCGCAGCGGATCAGATCTACCGCGCCCTCGGCCCGTCCGCTGCGCATCATCACGCCCCCGCTGAGCGCCATCAGGGGCAGGACGTGACCCGGCATCACGAGATCTTCCGGCCCCGAGGTATCGGCGGCCAGCACCTGAATCGTCCGACAGCGGTCGCCGGCCGAGATGCCGGTCGTCACTCCGCGGCGCGCCTCGACCAGAGCGCCGGCCTGCTCGAGCGCATCGGCCGGCTGGGTCGAAGGCACCAGCGGAATCCCAAGTTCCCGCATCCGCCGTTCGGGAATCGCGACCGAAACGATGCCGCGAGCGTGCTGGACCATGAAGTTGACGGCGGGGACGGAGATTTTCTCCGCCGCCATCACCAGATCGCCCTCGGCATCCTCGGCGTCCGACGAGGCCACGACCACCATCTTACCGGCGCGAATATGGCTGAAAACGTCTTCCATAGGACACCATCGGTATGCCGAAGCGAACGCTATCTTACCACTGAATTACGCCGAAGCGGAAACCGACCGGTCGCCAGCGAAGGCGGAGCGCCGCCGATCCGTGACGATATCGCCCTGAATCAGCCAGTCATCGCCGACCGCCTGGGCGGTGGTTGCGGCGACGGGCAAGGCGCGGCGCATGGTGGCCGCGCTCAAGCCGTCCACCGCCGGCATTCCGCTGCCGAGAATTTTGGGCGCCAGGAAGAAAGCCACGCGGTCGATTATACCCGCCGCGAGCGCCGACGCCGCCAGATGAGCACCGCCTTCGAACATCACCCGGCACACCCCGCGTCGCGCCAGTTCGCGCATCAGCCGCTTGAGGTCGAGCCCCCGGCTCGAGCGCGGAAGACCGACGATCGTGGTCCGCTCACCATAGCGCCGCTGCGCCCGGCGCACGTGCTCGGCGGCGGTCGCGAGCAGTGTCGGCGCCGCTGAGCGTTGGCGGAATACACGCTGCTCCGGCGGACATCGCAGACGGCTATCGACGACCACCCGCAGCGGATCCCGGCCGCCCGGCAGACGACAGGTCAGACGCGGATTGTCAGCGATAACCGTGCCGGCGCCGACGATCACCGCATCGCATTCGCGCCGCCACTGATGGACCAGACGGCGCGACGCCGGCGAGCTTACCCAGTGCGAATCGCCATTCGCCGCAGCGATGCGACCATCAAGGGTCATCGCCAGCTTCAGGAGAGCGAACGGCCGCCCGCGCGTCACCCGCATGATGAAACCCTCGTTCAGGCGCCGACAATCCTGCTCGAGCACTCCGACCACGGTCTCGATACCGGCCCGACGCAGCATCGCAATCCCACGTCCGCGCACCGCCGGATACGGATCGGTGCAGCCGATGACGACCCGCGCGATACCCGCCTCGATCAGGGCGCGCGCGCAAGGCGGGGTTTGTCCCTGATGGGCACACGGCTCGAAGGATACGATCGCGGTGGCCCCCCGCGCGTGCTCCCCTGCCTCCGCCAACGCCTGGGTCTCAGCATGCGGGCGGCCGCCGCGGGCCGTCGCTCCGCGGCCGACCACCCGGCCGTCGCGCACGATAAGGCAGCCGACGGCCGGATTCGGCGACGTCAGCCCCAGCATCTCGCGCGCGAGCGCCAAAGCCTCGCGCATCAGAGTCTCGTCGTGATGCGGTTCAGGACTGGCGGTGGCGTTCACCGGATGCCGTCAGATCCAAAAGTGGTCCCGAAGCCTCCGGCGCGCCCTCGCGCGACCCGCCGAGCGCGCCGCGCTTGCGTTTCTCCAGGAGCTCCTCGAGTTCCCGCATAAACTCCTCGATGTCTTTGAACGAACGATACACCGAGGCAAAGCGCACGTAGGCCACCTGATCGATCCGTCGCAACTCGTCCATCACCGCCGAACCGATAAAGCTGCTCGGCACTTCACGCGAGCCGCGTTCGGCCAGCGCCGCTTCGATACGATCGCAGATTTGCGCAATCGTCTCGGTCGACACCGGACGTTTCTCGCATGCCCGCGTAATCCCCGCGACGACCTTGTTGCGATCAAACGCTTCGCGCCGGTTGTCCTTCTTGACCACCATCGGAGCCGTCTCTTCGACCCGCTCATAGGTGGTGAAGCGGCGCTGGCAGGAACCGCAGACCCGCCGCCGCCGAATGGTCGCGCCGTCCCCCGACATCCGGGAATCGGTCACGCGATTATCGACTTTACGGCAAAACGGGCAGCGCATTGACGCTATCCTGGCCTATTCGGTTGGCCGGCACCAATCGCCGGCTGAAGCCGGGGCAAGCACCCGGCGGCGGAAGATCAACTTCGATGAGCGTCGATATAGTTTACAACATCCTTCACGGTGCGGATCTTCTCGGCATCCTCGTCCGAGATTTCGATCCCGTACTGCTCCTCAAGCGCCATCACCAGCTCAACAATATCGAGCGAGTCCGCGCCGAGGTCCTCGATAAAAGATGCCTCCGGCGTAACCTCGTCGGCGGACACGCCTAGTTGTTCGCTGATTATCTCGCGCACTTTGGCTTCGACCTCTGCGCTCATCGTTAGTCATCTCCTCCCTTAAACGGACCCCCGCCGATGTAGAGCGCAGCTTAAGGACTTACCAATAGGTGCGCAAGGCGGCTTGACAATCGCGAGCCCGTCAAAATCCCTGCCGATCTCAGGCAGCATTCAGCGCGGTTATCGCGGCCCGCAACGCCCCCGCATCTTCGGTCGTATGGACCTTGACGGCGCGCTCGATTCGCCGCATCAGACCCGCCAGCACGCGGCCGGGACCCGCTTCGACCGCGCTGGTGGTGCCGGCCTTGACCAGCGCCGTCATAGAGTCGACCCAGCGCACCGGCGCAATGATCTGCTCAAGCAGCAATTCCGGGATAGGTGCGCCGTCGGTGACCAGCGCCGCGGTTACATTGCTGATCACCGGAAAGCGCGGAGCGCTGAAGCGGATTCCGCCCAGCACCGCTCGCATTCCTTCCATCGCCGGCCGCATCAGCGGCGAGTGAAAAGGCGCGCTCACGCTGAGCTCGACCGAAGCGCGGGCGCCCCGCTCCTTCGCGATTGCGAGCGCGCGCCGCACCGGCTCGGCATTGCCGGAAATAACCGTCTGATCAGGCGCATTGAGATTCGCCGGCACTGCCACCGCGGCGGTCGTCGAGACCTCGTGGCACAGCGCCTCGACCGCCGCGTACTCGATGCCCACAATCGCCGCCATCGCGCCCACGTTCGGCGGACACGCCTCCTGCATCAGCCGCCCGCGCTCCCGCACCGCGCGCAATGCGTCGGCAAAGCTCAGCGCGCCCGACGCCACCAGGGCGCTGTATTCGCCGAGACTGTGCCCAGCCGCCATCATCGGCTCAAAGCGGCATTCAGCCTCCAGCACGCGATAGGCCGCGATCGAAGTCGCGAGGATTGCCGGCTGCGCATTCGTGGTCAGGCGCAACTCCGCCTCGGGGCCTTCGAAACAAAGCCGCGAGAGGGCCGTTCCGAGGGCCTCGTCGGCCTCGGCGAAAGTCCGCCGCGCCGGTTCGTATTCGCGCGCGAGGTCCGCGCCCATGCCCGGCTTCTGTGACCCCTGACCGGGAAAAAGCAACGCCAGCTTCATCTGATGCTCGTTTCAAGAATGATGTTTGGTTGATTGCTCGGAACTCTCATGCGCGCCTTCCACAGCCGGCAGCGCATTATCGGCCACCCCGTTGGCTCCGCTTACCGCCGGCGCCGCCACACCGTCATTCGGTGCGAGCGCGTCGCCTTCGCGCGCGACGCCCGGCGCCTGCGCCGGGAGACTCGAGTGGGTCGCGCCGTCGCGCTCGCTGTCGGCCGGATGCTCCGGACGCTTGTCGCGGATACTGCCGGTGCGATGGTGAAGTCGCTCGCGCATTTTCAGGAAAAGCCCCCGCAGTCCCTTATTGGGCGCCGGCTGTGCGGCCGCCTGATCCGGCACGGCCTGCGCCAGAACTTCGATAATCTCCGCATTGACGTTGCGCACCAGCGCCTCGTCCGCCGCCGCCCGAATCGCATTCCGAATCGCATGAGCGCTCGACGAACCGTGGGCGATCATCGTGACGCCGTTGACCCCCAGAAGCGGCGCGCCGCCGTATTCCGAAGGATCCAGCCGCGTGCGCAAGGCGCGCAGTTTCTTGCGAATCAGCAGGAAGGCGAATTTCCGCAAAAGGCTCCCCTCGAACACCTCCCGCAGGCTGCCGATGAGAAACGCGGCGAAGCCTTCCATGGTTTTGAGCGCGACATTGCCGGTAAAACCGTCAGTGACGACGACGTCGGCGCGTGCCCGGTTGATGTCGCGACCCTCGACGTAGCCGACATAGTTGATCGTCGGCGCGAGCTTCTTCAGCATCGCCGCGGCGTGCCGGGTGTTGTCGGTGCCCTTCGATTCTTCTTCGCCGTTGGAGAGTATCGCGACACGAGGCGCGGGCATCTTCGCCACGTGCTTCCAATAAACGCTGCCCATCACCCCGAACTGCATCAGGTTGATAGCTTTGACGTCGGTATTGGCCCCCGCGTCGATAAGCAGACTCAAGCCCGTGGTGGTGGGTACCGTCGAAGCGATCGCCGGGCGATCAATTCCGGGCAGACTGCCCAGAATCGCCATCGCGGCGGCCATCACGGCGCCTGAATTGCCCGCACTGACGAAGGCGTCGGCGGCGCCCTTGTGCACCAGCTCGAGGCCGACGTGAATCGACGACTCAGGCTTGGTCAGGACCGATTCAAGCGGCGAATCGTCCATTTTCACCACTTCGGCCGCGTGCTCGATGGTCAGCGGGAGATTGGCCGTATCAAGCTGTTTGAGCTCGGCCTCAATCGCCGCACGGTCGCCGACCAGAATGGTTTCGATCGCGAAATCCGCCGCCGCACGCACGGCTCCTTCGACCGCAGCCTTGGGCGCTAAATCACCACCCATGACGTCGACTGCTATCTTCACTCTGCTCCTGCTGCAACCCGGGGCGCCGCGCGCCCTGCGCCGCGCGGTTCGCGGGCCATGCCCCTGAGGATTACTCCGCCGCGGCCGCCATCTCGCGGCCACGATACTGACCGCAATGCCGACAGACCCGATGCGGCAGGGTGGGCTCGCCGCAATTGGCGCAGGTGTGGGGATTCACCGCGCGCAAGGCGTCGTGCGCGCGCCGTTTGTTGCGCTTGGATCGCGAGGTTCGTCGTTTAGGTGCTTGCATCTGTCTCTTTAACCGCCAGGTGAATTTGTTAAGCAGGTGATTGGTTAAGGCTGACCGTCCGCGCTAATGGGCCACGGGGCGCTTCACGCTGAGACTGCGCAGGACCGCCAGTCGGGGATCGCCGGCCTCCGTCCGACAGCCGCACGCATGCTCATTCAGATTGACGCCGCATCGCGCGCACAATCCGCGGCAGTCCTCCCGGCAGAGCGGCCGCTCGGCGAGCGCGAGCAGCATCTGCTCGCGCACCATCGGGGTCAGATCGATTTCGTCGCCCTGGTAAACCGTGTATTCGATTTCGTCCTTGTCGTCCTGATGATCGTCGAGCGCCGCCGGGGCAAGCACATAACGGAACCCCCGCCCGCGATGGGTCGTGAACTCTTCGGCGCAGCGGGCGCAGGCAGCCACCAGTTCGGCCCTTACGCTGCCGTGCAAAAAGACCTCCGTCCCCGCGCGATAGTGTGCGATCCGAACTTCGACCGGACGCAGGATGCGGTATTCCTGCAGCGGCCCGACGCTCAAAGCGTGGTTCATCTCGCTCTCAGGTTCGGCAAAGTTCAGGCGCCGTTCCTCAGCGCTGATGTCATCGACCCTTAATTTCATGATCGGGACTCTCTCGCGGCGTCGGACCGCGAAAAACGTAAACCGCAATTATGCCATCGCGGCGACCTAACCTAAAGAGCCCGGCAATACTGGCCTCGAGGGGTCAAGTATTGTGAGATGCGGGTGCAGCCTGCTACGATTCCGCTCGAATCGTGGACGTCTACCACCTGCCGGAGACGATCTTCCGTGGCGCCAAGCTTACCTCCGCTCAAACTGATTCACACCTCCGACGTTCATCTCGAGAGCGACACCTTCGGCGCGGGCCCGCGCGGCGATCATTTCCGTACGCGCGTGCGCGAAGCCTTCCGCGGTGTGGTGCAACTGGCCAATGAACGCGCGGCTCATCTGCTGCTTATCGTCGGCGACCTGTTCGATTCGAGCCGCGTTGAGCGTGAGGCCTTCGACTTCGCCATGAACACGATCGCGAGCGCGCGCATGCCGGTCGTGATGATTCCGGGCAATCACGACGCCCACGACGAACGTTCGCTATACGCCGGCGTCGGCCGCGAACGCTTGCCCGCGAATCTGCATCTCATCCTCGAGCCGGCAGGACAGACGATCGAGTTTCCGGAACTGGCGGCTCACCTATGGGGTCGGGCGCTCGTCGAGCATTCGCCGGATTTTCGTCCGCTGGAGGGATTGCCGCAACCGCGCCACGACCGCTGGAATATCGCGCTCGCCCATGGTTTCTTTACCGACGGCGGCGAGACCCATCGCTCCTCACCGATCACGCCGGTTGAGATCACCAGCAGCGGCTACCACTATATTGCATTGGGCCATATCCATCTCTTCGGCGACGTCTCGCACGGCGCGACGCGCGCGGTTTATTGCGGCACGCCGGCGCCGCTCTATGCGAGTTCCGAGGCCGGCTGGGTCGCGGAAGTCACCTGCTCATCCACGGACGGCGTGAAAGTCGAGCGCGTCGTGGTGCCGAACGCCGCCTGCGCGCCTGAAGCCGCCGAGCCCGCATCATAGCGCCGCCGCCACCTACGCGGATAGCGGCAGCCGCTACCTATGGCTGCTTCGCGCGACAGCATTTAGAATGAGTTGGCTCAACATGCGATGCGCGAGCGCCTGCTGACAATCTATCCGACCGCTTTCAAGGTCGCCGATCAATTGAAGCGGCGCAGCGTCGGCGGATGTCTGCTCGGCGCTCGGCTGACGACCATGCCGGAGCTGACCGACGCGCTGTGGCAGGAGCGGCTTGACCCCCGCACCGCGCTAAGCGCCAACGGCGAGTATCTGGCCCTGGTGGAGGCGCTCTCCCCTCGCGGCGGCGCACCCGGCGACAAGGGGTTGAGCGAAGGCCTCGGCGAGCGCACCCTCTCGCTGATTCGCCAGCTCAAGAGCGCCGGGCTCAGCGTCGACGATTGGGCCTCCGCCCTCGCGATGCAGGGGCCGACCCTGCGCGCCCGCCTCAGCGGATTTACGGAGGTCTTTCGAGCCTATGAAGCGCTGCTCAAGCGTCGCGAACTGGCCGATCGGCACGATCGTGAACGCGCTGCGCTCGACCTACTGCTCCGGCACGAGGCGCAGCGGACGCGGCCGCGCCTGCTCGACGGCGTGGACAAACTCCTGGTTGCCGAGCTTTATGACCTGAGCCTGCTCGAATTCATGGTCATCAGCGCCCTGATCCGCATCATCGGCGACGCCGAAGTGGTGATCCAGGCCGAGCATTATCCGATCGACGTCGCGCGCTTTGCCGATCTCACGTGGAACCGTTTCGTCGCTGAAGAGTCGATCGCCGATCAGATCCTGCCGAGTTTCGTCCGCCGCGGCGGCCGCCCGGGCAACCTCGGCTTTCTGCTCGAGCATCTGTTTCGCGACGGCCAGCCAGCCGCGCCCGAACCCGACCGCAGCGTAACGCTAATCGAGGCGCGCACGCCCCGCGCCGAAGCCGAAGCCGCCGCGCGCACGGTGCGCGAACTGCTCGAGCGCGAAGGCAAAACGCTGAGCCCCGGACGGATCGCCGTGCTCAGCGCCGACCTGAGCCGCTATCGCGATTACCTGCAGACGGCCTTCGCCGATTTTCGACTCCCCCTGCGCCTGACCGACGGGCCGCGCCTCAGCGACGCGCCGTGTGCCCGCGCGTTGATCGATCTCCTGCGGCTGCCGACGCGCGCCTTCAGCCGTCAGGCGCTGAGTACCGTCTGCGACGGCGTCTTTATACGCGCCGCCGCGGCCGCCTTTCCCGGGCTTCCGGCCGAGATTGGCTATATCGATGAAACCACGGTACCCTTCCGCGCCTGCGTCGAGCGGTACCGAAGCGAGCTCGAGCGGAATCTCGATGCAGCCGGCGACGGCGAGCGCGAACCGCGCGCTCGGCGGCTTGACGGCTTCAAGCGCGCCGCCGCCGCGTGGACCGACTTTCTCGGCGCGCTCGCGCCGCTCGCGGCGCCGGCAACTCTGCTCGATTATCTCGATCGGGTCAATCAGGCGCTCGAGCTGATTCGCTTCGATTTTCTGCCGGCCGGGGTGGTTGACGGATCGGCCTATGCCGGGGCGAGCCTGCGGCGCACGCTGACCGAACTTCACGACGAAGCGGCGCGTCTCGGCGCCGTGACGATGCGCTCGCCGCGCGAATGGATTCGCCTGCTCGAGCAGGTCTTCAGCGCCGGCGAAATTACTCCCGCGGGCAACGGTGTCGTCGCGATGTCCGTGATGGACGCCCGCAGTCTCGACTTCGACTATGTCGTGGTCCTTGGCCTCAACGAAGGGGTCTTTCCCAGGTATTACGCGTATGATCCGCTGGTGCCGGAGGAGGGGCTCGCGGAACTCAACCGCGCCCTGCGCGCGGCACTGCGCAAACGCACCGATCTTAAGGCGCCGAGCGCTCCCGGTCCGATTCTGCGCTCGCGCGCCCAGCGCGTCAGCCGCGAACCGTTCCTTTTCTTCCTCGCGCTCTCGATGGCGACGCGCGGCGTCTTTCTCGCCTACTCGCGCGAGGATGAAGTCGGCGGTCCGCTCGCGCCATCGCCGTATATCGAGGAGGTTCAGCGGCTGCTCGGCGTGTCCGCCACGATGAGTCGCGCGGGTGAAGTCGAGGACGCCTTCACGATGCGCCAATTACTCAACCGCAGTACGACGCATCCGGAGATCGACGGGGTGCTGAGAAGCTGCGGCGTACCGGATAATCGGCTCGAGTCAATTCGCCGGCGCGTCGCTATCGAGCGCCATCGCGAGGGATACCTGGCGCGGCCCACGCGCGAAGAGGTTTTTCAAGCGGCGCGCCGCGCAGCGAAGAAGGACGAGCGATGGCCAACGCGCGATACCCTCGCCCCGGACGCGGAAAAGTTCCGCTCGGCCGGAATCTACGACGGTCACGTCGGACCCGACGCGGCGCTCGAGCGGATACTGCTGGGCGCCCTGCCCGGCGCGCTCCGTCCCTGGAGCGCGACGCAGCTCAACGATCTGGCCGCCTGTGGCTTTCGCTACTTTGCCGCCCGGATTCTGCGGCTCGCTCAGCCCGAGGAGGCGGATCATGAATCCACCAGCCTCGAATCCGGCGACCTGATCCACCGCCTGCTAAAGGAGTTTTTCGACAGCAACCCGGATTTCAGCAACCCGGCGCAGGCGCTTCGGCAGGCGGCCGAGCTTGCCGCCCGCTACCAACCGCAACTGGCCGCGGCGGCGCGCGACCCCGCCTTTTTCGAGGTCGCCTGGTCGTCGCTTACGGAGATCCTGCGGGAAGTGGTCCGATGGGAAACGGCGCGGCGCGCCGAGGGGAATCAGCCCTCGAGACTGCATTCCGAGTTCACCTTTGAGATTCCGCTGACCGTGACCCTTAAGAACCGCCGTCAGCTTCAGATCGCGCTACGGGGAAGTATCGATCGGCTGGAGCTTTTCCACGATCCGGCCGGGCGCGTCGAGCGCCTCCGCGTCCTCGACTACAAGAGTTCCCGCAACCGCAATCAGTTCAACGACCGCCTGCGCATCTCGAGCTTTGCCACGTTTGACCTGCAGATGGCGGTCTATCTGCTGGCGGCGGTCGCGAGCTTCCGTGAGGCCCTCGCCGTTGACGCCCGGGCCGAGGCCGCATATGTCGCCCTGCGGAATCGCGACAAGGAGAGCAGGGGGCTGACGGTCGACCTCGACCTGCTCGACGCGAACTGCGGCGTCGCCCCCGCGCCTCCGACGGCGCTGCCGGTGGCCGCGCGCATCGCTGATCTGCTCGAGCAGGCGCTGGCCGGCCGCTTCGACGTCGATCCCCTGCGTTGCGATAGCTTCTGTCCGTACCGGGCGGTCTGCCGCTTTTCGGAGCGCTGATGGCCACCGCGGCGCGCGACTTGCAGTTGAGCGACGCCCAGCGGGCTGCGATCTTCGCGCCGGCCGGTCTGCAGGTCCGGGCCGGCGCCGGCTCCGGCAAGACCGAAGTGCTGGCGCGGCGGGTCGTCGCCCTGCTCGCCGGCGATATCGAGGGGCGGCCGCCGCTGAATCCCTCACAGATTGTCGCCATCACCTTTACCGACAAGGCCGCGCTCGACATGAACCTGCGCATCATCGCCGTCCTGAAGGCGCGCGCCGCCGCCGAGCCGGACGCCGCGCGGCGGACGCAACTCAAGCGCGCGCTCAAGACGATCTGGCTCGCGCGCATTTCGACGATTCACGCCTTCTGCGCGCGCCTCCTGCGCGAACAGGCGGTAACCGTCGGTCTCGACCCGGATTTCAAGATTCTCGACGAAGACGAAAGCGCGGCATTTTTTGAACAGATCGCGCTCGACGCGCTGGTGCGGGCGATGCGGCAGGACGATCCGGGCGCGCGTTTTCTGGTTCAGAGCCGCGGCCTGCGCGGGGGCATTTTTCGCGAAGGCGCGCTCGAAATCGCCCAGCGCCTGACCACCGAAGCGGCCCGTCGCGGCGTGCCGCTCGCGCAGGTCCTCGCCGCCACCGCCAATACCGTCTCGACACTGGCCGGCCAGCCGGATCGGGTTGCCGACGGCGCCCGGCAACTGGTGCTGATCGTCGATCAGCTTTGCCGGGCGGCCGCTTCCGGCCAGACCGCAACCGCGCTGCGCGAGCTCGCGGCGTGGTGGAAGAGCGCGCGCGCTGTGGTTCAGGGCCTCCATCGCGATTCGCCATCCGAGGAGATTGAAGTTCTGCGCACGCTCGCCGCGCATCTGCCCGAAGCGCGCAGCAACGCCGTCAAAGACCTCGTCAAAGCAGCCAAGGAACTGGTGGCCGAGGACGATACGCGCTTCGGCCTTACGGGCGAGCTTATCGCCGCGTGGGGCGACTACCGGGCGGCGCCGCGCGCGCTCGCGATCGCACGATTGCTGGTCACACTGGATTCCGCGATCGCCGAGGCGCGGCGCGCCGACCGTATCATGACCTTCGACGACCTGCTGATCGCGACGCGCGATCTGCTGCGCGACCATCCCGAGGTCACCGCGCATTACCGCCGGGAGCTCCGCGCCATCCTGGTGGATGAATACCAGGACACCAACGCCCTCCAGGACCAGATCATCCGCCTGCTCGCAACTCCGGACCCCGGCGGCGCGGCAGCGCCGCAGCTTTTTGTCGTCGGTGATGAAAAGCAATCGATCTATCGGTTTCGCGGCGCCGATGTCGCAGTCTTCAACGCGCCGTGGCCCTTCGCCCTCGAGACGTCACTGCTGCAGGACAACCGCCGGTCAACGCCGACGATCGTAAACTTCGTCAACGCGCTCGGCAGCGCCATGATGCCGCCCGGCACGGGTCCCAGCCCCGCTTATGCGATCGCATGGAGCAGCGCCCACGAGCTCGAGGCGCGGCGCGCCGTGGCACATGATTATCCGGTCGAAGTGCTGCTCGGCAGTTTCACGGACGACGGCGTCTCCCTGTCGGTGGCGGCCAGGCGCGAGCGGGAGGCGCGAGCGCTGGCGGCACGCGTCCGCGAGCTCGTCGCCTCCGGCGATCCGGTCCTCGATCCAGCCACCGGCGAGTATCGCCCGGTTCGACTCCGCGACATCGTGCTCCTCTTGCGGGCCTTCACCGATGTCGGTCTCTATGAGCGAGCATTCGCCGAGTACGGCATTGATAGCTACACCGTAAACGGCCGCGGTTTCTATCATCGTCCGGAAGTGCTCGACCTGATCCAACTGATGGCGGCGATCGCCGATCCGCGTGACACGATCGCCCTCGCGGCGGCACTGCGCTCGCCGCTCTTCGGCCTTTCCGACCGCGCCCTGATGCGGCTCTGTCTTGGCGCTGACGAAGGGCGCAAAGAAGTGACGCTGGCTGATTCTTTCGGGTCTCAGCGACCCGATTTCACCATCCTCGGCGACGAAGCGGCGGTCGCCGAAGCGGCCTTTACAACGCTCAATGAGCTTCGCCGCCAGCGTGGTCGGCTTGGTCTCGCGGCGTTTATCGAGCGCATCCTCGAACTCACCGATTATGAGAGCGTGATGGCCGGGATGCCGCAGGGCCGTCAGCGCGTCGCGAATCTGCGGAAACTGGTCGAAATTGCCCGCCGCTGCGACAGCCGCAACGTGTTCACCTTCGCCAGCTTCGTCAGCTATCTGCGGCGCCTGACCGAGGTCGAGCCTTACGAGCCCCAGGGCCAGGTCCTCGAAGAGACCGACGATGTCGTCCGCCTGATGACGATCCATCAGGCCAAGGGCCTCGAATTCCCGGTGGTGATTCTGGGCGACGCCGGCCGCCGGCCCACCGCGGATCATTTCCCGGTTCTGCTCGACCCCGACGCCGGCGTCCTCGTGCGCGAGACCTGCGGCAGCGGCCACGATGAAATTCCGAGCGCGGCTTTCGATCGTTACACCGAACGGGTCAGCGATGAGCAGGCGGCGGAACTTCTGCGCATTCTCTATGTGGCGCTCACCCGTGCGCGCGATCGCCTGATTATCAGCGAAGGCGCCGACAACGCCGGATGGTCGAAAATGCTGCGCGAGTTTCTCGGCCGCGAGCTTTGCGAGGATTTCCTGCGCACCGGCCGCGAGACCCGACTCGTCAAGCGCGACGGCTTCAAAATTCTGCTGCGGCGCCCGTCCGCGGCTGAAGCGCCGTCCCCGCCGCCGCAGCCGGAGCTGCCGCTGCTGGACGGGGGGCTCGCGCGCCGACTCCGCGATCGCGCTGCCTTTACGCCCGAAGCGCCGCATGAACTGACGCTCAGCGTAACCGCTCTTGCCGATTTCGCCCGCTGCCCGCGCCAGTATTGGCTGCGTCACGCCGTGCGCCTGCCGGTGAACGGAGGCGGTTCTGCGGGAGTGCCCGCGACGACGGCGATGGGCACCGTTGCCCATCGCATCCTTGAACTGCTTGAGTTTGATCAAGCCGCGGCCACGGCGGTTCCTGGGCTCGCCGAGCAGATAGGTCGCAGCGCCGGACTCGGCGCCGAGGAGCGGCGGCGGGTGGCCGACGATCTCGTGCGCTACCTGAATTCTCCGCGGCAGGCGGAAGTCGTCGTCTGCGGGCGCGAAGTACCCTTCATCATAAATCCCGCGTCGGGCCTCTTTTTGCGCGGGCGGATCGACGTGATCGCGCGGGACAACACGCGTCCCGGTCACCTGATCGTCCGCGACTACAAATACTCGCGTGCCGTCGAAGCGTCGCTCTACCAGGTGCAAATGGAATGCTATGCGCTGGCGGTCGCCTCGGTGATGCCGGAGGTCACGGTGACGGCGGAGATCGTCGCCCTGCGCGGCAAGGTGCAGATCCAATCCCTCGAGCTGCCCGCGCTCCCCGTCATCACCGCCCATCTCGCCACGCTCGCCGAGGAATTGCGCGTGGCCGAGGCGGCCGCGAACTTTCCCCGGCGCCCGCCCGCCCCGGCCGCCTGTCGCGCGCTTGGCTGCGAGTATCTTGACCTCTGTTGGAAACGTTGACTTGCGCATCGGCGCGGTCCAACCATGTACGTAAGTGGAGCATTTTCTATGAAACACCTGACGATCGCGGTTTCGACAGGGCTCGCCTTGCTGTTGATAATGACTGTCCCGGCGTTTGCCCGGATCCAGTTGGCCGCGCAGACCGGCGCCCGCCCCTCGCCCTTGCGGCTCGCCCAGGACGCGGATCAGAGTCAGGACGACAGCGCTCAGGGTCAGAACCAGGATCAGTCGGATGATGATTCGAGCGCCTCAGACTCGGACTCGTCAGATTCCGACAGTGACGCCAGCAATCCGCAGGCCTCGCCGACCCCGGACGACGATCAGGGAACCGACAGCGATCAGGGTGATGCAAATTCAAACGATATGAACGGTCCGGGTGGCGACATGAACGGTTCCGGCGGCGACGATTCCGATAACTGAACCACCCGCCCGGCATCATCTATCCTAATCCCTGTGAGTTCGACCGAAATACGGGTGGTCGTCGCCCACGAGGCTGCTGAGTTGGAGCAGTTTGCGCGACTGCCCTATGTGGTCTATGCCCAGCGCGAAGCCTGGTGGCCGCCTGATATCAACAGTGAAATCGAGCTGCTGAGCGGTCGCGCGCTGATCGCTGCCCATCTGGAGATGGCGTCGTTTCTCGCCTACCGCGACGGGCGCCCGGTCGCTCGCGTGAGCGCCGTCGTCAACCATCGCTACAATGCGCATTGGAACGAGCGCCTGGGTCAGTTGATTCATTTCGAGGCGCTGCCGGATGAAGATCGCGCCGTCGGCGCGCTCCTCGACCGCTCGCTCGAATGGCTCGGTGAGCGCGGGATGCGCGCCGCGCGCAGCGGCTTCGCCGCCTTCCTCGATTATCCCTACGCGATTGACGGTTACAACGACCTGCCGTCGTTCCTGATGCGCGGCAATCCCGAGTGCTACCATCGCTATTTCAAGAACGCCGGCTTTTACACCGAGAAGGGCCAGGTTGATTATACCGCGCCGCTGACGCAGGACACGCTCCAGCGCTACAGCGCGATGGTCCGCGCGATGGAGCCGGCGGGCGTGAAGCTCAAAAGCTGGCGGACCTTCGGCTTCCCCGCCGCGATCGACGCCTGGACCGACGTCATCAACCAGACCTTCGAGCGCCATTGGGGATGGAATCCGATCTCGCACGCCGAGGTGCGGCCGATGCTGCTCCCGTTGCAGGAGACCGCTGTGGCCGACCTGTCGATTATCGCCGAAGCCGACGGTCTGCCGATCGGCGCGGTTTTTTCCGTCCCCGACCTGACGATGCCGCTGGCGCGCCTCAAGCCCGGCTTCAAACTGCGCCCCGAACGCGGCGGCGGCACGCGCGGGGCCTTGATCAACGTTGGGGTTATGGAACGCTTCCGTTCCCGCGGCGTCGCCCGCGCGATGGCGGCGATGTCCTACCTGGCGATGGCGAGCCGCCATCTGCGCTTTGCCGGCTACACCCTCGTGCTTGACGATAACTGGCCGTCACGCCGCACCGCCCAAAGCCTGGGCGCGCGCGTGACCAACAGTTTTGTCAGCTATCGGCGCGATTTCTGAAGTGAACGGCGCCGGCTGCGGCCGCCGGCGCCATTCTCGGTACGACTAACTGACGATGAGACCGGCGAAATCGCCCCGCTCGCGCCACTGCGCCAGGAGATCGAAAAAGGCGAGCGCCCCGGGCGGATACACGGCCGTAAGGAAGCCGCCTTCACCCAGGCCCTCGCCATTGTAATAGCCCGGCGTGCAGACGCTTTGATATTTCGACATCGGATTCGGACGATTCACGGTCTGCACCCATTCCTCTTCGGCCTCGCGCGTCGGTTCGATCGCGCGGGCGCCGCGCTGCTTGACCGCCTCGATCAGATGGGCCACGTGATACGCCTGCTTGTTCAGCATGTAGGTGAAGTTGGCGGTCAGTCCGGTCTGCGTCAGGCCCATGTGAAAACAGTTGGGGAAGCCGTTGCTTAGAAAGCCGTGGAAGGTGCGCATCCCATTGGCCCAGTAATCCGCGAGCGAGACGCCGTTGCGCCCGTACATCGCGAACTCCGCCCGGCGCGTGTAGGCCGTGCCGACCTCGAAGCCCGTCGCGAAGATAAGACAATCGACCTCGTATTCGACACCGTCGACGACGACGCCGTGCTCGGTTACCCGCTCGACGCCCTTTCCGCTGGTATCGACCAACTTGACGTTCGGCCGATTGAACGTCGGCAGATAGTCATCGTTGAAGGTCGGCCGCTTGCACCATTGGCCATACCACGGCTGCAGGGCCTCGGCGGTTGCCGGATCCTTGACGACCGTGGCCACGCGCGCGCGAATCTCGTTCATTTTCTGAAAATCGGCGATTTCCGCGAGCGCCATCCGGTCTTCCGCCGACAGCTTCGCGTCCTTGCGATTGTTCAGCAGGTCGCCGAGCTTCTTGAGCGGACTCGTCCACTTGTCGCGAACCTCGTCCTTTTCCAGCTCGACGCCGTCGAGCAGCGCGGTGAAATTGCGATTGCGATACTCCTGCCATCCCGGCTTGAGTTTCTTCGCCCATGCCGGATCGGTCGGCGTATTGTTGCGCTCATCCACCGACGACGGCGTCCGCTGAAAGACGTAGAGCTGCTGCGCCCATTCGCCGAGATGCGGAATGCATTGGATCGCGGTCGCGCCGGTGCCGATAATGCCGACCCGCTTGTCCTTGAGCTTGTGCAGGCCGCCGGTGGTGTCGCCGCCCGTATATTCGTAGTCCCAGCGGCTCGTGTGGAAGGTGTGACCTTTGAAGTTTTCGATGCCGGGAATGCCGGGCAGTTTCGGCTTGTTCAGCGGCCCGCTCGACATGATGACGAAACGCGTGCGCAGGACGTCGCCGCGATCGGTGCGGATTACCCAGCGCGCCGCCTCATCGTCCCATCGCGCCTCGGTGATCCTGGTCTGAAAGCAGGCCTTCTCGTACAGCTTGAACTGGCGGCCGATCCGCTGCGCGTGGGCGAAAATTTCGGGCGCAAAGGAATAGCGCTCCTTAGGGATATAGCCGGTCTCTTCGAGCAGCGGCAGGTAGAGATAGCCTTCGACGTCGCACTGCGCGCCCGGATAGCGGTTCCAGTACCACGTTCCGCCGAAGTCGCCGGCCTTCTCGATGATGCGGAAGTTCGTGATGCCCACTTCCTGCAGCCGCACCGCCGAGAGCATCCCGCCGAACCCTCCGCCGACAATCACGACGTCGAGCTCCTCGTGCAGCGCCGGACGCGTGAACCCCGGCTCGACGTAGGGATCCTCGTTGAAGTGCGCAAACTTGCCGGTGATCTCCTGGTACTGCCGATTGCCATCGGCGCGCAGCCGTTTGGCTCGTTCGGCGGCGTATTTTTCCCGCAGCAGACCCGGATCGAAGCCCAGCTCCTCCGGGGTCGGAATATGGTTGGGGGCGGCTTGAGTGACTGCTTCACTCACGACGGTCAGTCCTCCTGGATGGTTCTTGCGCCGGAGCTTAGCACTTTATGCGGCAAAGGGCGCAGTCGCGCCGCGCGCGCATTTTGCTCGCGTCCGCCGCAAGACCCGACGCCCATCCGCGGGGGCGGCTCAAAGATAGCGTCAGACGCCGCCCCGAATCCGCAACACTTTCGCGCGAGGCAAGGCCGCACCGACTGCGCGCCTCCATGGCGCGACGCCTTAATCGCCGCTAGCCGGCTGCCGCCGTGCGCGCTTCGATCAGATTGCGGATGGTTGCCGCGAGCTCGACCAGCTCGACCGGCTTGACGACGTGACAATCGAAACCGCCGGCAAGGATCCGCACCTTGTCATCGACCCGCCCATAGGCGGTCAGCGCGATCAGCGGGACCCGCCGATGGGGTGTAGTTGCCTGTTCGCGCTTGCGCAATTCCCGCGCGAAGTAATAGCCGTCCTGCACCGGCATCTCGATATCCGCAATGACGAGGTCGGGAGCCATCATGTCAAGCCGCCGAAGCGCCTCCTGCGCGGAGTACTCGGCGCTGACCATTGCCCCCAGGGAACCGAGGAAATTGGTCAGCGCGTCACAGGCTTCCTTGTCATCATCGACCGCCAGGATCGTCAGTCCGTCGAGGCGCGGTATCACCGCGATACTTTCCGCCGGACTGACCGTCGGATGCCGTCGGGGTTCGAGCAGGGGGGCGCGCGCCGGCGGCAGCGGTAAACGCACAATGAAGGTGCTCCCTTTACCCGCGCCCTCGCTATGCGCGACCACGGTGCCGCCGTGGAGCGCGACCAATTCCTTGACGATCGAAAGCCCCAGACCCATACCCCGGCGATTCTCCGGATCGGCCTGATGCCAGAAGCGATCGAAGATGAACGAGAGATCCCGCGGCTCGATACCTTTGCCGTTGTCGGCGACGACAATCTCGATATGGGAGTTGATCCGCTCGAGCCGCACCTGGATACGGCCGCCCTTGGGCGTAAACTTGACGGCGTTGGACAGCAGGTTCCACATCACCTGCTCGAGGCGCTTCGGGTCGCCGGCGATAAGACCGACCTTGGGATCGATCAGCTCCTGCACCGTGATCGCTTTCGCTTCGGCGGCCAGGCGGATGGATTCCAGCGCCGCGCGCACCACCTCCGCCGGATCGGTTGCCTGCACGTCCAGCCGCATGCGGCCGCTTTCGAGCCGCGCCACGTCGAGCAGGTCTTCGATCAACTGCGCCTGGGCCCGTGCCGCCCGGCCGATCGAATCGACCCGCCGCCGCACCTCGTCGGAAAGGCTCTGGTTCGCTTGCAGCACGCCGGTCAGCAGCATGATCGAGTTGAGCGGATTGCGCAGCTCGTGCGACACCGTGGCGAGGAAGATATCCTTGCTGCGATTCGCCTCTTCCGCGCGCGCCAGCGCGCCCCTGAATTGGGCGCTCGCCCGCGTGATCTCCCGCCATCCGACATAAGCCAGGATGCCGGCAACCAATAGCGCGAGGAGCGGCACCAGCAACGTCGTCAGGCTTTCCGAGACGTTGAGGCTCGCGGCGCGTTGCGCCAGCAGATGATTTTCCTCGCCGGCCATCTCGTCGAAAATCGCCGACAGCGCGAGGAGCTGATCGTTCAACTGACCGAGCGCCTCGGGCGCGCCGACTCCCGCGGGCTTCTGCGCGATAAGGGCGCGGATCGCCGCGAACCACTCGCCCTTCAATCCGCCCAGCTCGACCACTCGCTGCACCTGTTGCGGATTGTCGCTGATTAACGTCGAGAGCCCGTACAGATCGTCATCGACCTTGCTCTCCGCATGCGCCATCACGGTCAGGTAGCGTTTGTCCCCGGTCAGCCAGTAGGAGCGGAAGGGGACGAGGACTTTGAACGTATCGGTCTGCGCGTCCCGGACCGCGGCGATTACCTGGTAGGTGTGATTGACCAGGGCCGTGCGGCCGGCCTGCACGCTCACGCGCCACAGCACCACGGCCGCCACCAGGGCCAGCGCCGCAAAGGGGGCAACATAGCCTATGCGCACCGCGCGGCGAAAACTGTTATCCGGCATACCCGGGCAAGACCCCCGAACCTGTTAGGAAGCTAGAGTTATCTCTGCGCGGAAACAATCCGTATCGCCCAGGCCGCATTGCATTTTGCAATCTAACAGATGGCGCCGCGCTCCGCCCCTACCCGCCCTTTGACCGCGACGATAGCTTCACGGCAGACTGCTCAGGCCTGCTGGTGACGAGGACCTGCGATGAAGACACCTTTTTTCGATGCCCGCATGGATTTTCCGGAGATGGAGCGGACCCGCGCCGAAATCCGCGAGTTTCTCGCCCGCGATCCCGCCACCAAGACACCCCATGCCGATTCCTGGAGCCACTTCGACCCGGAATTCAGCCGCCGACTCGGCGCCGCCGGTTTCATCGGCATGACCTGGCCGAAACGCTACGGCGGCCATGAGCGGAGTTCGCTCGAACGCTACGTCGTCGTCGAAGAGCTGCTGGCGGCCGGTGCGCCGTCGGCCGCTCATTGGATCGCCGATCGCCAGACCGGACCGCAACTGCTCCGCTTCGGCACCGAAGCGCAGAAGCAGGACATCCTGCCGCGGATCGCGCGCGGCGAATGCTACTGCTCGATCGGCATGAGTGAGCCGGATAGCGGCTCTGACCTCGCCAGCGTCCGCACGCGCGCCCGCCGTGACGGTGACACCTGGGTCATCAACGGGCGCAAGATCTGGACTTCGTATGCCCATCGCTCGCATTACGTCCTGATGCTCTGCCGCACCGGCGAAGACCCCGCGGCGCGCCAACAGGGACTGAGCCAGATCCTCGTTCCGCTCGACGCCTCGGGCCTCACGATCCGCCCGATTATCAACATGGCCGGCGACCACGACTTCAATGAGCTGCTTTTCGAAGACGTGCGGGTGCCCGCCGACGCCCTCCTCGGTCAGGAGGGCCAGGGCTGGAACCAGGTCATCAGCGAACTCGCCTTCGAGCGCAGCGGTCCCGAACGCTTCCTTTCCTCGTTCGTGCTGCTCGAAGCCTTCGTCGAACGTGCGCGCCGCGAGCCCTCGGCGGACGCCGCGATGCTCATCGGCTCGCTGATTGCGCGACTCGCGCCGCTGCGCGGCATGTCGATGTCGATCGCGGTCCAGCTCGGACGCGGCGAACAGCCGAACTTCGAAGCGGCGCTGGTCAAGGAGACCGGTTCGCTGTTCGAGCAGGACCTCGCCGAACTGATCATGCGTGAAGTCGTGCCCGCCGCCGACCTCACCTCTGCCGATAAATTCCAGCGCCTGCTGGCCGAAGCGGTGCTGCATGCGCCGTCGTTCTCGATTCGCGGCGGCACGCGGGAGATTTTGCGCGGCATTATCGCACGAGAATTGGGGCTTCGCTGATGAGTGAAATCACGCTGATTGAAGAAACCGCCCGCCGCACTATCGCCGACGGCCTAACGCCCGCCGTCATCGAAGCCGCCGAGCACGGCGCCTGGGCGGGTGAACTCTGGGACCAGTTGGCCGCCCAGGGTCTGCTGCAACCCGCCGCGATCGCCCAGGACGCCGCCGAAGCGCTCGAAATCGAGGCCGCCGTCATCCGCGCGATCACCGCGGCGGCCACTCCCCTGCCGGTGGTCGAGACGATTCTCGCCGGCGCCTTCCTTGTCCAGCATCGCCTCGAGGTTCCTGCGGCGCCCTTGTCGCTGGCTGCCTTCGACGACTCGGACCGTCTGAGTCTCACTAACGGTCGCGTCTCGGGTCGGCTCGCGCGCGTCCCCTGGGGCCGCGACGTCGCCGCCGTGGTTGCGGTCGCCGGCGACTGCCTGCTCCTCCTCGAGACCCGCTCGGCAAATCCGAGCCGCGGCCTCAATATGGCTAACGAGCCACGCGATACGCTCGAGTTCAAGGAGGCCACCCCACTCGCCCGGGCGACCGGGGTCGATTCCGATGCGCTCCTTGCGCGATGCGCCGCGGCGCGCGCGCTGCAACTCGCCGAAGCCGCAGCGCGGGTGCTCGAACTGACGGTCGAGTACGCGGCGAATCGCAAGCAGTTCGGCCGGCCGATCGGCAACTTTCAGGCGATCCAGCATCAGATCGCCGCCGCAGCTAGCGAGGTCGCCTCTGCGCGCGTCGCCGCCCAACAGGCGCGGCTCGCGCTGGCCGCCGGCAAAAACGCGCTGATGGCGTGCGCGATCGCCAAGGCCCGCGCCAACGACGCCGCCGCCGCCGTCGCGCGCATGGGCCATCAGGTGCACGGCGCCATCGGCTTCACCCAGGAATATCAGCTCCATCGTTACACGCGACGCATCCAATCGTGGCGCCACGAGTTCGGCGCTTCGGCTTATTGGAATCGACGGATTGGTGAATTGATCCTGCGCGATGGCGAGCGTTCGGTATGGTCGATTCTGACCGCAACCGCCTAGCGCGACGGCCAAAAACTCGGCGGCGAGGGGCGCGGCGAAGCCCTTCGGCGAGTCCGGTGGCGCGCTCTAGCAGGAGCTGAAGCACGGCGAGGCTCTGCTTTATGGAACGGCGGCGGCTGGGCAAAACCGGGATGGAAGTCAGCGTGCTCGGCTTCGGTGCGTCCGAAATCGGCTACGAGCATGCCCCGCCGGCGACCGTTGAGCGACTGCTCGGCGGCGCCCTCGACGCCGGCCTCAACCTGATCGACACCGCCGCCTGTTATGCCGATAGCGAAGATCTGGTGGGTCGCGCGATCGGCCATCGCCGCGGCGAGGTCTTCCTGATGACCAAATGCGGACACGCCGGCGCCGAATTCAATCTCCCCGATTGGTCGCCGTCGCTCATCGTGCGCAGTATCGAACGCAGCCTCAAACGCCTGCGCACCGACTACCTCGACGTCGTCCAGCTCCATAGTTGCGACAGCGCCACGCTCCGCGACGGTTCGGTCATTGCCGAACTGCAGCGTGCGCGCGATCGCGGTCTGACGCGCTTCATCGGTTACAGCGGCGACAGCGATGACGCGATCGCGGCGATCAGGTTGGAAGTCTTCGACACCCTGCAGATTTCCATCAATATCGCCGACCAGGAGGCGCTCGAACGCGTGCTGCCGCTCGCCCGCGAACGTGATCTCGGCGTCATCGCCAAGCGGCCGATCGCCAATGCCGCATGGCTCGGCGGACGGTTCGGCGGCGACCTTTATTCCCTCCCGTATCGCCGCCGCCTGCGCAAGCTGGCATACGGTTTTCTCAAAAGCCCGCCGCAGGAGGCGGTGGCGACGGCTTTGCGCTTCACCCTGACCGCACCCGGCGTGCATACCGCGATCGTCGGAACGAAGCGCCCCTCGCGATGGGAACACAATGCGAGGCTCGCCGCGCGCGGACCGCTGCCGGATTCGGAATATGAAGCGATTCGCGCCCGTTGGCGTATGGTGGCGGCGCCGGATTGGACGGGACAGCGATGAGTCCGACGCCGCGCCGTCCAATTGGCTCGCGCGCCCAGGCGGCGCGCCGCGAAACTCCCCAGGATTTGGCGGCGCGCGCTCAGCGGCTTGCCGCCACTCTCGCCGAACTCTACCCCGACGCGCGCATCAGCCTCGATTTTTCGACGCCCTGGGAGTGCCTCGTCGCGACCATCCTCTCGGCTCAATGTACGGACGAACGGGTCAACCAGGTCACGCCCGAGCTGTTCCGCCAGCTTCCTGATATCCCGGCGATGGCGGGGGCGCCCGAGGACAAGGTCCGCGAGCTGATTAAGACCACCGGTTTTTTTCGCCAGAAGACCCGCGCCCTGCAGGCCGCCGCCCGCGCGCTGCTCGAACGCTTCGACGGCCAGGTTCCGTGCCGCATGGAAGAGCTCGTCACGATTCCCGGCGTCGGTCGCAAAACCGCCAACGTGCTCCTCGGCCATGTCTTCGGTAAACCCGGGATGGTCGTCGATACGCACGTCCGGCGTCTGGCCTACCGCCTTGGCCTCACGCGCGAGCGCGACCCGGACAAGATCGAGCTCGAACTTCAGCGACTGCTCCCGCCTGAACAATGGACCGCCTTCTCGATGGCGCTGATCCTGCACGGTCGCCGGATCTGTTCGGCGCGCAATCCCCAGTGCGAGGCGTGTGCGCTGCGGCCCGATTGCCCGCGGGTAGGCCTTGCCTGAAGTCCCCGCCGCCGGCTTTCTGAAGCCCTCCAGCCTGAGCTAAACTGCTTCGTTCAACCACCCTGGTGGACGATGCGGATTTATCTCGACAGTAACGCGGGGGCGCGTCTCCGCCCCGCGGCGGCTCACGCGATGGCGGAGTTTTTCCGCGCCGAGTCGGCGCATGGGAATCCCGCCTCGATCCATCGAGCGGGACAGCGCGCGCGCCGCGAATTGGAACGCGCCCGCGCCGCCGTAGCCGCGCTCATCGAAGCGCCGCCGCGCGCGCTGGTCTTCACCAGCGGCGGGACCGAGGCCAACAATCTGGCGGTTATTGGCGCGGCGCGCGCCGCCAGTCGCCGCCGCATCATCACCAGCACGATCGAACACTCATCCTTGCTGGCGCCGGTCGCCGAACTGGAGCAGCGGGGCTTCGAGATAATCCGCGTCGCCCCCGATGGGGACGGGGTAATCGACGCGGACGCGGTCGCGGAGCAAATCGATACCGACACGGCGCTGGTTACCCTGGGCCTCGCCAATGCCGAGGTGGGAACGATTCAAGAGGTCGCGCCGATCGCCGCCGCGGCCCGGCGCTGCGGCGCCTGCTTCCACCTGGACGCCGCCCAGGCGGCCGGTCGTATCCCCGTGGTAGTCGATCGCCTGGGATGCGATCTGATGACGCTCAGTGCGCATAAGCTCGGCGGCCCGCCCGGCATCGGAGCCCTGTATGTGCGCCCGGGCACCATCCTTGCTCCGCTCATCCTCGGCGGCCCGCAGGAAACGGGTCTTCGCGCCGGCACGCCCAACCTGCCGGGCGCCGTCGGCTTCGGTTGCGCGGCCGAAGAAGCCCTGCGCTCGCTCGACGCCGAGAGCCGCCAGCTTGACGCGCTGTCGCGGACCCTCCTGCGGAGGCTCCGCGAGGGCATCCCGGGCCTGCGCTTGAACGGCCCCATGGAGCGGCGCCTGCCCAATACGCTTAACCTCACTTTCCCCGACGTGCTGGGCGAAACTCTCCTGATGGCGCTCGATCTTGAAGGCGTCGAAGTTTCAATGGGTTCGGCCTGCGCCGCCGGCGCGGTCGAACCGTCGCACGTGCTGATCGCGATGGGCCGCAGTACCGACGCTGCACGCAGCTCACTGCGGCTCAGCCTTGACTGGAGCACCACCGCCGAAGAAGTCGGACGCGCGGCCGAGATCATAACGCGAGTCTGGCGCCGCGTCGCCGCGTGCGAACCGCGCCACGAGGTTAGGCCATGAGCCCGCGCGTGCTGGTCGCGATGTCCGGTGGCGTCGATAGCTCCGTTGCCGCGGCCCTCCTCTGCGAGCAGGGTTACGACGTAATCGGCGTGGCGATGCGGCTCACGCCCGACGACCCGCCGCGCGCCGCGCGCCGCCGCGCCACCTGCTGTTCGCACGACGACTTCGAAGATGCCCGCCGCGTCGCCGAGTTGCTCGACTTTCCGTTTTACGTGGTCGATCTGCGCGAGGACTTTCGCCGCCGCGTAATCGCCAATTTCGTCGGCGAGTATCTCAACGGCCGGACGCCGAACCCCTGCGTGATGTGCAATCGGGAGATCAAGTTCGATCGGCTCTGGCAGCGCGCTGCGGCGCTCCAGTGCGCTTTCGTCGCGACCGGCCACTACGCGCGGATCGAGCGCGACGGCTCCGGCCTCTTTCATCTGAGACGCGCCGCCGACGACACCAAGGATCAATCCTATTTCCTCTTCAACCTCACCCAGACTGAACTCGGCCGGACGCTCTTTCCGCTCGGCGCTTTGCGCAAAAGCGAGGTCCGCGCGCGCGCCCGAGCGCTCGGTCTCGTCAACGCCGACAAGCCGGAAAGCCAGGAGATCTGCTTCGTGCCCGAAGGCGACTACGGCCGCTTCGTCGAGCGTGCGGCACCGGCGGCGCTCCGCCCCGGACCCATCGTGGGCGAAGACGGCGCGGTCCTCGGCCGCCATCAGGGGATCCATCGCTTCACCATCGGACAGCGGCGCGGCCTCGGCGTCGCCGCCGCTGAGCCGCTCTACGTGCGCGCAATCGACGCTGCCACGGGCGCCGTCGAGGTGGCGCCGCTCGACCGCCTGACGGCGCGCGGCCTGATCGCGGACCAGGTGCGCCTCGTCCGCCACCTGCCGACGGAATTCGCGGCTGAGATCAGGATTCGCTATCGCCATCCGGGTCTCCCCGCCACCGTGAGGCTCTGCGCCGAGGGCCGCGCCGAGGTTATTCTCGACCGCCCGGGTCCCGCGATTACCCCCGGTCAAGCCTGTGTCTTTTACCGCGGCGACGAAGTCCTGGGCGGCGGCCTGATCCTGCAGGCGCTGCGAGGTTAACCGGATGCGTTTTGCCATCGCCACACTCGGCTGCAAGGTTAACCAGTACGACTCGGCCATGATAGAGTCGCGTCTGCGGGCGCGCGGCCTTGAACGCTGCGCGTTCGATCAGCGCGCCGACGTTTTTATCGTCAACACCTGTGCCGTGACGGACCGTGCCGACGCTGAGAGTCTGCGCCTGGCGCGGCGCGCGCGCCGCCTCAATCCCCGTGCGCGCGTCGTGCTCACCGGATGCCTCGCGCAGGCGAGCCCGCAACTGCTCGACCGCAGCCCCGCCGTCGACGCGGTCGTCGGCCTCGGCCGCCCGGGCGATCTCGAGCGTGCCGTGCTGGGCGACCCCGCCGCGCGCGTCAGCGTCGCCAATCTGCGCAAGGAGAAGGCCGCGATCGAACTCGGCACCGTGACCCTCGACGGTCACACCCGCGCCTTCCTCAAGCTGCAGGAGGGCTGCGATCAGTTCTGCTCCTTCTGCATCGTGCCGTTCTCGCGCGGACGCTCGCGCAGCGTCGCGCCGCGCCGCGTTATCGACGCGCTCGACCGCCTGCACGACGAGGGCTTCAAGGAGGTCGTGCTGACCGGCGTCCATCTCGGCGGTTACGGGCGCGATCTCGATCCGCCGATCACGCTCGAAGCCCTCCTCGAGATGATCGGCGAGCGCTGCGCTATCCCGCGCATCCGTCTGAGCTCGCTCGATCCCGAGGAGCTGAGCGACCGCATCATTGAACTGGCGGCGAGTGATCGCAAATTCTGCCCGCACTTCCATCTGCCGTTGCAGTCGGGCGCGGACGAGACCCTGCTGCGAATGCGCCGCCGCTACAGCACCGCGCACTTTCGTGATCGCGTCGAGCGCCTTCTCGCAGCGCTTCCTGACGTCGCTATCGGCACCGACCTAATCGCCGGCTTTCCCGACGAATCGGCGGCCGCCTTCGAGTCGTACTTCCGCTTTGTCGAAGAGCTGCCGCTGGCCTATTTCCACGTCTTCCCTTACTCGAAGCGCGCCGGAACCACGGCCGCCAAACTCGACCATCACCTCGACCCCGCTGAGATCAAGCGTCGCGCCGCCCTGCTGCGCCGGCTCGGCGAAGCGAAGCGCCGCGCGTTTGCCGGCCGCTTCGTCGGCGCCGTGCTGCCGACCCTGATCGAAGAAACCGTCGGCGACGGCCTTCTGCGGGGCACCAGCCGCAACTATCTACGGGTATTGACCAACGGCGCGCCACACATGACTAATCAAGAGGTACTTGTGAAGGTCGAGCGATTAGCGGGTGAAGGCGCCGAACTGGTGGGGTCGCTTTGTTCGATGGGCTCGGGGAACCGAGCGCCAGCCTGACCCCGGCTTCAACACGATAGCTCTTGAACGCACGCTCGGCCATCGTTTCTCCCGCCGTGAGCTGCTGGCGATCGCGCTGACCCATCCGAGCGCCGCGGCGCCCGGCGAGCCTCATTACGAACGCCTCGAGTTTCTCGGCGACGCGGTCCTGGACCTTGCCATCGCCGACCTGTTGATGCGGCGTTTTCCGACCGCCAAGGAAGGTGCCCTGTCCAAGGAGCGCGCTTCGATCGTTAACGGCCGCACGCTGGCCGCCAAGGCCCTCGAAATCGGCGTCAACGATTGCCTGCAGCTTGGCAAGGGCGAAGAGAAGAGCGGGGGCCGCTTCAAGCCCTCGATCCTCGCCGCCTCCTTCGAGGCCATCATCGGCGCGATCTACAGCGATGGCGGCCTCGCCCCCGCCCAGGCCGTCGTCGAACGCCTTTTCGCCGACGAGATAGGCGGACCGGCCGCCGAGCGCGATTACAAAACCGAGCTGCAGGAGATTGCCTACCGCCGCTTCCGGATGCAGCCCGCTTACGAGCTCATCGCCAGCGTCGGCCCCGATCATGCCAAGCAGTTTACCACCCGCATCCGTATCGGCACCCGCGAACTCGGCATCGGCGAGGGCAGCAGCAAGAAACAGAGCGAGCAGGCGGCGGCGCGTGCAGCCCTCGAACAGCTCGGACGCGATCAGGCGGCCCGCGCCTGACGGTAAAGTTCGCCGCCCGCTTCGCGCTATACTCTGCCGATGACCACCCAGGAGGTTCATCGCGCCGGCTTCCTGACCCTCGCCGGCCGGACCAACGTCGGCAAGTCCACCCTGCTCAACCGTCTCATCGGTCATAAGGTCGCGATCGTCAGCCCCAAGCCGCAAACCACCCGTCGCCGCATCGTCGGCATCCGCACCGATCCCGATGCCCAACTGATCGTTATCGACGCGCCCGGTTTCCATCAGGCGCAGCATCTGCTCAATCGCCGGATGCTCGATACGGCTCATCGATGCCTCGCCGAGGGCGAAGTGATCGCCCTCGTGGTCGAGGCGGGGCGCAAGCTCGCGCCTGAAGATCGCGATCCGCTGCAGCGCGTCCTCGCTCTGAAACGTCCGACGGTCATCGTCATCAACAAAGTCGATCGCGTTGCGCGCCAGCTCCTGCTGCCGCAGATCGATGAGCTGCAGCGCCTGGCTCCGAATACCGAAATTGTTCCGCTCAGCGCCCTTACCGGCGAGAACGTCGAGGCGTTCCTGCACGTGGTCAAGGGTCTGCTTCCGCCGGGTCCTCCGCTGATGCCCGCGGACGAGTACACTGACCAGACCGAGCGGATGCTCGCGGCGGAAATCATCCGCGAGAAGATCTTTCATGCGATGCGCCAGGAGATCCCGTTTTCAACCGCGGTTGAGGTCGAACAGTTCGTTGAAGAAGAGCACCTGATTCGCATCGAAGCGCTGATCATCGTGGCGCGCGAATCGCACAAAGGGATGGTGATCGGCGCGGGCGGCCGCCAACTCAAGACGATAGGCACCCATGCGCGCCTCGAACTTGAAGAGCTTTTTGAGCGCAAAGTCTTTCTCGCCCTGCGGGTGAAGGTCGAGCCGGGATGGCACGAGGATCCGCGCAAATTGAAGGAGCTCGGTCTTTAGATGGCGCCCGGGGCTGGCGAATCGTCGCCGATGCTGCGCGAGCTTATCGGTAACCTGCCGGCGGTCGTTCTTGCGGGACGCACCAACGTCGGCAAATCGACCCTGTTCAACCGCTTGAGCGGCCATGGTCGCGCGATCATCAGCGCCGAGGCCGGCACCACGCGCGATTTGAACGTCGCGCGTCTTTCCCATGAGGGCCGCGATTTCGCCCTCGTCGACAGCGCCGGACTCGATCTCGCCGCGCAACAGACCGAAGCGCGCCTCGCGACCGCGCAGGCCGCCGGTGCGATCGCGAACGCGGCCCTGGTTATCTTCGTGGTCGACGGCCGCGCCGGGGTTGGCGGCGCCGATCAGGAACTGTTCGACCTGGTGCGCGCGGCCGGCCGTCCCGTCATCGTCGCGGTCAACAAAATCGACCATCCGGGCCAGGACGCCGCCGTTGCCGAGGCCTACGCGCTCGGCGCCGCCGAAGTGATCGCCGTCTCCGCCGCCCATGGCCGCGGGCTCGACACGCTGCTCGATACGGTCGCGGCCCTGCTGCCGTCACCCGCCGGCGCCCCGACGGCTGAGCTTCCCGACCTGCGCCTCGGCCTCGTCGGTCGTCCCAACGTCGGCAAGTCCTCGCTGCTCAATCGCCTCGTCGGTTACGAGCGCGCGCTGGTCGCCGACCGGCCCGGCACCACCCGCGACCCGGTGGACGTTATCCTCGAGCACGACGGAAAAGTCCTGCGTCTGGTCGATACGGCCGGCATCCGCCGTCCCACCCGCGTCGCCGGCGACCTCGAACAGCATTCCGTGCAGCGGGCGATCGAAACGATCCGTCGCGCCGATGTCCTCGCCCTGGTCATCGACGCGGTCGAAGGCATCACCGATCAGGACGCCCGCATCGCCCGCCTGATCGATCACAACGACCGCGCCCTGATGGTCGTCTGCAACAAATGGGATGCGGCGCGCGGCGCCGGCAAGCGCGTGCCGGCCTTCGTCCGCCATGCCCATCAACGGTACCCCTTCCTCGAATACGCTCCGCTGATTTTTACCTCGGCGCTCACGGGCGACGGGATCCGCGATCTGCTGCCCACGGCCCTGCGCGCCGGTGAGGCCTGGCGCGCCCATTTTCAGACCGCCCTGCTCAACCGCATTCTCGCCGAGGCGCTCGCGGCGATGGACCCGCCGCTGGTCGCCGGCCGCCGACTCAAGCTGATGTACGTCACGCAGGTGGCCACCAGCCCACCCCGCCTGGTGTTCTTCAGCAATCTGGAGCGCGAACTGCCGGCGCACTACGTGCGCTTCCTCGAAACCCGCTTCCGCGCCGCCCTGGGTCTGGCCGGCAGCGGTACGCCTCTGCGCCTTGAATTTCGGCGCGCCACCCGCTCGACCAGTCAGGCCCGCAGCGGTGAAGAGGAACCACATACAGGTTGAGAGAAGATATTGATCCGGCGGTAGAGCCCGGATGTAGAAGGTCAGACCGATGATCGCTAAAGTGGCGCAACCGCAAACGCTCGCTCGAACCGATGGCCGACTGGGATCCTGAACTCTATCATCGTTTTCAGCGCTACCGCGCTGAACCGGTGGATCTTATCCTCGAGCGCCTGCCCCTGACTTCCGCGGACACGATCGCGGATTTCGGCTGCGGTACCGGCGAATACACCGTCGAACTCGCCCGCCGCGCCGCCCCCGACGGGACCGCGCTCGGCCTCGATTCCTCACCCGCGATGATCCATCGCGCGCGCGCCCTTTGCGCCACGCTCGAACCGCCATTGGCTCGCCGCCTCCGTTTTGTCGAAGGTGACTTCCGCACTATCGAGGATGACGCCCGCTATTCGGTTATCTTCTCCAACGCCGCCCTGCAGTGGGCCACTAACCATCGCGACGTGCTCGCCCGATGGACCCGCGCACTCAAACCCGGCGGCCGGATCGTCGTCCAGATGCCGTCGAATCACGAGGAGACCGCCCAGATGACGCTGGTTGCGATGACTGCCGACGCCGTCTGGCAGCCGCTCGTCGGCGACCTGCGGACGCCCTCGCACGCTGTCGGCACCGCCGACGAGTATCGCACGATGCTCGAGGCTCTCGGCCTCGTTGACGTCGCCTGCTACTACCACGTCTTTCATCATCCGATGACGAGTCCAGCGGCGATCGTCGAATTCACCCGCGCCACCGCCCTGCGGCCCTTTTTCGAGCGCATTCCGGTCGCGCGCCACGATGAGTTCATCGCTGATTTCACGCAGCGCCTCGAGCGCGCCTACGGTACCAACGGTCCGTTGATCTTCGAATTCCGACGACTCTTTCTATGGGCGCGTCGTCCCGCCTGAAGTCTCGTTATGACGGGCCCGCCCTGATCGTCCACGGCGGCGCAGGCGGTCGCGCGCCCGAAGCCGAACAGCCGGAACGTCGTCGTGCCCTGCTTCAGGCCGCCACGGCCGGTGGGGCTATTCTGCGCGACGGCGGCCGCGCCCTCGACGCGGTCATCGAAGCCGTCCGCATCCTTGAAGACCATCCTCTGTTCAATGCGGGCTTCGGCTCCTGCCTGACCCGCGACGGCACCATCGAAATGGATGCCGGGATCATGGTCGCCAAAAAAGACCTGCGTAACTCCACCCCGCAGATTGAGGCCGGCGGGGCGATCCTGGTGAGCCGCGTGCGCAATCCCGTGCTCCTCGCCCAGCTCGTGATGGAACGCACGCCTCACGTCCTGATGGCCGGACGCAGCGCCGAGCAATTGGCCCGCCAGAACGGACTCGCGATGTGCCGGATGTCCTCGTTGATTACCCCGCGCGCGCGATGTCGCTGGCTCGCCGCCGCGCGCCGCAATTCCCCCGACCCGGCTCATGAACATGGCACCGTCGGCGCCGCCGCCGTCGATCACGCGGGCAATCTGGCGGCCGCCACTTCGACGGGCGGCGTCGCCGGCAAACTCTGCGGACGTATCGGTGATTCCGCGATTCCCGGGTGCGGCGTTTTCGCCGATTCCCGCGCGGCCGTCTCCGCCACCGGCGTGGGCGAGGTGATTCTCAAGCTCGGGCTCGCCCGCCGCGCCGCCGCAGAACTTGTCGGCCGCACCCCCCAGGCGGCTGTCACCCGCGCGCTCGCCCATGTGGCGGATGACGGCAATGGCGAAGCCGGCCTCATCCTGGTCGATCGCACCGGACGCTTCGGCTATGCGCACAACGCGCCGGCGATGGAAATCGCCACTTTTCACCCTATCGCGGGTGTCCGCCACCTATCCGTTCGCAGTTCGCGAGCTTGAGCGCCGCCAACCGCACCTTCGCTTCGCTCACGCGCCCCGTTCTCGTGATGGCGCTCGCGCTGCTCGTCCTTAGCGCCGGCAATTCGGCGCCCTTCGTCAAAGACGCCGAACCACAGTCCGCTCAATGGATTGCCGATATTGTCGATCATGGTCACTGGCTGCTGCCGGTCGACTATTACGGCGCCGTCAATCGCAAACCGCCGCTCTTCTATTGGCTCGCGGCGCTCCTGACCGAAGCTCGCGGCGCCCCACTCGATGAGCGCGGCGCCCGCGCCGTGTCGACCGTCGCCGCCGCCGCGCTCGTGACCGTCGTGCTGGAATGGACCACCGCGGCGATCGATCCCGCCACCGGATGGCTCGCCGCGCTGTTCCTGACCGGCAGTTACGCCTTTGCCGTGCGCGCCGCCACCGCCCTCACCGACATGCTGCTGACCGCGCTCGTCTTTGCCGCCTATTGTACGGTCTACCCGGTCCTCGGTGGCGCCCTCTCACGCCCGCGTCTCATCGGTTTTGGTGTGCTACTCGGCCTCGCGGTTCTGACCAAGGGACCGGTCGCCGTGGTTTTGATTATTTTCGGCGCCGCTCTCTTCCTGCTTGTCACGCAGCGCAGCCTGCGTTCGCTCCTCGCCTTGCGCGCGGCCTGGCCGGGCCTGCTGATCGCCGCCATCATCGCTGCGACGTGGTATCTGCCGGCCCTGTTCGCGGGCCGCCACGAAGGGATCGGCGACGTCTTTATCCAGGAAAATCTCGGCCACTTCATGCCGAGTGCGCTCGGCGGCACCGGCGAGGCTTCGCGGCCCTTCTACTTTATCGCGATGCGCCTGCTGGGCGGCGCATTGCCCCTGACTTTGCTCTTCCCGGTTCTCATCTGGACCGTCTGCGCGAATGGTTTCAGCAACGCGGCCAGCCGGCCGCTCCTGTTCCAGCTCGCGCTGATGCTGGCCGTCGTCATCTTCTTTTCCGCCGCCAGCGCCAAGCGCGACGACTATATCCTGCCCGCGCTGCCGCCGATGGCGATCCTGCTTGCCGCGCTTTTTACGGCGATCGATCGGCGCCGCATTGCGGGCGCGATTCGGCTGCGCGACGCGACCCTCACGGTAATCGCCCTGCTGGTCCTCGTCGGATTATCGACCATCCTGTGGCTGCGGCCCCTGACGCTTCCCGCAACCGCGCAGATGCAGTCCGCCGCCAACTCTTACGCGGCCATCTTCCTTCGCGGAATTGCCGGCGGCGGATGGCCGTTTCTGCTCTTTCTCGGCGCCGAGTTTGCTGGCGCGATGCTTATCGGCGTCGGCATCGTTCGCCGACATCCGCCAGTCAGTGGGGTCGGCCTCGCGACGCTGACGCTTGCCGCCACTCTGCTTTGGACCGGCGTCATCCGCCCGGCCGAAGCGTTGACGCGCAGCGAGGTCCATTTCGCGCCCGCGGTGCGCCGTCTCGCTGGCCCGGCGCCGGTTTATGTCCCGCACTTTGATCCGGAGTTCTCATGGTATTACGGCCAAGCGGTGCCGCCTCTGCCGCATGCGATCGCCCGCGCCTATACCACGGGAAACACCGCGACGGACATACCGGCCGCGCCGCTTTACCTGGTCGCCAGACCCGCTGACCTCGAGCACCTCGCGCCTCCGCTGCGCTCCCGCCTCGTCCCGGTCCTGCCCTCCGGTCTTGAAGCGAATCCGCCCACCCTCTATCGTCTCGAGCGCGCGCCAGAACCTTGAATCCGGACTTCGTCGGCGAAGGATTAACCGTCGGACCTGCCTCGCGGATTCCTCCCTGGGTAAATCCACCCCCCTCTGGTCATGCCGCCCACAGCGCGGAATGACTGATTGGATAAAACGCGCGCGATCAGCGTTGATCCCGCCGCGACGCTCGAGTGGTCATTGCCCGATTCGCCGATTCGGACGCGCGATGGGCCGCCGCGCCGCCGAATTGCCGATTGAAAACCGCTCGACTATCCTGTCCCTCAGGATGCCCATCTTCGAGTACGAATGCGGAAGTTGCGGTGCGACGCTGTCGCGCGTCGTACTCGGCTCGGAAAAGGCCGAACAACCCCAGTGCGCGCGATGCGGCTCGGCCAACCTCAACCGCGTGATGTCAGCCTTCGCGATTCATACCAGCGAAGCCTCGCGGCTCGCCGCTTTCGACACCCGTGCGCCGCGCGACGACACCTTTTACAAGGATTCCCGCAACGTTGGGCTGTGGGCGAAGAAACGCGCCCAGGAGATGGGCGTCAGTCTCGGCGCCAAATTCGATGAGACCGTGGACGCCGCGCGCTCCGGTAGCTTAATCAAAGATATACCCGGCAACGATTAGGAGAGCTGTTGCTCCAGACGGAGAGCTATGGACGAAAAAGACCGCTTCGGCCAGAAGATCCATGACCGCGAGAAGGCGCATGAGGATCAATGGGCCCGTCAGCGCGATCAGGAACTGCTCGACAAACTCCGCAAGCATCCCGCTGAATTGCATTGCCCCCAGTGCCACGCCCTGCTTAAACCGGAGACGGTCGCCGGCCTCGCCGTGATGCGCTGCGCGCATGGTCACGGCGGATGGCTCGATCATGAAAATCTCGCAAAACTCACCGACCGGAAATAACGCGATCGCCGAGCTGGTGGATCAACGGTTCGTATGTACTTCGATTATGCGGTAGTCCTGACGCTCACCCTGATCGGCATCGTGCTGCTGGCCGGGCTGATGGGCCTGCAAAAGCTGCTCGCGCCCAGCAATCCCTTCGCGCGCAAGCTGATGCCCTACGAGTGCGGCGAACCACCCACCGGCAACGCCTGGATCAACTTCAACGTCCGCTTTTATCTGATCGCGCTGGTCTTCGTCATCTTCGAGGTCGAAGTTGCCTTCATCTATCCCGTCGCTGCCGTTTACCTCGACTGGGTGCGTCGCGGCCAGCGCTGGTTTGCCTTAAGCGAGATCCTGATCTTTCTGCTGATTCTTTTTGTCGGTCTGATCTACGTCTGGGTCAAACGCGATCTCGAATGGGTCAAGAAAGTTCCCGACTGAGAAATAAGTCCTGCGATTGAGATGATAAAGATATGTCGCTGCTCAATACCTTGCCGGATTATGTTATAACCACCAAAACCGATGAACTGATTAACTGGATGCGCAAGTCGAGCCTCTGGTACATGCTGTTCGGCCTCGCCTGCTGCGCGATTGAGCTGATGCATACCGGGGGACCGCGCGCCGATATCGAACGCTTCGGCGCCACGCCCCGCGCGTCGGCTCGTCAGTCCGACCTGATGATCATCGCCGGCACGCTCACCCTCAAGATGGCGCTCAGGACCCGCCTGCTCTACGACCAGATGCCCGATCCCAAGTACATCATTTCGATGGGTAGCTGCTCGAACTGCGGCGGTCTCTTCCAGCTCGCATATTCGGTATGTGACGGCGTCGATAAGGTCCTCCCGGTTGACGTTTACGTCCCTGGATGCCCGCCGCGACCCGAAGCACTGACCGAGGGTCTGCTCAAATTGCAGGAGAAGATCATGAGCGAGCGCTGGCTTGCCCGTGAACGTGCCAACCCCGCCGTCGCCTGAGGCAATGGAGCCGCTTTCGATATATCAGGCGTTGAGCAGCCGCTTTAAGGAACGGATTCTCGAGATCTCCGACAAGACCATTGACCCTTTCGCGGTAATTGAACCGACGGCCCTGCTCGACGTCTGCACCTTCCTGCGCGACGACCCGGAACTGGCGATGGACTGTCTCAGCAATCAGACCGGCGTTGATTACAAGGACCGCATCGAAGTCGTCTATCATCTGTTTTCCTACAAGCATCGCCATTCCTGTATCCTCAAGGTCAAGCTGCCGCGCGATAATCCGGTAGTCGCGACCGTCGAAGGGCTGTGGCGCTCGGCCAACTGGATGGAGCGGGAGATTTTCGATCTGCTCGGTGTCACCTTCCAAGGCCATAGCGACCTCCGTCGCATCTTGATGCCCGAGGATTGGGAGGGCTACCCTCTGCGCAAGGACTTCGTCGAACCGCGCGAATACCACGGCATCGCCACCGTGCGCGAAAGCCCAATCGTTCGTCTCGATCAAAAGAAGAAATGAGCGCCTTCCATACCGAAGAGATGACCCTCAACATGGGTCCGCAGCATCCCTCCACGCATGGCGTGCTGCGGTTTGTGATCAAGGCCGACGGCGAGGTCATGCGCGAGGCCATCCCGGACGTCGGCTACCTCCATCGCTCGATCGAGAAAATCGCCGAGAAGGTCGGTTATCACGGCTTCATGCCCTACACCGATCGGGTTGATTACGTCTGCGCGATGTTCACCAATCAGGGCTGGGCGATGGCCTGCGAGAAGCTCGCCCACATCGAAGTGCCGCGCCGCGGCGAGTATTGCCGCGTGATCGCCGCGGAGTTCAATCGCATCGCCTCCCATCTCCTCACGGTTGGTCTGATGGGGATGGATATCGGCGCGATGACGCCGTTCCTCCACGCCTTGCGCGAACGCGAGATGATCAATGATTTGATCGAAGAACTGTGCGGCGCGCGCCTCACCTTCAACTACATGCGCATCGGCGGCGTCGCCTGGGATTTGCCCCCCGGATGGCGCGACAAGGCGCTCGCCTACCTCGATCACCTCGAACCGATCCTCGACGAGTTCAACGCGCTGTTTTCCTACAACAAGATCTGTATCCAGCGCCTCGCCAACGTCGCCGTGATTTCCGCCGACGAGGCCATCAATTACAATCTGGTCGGCCCCAACCTGCGCGCCTCCGGCGTCAACTGGGACGTGCGCAAGGATCTCCCCTACTCGGTCTATCCGGAATTTGATTTCGAGGTGCCGCTTGGCCGCGGCGAATGGGGCACGGTCGGCGACGCGATGGATCGTTACATGATGCGGATCCGCGAGATGGTGCAGTCGGCGCGCATTCTGCGTCAGGCGCTCACGCAAATCCCCGACGGACCCGTGCTCGGCAAGGTCGTGCGCAATTTCAAGCCCGCCGCCAATGAATGCCAGGTGCGCGTCGAAAGCGCCCGCGGCGACCAGGGCTGGTACGTGGTCAGCGACGGCACCGGCTTTCCCCATCGCGTCCATGTCCGTACCGGTTCCTTCGCCGCGATGGGCATGATTCAAAAACTCAGCAAGGGCCTGATGATCGCCGATCTCGTCGTGCTCATCGCGAGCCTCGACGTCATCGCCCCGGAGATCGACCGTTAACCGACCATGCAAGCGTGGCTCGATAGTCTTATCGCCCGCGGCGCCTTCGGACCTCATCCATCGCCCGATCTGATCTATGGCGCGGCGATTGCCATCGCCTGCGCCCTGGTCCTCTTTCTCGTCGCCGTGCCGTTCGCCTCGATCGTAACCTGGGTCGAGCGGCGCGTCTGGGCCCGGATCCAATCGCGGATCGGACCCAATCGCGTCGGTCCCAACGGCTTTCTGCAATGGCTGGCCGACGGCTTCAAGCATATCTGCAAGGAAGACGTGGTCCCCGCCGAAGCCGACGCCCCTTTGTTCAGACTGGCCCCTTATCTGGTGGTGCTTGCTTTTATTCTGCCGTGGGCGGTGATGCCCTTTGCGTCGAGCCTCATCCTGGCCGACCTGAACATCGGTATTCTCTACATTACCGCCGTCCCGGCATTGACCGTCATCGGTATCCTGATGGCCGGATGGGCGTCCAACAACAAGTGGTCACTGATTGGCGGCATCCGTTCGGCTGCGCAGATCATCAGTTATGAGATTCCCGCCGGTCTCGCGATTTTTCCCGTGGTCCTGATGACCGGGACCCTCTCGATGCAGGGGATCATCCGCGCGCAGGGCTGGGCTCCCGATCGCTGGTTCCTGTTCGCCAATCCCTTCTGTTTTGTCGCGGCGGTTATCCTTTTTATCTCCGGGCTCGCGGAGAACAACCGCACACCCTTCGATCTGCCCGAAGCCGAGTCCGAACTCGTCGCCGGTTTCGCCACTGAGTATTCCAGCATGCGCTATCTGTTCTTTTTCATGGCCGAATGGGGCAACATGTTTATCGCCGCCGCCATCGTCGTGACGCTCTTTCTCGGCGGATGGCAATTCCCCGCCATTGTTCAGAGCCCCAGGCTGATGAATCTCTTGCAACTGGCGACCTTCATGCTCAAATGCCTCTTTCTGGTGTTTGTCTCGATGTGGATTCGCGGAACGCTGCCGCGCGTGCGGATCGATCAGATGATGTCGCTCTGCTGGAAGTATTTCGTCCCGATTTCCTTTATCAATCTCCTCGGCACCGCCGTCTGGGTTGCGATCTTCCCCGACGGTAACCGTTTCACGCAGTGGCTCATGCTGTCATTCGGCGTGGCCGTCGTTTTGCTGTTTCTCGCGCGCGTCGTCGCCTTTACCCGGCGCGCCCGCATGGAACTCTATTTTCATCCGACGATTTGAGATCGCTGATGGGCGCCTTCGCAGACTACTTCCGACACATCAGAGACGCCGTCACCACCATCTTCGACGGCATGGCCGTCACCGCGTCGCATCTGGTGCGCAAGCCCTATACGGTCCAGTACCCCGATCGCATCCCCACGCGCGTCCAGGACACCCTGCCTTTTCGCTACCGGGGAATTCTCGATGTCGACCTTGAGATCTGCACCGGATGCCTCGCCTGCGACCGCGCCTGCCCGATCAATTGCATCGCGATGGCGGTCGAAAAGAATGCCCAGACGCGCGAACTGGTCATTTCGCAGTTTGATATAGACATTGCCAAATGCATGTTCTGCGGGCTCTGCAGCGAACCCTGTCCGACCGGCGCCATCCATCATACGACTGAATTCGAGGGCGCGGACTATTCGCTCGAAAGCCTCATCCGCCGCTTCATCGTGGAGCCGGTCGTCGCCTACAAGCCGAAGAAAGGCCCTGAACCCGATCCCGCGATCGCGCAACTCCTCGAACGCGGCATGCATTATGTCGAGGAATGGGCCCAGCCCGGCAGCGACAAGCCGCCGGCGCCCGCAGCCGCGAAGCCGTCAGTCGCGGCGGCGCCGGGACCGCGTGCCCCCGCCCCCAAACCGGTACCGAGCGCCCCCAAAGCCGCCGCCGACGGCGCCGCCGATGCTTCGCCATCCGCGGTCGAGTCTGCGCCAGGCGCCGAGCCTGCGCCGGTCCCCGAAGCCGCGAAAGACAAGCCGGACAACGCCTGAACTGCAAAGCCCATGATTGCCGTCATCGTCTTCTGGACCCTTGCCGTGATAACCGTGCTCTCGGCAATGATCACGGCGTTCTCGCGCAACATCGTATATTCCGCCTTCGCGCTCCTCGGCTCCTTTGCCGGCGTTGCCGGAATCTATCTCCTCCTCGGCGCCGACTTTCTCTTCATCATCCAGATATTCATCTACATCGGCGGCATCCTCGTCGTTACCATTTTCGCCGTGATGCTCACCCAGGGCGTGGCCGATATGAATATCTCCAACCGCATCGTCGGGCTTATCCCGGCAGCGCTGATTGCGTTGCTTGCCGGCGCCGTGATGCTCGAGGCAATCCTGCGCACCCCCTGGCCCCATCCCGGCACCGCCGCGCTGAACCCCACGACCCATGCAATCGGCAATGCCTTCCTTGGCCCCTTTCTGCTGCCGTTCGAGATAGCTTCGGTAGTGCTGCTCGCCGCCCTGATCGGCGCCATTGTGATTTCTCGACAGGCGGCGCGCGCGGAGGCATAACGCGACATGCCGGCCGGCCTCACCCTTAACCATTTCGTGATTCTGAGCCTGGCGCTTTTCCTGTTGGGCAGCATCTGCGTCCTGACGCGGCGCAATGCGATCGGAATCCTGCTCGGTATCGAATTGATCCTGAACGCGGCCAACATCAACTACGTCGCGTTCGCCTTCTTCAATCCGGCCGCGCACTACGACGGTCAGGTTTTCGCCATCTTCGTGATTATGCTCGCCGCGGCTGAAGCCGTTATCGGTCTCGCCATCGTGCTGGCCATCTACAATCACCTTCGCACAATCGACGTCGCCGCCAACGAAACCCTGAAAGGCTGACGGCCGTGCGCGATGCCTCGCAGTTAAGGCTCGAGCGACACGCCTGCGACGAAGACGCCGCGGCCGTCGCGCGGTTTGCGCCTCGCCCGATTTCTTACTATATCCCTGCCTTGCATGCGCTCTGAACCCTGATGCTGAATCCCCTACCGGTCGCTTTCATCCGCTGGATCGTCGTTCTGCCGCTGCTCGGCGCCGCGATCAATTTCCTGGCGGGTGCAGCGCTCCAGAAGCGCTTCGGCAGAACCGCCATCAGCCTGGTCGGCTGCGGCGTGGTGGTCGGTTCGTTCGTCATCGCTGTCGGTGCTCTGGCCGGGATGCTGCAGTTGGCGCCCGCGCAACGCTTTATGCTCGACGACCTCTGGCGATGGTTCGACGTCGGCCCGCTGCGTCTCGATATCGCTCTGTGGCTCGATCCGCTTTCGATGCTGATGGTTCTCATCGTCACCGGCGTCGGCGGCCTGATTCATATCTATTCCACCGCCTACATGCATGACGATCCCGCGTACTGGCGGTTTTTCGGTTGGCTGAACCTGTTTACCTTCGCGATGCTCACGCTGGTGCTGGCCGATAACCTCTGGCTCATGTTCGTCGGATGGGAGGGCGTCGGCCTCTGCTCCTTCGCGCTGATTGGCTTCTGGTATCGCGAGCGCTCCAACACCAACGCCGGCAACAAGGCCTTCATCGTCAACCGTGTCGGCGATTGGGCCTTCGTCATCGCCCTGTATGCGCTGTTCAGCGGGCTTCGCGCAGTTGGTCATCCAACGCTCGTGATCCGCGAACTGGCGCGCTACGCGCCGCTGATAGCCGACCACCCGGGCTACCTCGGCATGTCGCTGGTGACCTTCGTCACCCTCTTCCTGTTCCTCGGCGCGACCGGCAAATCAGCGCAAATCCCGCTGCACGTCTGGTTGCCGGACGCGATGGCCGGGCCGACCCCGGTCAGCGCGCTGATTCATGCCGCCACGATGGTGACCGCGGGCATCTACATGGTCAGCCGCCTGAACTTTCTCTTTTCGATGGCGCCCGCCACTCTCGAGGTCATCGCGCTGGTCGGCGCCGCCACCGCCCTCTTCGCCGCCACCATCGGTATCACGCAAACCGATATCAAACGCGTCCTCGCCTATTCGACCATCAGTCAGCTCGGTTACATGTTCGCCGCGCTCGGCGTCGGTGCTTATGACTTCGCCGTCTTTCATCTGATGACCCACGCCTTCTTCAAAGCCTGTTTGTTCCTCGGGGCCGGCTCGGTTATCCATGCCCTCGGCGGTGAACAGGACATGCGGCGCATGGGCGGTCTGCGTGAGCGCCTGCCGATTACCTTCTGGACCTTCCTCGCCGCGACGCTTGCCCTCTGCGGCGTACCCCCCTTCGCCGGCTTCATGTCCAAGGACGGGATCATCTGGGCGGCGTTCTCACGCGGCCCTCTTTTTATCTGGGCACTTCTTCTGACCGGCGCCGGCGTAACTGTCTTTTATATGTTCCGCCAGGTCTACATGACCTTCTTCGGCGATTTCCGCGGCACCCATGAACAGGAGCATCATCTTCATGAAGCTCCCTGGCCGATGGCCTCGGTGCTCGTCATCCTCGGCACCCTGTCCGTCGTTGGCGGCTTCGTGATGCTGCCGAAGTTTGTCTCGGATTTCGCCCCCTTCGCCCGCTTCCTCGATCCTGTCTTTACCGCACCGGCGACGCATTCCCTGATGGCCACCGAGTTCCACGCCCATCTCGAAGTCTACTTCGCCCTGCTCGCCCTCGCCGTGGTTGCCGTCGGCTGGATACTCGCCGATGCCTGCTATCGAACCGGTTCGCTTGACGCCGCGAGTCTCAGCGGCTTTGCCGACGGTATCTTCTATCGATTGTCACTCAACAAATATTACGTCGATGAATTATACGATCGCGCTGTAGTTCGGCCGTATCTTTTCGCGACTCGCGCCCTCGCCTGGTTCGACCTCAGGATCATCGATGGCATAGTCAATTTGGCTGCGACTCTCACCGTTTTCGCCTCGTGGCTCTCGGGACTCCTCGATCGTTATGTGGTCGATGGACTCGTGAATCTCGCCGCCGACGCCACCCTTGCCGCCGGTGGCCGCCTGCGCCGCGTCCAGACCGGCTCGGTCAATGCCTATCTTTACGGCATCCTGGCCGCCGTGATGCTCATCCTGGTCATCCGCGCGATGGTCCGTGCGTAACCCCTAAGTGTGAGTGTCAGGTGCTGACTCATCCTTTGACCTTAATCACCTTCATCCCGCTGGTCGGGATGGTCGCGATCCTCCTCTGCCCCAGGGCATTAACGCCGATGTGCAAATGGGTCGCGGCGCTTACCACTGGCCTCCAGTTGCCGATTGCCGTCTGGATTTACGCCCACTTCGATTCGGCCACCAGCGCGATCCAGATGGTCGAGCGACATCAGTGGATCGCGAATTATCACGTCTATTATTTTCTCGGCATCGACGGCATCAGCGTGTCGATGGTCCTGCTGACCGCATTGATCTGTTTCATTTCGGTCTTCGCCAGCTTCAGCATAACCCGCGCGGAAAAGGGTTATTACGCCCTGCTGATGCTGCTCGACACCGGGATGATGGGCGTCTTTGTCGCGCTCGATTTCTTCCTGTTTTACATCTTCTGGGAAGTGATGCTGCTGCCGATGTATTTCCTGATCGGCATCTGGGGCGGACCACGACGCGAATATGCGGCGATCAAATTCTTTCTTTATACCTTGTTGGGATCGGTGCTGATCCTGCTCGTGATGCTCGCGCTTTACTACTATGGCGACGCGCACACCTTTGACATGACTCAGCTCGCCGCCCGCGCGGGCAGCTATTCACTGACCTTTCAACGCATCTGCTGGCTCGCTCTGTTTGTCGGTTTCGCGATTAAAATTCCCGCCTTCCCCTTCCATACCTGGCTGCCGGACGCGCACGTTGAAGCGCCCACCGCCATCAGCGTCATCCTCGCCGGGGTCCTGCTCAAAATGGGCACCTACGGCATCCTGCGCGTGAATTATCCGATTCTGCCCGCCGCCAGCCACGAGCTCGCCTGGATTTTTCTCGGGCTCGTCGGAACCATCAACATCGTGTACGGCGCGATGGTCGCGATGGCGCAGACCGACTACAAGAAGCTTATCGCCTATTCCTCGATTAGCCACATGGGCTACGTGATGCTCGGGATTGCCTCGTTCACCGCCGTCGGCATCAATGGCGCAGTCCTTCAGATGTTCAACCACGGCACGATCACCGCGATGCTGTTTATTCTCGTCGGCGTCATTTACGACCGCGCCCATCATCGTGAGATCGACGGCTTTGGCGGCCTCGCGCAGCAGATGCCCATCTATGCCGGCATGACCGGATTTGCCTTCTTCGCCGGCATGGGCCTCCCCGGCTTATCGGCGTTCATCTCGGAGGTGCTTGTGCTGATCGGCGCCTGGCAAACCCATCCCTTGATGACCGTCTTCGGCGCGGGCACGGCGATCCTCACCGCCGGATATCTGCTCTGGTGCTTCCAACGCATATATCTCGGACCGCTCAACGAGAAATATAGCGGGCTCACGGATCTGACCCTGCGCGAAGCCTTCACGCTCGTTCCGCTGGCCGCGATCGTTCTTTTGCTCGGCTGGTACCCGCACGCGATCCTGGGCCTGATTCACACCTCGCTCGACCACTTGAACCAGGTCGTGGTGAACGCCGCCACCTCCGCAACCGTTGCCCTCCGCTGAACTGCGCGCATGGATCTCGGCAATCTCGCGAGCCTTCGTTTGTTCCTGCCGGAGCTCCTGCTTATCGCCGGCGTCCTCACGATAATTGTTCTGGACCTGCTCCTTGCCGGCGGTTCGCTGCTCGGCGAACTGTCGCTGATCATCACGGCCTGCGCCCTGCTCCTGGTGGCCGAAGCGCCCCATGCCGCCGGTGACTGGCTGTTCAACCGGATGCTCGTGGACGACGGCTTCGGCTTCTTCTTCCGGGTCCTGATTATCCTGAGCGCGATCGTCGCCCTGTGGATGTCAATCGGGTCTGATGAAGTTAAGGTGTGCGAACAGGGCGAGTACTACGCCATCCTGCTCGCCGCCACCGTCGCGATGATCCTGATGGCCGAGTCCAACAACCTGCTGATGGCCTATCTGGCGCTCGAACTCGTCAGTCTCACCTCTTACGTCCTGACCGGAATCCTGCGCGATAATCGGCGCTCCCAGGAGGCCGCGCTCAAATACTTGATCTACGGCGGCGTTGCCTCCGGCATGATGATTTATGGCATGAGCTGGATTTTCGGCCTGGCCGGCTCGCTCGATTTCTCCGTCATCAACCGCGCCCTGTTCATGACCCGCGACGCGCCGGCGCTGGCAATCTTTATTGCTGTCGTCCTGATTCTGTCCGGCATGGGCTACAAAATCGCCTCGGTCCCGTTTCACATGTGGGCGCCCGACGTTTACGAGGGCGCGCCGATACCCATCACCACGTTCCTCGCGATCGGCTCGAAGGCCGCAGGCTTTGCGCTCCTGACGCGCTTCTTTTATCCGGCGATCTCCCATCTCACCGCCAGCGGCCGCTGGCAAGCCTTGAGCAACGTCGATTGGCCGCAACTGCTGGTTGTCGTCTGCGCTATCACCATGACGCTCGGCAATCTGGCCGCCCTTCAGCAGGACAACCTGAAGCGCATGCTCGCCTATTCGAGTATCGCGCAGGCCGGCTACGCCCTCCTCGGTTTCGTGCTGTTATCCAACGACGGCGTCCGCGCCATGCTGGTCTATCTGTTCGCCTACTATCTCATGGATGCCGGCGCATTCGTGGTGGTGATGATCGTGGCCAATGCCACCGGCCGCGAGGATATCGGCGCCTACCGCGGACTTGCCGCACGCGGCGGCGTCTGGCCCGCGATCGCCCTTACGGTCTTCCTGCTGTCGCTGACTGGTATCCCCGCCACCGTCGGCTTTATCGGCAAGTTCTATGTTTTTGCCGCCGCGATCAGACAGCAGTTCTATATCCTTGCGGTGATCGGCATCCTCAACTCGGTCGTTTCCCTCTACTATTACATGCGGCCGGTGAAGGCGATGTTTCTCGAAGCGCCCGAACCTGACGCCGCGCCCTTCACCGCCGAGATGTGGAATTACGGCTTGATGGGCGCGCTCACCATCGCGACGATCGGCTTTGGCTTGTACCCCCCGCCGGTCCTCGATTTCGCCGAGCGCTCCCTGCGCTTTTTCAGCGGCCAATCCTGAACCGCAGCGTTTATCCCTTAAATCACCGTCGATAGTGTAAGTCCGGTCAATCGACTAAGATTGTCTCTGCGCACGGGACGCTTGGAACATGACCACAGAACCGAAGCTGGCTTTGGTGCAGGCCCAGTTGGGGCCGATGGCGAACTACGTGTACATCATCGCCGACCCGACGACCCGCGAGGCCGCTGTCGTCGATCCGGCCTGGGAAATCGATCGCATCGTCAGGTATTGCGAAAGCAAGGACTACACTATCAAGCAAATCCTTTTGACCCACTATCATCAGGATCATCTGGGCGGCCATCTGATGGGCCAGAATATCGAGGGCGCCGCCGAGCTGGTGGCGCGCGTCAAGGCGAAGGTCTACGTCAACAAGCACGAGGCCGAGGGCGTAAAACGCGTCTCCGGCCTCAGCGATTCCGACCTCGTCAAAGTTGAGGCCGGCGACACGACGCGGATCGGCCAGCTCGATTTGAAGTTCGTTCACACTCCCGGGCATACCCCCGGCTCGCAGTGCTTCCTCGTCGAGGGCAACCTCATTTCAGGCGATACCCTGTTCGTCAACTCCTGTGGACGGGTCGATTTGCCCGGCGCCAGTCCCGAGGACATGTATTACTCGCTCAATCACACGCTCAAGAACCTCGACGATTCGACCGTCGTCTATCCGGGCCACGCCTACTCCTCCGAGTCGAGCACGACGATTGGCGATCAGAAGCGCCATAACATGTACATGCGCTTCAACAATCTCGACGACTTCCTGATGGCCATGGGCTATTCGCGCTAAAGCTCGGGGCCACGACCGCGTTAACCGCGTCATTTCCGGATTTTCCGCATGCCCAGTCTGAAGGAGCTAGACGCTGAAGCGGCGCGGCTGCGCGAGCTCATAAGTCATCATAATTATCGCTACTACGTTCTCGACGACCCCGAGATAACCGACGCCGAGTACGACGCGCTGATGCGCCGGCTTGAGGCGCTCGAAGCCGCTCATCCCGAGCTGCGCACGCCCGATTCACCCACGCAGCGCGTCGGCGCGGCGCCGAGCGAAAAATTCGCCGTCGTCGCCCATCGTCAGATGATGCTCTCGCTGGCCAACGCGATGGACGCCGGCGAAATGCGCGAGTTCGACGCCCGCATCAAGCGCTTCCTGCGCAGCGACGCCGAGATTGAATACGTCGCCGAGGTCAAACTCGACGGTCTCGCCGTTGAACTGGTCTATGAACACGGCCGCCTGACCGTTGCCTCGACCCGCGGCGACGGCCTCCACGGCGAAGATGTGACCGCCAATATCCGCACGATCAAGAGCGTTCCGCTGAGGCTGCACCAACCCGACGGCGCCGCGATTCCGCAACTGCTCGAAGTGCGCGGTGAGGTCATCTTTCCCCTGCGCGGCTTCCAGCGCCTCAACGCCGAGCGCGTCGCCGCCGGCGAGCCGCCGTTCGTCAATCCGCGCAACGCCGCGGCGGGTTCGCTGCGGCAACTCGATCCGCGCATCACCGCCTCGCGGCCGCTCGAGATTTTCTTCCACTCGCCGGGCGTGATGGAAGGTATCAGCTTCGCCAGCCAGTGGTCGTTTCTCGAAGGGATCAAGCGCCTCGGGCTGCGCGTGAACCCGCTCTCGCGACTCTGCCGCAGCGTCGAAGAGGTGCTCGACTACTGGAACGAGCTGACCGAACGCCGCCACGAACTCGACTACGAAGCCGATGGCGTCGTGGCCAAGGTCAACTCCTTTGCCCTGCAGCATCAGCTCGGCGAAGTCTCGCGCTCGCCGCGATGGGCGGTCGCTTACAAATTCAAGGCGCAGCAGGCGGAGACGCGGATCAACGCCATCGAGGTCCAGGTCGGACGCATCGGCTCCCTCACACCCGTGGCGAAGCTCGAGCCGGTGCAGCTTGCCGGGGTCACGATTTCCAACGCTTCGCTGCACAACCTCGACGAGATCCGCCGCAAGGACATCCGGGTCGGCGACAAGGTCCTGCTCGAACGCGCCGGCGACGTCATCCCGTATATCGTGCGGGTGACCGAGAAGGGCCGTCCGCGCGCGGGCGAATTCCGCATGCCCGAACATTGTCCGGTATGCGGCGCCGCTATCGTGCACGAAGAGGGCGAGGTCGGCTACTTCTGCGTCAATGCGAACTGTCCGGCGCGGATGCGCGAATCGATTCGCCATTTTGCCTCGAAGAACGCGATGAACATCGACGGACTCGGTGACAAACTGGTGGCGCAGTTGGTCGAAAAGGGCCTCGTCCGCGAACTCGACGATCTCTATCGCCTGCGCAAGGAAGACCTCATCGGCCTCGAGCGGATGGCCGCGAAGAGCGCCGAGAACGTGCTGGCCGCGATTGCCGGTTCGCTCAATAATTCGCTCGACCGACTGATCAACGGGCTCGGCATCCGTCACGTCGGCGAGAGCACCGCGCGCGCCCTTGCCATCCGCTTCGGCTCGATCACCGCCCTGATGGACGCCAGCGAGGATGAGCTCATGGCGGTGCGCGATGTCGGCGCGGAGGTCGCCCGCAGCATCCGTGAGTATTTTTCCGAACCGCGCAACCGCCGGATGATCGAGCGTCTGCCCGAGCAGCTCCGCCGCGCGCAGCCGCCGGCGGCCGCTGGCGGTCGCGGCGCCCTGCGCGACAAATCCTTCGTCCTCACCGGCACGCTCGAAACCCTGACGCGCGAGGCGGCCGAACAACGGATCCTCGCCGCGGGCGGACGGGTTACCGGTTCCGTCAGCCGCAAGACGGACTTCCTCGTCGCCGGCGCCGATCCCGGCTCCAAGCTGCGCAAGGCGCGCGAGCTCGGCGTCACTGTCCTCGATGAAGATCAGTTCCTCGCTCTCCTGCGCGACGAACAGTCCGATGGCTGACGAGCGGCGGCGACTCGCGATCCGCGTGCGGGGTCGCGTCCAGGGCGTGTTCTTTCGCGCCTCGGCGCGGCAGGAGGCTGCCGCCCTCGGTCTGGTTGGTTTCGCGCGAAATTGCGACGACGGCACGGTCGAGATCGTCGCCGAGGGCCCCCGCCCTGCGCTCGAGCGCCTGTTGGCGTGGACGCGCGTCGGCCCCGCGCAAGCGCGCGTCGATGAGGTCGAGACGCGATGGACCGCGGCGACCGGCGAATTCAGTCGCTTCGAGGTGCGCTGAGCTTCCACCGGAGATTCTCCTGGAAAGGTCGCGCGACCGACGATCGCCTCAGCGCTGACAGCGCGGGCAGTAAAAGCTCGAGCGCTGCCCGATAACGACGGCGCGGATCGGCGTCCGGCATTTCACGCACGGTTGCCCGGTGCGATCGTACACCCTTAGCCGCTCGGCGAACCTTCCCGGCTCGCCCCGGCCGTCGAGATAGCTGCGAAAGGTTGTGCCGCCGTTGCCGATCGCCTCCTCGAGCACCTGGCGCGTGATCGCGACAATCCGTTCCGCCTCCGCCCACGTTACCCGACGCGCACGCCGGGTGGGCCGCACGCCGGCGCGAAACAGGATCTCGGAGGCGTAGATATTGCCGACACCGGCCACGATCCGTTGATCCATCAGCAGATTCTTGATCGCGGTGCTGCGGCCGCGCGTCAGCGGCCACAGATAATCGATGGTGAATTCCGCGCCGAACGGCTCCGGACCAATCCCCTTGAGTTCCTCGGCCTCTGCCAGTTCGGTCCGATCGAGCAGCCTTATCAGGCCGAAACGCCGCGGGTCGTTGAAGATCAGGCATCTGCCGTCATCGAGAACAAAGCGCACGTGATCGTGACGCGTGTCGAGCGCCCCGCCGGCCGCGGGGTCGCGACGTACCGTCAGGCTGCCGCTCATTCCCAGATGCACCAGCAGGATCGCGTCGGTGTCGAGGTCAAGCAGCAGGTACTTCGCGCGCCGGTTGATAGCACCGATTACCCGTCCCTTGACCCGGCCGACCAGACTCGGGCTCAGCGGGCGGCGCAAACGCGGTTCCGTGACCATCGCGGCGATGATCCGTCGCCCGACGATTTCGTCCGCCAGCACGCGGCGCAGTGATTCCACTTCCGGCAGTTCAGGCATCGCGGTCGAAGACGCCCTGCTCGCGCAGGGCTCGAGCGAGGCGGACGAACTCCGCCACATTCAGCATCGCAGGCCGCATCGACGGCTCGATCCGCGCCGCCGCGATCGCCGCGGCGGCGGCTTCCGGCGCGATCATCAGACCGCCCACAAGGCAATTGCGAATCGTTCGGCGCGGCGCGCTGAAACCGGCATGGATCGTCCGCCGCAGCAGCGTCTCCTCCTCGGCCCCGAACGGCCGGTCCGGATGGGGTTCGAACACCAGCACCTCGGCATCCACCGTGGGGCGCGGATAGAAGCTACCGGCTGCGACGCGAAAATGCTCGGTGATCCGCCAATCGAGCGCCGTCAGCACACTGAGCGCGCAATGGTTGCGCATCCCCGGCTGCGCGCGGATACGTTCGGCGACTTCGCGCTGGAACATCAGCACCATCCGCTGGATCAGGCGATGCTGCCCGCTCAGGCGCTCGAGTATCGCCGTGGCGACGTTGAACGGCAGATTGCCCACGACCTTCAGCGAACCGCCGTCCGCGATCGGCGCAAGATCGAGTTCGAGAAAGTCCGCGTTGAGGACCGTGACCCGTGCATCCTGATGAAAAACCTGCCGCAGCTCCGCGGCGAGTCTGCCATCGATCTCCACCAGCGTGAGGCGCGAGAGCGGCCGTCGCGCAGCATTGAGCGCAAGGATACCCAGCCCCGGACCCACCTCAATCACCTGGTCGCCGGCCGCGACTTGCAGCGCCTCGACGATCCGCTGCGCGACGCCCTCCTGCACCAGAAAATTCTGCCCGCGTGATTTGCGCGGCCGCAGGTTCGTCCGCGCGAGCGCCGCGCCGACCCGGCGCACTCCGGACCGAGGATCGTGAACGCCCTCGGCCCGTTCTATCGAGCGACGCCTTTCAGTGACGTCCATGCGCCATCGCCCTGGAGAAAGGAGCGCTCCTTTGCTTTAGCGGTCCACACCCGCGACCGCGCTGCGCCGCGAGCCGGCGCTTTAGCCTCACTGCGGCAGCGTGAGGTTCGCTTCCGCATCGAGGTCAAGCGGATCGCGCGCACCGTCGAGCAGGCGATAGCTGCCGGCCAGCGCGATCATCGCCGCGTTGTCCGTGCAGTACTTGAAGGAGGGCGCCACCAGACGCCGGCCTTCATTGGCTGCCGCCGCCGCGAGACTATCCCGCAAGCGCGAATTCGCCGCGACCCCGCCGGTCAGCGCGATCGTTTCGAGATCATGTTCGCGGGCCGCCGCCAGCGTCGGCCGCACCAGCATCTCGACCACCGCTTCCTGAAAACTTGCCGCCAGGTCCGGCTGACTCAGCCCCGCGCCGGCCTCGCTGCGCAGCAGCGAAGCCACCGCCGTCTTGACGCCGCTGAAGCTGAAATCGAGCGGCGCCCCCTTCACCCGTGCACGCGGAATTCGCACGCACTTGTGATTACCCGCGCGCGACAACTCGTCGATTATCTTGCCGCCCGGATAGCCGAGGCCCATCAGCTTGGCAACCTTGTCGAAAGCCTCGCCGGCAGCATCGTCGCGCGTCGCGCCCAGTTTGCGATAACGCCCGAAATCCTCGACCACGAACAGCGCGGTATGGCCGCCCGAGACCACCAGCGCCAGATACGGCATCCTTATCGGATGCTCGAGCAGCGGCGCCAGCAGATGGCCCTCAATATGATTCACTCCAACCCATGGCAGTCCCGTCGCCTGCGCGAGACCCTTCGCGTACATCAGTCCGACCAGCAGCGATCCGACCAGCCCGGGTCCGCGCGTCACCGCAATCCCGTCGATCTCCGCGAGGCTGCGGCCCGCGCTCGCCAGCGCCCGTTCGATCACCGGCTGGATCGTCACCACGTGATTGCGCGAAGCCAGTTCAGGCACGATACCGCCGTAGATCCTATGGATATCGTCCTGGTTGGCGACGGTGCTGGCCAACACGGTCGCGACGCCCCGCTGCGTCGTCTCGAGCACGGCCGCCGCCGCGTCGTCACACGATGATTCAATTCCAAGGATAAGCATGCTTCGCCCAAGCGTACTTGAAAGGACGCGGTTTTCGCAATTTTGCCCGTGCGCTTTCCGCCGGCGCCGATCGCAGGGTTTGCTAGCGCTACGGCCACTCCGCTAGGAAGACTCACGAGCGCCTCATCACGAAAGGCCCGTAATGAAAGCTATCCAAATCGACCGACTCGGCGGACCCGAGGTCATGGAGCTGCGCGAGATTCCCAAACCCGAGCTCAAGCCGGGGACCGTAATCGTCAAAAACCAGGTGATCGCGATCAACTTCGGCGACCTCTTCTTCACCCAGGGAACCTATCTCGTGAAGCCGGTTTTCCCTGATACGCCCGGGATGGAGGCGGCCGGCGTAATCGACGCCGTCGCCCCCGATGTCCCCAGCCTCAAACCGGGGACCCGCGTCGCCTATATCGGGATGGGCTCCTATGCCGAGTACACGCGCATCCGTGCCAACCGCGTGATTCCGATTCCTGACGAGCTCAGCCTCGAAGAAGCCGCCGCGTTTCCGATCGCCGTGCTCACCGCCTGGCACATGCTTCACACCTGTCATCGCCTCGAGCCTCATCAGGTGGTGATCGTCCATTCGGCCGCCGGCGGCGTCGGTATCGCTGCCGTGCAGATCGCCAAAGCGGCCGGCGCGCGCGTCTTCGGCACCGTCTCGAGCGACGCCAAAGCGGCGATCGTGCGTCAGTATGGGGCCGACGAAGTTATCAACTACGAAACTCATGATTTTGCCGCCGAGGCGCTTCGCCTGACCGACGGCCGCGGCGTCGATCTGATCCTCGACGCGGTCGGCAAGCCGACCTTCACCAAAGGCCTGAGCTGCCTCGCGATGTTCGGGCATCTGATCCTGTACGGACGCGCGGGCGGCGCCCCCGACCGGTTCGACCCGCTGAGCCTCTTCGCCAAGGCCCTCAAGGTCTCCGGATGGGCGGTGCCGATGGTCTACCAGTACCACGACATCCATCGGCGCGGCCTCGAGGCGGTTTTTCGGCTGTCGCGCGAGGGCAAGCTCCGGATTCCGGTCGGCCGCAGCTTCCCGCTGGCCGAGGCCCGCGCGGCTCACGAGTACCTGCTGTCCCGTCAATCGGTCGGCAAACTGTTACTGATTCCATGAGCGAAGGTTCGACCGGATCGCCGGACTCTGCCGGTGGCCGCTGAGGCCAGGACCGGATCCGAACCGGGCTCACAGGAGCGGCTTCATGAAAGTCTCCTTTGGTATCCATCTCGTTTCTCCCGGACCGTTGCTGCGGCGCGACGAGATCGCGGGCTTCTCCGACCTCGTGCGGATGGCCGAGGACTACGGCGCCGAGGCGATCGGCACCTACGATTCCGCCTTTATCGGGGGCGACGCTTACGTCCGCATCACGGCGATAGCGCTCGCCTCGCGCAAGGCTCGGGTCGGCCTGCGCCCGACCAATCCGCTGACCCGCGAGCCCCAGGTGATGGCCTCGTTTCTGGCGACGCTCGACAGTCTGACCGAGGGCCGCGCCTTTATGGATATCGGCACCGGCGACAGCGCGGTGCTCAATATCGGCTATAAAATTGCCTCGCGCGCCCGGCTCGAAGATTACGTTACCTGTATCCGTAATCTGTTCGCGCGCGGCGAAGCAACCTACCAGGGACGCCCTCAGCGCGTGCGATGGCATCCGGCCGCGTTGCGCAGCCATATCCCGATTTCAATCTGCGCCGAGGGTCCCCGGATGCTCCATCTCGGCGGCCGCATCGGCGATGCCGTCATTGCCGGAACCGGTCTCTTGCCCGAAGTGATCGCTGATACCGTCGAGCGCATCGGGGCGGGCGCCCGCGCCGCCGGCCGACAACCCACCGACGTTGAGGTCTGGTTCACCACCCGCACGGCGCTGCATGAAGATCGCGCCAAGGCGCTCGAGCACGCCAAGGCTTCGGTATCGTCGATCCTGAACCATTCGATGCGGCAGACGCTCGACGGCAAAAACGTACCCCCGGAGCTCCGCGCCCGCATCCAGGAATACGTCGACGGCTACGTGCTCTATGATCACGTCGTGAGCGGCGGCGAGAATCCCCGCCGGATGGACCAACTGGGCCTGACGGAATACGCCATGCGGCGCTTCGCGCTAGCTGGCAATCCCACCGATTGGATCGCGCGGATCGAGGAGCTGGCCGCCGCCGGCGCGACCAGACTCTGGCTCAACGCCGAGGGCGGCAGGCTTGATCGGCAGATGCACTATATGCGCATCCTCGGTGAACAAATCATGGCGCGTTTTATCTGAAGCAGGTTGACCAATGAACCTCGAACTCGACGGTAAAGTCGCGATCATCACCGGCGGCAGCAAGGGTATCGGCCGCGCCGCCGCACTGGGATTCCTCAACGAGGGCGCGTCGGTCCTGATTTGCGCGCGCGGCCGCGACTCGCTCGACGAAACCGTCGCCGCCGCGGGTCATGCGGCGCGCGAGCGTATCGAAGCGATCACCGCCGACCTCACCGACGGCAACGCGATCCCGCGCATCGTCGCCCGCTGCGTCGAGCGCTTCGGGCGCCTCGACATTCTGGTCAACAACGCCGGCAGTGCGCGGACCGGCCCCTTCCTCGACTTGAGCGACGAGGCCTGGCTGAGCGACTGGTCGCTCAAGTTCTTCGGCTACGTGCGGATGGCGCGCGCGGCCCTGCCCCTGATTCAGCAGAGCGGCGGCGGCGTCATTCTCAACGTGATTGGCGCGGCGGCGCTTAATCCTCGCGCCAGCTATACCATCGGCGGCGCGGCCAATGCCGCGCTCAATCACTTCACCAAGGCTCTCGCCGAAGAAGCCGCGCCGCACGGCGTCCGCGTCGTCGGCATCAATCCCGGCCCGATTCTGACCGAACGGCTGCTCAAGATGCGCGGCGGACTCGACCCGCGAAGCGCCGCGCAACCCGCCGCCGAAGCATTCCGCACCATGACCCCGCTCGGCCGCGTCGGCCAGCCCGAAGAGGTGGCGGATCTGATTCTCTTTCTCGCCTCGCCGCGCGCCGCCTTTATCCACGGCGCCAATATCACCATCGATGGCGGCCTGACCCGGGGCCTGATGGGCTGAGGACTTACGTCGCGCGCGCCTTCTGATTCACCCGCGCCGCATTGCGGATACATTCGCGGAACAAGGTGCAGTAGTTCATCTTGACCGCGAGCCCCTTCATGATGCCGTCGAGGCCGATCAATGCCCGCAGCAGGAAGATGCTGTGGCGCGGCGACTTGTACAGCTTGTGCTCGAACGCCATCTCGCTCACTTCGGCCGCCTTGCCCAGCGCGTCGTACTCCGCCGGATGATACACGCGGTCGATAATCACCGGCTCGAACAGGATATAAACCACCTTGACCAGCGGCCCGGGATCCTGGTCGTGATCGAGATAGCCGAGCTTCAGCAGGGCCGCGGCGACGCCTTTGTCGTCACCCGCCAGCATCGCCTGCGCCAGTTGCAGAGTCCCCTTGCGGATCGTCTCCGAAAAATAACGCACCGACCCGAAGTCGAGCATACCCAGTCGCGGATGATAGGTGACGAGGTAATTCCCCGGCTGCGGGTCGGTATGCAACGCGCCGAATTCGAGGATTTGCCGCCAGATCAGCCGATAGTATTTGCGCGCCACCCATCGCCGCAATTCGACGTCGGTCCCCTCGCCGAAAATGTCCGACAGGCGATAGCCGTCGATGTACGTCATGGTTAGAACGCGCCGCGTGCTGAGCGGCTTGATCACCTCCGGAATCATCACCTCCGGCTCGTCGCTGAGCATCCGGCGGAAGCGCTCCAGGTTGCGCGCCTCGTTGACGTAATCGAGTTCCTCGCGCAACCGCTCCTCGAGCTCGGCATAGATACTCTTCGTATCAATCTTTTGCCGCATCAGATCGGCGGCGAACGCCTGCAAGGTCCGCAGCAGCAGCTTGAGATTGCTCAGATCGTGCTCAACCGTCCGGTCAACCCCGGGATACTGGATCTTGACCGCCACCTCCTCGCCCGTCTTGAGGCGCGCGCGATGTACCTGCCCCAGGGATGCCGCGGCGAAGGCTTCGGTCTCAAAGCTCGCGAAAAGCTGCTCCGGCGCCTTGCCGAGCTCCTCGCGAATCTGCTGCGCAATCAGGCGGTAGTCCATCGCCGGCACCGCCGACTGCGTTGATTTCAGGATATCGATCGCTTCGGCCGGCAGCAGATCCGCGCGCGTCGATAGCATCTGGATCAATTTCATGAAGGCGCCCCGCAGTTCCTCGGATCGCGCGACGATCCGCCGGGCGTTCTTCAGATGGGTATCGCGCAGGACCCGCTCGAACCGCGTCGCTTCGACGAAGGGCCGGCGCAGCGACGTCCACAGGTAGCTCGAACCCACCTGCGAGGCGAGCTCGCCGATCTTAAGCGCGCGGCGCGCGCGTCCGCTGGTGATCGATTTGCGTGCTGCCATCGCCTTCCGGCCGATCCAATCCCACCCGGTTGATCATCGTTGCGGCCACTGCCGCGCCAAAGCCGTTGTCAATGTTGACGACCGTCAACCCTCCCGCGCAACTGTTGAGCATGCCGATCAGCGCGGCCAGCCCGCCGAACGCCACCCCATAGCCGATACTCGTCGGCACCGCGATGACCGGTTTGCCGAACAGCCCGGCGACCACCGACGGCAGCGCCCCCTCCATCCCGGCAACGACGATGAGTACGCTCGCCTCCCGCAGTGTCTCGGCGCGGGCGGTCAGACGATGGATTCCCGCCACTCCGACATCATAAATGCGCTCGACCCGATTCCCGAAGAGCTCGCTGCACAGCGCCGCCTCCTCTGCCACCGGGATATCCGACGTGCCCGCGCTCACTACGGCGATCGCCCCGTGGCCCGTCACCTTCGGCGCTTCGACCACCATCGCGCCGAGACGAGCCACCGCATGATATTCGAGCCGCCTGAGGCGCCGCCGCACCGAGACGGCCTTTTCGCGGCTGAGGCGCGTCACGATCAGATTCACCCCGGCCGCCGCCATCCGTTTGCCGATCGTCGCGATCTGCTCGGCGCTCTTGCCGTCGCCGAATACCACCTCCGGCACACCGCGCCGCAGATGGCGATGGAAATCGAGGCGCGCAAACCCGAGGTCGTCAAACGGCAGCAGCCGCAGACGTTCGAGCGCGACGCCGGGCGCGATCTTGCCGGCCGCCACCGCCTCGAGAATGGTACGAATCTTCGCTTCGGTCATCGGCGCCGCAGCTCGTCGAAATCTCCGGGACCCTCGCGATGGAGCACGACCTCGCGCACCGCCCGCGCGTCACTGCGCACTACCGTAATCGTCACATTGCCCACCTTGATCTGTTCGCCGGGCTTCGGAATATGGCCGAGACGCTCGACCACGAGACCTCCGATAGTGGCATATTCGCCCTCTTCGGGAAGCTGCAGACCGAAGCGCTCGTTGAGCTTGGCGACTTCCGCCTGCGCCGCCACCAGCAGCGTGCGCGGCCCGGTGACCCGTGCGACCTCCTCGCCGACGTCGTGTTCGTCCTCGATCTCGCCGACGACCTCTTCGAGCAGGTCCTCCATCGTGATAATGCCCGCCGCGCCGCCGTATTCATCGACGACCACGGCGAGGCTCTCGCGCGTCCGCTGCAACGCGATCAGCACCTCGTCGAGCGGCGTGGCTTCCGAAAAATAGCTCACCGGCCGCATCACTTCGCTCACCGGCCGCGACAGGTCGGGCGCTTCGAGCAGGTCGAAGGCATGGATAACCCCGATAATGTTCACGATGCGTTCCTCGAACACCGGAATACGCGAAAAACCCTCGCGCCGCACCACCTCGGTCGCTTCGCCGATCGTGGTGCGCTGCGGCACGGCGACCACGCGCACCAGTGGCACCATCGCCTTGCGCGCCTCGGCGCGCGTGAAGCGGAAGATGCGGCTGATCATCAGTTGTTCCGACGGCATGATCACGTTGGTTTGCCGCATCCCCGCCGGACCCGGCGCGCGCTGCGCCAGGCGCGCCAGATCCTCGCGGCTGACGAAGACACCGTCGCGATTACTCGGCACGCCGGCAATTCGGCGGAGACCGCGGCTGAGCGCCGTCTCGGCGATCAGCAGCGGCGTGAGAATCAAATTGAGCAGCGCCAGCGGCCGCGCGGCAAACCGCGCGAAGCGCAGCGGCGCCCGCAGTGCCAGCATCTTCGGGGCCGTCTCCCCCAGCACGAGCACCAACGGGGTCAGGATAAACGGCGCCAGGTAAATGCCGCGCGGCCCCCACTGATGGAGAAAACTGGTGAGCATCGCCGAGGCCGCCACCGCCCCGAGGTTCGTCACCGTCAGGATCAAAGCGACGATCCGATCGCGGCGCTCGACCAGGCCGCTCAGTATCTGCGCGACGCGATCCCCGCGCTCATGCCCCGCGCGAATCTTCAGTTCATCCGCCGCCACCAGGGCGATTTCGCTCGCGGCAAAAAATCCCTGCACCAGCAGGCAGACGGCGATCGCCGCCATCAGCAGCCCGGGCGTCATCGTCGAATCCGCACCCGTTCGATAGTCGCGCCGTGCACGCGTTCGATCCCCACCTCGAAGCCGCCGAGCCGAAAATGCTCCCCGCGCTTCGGCACGCGCTTGAGCTGGCGCAGCAGGAGCCCGCTGAGCGTCTGCGCGCCGCCGGTCGCCGGAATCCCGTTACCGATCGCCTCGCGCAGTCGCTTCAGCTCGATCGCGCCCGAAGCAATCCACTCGTTCGGGCCCGTCGCCGTCAGCTCCGGACCATCGTAATCGAACTCGTCCTCGATCTCACCGAACAACTCCTCCAGCAGATCTTCCAGGGTGATAAGACCGAGCACGTCACCGTATTCGTTCACCACCAGCGCAAGCTGGAAACGCCCGCGCCGCATCTCGTCGAACAGCTCGCCCAGCGGCTTGGTCGGCGGCACGAAGTACGGCGGCCGCAGCATCCGCTCGAGGCGCGGCACTTCGCCGCCCAACCGCCGCATCACCAGGTCCTTGACGTGCAGCACGCCGACAATATTGTCGGGCGCGCCGCTATAGACCGGCACCCGCGAGTAATGCCCGCGCACCACCTCGGCGGTGAGCCGCTCCGCCGGCGTCGCCAGGTCGATCATGAAGATCCGCTCGCGCGGAGTCATCACTTCCGCCACCCGCCGATCGCCGAAGTCAAACACGCGATGGATTAACTCGCGTTCGCCCGGCTCGACCTCGCCCACGCGCAGCAGCGCCTTGAACTCCTCTTCCGAGACCGCCGGCGGACGCGGCGCTTCGATACGCGGCACGAGACGCCGCATCACCGGATGGGTCAGGCGGGCCAGCAGCGCGAGCGGCCGCGCCGTCAGCCGCGCCACGCCGCCCGGAAAGCCCAGGGCAAAGGTCTTCGGCGTGATATCCGCGAAGAACAACACCACTAACAGCATCACCGGCGTCGCGAGCCACGCCCCGAGCGACCCCAGCCAGCCGATCAGGAAAGCCGTCGCCAGGCATTCGGCGAACACATTGCTCGTTTCGTTAAGCCCGATCACCAGGGTCAGGGCTTCCTGCGGATATTCCATCAGACGCTCGACCGCGCGGCGGACGCCGGCCGCGAGCTCATCGCGCTTGTGCTCCTCCCGCAGCAGGGTAAAGAGCGCCGTCTCCGACGCGGCCAGCAGCGCGCTGGCGGCGATCAGGGCGACGATCAGCGGCGGCAACAGCAATTGCAGGTTCAAGTGGATAAATTCCGCAATTGATCCCATCCGGCAAAGCTCTCGCGCCGATGCCTGCCGCCGCCGGTGAGCCTCGCCCGCCGGCCTCTGACGATCGTCCCGATACGGGCGACCGGCACGCCGAGCCGGCGCGCCAAAGCCTTCTCACCGAAGCGCGGCGGCATGCAGAAAAGCAGCTCATAGTCGTCGCCGCCGCGGCACGCCAGGGTTATATCCGCCCCCGCCACGGCGCGATAAGCCGGCGACAGCGGAAGCGCTTCGGCCACGATCTCGGCGCCGACCCCGCTGCGCTCGAGAATATGGCCAAGGTCCTGCCAGAGACCGTCACTCACATCTATCGCGGCAGGGCACGGCCGCAGGCGCGTCAGCTTCTGTCCAGCGCCGAGCCGCGCCGTCGGCGCGTGGAAGCGACCGACCAGGTATCGACGCGCCGCCGGCGGCGCCTGCGCTTCGCCGCGCAGGACGCGCAGTCCGAGCGCGGCATCGCCGAGCGTGCCGGTCACGTAGATCCCGTCGCCGACCCGCGCCCGATCACGACGCATCGCCCCGTGCGGTGCGTCGCCGAGCAGCGCGATGGTAATCTCGAGCCGCTCGGCCCGCGTGATATTCCCGCCGACGATATCGACCCCCGCCGCCCGCGCGGCGCGGCCAAGGCCCCGATACAGACGATCGAAGAAGCGCTGCTCGAGTCCTTCGCGAATCGCCAGATTCACGACCGCCGCCAGCGGCCGCCCGCCCATCGCGGCGATATCGCTCAGATTGACGGTCAAGGCCCGCGCGCCGAGCGCTTCGGGCGAGGTCCATTCCAGGCGGAAATGCACCTCCTCGACCATCGAATCGATGGTGAAAAGCTGAGGAAACCGCGACGGCGCCATCACCGCGCAATCGTCGCCCGCGCCGAGCAGCGTGCGGCGGCCGTGCGGCAGCCTGCGGCATAGCCGCGCGATCAGGTTGAACTCCGCGAGCGGTTGAGCAACCACCGACGGCGGGTCGGGTGTCGAGGTCAAGACCTTCAGGGGTGGCGGCGGCGAATCATCGGTAAGCTCATCCAGGCAATCAATACCGGCATCGCTCAAAGCTAGAGCATCTGCCGATGCGCATCAAGCGCGTCCCCGCCCGCACGAACGGCACGAGGATGCGCGCGCTCTCGTGCCCTGCCTTATTCTCGTTATTAGGGAAGGTGTGGGCATAACCGACCCGCCTCCTCTCCGCAACCGCGCTTTATCTCGATTTGTTCGCACTTGACACTCTTATCCGATTTGGTGCAGGTTGCGAGTAGCTGCAGGTATCGGCTGAGCCTGCCTATCATCTATCCGGTCGGCCCCCTTCCTCTCACTCTCCCCGGTGTCGTGATGCGATCGCGTGACGTGCTCTGGTCGGCGAGGACCGCTTATGCGTGGACTACGGCTGATCGATCGACACTGGCGCGCGAGCTACTCGGCTCACCGCCTCGACGAGTTTGTCGCCCGATGCCATCAGCGGGGTATCGCTGTCACGCCGCAGCGCCTCGCCGTCATCGAAGCGCTCCTCGCCTCGGATAATCATCCCAGCACCGACGAGATCTATGCCGCGGTGCGGCGCACCCATCCCCACGTCTCGTGGGCGACCGTGCACCGCATCCTCGAGCAGTTCTGCGAAGTGGGCGAGGCCGGCAAGGTAACCTTGCTCCACGACGCGGCCCGCTATGACGGCAACGTCGAACCCCACCATCACGTGTTATGCGTGCGCTGCCGGCGCGTGCACGACGTGCAAATCCCCGCGGTGGACAACCTGCTGCAGGGAACCGCGACGCTCGGCCAGTTCGCGCTGCTGCGCTGCTCGGTGGAAATCGACGCGCTCTGCGCCCGATGTCAACTCGAGAGCCGGCCACCACCATCGCTCGAGAGTCGGCCGCAACCATCGCCCCACGCCCTTCCCCATGCCGCGCTTAAAGCACCGGAGCGATCCGCCAAACCAATTCTCGGCAGCAAAAAAGAGCATCGAGGGATTTCCCACAAACTCACAGGAGGTTAAGAGCAAAATGGCAGAGCAAACTTTGCAAAGCGAAGCTCAATGCCCGGTGTCGGGGCGCCGGCAGACCGGTCCGACCAACCGCGACTGGTGGCCCGACCAACCCAATCTGAAAATTTTGCGCCAGCCCGCCAACCCGATGGGCGCGGAATTCAACTATGCTGAAGAATTCAAGCGCCTCGACCTCAACGCCGTAATCAAGGATCTCCATGCCTTGATGACCGATTCCCAACCATGGTGGCCGGCCGACTATGGCCACTATGGCCCCTTCTTCATCCGCATGGCCTGGCACGCCGCCGGCACCTACCGCATCGCCGACGGCCGCGGCGGCGCCGGCACTGGGGCTCAACGTTTCGCGCCGGAAAATAGCTGGCCCGACAATGCCAGCCTCGATAAGGCGCGCCGCCTGCTTTGGCCGATCAAGCAGAAGTACGGCCGCCGCATCTCCTGGGCCGACCTCATGATCCTTGCCGGTAACGTCGCCCTCGAGTCGATGGGCTGCAAGACCTTCGGCTTCGGCGCCGGCCGCGAAGATGCCTGGGAGGCCGAGGACGACATCTATTGGGGTCCGGAGCATACCTGGCTCGCCGGCGACCGCTACCAAAAGCCGGGACAGTTCGATAATCCCTTCGGCGCCGTTCAGATGGGCCTCATCTATGTGAACCCCGAAGGCCCCCAGGGCAATCCCGATCCGCTCGCCGCCGCTCTCGACATCCGCGAAACCTTCCGCCGGATGGCCATGAATGACGTCGAAACGGTCGCCCTGATTGCCGGCGGCCACACCTTCGGCAAGACCCATGGCGCGGCCCCGGACAGCTATCTCGGCCGCGAGCCGGAAGGCGCGCCGCTAGAGCAGCAGGGCCTCGGCTGGAAGAACAGCTTCGGCTCCGGCGTCGGCGGCGATGCCATCACCAGCGGACTCGAAGGAGCCTGGACCACCAATCCGATTAAATGGGACAACAACTTCCTCGAAAATCTCTTCGGTTACGAATGGGAGCTCTCGAAGAGCCCCGCCGGCAAACATCAATGGATCCCCAAAAACGGCGCCGCCGCCACCGCCGTCCCCGACGCCCACGACAAGTCCAAGCGCCATCCGCCGGTGATGCTCACCACGGACCTCGCCCTCAGGATGGATCCGATCTATGGACCCATCGCCCGGCGCTTCCTCGACCATCCGGATGAGTTCGCCGAGGCCTTTGCCAAGGCCTGGTACAAACTCACCCATCGCGACATGGGACCGCTGTCGCGCTACCTCGGCCCGCTCGTGCCAAAGGAGCCGCAATTGTGGCAAGACCCGGTCCCGCCGGTCGATCACGAATTGATCAACGAACGGGACGTCCAGGCGTTGAAGGCGGCAATCCTCGAATCCGGATTGTCCATCGCGCAACTGGTCCGCACCGCCTGGGGCTCAGCCTCCACCTTCCGCAACTCGGATAAGCGCGGTGGCGCGAACGGCGCGCGGATCCGTCTCGCTCCGCAAAAGGACTGGGAAGTCAACCAGCCCGCCGCTCTCGCGCAGGCCCTGCAGAAGCTCGAGGAGGTCCAGAAGAAATTCAATTCCGCCCAATCCGGCAAAAAGAGAGTCTCGCTCGCCGACCTGATCGTCCTCGGCGGATGCGCCGCCGTCGAACAGGCCGCCAAACGCGCCGGCTTCGATATCAACGTCCCGTTCTCCCCGGGACGCACCGACGCCTCGCAGGAATGGACCGACGTCGAGTCGTTCGCCGTCCTCGAGCCGGCCGCCGATGGTTTCATTAACTACCTCAAACCCGGTCAGCAACGGTCGGCGGAGGAACTTCTCATCGACCGTGCTCAACTGCTCACGCTGTCGCCTCCTGAGTTGGCCGTGCTAGTGGCCGGGATGCGCGCGTTGAATGCGAACTTCGCCCAGTCCAAACACGGCGTCTTCACCAACCGGCCCGAAACGCTGACCAACGACTTCTTCGTCAATCTGCTCGACATGAATACCGAATGGCAGCCGGCGGCCGGCGCCCCGGGCATTTACGAAGGTCGCGATCGCAAAACCCGGGCGGTCAAATGGACCGCGACCCGCGTCGATCTCATCTTCGGCGCCAATTCGCAGCTCCGCGCCCTCGCCGAAGCCTACGCCTGCGACGACGCCAAGGAGCAATTCGCCCGCGACTTTGCCGCCGCCTGGGGCAAGGTGATGAACCTCGATCGCTTCGATCTCAAACAGGCCCGCTGAAAATTCCCCTCAGCACCCGGCCTGGCGCGCAAGGCGTCAGGCCGGGCCGTTCTCATAGACGCCGGCCATCGATCCGACTACAGTCGAAGGCATCCTTTCGGGAGGCAACTGCATGAAAGTCGGAGCATCGTTCTTCTGTCAAAATTACTACAAGGCGCAAAAACCGGATTACGAAATTTACGCCGAGGACCTGAAACTCGCCGAGTTGGTCGAGCCGCTCGGCTTCGATTCCATCTGGGCCGTCGAACATCATTTCTCGCCCTACACGATGATTCCCGACGTCGTGCAATTCCTCACCTTTATGGCCGGCCGCACCAAACGAATCGGTCTCGGCACGATGGTCGTCGTGCTCCCATGGCATGATCCCGTGCGCGTCGCCGAACAACTCGCGATGCTCGATCTGTTCGTCGGCGACCGCGAGCTGACCCTGGGCTTCGGGCGCGGCTCCGGCCGCATCGAGTACGACGGCTTCCGCGTCTCGATGTCCGAATCGCGCGACCGTTTCGTCGAAGCCGCTGAGATCGTTCGCCTCGGACTGACCCAGGAACGCTTCTCCTACAAGGGCAAGTTCAATCAGATTCCCGAGATGAGTATCCGGCCGCAGCCGCGCCGCAAGAACCTGACCGACCGCTTCTACGGCGCCATCGTCTCGCCCGAAACCGGCGATATCATGGCCAAACAGGGCATGGGCATGCTCGTCATCCCGCAGAAGCCCTGGGCTGAGCACAAGGCCGACTACGATCACTTTGTCGAATCCTGCGCGAAGTTCGGCCAGGCGCCGAAAAAGCCCATCGTCGTTGCCTTCGTCTACTGCGCCGAAACCGATCGCGAGGGTGAGAAGGGCGCGAACACCTGGATGCGCAACTACGCCGATACCGCTCTGCGCCACTACGAGTATGACGACCCCGACCACTTCCGCGCGGTCAAAGGCTACGAATATCACGTCAAGATGGCCGAGGCCGGCAAGAACGCTCCTGACGCCTTCCGCGACATGTTCAGCACCACGCAGTGCTGGGGCTCGCCGGAACGCTGCGTCGAGATGCTCCGCACGATCCAGAGCACGATGGACGCGGCGGAATTCGTCGCCGTCTTCAAGTACGGCGGGATGCCGCTCGAAGAGGCCGAGCGCAGCATGCGGCTGTTCGCGCGCGAAGTCCTGCCGCATATCCAGCAGGGAACTTCGCCGATGCAGCAAAGCGCCGCGGCCGGCCGCTAATCCCTGGGCTTGAGCAGCAAGGGGCGCGCCGATACGGCGCGCCCCTTGCCCTTCCTGATCCGCGGATTCAGCTCCGCGCCGTCGATTTCATAAGTCCAAACCTCGGTTTTCTCGAGCGCCCGCGGCCCAGGACCGTTCACGGTTGTGCCAGGGCCGTTCTCGCGGCCTTTTCAAGCGACCACTTCAGCGTGCCGCGGCGCGAAACCGCCGTGGCGCGGCCCCGGTAATCACTTCCAAACCCCTTTGTCAAGGATGGGTTGCTCGCGCGTAACCCGAAATCTGGGCATAAGCCAAAAATTCCTGGGGATAGCTGACGCTGGCGAGACGGCCCCCGGATGTTTCACGTGAAACATGCCGCCCCGCGCCAGTCCGTCGCTTCTCCGCATACCCGCCCCCTCACGGATCCGAGAGATTGCCGCTCAGCTCCTCGCGAATCGAATACATCTTCTGGCGGGCCTCCGAGATGTAGGCGTCGAGGTTCTTCCGATGGTTGGCGAAAATTCCGTCCGGCGCTCCATCGAGCACCACCAGCGGTTTGAGCGTGGCCGCCCTCTGCAGCGGGTCGAGCGCGTCATTCATCAGGGCCAGAATTACCGGCCGGCTCCGTTCCGTCGGCGTGTACTCGCGGATTACCGCCTGCAACATGTAGTACATCACGTGCGCGTAGCCCTGCGCGTGATAAAAGTAGTCGTCATCCACCCACGGATAGATCGGACTGCCGTCGGGTTGCTCAACCCGATAGAGCATCGCATGGCCGTCGCCGAGCAGATCGGTCCAGGCCTGGAACAGCCGGATCAACTCGATATTGCGCTGATTGAGTGGGCTCGATTTGGGCGGACTGCTCTGCAATCCCGCCACGTACATCCGCAGATGCTGCACGCCGTCGTCGTACTTGCTTTCGGCCGACGGCAGGATCCACTTATACGGATCGTTGCGGAAGTCGGTATCGGCGATTACCAGATTTTGATCGTACTCATTCGAAGAAATCTTCGTCAGATGGTCTTTGAAAACGCGCATGGTCTCGCGCACCGCCATGATTATCCCGATCTGGCGGTCGGCATTGTTATCGGCCATCACCGTCGGACCCCACAGGAACAAATCATTCGGGCGCCAGCCGAAGCCGCTATGCAGCTCATGGTCGACGATTGCCGCCAGGGTGGTCGCGTAGATTTCACCGGGCACGAACGGCTTGCCCGATGGAAACGACGCCTCGATGCTGTAGTCGAGCCGGTCGTGGCGAATCTGCCCGAAATGGAGCCCGAGGATGATCGCGAGCCAGGCGCCGAGCGCCGCGGCGATCAAAATGCCGAGGCGTCGCAGCGTCATCCGCGCCCGGCCGGACGCGATAGGGCCCTCAGTCTTTCCCGAGGGAATTGGTTCTACCGCTCCATCCATGTCGTTTGACTCCCGGCCCCACCGACGCAATCTCGGTGCGTAGCCAGTTGATTATGCCTGCTTATCGCCGACCGTTCTGCCATCGGCGCGCCAGAGCGGCGATGGCAGAACGCCGCCGCTTCGGCGGCAATTGCGCGACGGTAAGGATGCTGCTGGATGACCACCCTGCCGCAGGGCCGGAACGGGCATTTCAGAGCAGATCACTCAGAATCGATTGGACTTCGCGAGCGCCGTTGACGCGGCGGCCGCGAACCAGCCGACCCTCGCGTTCGAGTCGGCGCGCCGCGGCGGTCATCAGGGCGGGATCGATGCCGAGCAGGCGCGCGACCGCGCGTTCGCTGTTGCAGCCGGCAACTTCGAAGTAGCGCCGCACCAGTTGATAGCTGGCCTCGCGCGGAGCCAATCGGCGCGCGGCCTTGAGCGCCTCGCCCCAGCGCTTCGCCACCGTATCCCAGACGTAAGTGAAGGGGTCGTAGCGCTCCTCGACCTTGAGGATCAGGAACTTCTCTTGCAGCTCCCTCATCGCGCGGTCGAACTGTGCGCGCTGCCGCGCTTCGCCGAAACCGCTGCTCAGTTTGAGGGCCTTGGTCTCGGCCGCGCCGCGTCTGCTGAGCGCGTCCATCACGAGCTTGGCGCAGTGGCTCAAAAGCCCGCGGCGATAGAGCGCGACGTAGCTGGCGGGCGGCACCCGCAGACGGAGCATCGCGGGCAGCAGATCGAGCGCGACAAAGCTCGGGCGGCCCGCCAGCACCTTGCCGTAATAGACCACGCCACGCGCCGGCAGTTCGTCCTTGAGCCGCCAGGTCATCATAATCGCGGGGTCGTGTTGGATATGTTCGGGCAGTTTCGGTTCGCGGCAGCCTGCGATCGCCTCGCGGAGACAGGGGACGCCGAGACCGGGGGTGAAGGCGGTGCAGAACCCCACCTCATTGATAAAGTTCAAGGCCGCTCGCGCATCGCCGACGCGGCGTTTGGGCAGGCGGCGAAAGTGATGGTCGCGATGCGCTTCGAGCCGCGCGGTCAAGGCCTCATCACGAACCTCCATCGGGGCGGATTGTCGCAGACGCGCCGGGCTAAAGCGATGAGGAAAGCCGCGGCGCGCCGACGGGGGAGCCGGACCCTTGGCTCAGCGCTGCCCTCGAGCGGTTACACAGGTTATCATCGGAGCCGATGGCAAATTCACAGCAGGCGCCGCCACCGAGCGAGCGGACGACGGTGCGGCGCCGGTCAAATCGCGCCGCTTACGATCGCGCGACGATTGCGGCAATCCTCGATGAGGCGCTGTTCTGCCATGTGGGCTTCAGCGTTGAGAATCAACCCTACGTCATCCCGACCATTCACGCGCGCGACGGCGACCATCTGATCCTGCACGGCGCCGCCGCCAGCCGCATGCTGCGGATCGGGAGCGAAGGCGTGCCGCTGTGCGTGACGGTAACGCTGCTCGACGGCCTCGTGCTCGCGCGTTCGGCGTTCCATCACTCGATGAATTACCGCTCGGTGGTGATCCTGGGCACGGCGCGCGAAATAGTTGAGCGCGAAGCGAGGATTGCGGCGATGCGCACGCTGGTCGAGCACGTCGCACCGGGGCGATGGGCCGAGGTGCGACCGCCCTCGGACGAGGAACTCGTGGCGACGCGCATTCTGACGCTGCCGATCGCAGAGGCGTCGGCCAAGGTTCGCAGCGGTCCACCGGTCGATGCGGAAGCCGATTACGCGCTTGGGGTATGGGCCGGCGAGCTGCCGCTGCGTCTTGAGCCGGCGAGGCCAATCCGCGACCCGCGGCTCGACGCGGCGATCCAGCTACCGGAATACCTCGCGAATTATCGGCGTCCGTAGCTCGGCTTCACTGCTGGTTGGGGGCCGCGCCGCGCGGCGAGCCCTTCATCAACTGCATGAAGCTCATAATCCGATTGTAGTTGGTGCCCAAGTCGCCTTTGCCGACGCGCGACTTCGAGCGCATCTCGACCAGACTACCGCCGCCCGGCGCCGGCCGGATTTGAATCACGAAATCGTCCTTGAAATGGAACAGCATCGAGGTCGCGACCCCTTCGATCGAGCGGGTTTTGGGATCGACATACGTAATGCGCCAGTCCTGCACTTCACCAGCAAGGATATTGGCCTTTTTGAAGACTTCGTCAGGCGGCTCGTCGAGCTTTTCCGGTCCGAGCTTTTGGTAAGCGGGGGCGCTCTCCTGGATGGCGGCGAAAGCCTTCGGATAAGTCATGTCGCGGCCCTGGTTTTCAGCCAGTTCCTGGGCGTGAGTAAACTCCGGCGGATTGCTGGTGTCTGTCGTGATGTCGTTGATCGGCGGATACGGATGGCCCAAAACAATGACCGCGGGCGGCACCACCACGAAAGCCGACAGCAGGAGACCGACGACTGAGCGCGCCAGGCCGGCTCGCCGTTTGGCGGAGAGCGCGGTGAGCAGCGTGGCGATCAGGCCGATGAGCACCCCAACCAGGCCAAAGGCGAGACCCGCCGCGAAAACCGTAAAGCCGACGATGGGCGCCGCAAAGTCATAGTGAGCGACAACCATTCCGGCCAGCGCCAGTGCAACGGCGAGCGATCCATCAAAGAAAGCGAGCCAAGCCAGTATCATCGAGGTCTCCCCTCACGCCGAAGGGAGATTACGTCGGATCGGCGGGCTGCACCATACCCGACGAATCGGCCACCGGCCGGGGGCGATGGCGCGCCGGATGCAGCGAACGGAGAGCTGCGCGCAGCGCCTGCTTGAGCGCGATTGCCGACACCGTCCATCGGTACGCGCCCATGACCTTCAGATGAAACTCGATCATCCAGTCGGAGGGATCGACGCGGATACGGCCGCAGATGAATTCGTCGGGACCGGCCCGTTGCGGGATGTCGGTGAAGACCTGCCGATAGCCGGCTTCGCGAGCGAGCGCGATCACACGCGGATCAAAAAGACTGAACGGAAAGCAGAAGAGCGCCGGCGTGCGCCCGAGTAGCGCGGCAAGCTGGCGGCGCGAGTCGATCAATTCCGCGGTCGCGTCCTGCGGCGAGAGAGCCGTCATGGCGAGATGATTCGCGGTGTGCGAACCCACCGTCGCCCGCTGCGCGACATCGCGCAGTTCTGCGGCCGTCATCAGGCGGTCACCCTCAACGCCATCGATAGCCTCGCCAAGACGATTCGAGACAGCGAAGACGACAAACGGAATATCGCGCCGGTTCAGCTCCGGCACGGCATGATCGTAGAAACTCTTCCAGCCGTCGTCAGCCGTAACCATCACCTGATGATCGCGGCCGGCGCCGGTTCGCGGCACGAACGACGCGTCAACCAGCGTCGTCCATCGCAACAGATGATCCATCTGCCGGGCGAAACGCGCGCGCTCCTCCGCGGCCACCTGATGGTAGCAGATGACCACGGTTTCGTGGTCGGGCATCCGCCACCATCGGCGAAGCGCGCGCCGCGCCAGGATAAAGGGATAAATCAGCAGGCTGCCGAGGAGCTTGGCTAGCCGTGACCCGGTGACTCGCTCCATATATACAGTTACTGTACCAGGACGCTCTGAGCGCCGTTTCCAAACGCGACCGAAAAGATGACGCTCGGCGCCGCCTCGACATCAAAATTTCGCGGTCAGCAGTCAGCAAAGTCCGGACCAGTCGGCGGAGCCTGGGTTTACGTCGAAGAACTTCGGTTCTTTCCCAAGAGGATGGCAATCGGTCCCGCTCCTCGTCCGCGCGAGATGGGAAGTATTTCCACGGTGCCTGCGCAGGAAGGTAAAAACACCGCGCAGTTGTCGTTACAATCGACTCATCGCTCATGGCATGCGTTGGATACGCGAAGTGTCCGCCGAGGCGTCGCGTCTGGAATCCGCCGACCGGGGTCATCGGAAGGAGCGCGTGTCCGGACTCGGCGTCCGCGGCTCCCGGCGTCAGCGGTTCTTGGGTAAAGAGCCAGCGGGCGGGAACCGGGCTACAAATCGCCTCATCAAAGCCTGCTATACTGTCGTTTTTTGCTAGGGGTGACAGCTTCTTAGATGCCGAATAGACGACTGGAACTTCTGCGCAAGCTCATCGCCGAGCGTATCGTTTTGCTGGACGGCGCGACCGGAACGTCGATCCAGGAGATGCATCTCGGCGCCGACGATTTCGGCGGAGCGGCGTTGGAGGGCTGTAACGAGAACCTGGTGCGGACGCGCCCGGACCGGATTCGCGACCTTCATCGCAGCTTTCTTGCCGCCGGCGCGGACATTATCGAGACCAACAGCTTTGGCGCGACGGCCATCGCGCTCGCGCACTATGGACTCGAGGGCGATGCGCGCGAGCTGAATCGTCTCGCGGCGGAGCTCGCTTGTGCGGAAGCGGCCGCGGCCTCGACGGCCGACCATCCGCGCTTCGTGGCGGGTGCGATGGGTCCGACGACCGCGAGTATCTCGGTCACCGGCGGCCTCACGTTCGACCAGGTGGCGGCGGCCTACGAGGAACAGGCGCTCGGGCTCATCGAAGGCGGGGTGGACCTGCTGCTGCTCGAGACCGTGATGGACACGCTTAATTGCAAGGCCGGGCTTGCCGGGATCGCGCGGGCGATGGCGGCCACCGGGGCGGAGGTGGGCGTCGCGGTGTCGGGCACGGTCGAGACCATGGGGACGCTGCTCGCCGGACAGGATATCGAGGCGTTTTACACCTCGATTGCCCATCACGATTTGCTGTGGATCGGACTCAACTGCGCGACCGGACCGGACTTCATGACCGACCATCTGCGGACGCTGGCGGCGATCGCGCGGCTGCCGGTGGCCTGCGTGCCGAACGCAGGCCTACCGGATGAAGAATCACGCTACAACGAGACGCCTGACGTGCTGATGACCAAGCTCGAGCGTTTCGTGGCGGCGGGATGGATCAACCTGATTGGCGGATGCTGCGGCACCACGCCGGCGCATATCCGCGCACTCGCCGCGATGATTCGCGGGCGGCCGCCGCGCGTCATTCCGCAGGTGCGGCGCAGCGTCGTCTCCGGCATCGAGAGCCTGGTGATCGATGAAAGCACGCGCCCGGTCATCGTCGGCGAACGGACCAACGTGCTGGGCAGCCGCAAGTTCAAGCGGCTTATCGCGGAGGGCAAGATCGAGGAGGCGGCCGAGATCGGGCGGCTGCAGGTGCGGCGCGGCGCCCATATTCTCGATGTCTGCCTGCAGGATCCCGATCGCGACGAGACCGCCGACCTCACCGGCTTCCTCGAAATGCTGGTCAAGAAGGTCAAAGTGCCGCTGATGATCGATACGACCGACGCCCGGGCTATCGAGGAGGCGCTCAAGCGGACGCCGGGAAAATCGCTTATCAATTCGATCAACCTCGAAGACGGCGAAGAGCGCTTCGCGCGCGTAATCCCGATCGCGCGGCGCTACGGAGCGGCGCTGGTGGTCGGCTGTATCGACGAGGACAAGGCGCAGGCGCAGGCGATTACCCGCGAACGGAAGCTCGCGATCGCCGAGCGATCGTTCAAACTACTGACGGAGAAATACGGCGTCGCCGCCGAGGACATCTTCTTCGACCTGCTGGTGTTTCCCATCGGCACCGGCGACCGGAATTACATCGGTTCGGCGGTCGAGACGATCGAGGGGATCAGGCTGGTGAAGGCCGCGCTGCCGGCCTGCAAAACCATCCTCGGGATTTCGAATGTCTCCTTCGGCCTGCCCGAAGCGGGCCGCGAAGTGCTGAACTCGGTGATGCTCTACCATTGCGTGCAGGCGGGGCCCGATCTCGCGATCGTCAACGCCGAGAAGCTCGAGCGTTATCCGCTGATTCCCGAAGAGGAGCGGCGGCTCGCCGAGGATCTGATCTGGTGGCGCGGCGACGATCCGATCGGCGCGTTCGCCGCCTGGTTCCGGCAGAAAAAGAGCAAGCCTGACCGCGAGGAACGCAAGCTGCTGCCGCTCGATGAACGCCTCGCCAACTACATTCTCGAGGGTTCAAAGGACGGCCTTGCCGAGGATTTGGACGAAGCGCTTAAAACGCGGTCCCCGCTCGAAATCATCAACGGCCCGTTGATGAAGGGAATGGACGAGGTCGGGCGACTGTTCAACGCCAATCAAATGATTGTCGCCGAGGTGCTGCAATCGGCCGAAGCGATGAAGGCCGCGGTGGCCCATCTCGAGCCGCACATGGAAAAGAGCGCGAGCCTCGGCAAGGGCACGGTGGTGCTGGCGACGGTCAAGGGCGACGTCCACGATATCGGCAAGAACCTTGTCGATATCATCCTGACCAACAACGGCTTTCGCGTGATCAATCTGGGCATCAAGGTGCCGCCGGAAGAGCTGATCAAGGCGTGCCGGACCCATCAGCCGGACGCGCTCGGACTGTCGGGACTGCTGGTCAAGTCGGCGCAGATGATGGTCGTGACGGCGCAGGATCTGAAGGCGGCCGGGATTCGCTGTCCGATCCTGGTCGGCGGCGCGGCGCTGTCGAATCGGTTTACTCGGATGAAGATCGCGCCGGAGTACGACGGGATCGTGGCGTACGCGAACGACGCGATGGAAGGCCTCGACCTGGCTCATCGGATCATCGAGCCGCATCGGCGCGAGGCGCTGGGCGCCGAACTGCATGAGCAGACGCGCAAGCTGTTGAATGCGCCGCCGCGCCATGGGGACGCGCGACCGCGCATCGCGCGGCGCGGTCCGGCCGTCGTCTACGAGGGGCCGATTCCGGAACCGCCCGACCTCAAGCTGCATCTCCTGCGCGACTACGACCTCGAGGAGATCTTCCGCTACATCAACCCGGTGATGCTCTACACGCGCCATCTGGGGTTTCGCAATTTCGAGGCGGCGCTGGCTGCGGGCGACAGCAAGGCGGCGGAATTGCAGGCGGCGGTCGATGCGGTGCAGACCGCGATGCTGGCGCGGCACGATATTACGGCGCGGGCGGCCTTTCGCTTCTTTCCCGTGCACTCCGACGGCGATCGCACGATCATGGTCTATCGCGCCGACGGTCGCCAAGTCCTCGAGACGTTTCGCTTCGGCCGGCAGGCCGAGGAGCCGGGACTCTGCCTGGCGGACTACGTGACGCCGGAATCGTCGCGGCGGATTGATTACATGGGGATGTTCGTGACGACGATCGGCAACGGCGTGCGCGCGCTCGCCGAGGAATGGAAGGAGCGCGGCGAATATCTGCGCTCGCACATTCTGCAGGTGCTGGCGCTCGAAGGGGCCGAGGCCTTCGCCGAGTTGCTGCATCAGAAGATGCGCGCGATGTGGGGGATCGGCGATCCGCCCGGGACGCCGCTCAAGGATTTGTTCCAGGCGCACTATCACGGCAAACGCTTTTCCTTCGGTTATCCGGCGTGTCCGCGGCTGGAAGATCAGGCGCAGCTCTTCCGCCTCCTGGCCGTCGAGGAGAACGACCTCGGCGTCCGCCTGACCGAGGGCTTCATGATGGATCCTGAAAGCTCGGTCAGCGCGATGGTCTTTCATAATCCGCTGGCGAAGTACTTCAGCCTCTCACCGAGCGATATCGAGGCCCTGGAGCGCGAGTTCGAGACCGCCTCGCTCACCCAGACGGGCTGAAGTTTGACGCCCGTTATCTGGCGCGAGGCTCTGCCCAAGGTAACCCTAAGCAGGCGCCGCGCTTACAGTTGTTCCTGGTCCTCGACGGCCTTGAACTCAGCCTCGCCGAGCGGTTCGGCCTTGCGCCGGCCGTACTGCTGATACATCGCGAAGAGGTCGGCCTTATGGGGGCGGACGCGGCCGAGCGGACATTTTTCCCAATCCGCCCGTGATTCGTCGCAGTAGCCCATCCGATTCTCGCCGCACTTGGGCTGCAGGAACAGGGCAATTTCGGGCAGGACGCGCTTAATCTCGGCCCGCATCAGGGCGACCATGCGGCGGATTTCCCACTGCGCGCGCACGCACAGCCGCAGGTCACAGATGTGCAGCATCTCGGCGAAATTGACCATCACGTGGAAATTGGTCGGCGCCGCATTGGGCAGGATGAAACGCGCGTCCTCGGCGGGGATGCCGGCCTTGAGCGCTCGCGCGTAGAGCTCCGAAATCTGGCCGAGCAAACCGGCGAACTCCTGATCGAGCTGGGCGCGCGACCACGATTCGGGCATCACGAACGCCAACTGGTCCTGCTTGAACCTGACGTAGCGCTGGCTCTGCTGCTCGAAACTGATACCGATACGGTGGCGGACGAACTGATGGGAGAGCGAGCGCGAAACGCCGCTTATCGCGAACCAGAACACGACCTGTTCGAGCGGCGAAGCGTGGCCGGTCTTGAGGCGTTCACCGATGAACTCGCGAATCTTCTCGCGGCTGATTTTTTCGGCCTCGATCTTCTGCCAGATTTCAATCGGCGAATCGGCCGAATAACAGGTGCGAAAGGCCGCGTAGAGCTTCTCGAGCGGCGACCGGGCGTAATCGATAAGCCTGACTTCCATCCGCGCCTGGTTGGGGCCGTCGCTCATGAAGTTGATTCTAGTCAAAGTCGGGACGGCACTGAATCACCGGGGGGCTCGATTACGCACAGGAGAGTGGGAAGTTTCACGGCAGCGGCGCCGGTAATCTGCTAGATTTGAACCCTATGGCGGGGCAGCTTGAATTCGGTCTGAGCCGCAAGCGCGAGCGGGTCGCCCTGACCGTGACGCAGTTGGTCCGCGTCGTGCGCGAGACGCTCGAGACCCAGATCGATGAATACTGGGTCAGCGGCGAGGTCTCCAACGCGCGGCGCGCGCCGTCGAACCATCTTTACTTCACGCTCAAGGATGCGCGCAGCGCGATCAATGTCGTGATGTTCAACACGGCGGCGCGCCGCTTGCAGTTCCGTCTCGAAGACGGGATGCGGGTGGTGATGCGCGGGCGGGTGAGCCTCTACGAGACGCGCGGCGCGCTGCAGTTCTATGCCGAGGAGGTGGAGCCGCGCGGGCTCGGCGCCCTGCAGCTCGCGTTCGAGCAACTGCGCGAGCGGCTGAAGCAGGAAGGACTGTTCGACGCCGCCCTGAAGCGGCCACTGCCGCTGCTGCCGCGCACCGTCGGTATCGTGACGGCGCTCGGCAGCGCCGCGCTGCGCGACATGATGCGGCTGCTGTTCGATCGCTTTCCGAACCTGCAGGTGATTATCGCGCCTTCGGCGGTGCAGGGGGCCGGCGCCGCGGCCGGAATCGTGCGCGCGCTCGAGGATCTGAATCACGACGGCCGCGCGGAGGTGATTATCGTTGGGCGCGGCGGCGGCTCGCTCGAAGACCTCTGGCCGTTCAACGAGGAGATCGTGGCGCGGGCGATTCGCCGCTCGCGGATTCCGGTCGTTTCGGCGGTTGGACATGAGATCGACTACACCATCGCCGACTTTGCCGCGGATCTGCGCGCGCCGACACCTTCGGCTGCGGCCCAGCTCACGGTGCCGGACAAGGCCGATCTGCGGCGGCGGATCGATCAGTTGCACGGAGCGATGGCGACGGCGCTGCGGGCGGCGCTCGCCGCTCAACGCCGGCAGGTTGCGCATCTGGGCAGCCGCATGCGTGATCCGCACGCGCCGATTCGCGATTCGCGGCAACGCCTCGACGAAGCGGCGGCGGCGTTGGCGCGCGCCTGCGCGGCGCAGTCGGCGAGCCGGCGCGCGCTGCTGCGGCAGCTCGCGACGCGGCTGACGAGTCCGCTGGCGATAGGCGCGGCGACGGGACTCCGCCGCAACGCCGTGCGGACCCTGCAGGAGCGTCTTTGGCGCGCGCTACGCTCTCGGCGCGACGCCGTGCGCGCGCGGCTTAACAGCGACATGCAGCGGCTCGACGCGGTTTCGCCGCTGCGCGTCCTCGACCGCGGCTACGCCGTCGTGACCCGGCGCCTCGACGCCGCGGTGGTCACTGACGTGCGGCAGGTCGAGGTGGACGACGAGATCGGCGTGCGCCTGGCCAACGGCCGCCTCCTCGCGCGAATTCTGACGAAGAGCCAGGACAGGTAGGACGATGGCGGACAACGACGTGGAACGGTTCGAGGATCAACTCGCCGAGCTCGAGGCTATCGTCGGACGAATCGATTCGGGTGAACTCTCGCTCGAGGAAGCGATCGGCGCCTTCGAGCGCGGCGTGGGCCTCGTGCGGGCGCTCAACCAGAAGCTCGACGAATTCGACCGGCGGGTCGAGGTCCTGACGCGGGGAGCCGGCGGCGAGCTGCGCCGCTCGCCGTCAGGAGCCATGACCGACGCCTTCGACGACGGTGCGGACGACGACCGCGACGAATAGCCCGGCGGCCGCGCGACGGTCGCCACCCGCCGTCTCAAGGCCCGGACCTGGCGCGCGGGCGCGGGAGACGTGATGCGCCAGCGGCTTGACCATGAGCTGGTGCGCCGCAACCTCGCCGCGAGCCGCGAAGCGGCGCAGCGGCTGGTGATGGCCGGGCGGGTCCGCGTCAATTCGCGTCCGGCCAACAAGGCGGATCTGCGGGTCGCCGCCGACGCGCCGATCGAGGTGATCGGCGGCGAGCGCGAATTCGCCAGCCGGGGCGCCTACAAGCTCGAGGCCGCCCTGGATAGCTTTGCGCTTGCGGTTGCCGGACGCCGCGCGCTCGATGTCGGCGCGTCAACCGGCGGCTTTACCGACCTGCTGCTCCAGCGCGGCGTCGCCGGAGTCATCGCCGTTGACGTCGGCTACGGCCAGCTCCTGGAACGGCTGCGCGTCGATCCGCGCGTCACGGTGATGGACCGTCGGAATATCCGCTACATCACTGCCGAAGAGTTGCCGTATGCGCCCGATCTCGCCGTAATCGACGTGAGCTTTATCTCGCTCAAGGAGGTGTTGACACCGGTGCTCGGCCTGTGCGCGAGGCCCGCCGATATCGTCGCGCTCATAAAACCGCAATTCGAAGTGGGCCGCGGCCGTGTCGGCAAGGGCGGCGTGGTGCGGGACGAGGCCGCGCGAGCGGCGGCGCTGCGCGAGGTTCTCGATCATGCCGCGACGCTCGGCCTTGACTGCCGGGGGGTAATCGAGTCGCCGGTCGCGGGTGCGAAGGGTAATCGGGAATTCCTCGCGTGGTTTGCCGCGACCAGCGCGACGGCTGATTCGCGCAACCGAAATCCAGGATAGGCGTAACTACAGAAGCGACCGATTAGGAATCAAAGTGTGGCATTTGCTTCAAAGCTGAATTCGATTAGGCTTTGATCGAGATATATGAGGTTGGCCATCAGCGCGCGTTTCCAGGCTCTGCCGTCGCTCGCCATGCTGCTCTGCCTTGCTCTGTCGCTTGCCCTGATGGCAGAGGTGGGGACGGCGATGGCGGTGACGGAGGAGGATATTCCACCGGAGACTGCGGCCACCAGCCGCGCGCCGGCGCCTCCGAGCGCCGGTGACAGCGCCGTCCGCGAGGGCAACTCGGCCGCGCCCTCGGTTATCCCGGCCGTCCCGGCACCACGGCTGCCGCGATCGACCTTTCCTTACCAGGTGAAGGAAGGCGACAACTGGGGATCGATTGCAGCGCTTTTTGGCGTCTCGGTGGACGATCTGCTGCGGGTTAATCGCGCCGGCGTCGACACCGAGCTCCAGGTCGGGCAGATGCTGCGGATCCCGAACCCAGCGGTCGCGCGCGAGCGCGAGCTGACCGATCAGGTAAATCAACTCTCGCAGCGCACGACCGACGCCGAGGCGCGCGCGCAACAGGCCGAGAGCGCCCTGGCTGAAGCGCGGGCGCGGCTCGCCGATCTGGCCGAACGCGAGCGGCAGGTCGATCACGATCTGGCAACCGTCTATTGGTGGCGGATGGCCACGTATCTGATGGCCGTCGTGAGCCTCTTGATGTTCGCCGCGACGGCGGTGGCGCTGGTCGATTGGTGGCTGATGCGCAATCGTTTCCGCTCGGTAGCCGAGATGAACGAATCGCTCCGACGGCTCGATTATCGCTATCGCAATGCGCTCGCGCGCGCCGAGCTGCGCCTGCAGGAATTGTACGGGCGGCGCCGTCGCGGGCTGCGCGACGGGCAGGAGCGCGCGCGGCTGGCCGAGGAAACCGAGATTGACGCCCTTAATCAGGAACTCAAGGCGATTCTCGAATATCATCTGCGGCGGCTGGGTCCGGCGCGCAAGCGCGCCGCGCGACGGGCGCGCGAGACTTTGCTCGGCGAGATTGCTTCCGCGACCGTCGAGCCGCGCGCCGTCCGCCGCTGAACTTCACGGTGGTGCGCCGGACGTTCATGGCAGGAAAATCGCTTAAGCCGTCATCATGGCCCACAAATCACACGAACGGAGGAGGAGTCACATGCTGAAGCAAGCCGCGGCTGCCGGCGCCGCAATTCTCTTCGCCACCGCTTTTGGTACCCGCGCCTTCGCGGATGCGAAGACCGTGACCGGAACGCTCGAAGACAGTTTTTGCTATGTGACGATGGGAGCGCACGGCGAAGGCCATCGCAAGTGCGCCACTGAATGCGTCAAAAAGGGCATCCCGGTCGCGCTGGTGGAAAAAGGCTCGGATACGATGTACATCCTGTTGCCGCCGAAAAACGACGAGCCGCTGCCCGACGACGTCATCAACAAAATGGAGCATGAGGTGACGATCAGCGGCGACGCGTACAGCAAGGGCGGAGTGAATTATCTGACCGTCAAATCCGTGAAGTGAGGAAGAATCTTCGCAGCGATGGCGGAGATCGCGCGTCGGCTCGGCGAGTTCCCCGGCGCGGCGGTGATGCAGAACTACCATCCGCTGGTGGTCCATTTCCCGATCGCGCTGCTGACCACCGCCACCCTCGTTTACCTCGTCGCCTGGATTGGCCGCCGCCACGACTGGTCGCGACTCGGGTTCTGGCTGCTGTGGTTCGGCGTGATCGGTGCCGGCGTGGCGATTCTTACGGGACTCCGCGCCGGCGCGGGCGTGATGGTGGCTCCGTCGGTGCGCACCCATATCCTGCAGCAGCACGAGCGTCTCATGCTGGGTACGGGCAGCAGCAGCCTGCTGCTGGCTCTCTGGACGCTGCTCGATCCGCCGTTTCCGCGGCGCGGCCGTATCGTCTTCATTGCAGGGCTGATCGGCATGAGCATCCTGCTGGCCCACGGCGCGGATTATGGCGCCTGGATGGTTTACGGCTACAACGCCGGGGGCAGCTTGCCGCAGCCGATTGAGTTCAGCAATTGAGTCTTAGCGCTCCGCGTACGGCAATCGCTTGATTCGGAAGAATGATCTCTGCCGGTGGTTGAGGCCGGCGCTATTTCTGACGGTGGTCCTCGCCGGATGCGGTACGCATCAGAGCGCGCCTCCTGAACCGGCGGCCGCGGAGGAACCGGCGAGTCCGGAAGCCCGGATCAGCATCACTTATTCGCATCCGGGCGACCATCTGCAGTCGATGGTGGTGACCAAGTACGGCGGCGCGCAAACCCTCAGGACCGGCGAGACCTCACAAGGGTCGGCCAGCGTGGTGCGTTTTGACGGAGGCGTCGTGGTGTGGGAGTTTGCCGCGCCGGAAAAAGGTCTGGTTCAGGATCTGCCGTTGCTGGGGCACAAGCATGAACCACCACTGGCCCCGCAGCAGGTCAAATACGGCACCTTGCCCGCAGGATTTGTCCAGAGCACGCCGGACAGCGGCCCGCCCGAACCGTTGCAGGCCAATCAGTATTACGTGTTCACGGTCATCCGCAGCTCCGGCTCCATGAGTTACGAAGCGGTCAAGGTCAACGGCGATGGATCGCTCGAAGCGTTCGCCGCGGAACCGCGAGCGGGCAACAGCTTCCGCCTGTGTTGCAATGTTCCGGCGGATTTTCCTTCGAGCTAGTCTGCTCCCGCATCGCGACGGTGGCGCGCGAAGTTGACGCGCACGTTGGTGCGCAAGGCAAAGGTTCCCGGTGAAGATGAAGGTTGCACGACTCTACGACTTTGGTGACGTTCGGATCGAAGAGCAGGCGCGCCCGGAGATTGGTCCCGAAGACCTGCTGGTGCGCACGCTGGCCTGCGGCATCTGCTCGGGCGACATCATGCCGTGGTACATCCGGCGCAAGGCGCCGCTGGTTTTCGGCCATGAACCGGTGGGAATCGTCGAAGAGGTGGGCAGCGCCGTGCGCGATTTCCGCCCGGGCGACCGGGTTTTCGTGCATCATCATGCGCCCTGCTTCCGCTGCGTCGCCTGCCGCCGAGGGGAATATGTCCAATGCGCCACCTGGCGCGGAACCAATATCGAGCCGGGCGGCATGGCCGAATTCTTTCGCGTCCGACCGCCCAATCAAAGCGACACGCTCAGATTGCCGCCCGGGATGGCCGATGCGGACGGTGTGCTGATCGAGCCGACCGCATGCGTCGTCAAGTCGATGCGTCGCGCGGGTCTGCGCCCTGGCGATACCATCTTGATCATCGGACTCGGCATCATGGGGATGCTGCACGTGCAGCTTGCGCGTCATCGCGGGGCGGGGATGATCCTCGGCGCCGATTTGTTCGAAGCCCGCGCGCGACGCTCGGTTGAGCTGGGCGCATCGCACGGCTTGGTGGTCGCCGAGGGCAATCTTGTCGCCCAGGTGCGCGAACTGACGGACGGGGCGATGGCCGATGTGGTGATCGTCGGGCCGGGCACCTCGGCGGCAATCGCCGCCGGTATCGCGGCCGCGGGCAAGGGTGCGACGGTAGTGCAGTTCACCGCCACGCCGCCCGAGGACGAGCTGATACTGCGGCTGCACGACCTGTACTTCAACGAGACGCGTCTGATTCCCAGCTATTCGTGCGGCCCCGACGACACGCGAGAGGCGCTCGACCTGGTCGCGCGCGGCGTCATCAGCGCGCGCAATCTGGTGACCGATCAGTTTCCGCTGACGGCGATCAATGCGGCCCTGGCGCAGGCGCAGAATCCGCAGTCGCTCAAGGTGGTGGTGACGTTCAACGCTTAAGCCCGCGCCGGCATGAAGAAGGGCGCCCGCTTCGCACGAGCGCCCTTCGACTCACGATTCCTCAGCCGCTTGATTAGGAAGCTGCGGGCGCCGGAGCTGCCTCACTGGGCGAAGCCGCAGGTGCTGCGGCCGGCTTGTAGTGATGGCGGACATGCATGTGGTGCATGTAGTGATGATGCACCTCGGTGTTCTGAACCTTGGCGGCGATCGCTTCGGCACGATCAGCCGCAGCCTTGGCATCGGCCGCCGCCTGATCGGTCTTATTCGCTGCGGCTTCGGCCGCCGCGGCCGACTGCTGAGCATTGGTAGCGGCGGTCTCCGCGCGCGTGGCCGCCTGATCCGCCTGCGTCGCAGCGTTAGTGGCCCTCTGAGCCGCATCCTGACCCGAACATCCTGCCATCAGGGAAAGGGCTAATACCGCCCCTGCCAACCCCAGCAGTTTCGAAGTCATCCCGACTGACCCTTCCATCCTTTTCCTCCTTAATTTCCCGGGGCAACGCGGCTCACAACAACTACACCGCTCATTTACCCAATCCCAACCGTTTTTACAGTGCCAGCGGCGTCAGCATACAGTATGGGTGATCTGCTAGCAATCGGAATATCTGACGCCAAATTGACCGTTTTTCCGCCCGATTGACTATGGCGCGGCATCGCGTACCCGCGATCGGCGCCTTTAGAAATCATCGCCCATGTCATCCATGCCGCCCATTCCGCCCATGCCCATATCGCCCATGCCACCCATACCGCCCATACCTCCCATGCCACCCATTCCGCCGCCGGGCGGCATCGCCGGGGCTGGCGCGGCTTTTTTGGGCTTCTCGGCAATGGCCGCCTCGGTAGTCAGGAGCAGGGAGGCCGCGCTGGCCGCGTTTTCGAGCGCCGCGCGGACCACTTTGGCCGGATCGACAACCCCGGCCTCGACGAGGTTGCAGTACTGCTCGGTGGCGGCGTTGAAGCCGAAGTCGCCTTCGCCTTCGAGCACGCGGTTGAGCACCACGGGCGCCTCGGCGCCGGCATTGGCGGCGATCTGGCGCAGCGGTTCGCCGATAGCCCGGGCGACGATGCCGACGCCGGCATCGCGATCGCCGCCGAGTTTGAGCGCCTTGACCGCCTTGATCGAACGGGCCAGCGCGACGCCGCCGCCCGGCACGATACCTTCGTCCACTGCGGCCTTCAGCGCGTGCACGGCGTCGTCGACGCGGGCCTTCTTTTCCTTCAGTTCGGCCTCGGTCGCGGCGCCGACTTTAAGAACGGCGACGCCGCTGGTCAGCTTGGCCAGCCGCTCTTCGAGCTTTTCGCGATCGTAGTCGGAAGTGGTTTCCTCGATCTGGCGGCGAATCAGTTCGGCGCGCCCCTGGATCTCTTCGCGCTTGCCCTGACCGCCGACGATCGTGGTGTTGTCCTTGTCGATAATCACGCGGGTGGCCCGGCCGAGCTGGTTCAACTGAACGTTTTCGAGCTTGTAGCCGAGCTCTTCGGCGATAACCTGCCCGCCGGTCAGGATCGCCATATCCTGCAGGTTGTCCTTGCGGCGGTCACCGAACCCGGGCGCCTTCACCGCCGCCACGCGCAGGGTGCCGCGCAGCTTGTTGACCACCAGGGTCGCCAGCGCTTCGCCTTCGACCTCCTCGGCGATGATCAGCAGGGGACGGCCATTCTGCACGACCTTTTCGAGCAGCGGCAGCAGGTCGCGCATGTTGGAAATCTTCTTCTCGTGGAACAGGATCAGCGGCTCTTCGAGCTCGACCTGCATCCGCTCCGGATTGGTGACGAAGTAGGGCGAGAGATAACCGCGATCAAACCGCATCCCTTCGACCAGATCGAGCGTGGTCTCGAGGCCGCGGGCTTCCTCGACCGTCATGACCCCCTGACGCCCGACCTTGTCCATCGCATCGGCGAGCAGCTTGCCGATTTTGGCGTCGCCGTTGGCTGCGATCGTGGCCACCTGCTCCATCGCATCGCGTCCGCTGACCGGCCGCGCCATCTTCTTGATCTCGGCGACCGCCACCTTGACGGCTTCATCGATACCGCGTTTGAGCTCCATCGCCGGGACCCCGGCGGCGAGCAGCTTGATCCCTTCGCGGACGATGGCGCGGGCGAGGATCGTGGCCGTGGTGGTGCCGTCGCCGGCGACGTCGGAGGTGCGCTGGGCGACCTCGCGGATCAGTTTGGCGCCGAGATTTTCGAATTTGTCTTCGAGCTCGATCTCCTTGACCACCGTAACGCCGTCTTTGGTGACGAGCGGCGACCCAAAGCTTTTCTGGATCAGGACATGACGACCCTTGGGTCCCAGTGTCACACGCGCTGCTTCAGCGACCAGGGTGGCGCCTTTGATAATTCCGGCTCGAGCCTGTTCGTGCAGTTCGACGACTTTGGCTGGCATTTTGGTCTGTTGCTCTCCGCGTTAAGAATTCAGCAGTAGTGTCGGGTAAACCCCGCCGCGACTTAAAATAAGCCCTGAAATCGATTTTGCAAGCGACCCCCTGGCCTTTCGCTCATCTCTGAGGGGTGTACGATGGACCACATGCGCCCGCAACAATCGCGGCCCGAAGGGCTGTATGGAGACGGCCGCGGGTCGATCCGCGCCGCCAACGGCCATCGTCGAACCCTCGCCGTCGTCTGTGTGTTCACCATGTTGACAGCGGTCCATGTGCCCGCCGGGCAGGCCTGTTCCCACACCTTTCGCGGCCTTTCCAGCGTAATTCTCGCGCAGGACGCGGGCGCCGATGATGAATCGGAGGTTCCGCCGGCCGATCTCGAAAAGTACATCGCGGTCTACAAAGCGATGCAGCGGGACCGCAGTCTGACGGTTGAGGCGGCGGCAGCGCAACAAGGCATGACATTGCAACAATTCCGTGCTCTCGAAGCCCGCGTCGAACGGGACGACGCGGCGATGCAGCATGTTCGCGACGAACTGCAGGCCGCCGCCCGTCGGCCGCTCGCGAGCGGTTCGCCGTCGCGCACGGCACCTCAATAACTCTTCGATGCGCAAGAGGACGGGCGGCGAGGATTGACCCGCCGCCCGTCCTGGCATCTCAACAATCTGTTACTTTACTTCGTGACCGAGGCGCGGAAGGCAGCCTCCACCCGATCGGCCGCATCGTTGGCGGCGCGAGCCGAATCCTCAGCCGCGTTGGCGTTCTGTTGCGCGTGCTGCGCGGCGGCAGCGGCTTGACTGGCCGAATTCTCCGCATTGCTGGCCGCCGTACTCGCCCGCTGGGCGTCGGCTTCAGCCTTTTGCGTGGCTTGCGTAACGTCCCCGGAACACCCGGCGAGTAATCCCACGATTGAAAGAATCCCAATAAATCCGGCAACTTTCTTCATCCGAGCTGCTCCTCCGCTCTTGTCCAGCCAAGAAATTCGATGTTGCTATTGCGAGCGCGGCCGGAAAAATCCCCCAGCCCCTCAAACTCGCCCATAGTTGCAAATCGATCTGCCTGAGGCAAGCAGGCAATTACGATCAATTGAAGACGCCTGAGCTCCCTAAAGGAATTCGGCGAAAACCGAGTCAGCAACTTCGAGTCCGCGTTCGCTCAGCCGAATCCATCCGCCCTCGCGCAGCAGTACGCCGCCGGCCGTCAGCCGGGCGGCGACACTGCCGAAGACTTCGTCGAAATCGCAGCCAAACCGGCTGCGGAAACGCGCGCTGTCGAGACCGCTCCGCAGCCGCAGGTTGAGAAAGACGAACTCGCCCATCGCCGTTCGGCCGTCGATCACTTCGCTTCCGGCTTCGGCCTCGCCACGGCCCTCGACGAGCGTCAGGTATCGCGCGGGCAGTTTCTCGTTCCACCAGCGCCGCCCGCCGGCGCCTTCACCGGCGAAGCTATGGGCGCCCGCGCCGATACCCAGATAGCTTTCCCCGCGCCAGTAGCTCAGGTTATGGCGCGCCTCGTGACCGCGCGGCGCGAAGTTCGAGATTTCGTACATCGGATAGCCCTGTTGCGGAAGCTCGTCGCGCACCAGCGCGTACATCGCGGCCTGCAAATCCTCGTCAAGCGGACGGATACGACCGCGCTGCAAATCGGCGAAGAACGCGGTCCCCGGTTCGAAGGTCAGGTTGTAGGCCGAAACGTGATCCGGTTCGAGCGCGACCGCTTCCATGAGGTCGCGTCTCACGTCCGCGAGCGTCTGTCCCGGGACGGCGAAGATCAGGTCGAGATTGAGGCGCGCGAACCCGACCTGCCGCGCCGCCCGCGCCGCGCTGCGGGTCTCCTCCGCCGTATGAATGCGCCCGAGGTATTTGAGGATTGCAGGATTGAACGACTGCGCGCCGAAACTTATCCGATTGACGCCGGCCGCGCGAAATCCCGCCAGGGCGCGCTCAGCCACCGTCCCGGGGTTGGCCTCGAGCGTTATCTCCGTGTCGTCGGCGATACCGCAGGTGGCCGCCACGCTCTCGAGAATGCGGGCGATCGAGGCGGGTTGGAAGAGTGACGGCGTCCCGCCGCCAAAAAAAATCGTCTTGACCGGGCAACCGGCGAACGGCGTCTGCGTCCCGCGATGCCGGATTTCGGCGATGATCGCCGCAGTGTAGCGGTCTTCCGGCCAACTGGTCGCCGCGTGCGAATTGAAATCGCAGTAGGGACACTTCGCCACACAGTACGGGATGTGGATATACAGTGAAAACGCCATCAGGAACTACCCCGATCTTACGCGGACGGAGCGCGCGGCTCTATCGGTAACGAGCGTCGGCTCCGCCTACACCGCGCGGCGGCCGGTCGATATACTAACCGCGACTTCCGTCGCGAGGGTTTAACCAATCAGCACCTGGCCTCAGCACGACCTGGCTGGCGAGCCCGCGACCGCACCCCGGACGCCGACACCGTCCGGGCGCGCGGCGAAACTGGTCGGCAGCTCGAATCTCGCCTTTTTGGTGGCGGCCGGTATCCTGCTGAGCCGCATCGCCGGACTTCTGCGCGAAAGCATCTTCGCCCATTACCTCGGCAACTCGGCGGCCGCCGACGCCTTCAAGGCCGGCTTCCGCATCCCGAACATCCTGCAGAACCTGTTCGGCGAGGGCGTCCTCTCCGCCTCGTTCATCCCGGTCTACAGCCGGCTGATGAGCGAGGGCGACGACGAAGCGGCGGACCTGCTGGCCTGGGCGGTGGGCGCGACGCTGGCCCTGGTTATCTCGATCCTCGTGGTTGGCGGCGTGGTCTTCACGCCCTACCTGATCGACGCGATCGCCCCCGGTTTCCATGGCGCCAAACGCGCGCTGACGATTCAGATCGTGCAGGTGCTGTTCCCCGGCGCGGGACTGCTCGTGATGTCGGCGTGGTGCCTCGGCGTCCTCAACAGCCATCATCGCTTCTTTGCCTCCTACACCGCACCGGTCGCCTGGAACGCGGCAATTATCGCGTGCTTGATCTTCTACGGTCCGCACAGCACCCAGGACCATCTCGCGATCAAGGCCGCCTGGGGCTCGGTCATCGGCGCGGGACTGCAGATCGTGGTGCAACTGCCGCAGATGCTGCCGCTGATGGGGCGTTTGCGTCTCCGCTTCCGCACGGTGCGCCGGGAACTGCGCAGCGTCTTCAACAATCTGATGCCGGTGATTGCCAGTCGCGGCGTGGCGCAGGTCAGCGGCTATATCGATAATATTTTGGCGAGTCTGCTGCCGACCGGCGCGGTCGCCGCTCTCAATTATGCGCAAATTCTCTACCTGCTGCCGGTGAGTCTGTTCGGGATGTCGGTCGCGGCGGCGGAATTGCCGACGATGTCGCGCACCACCGCGGCGACCACGAGCCAGGCCACAGAGGCGCTGCGCGTGCGCCTCAACAACGGCCTCCGCCAGATCGCTTTCATGGTGATTCCGTCGGCCGCCGCGTTTCTCTTGATCGGCGACGTGATCACCGCGCTGCTGTTTCAATCCGGCGCGTTCCATCATGCGGACGCCCTCTATGTCTGGTCGATTCTGGCCGGTTCCGCCGTTGGACTGCTGGCGGCAACGATGAGCCGTCTCTACAACTCGACCTACTATGCCCTCTGGGATACGCGCACGCCGCTGCGTTATGCGCTCGTCCGCGTCGCCCTGACCCTCGTGCTCGGCTACCTCTGCGCGATCGTCCTGCCGCCGCGCCTTGGGGTGCCGTCGCGATGGGGCGTGGCCGGGCTGAGCGCTTCGGCAGGCGTCGCCGCATGGGTTGAGTTCGCGCTGCTGCGCTGGAGTCTTAACCGGCGGCTGGGATGGACCGGGCTCGACCGGGGCTATCTGCTGCGACTGTGGGCGATGGCCCTGAGCGCAGGAACGATCGCCTTCGCGCTGAAGCTCGAGCTCCATCGCGGGCCGCGCCTGACCGGGCTCGCCGTGCTGCCGGTTTACGGGCTCATCTACTTCGGTCTCGCCTGGTGGTCCGGGGTTCCGGAATTGACGCGTCTGACGCGGACGGTTGCGGCGCGGGTGCAGACGGCTCGCGCGCGTCAATAAGCGGCATCGATCGCACCCATGATGCGTCGGGAGAGCCGCTTCGCCTACACCTGCAATCGATGCGGTCTGTGCTGCCGCGACCAGGTGATTACGCTCTCCCCCTACGACGTGCTGCGGATCGCGCGGGCGACCGGCCTTTCGACCGGCGCGGCGGTCAGACGCTACACGCGGCGGCGCGGCTCGCTGCTCCGGTTCAACGCGGACGGCCGCTGCGCCGCGCTCGACGGCGCCGCGTGCACGATCCATCCGGGACGCCCGCTGGCCTGCCGGCTCTATCCCCTCGGTCTCGAGCGCGCGCCCGACGGCAGCGAAGTCTACGTGCGGCTCGAACCGGTCGCCGGATCACGCGGTGCGTATGGCGATCACGGCACCGTCGCCGATTTTCTTGCCGACCAGGGCATCGGCGATGATCTCAAGGCGAATGACCAGTATCGCGCCCTGCTGGCGCAGCTTCGCGAACGGATCAACGAACTGGTCGATTTCGACCGGGTCGAACCACGCGAGTTCTGGCGCGTCGCCGCGCGGGAGGCGCTCGCGGAGGCCGACTATGATCCGAATCGGCTCATCGAGGCGCTGTTCGATGCCGACAGTTGCGGCGGCGCGGCGGATGGCGCGGACGCGGTCGGTGCGCACTGCCGCAGCCTCGAGCGCATGATCGCGAGCGAGCGTGACCCGGCGCTTCTCGCCGCCGCCGGAATTATGCTGGCGGTCAGTCTCGGTCTTTCACCGCGCGTGCTTGCCGCCTGAGGCGATGGTCAACGCGACTTGGGCAGGCCGAGCACGCGCTCGGCGATAATGTTGCGCTGAATTTCGGAAGTGCCGGCCTCGATCGTGTTGGCGCGCGATCGCAGGAAGTGATACTGCCACCGCCCGCCCTGGATCGCATGCTCGGATCCGCGCATCAACTGGCTCGCCGGACCTTCGAGCGCGATCACGAACTCCATCATGCGCTGATTGAGCTCGGACCAGGCGAGCTTCGAGATCGATCCGACCGGGCCCGGGTCGCCGCCCCTCAGGATCTTCGAGAAGGTGCGATACGCCGTGAAGCGCATCATCTCGAGGTCCACGTAGAACTGCGCGAGCTGCTGGCGCAGCACCGGATCCTCCGTCGCCGGCCGGCCGTTGCGCTGCGTCTGGCGCGCCAGATCCACAATCTCGTCAAAGATGATCCGAAAACGCATCACGGAGGCGAGCGCGTTGGTGCCGCGCTCGTTCATCAGCGTGGTGGTGGCCACGCGCCAGCCCTCGTTGAGCGGCCCCAGGAGGTTGGTGCGCGGCACGCGGACGTCATCGAAGAACATCTCGTTGAATTCCGCTTCACCGGTCATCTGACGCAGCGGCTTGACCGTCACGCCGGGCGTCTTCATATCCACCAGCAGGCAGGAAATGCCGCGATGCTTCGGCGCGTCGGGGTCAGTGCGGGCAAGCAGCAGGCACCATTGCGCGACGTGGGCGAGGGTCGTCCATACTTTGTGACCGTTGACCACGAATTCGTCGCCGCGAAGCTCGGCGCGGGTCTTGAGCGAGGCCACGTCCGAGCCGGCGTTGGGTTCGGAATAACCCTGACACCAGATCTCCTCGCCGCTCAAAATCTTCGCCAGATAGCGCTCTTTCTGCTCGGGCGTGCCGTGCGTGATGATCGTCGGACCGACCATCGAGAGGCCAATCACATTGAGCGCGCCGGGCGCGCGGACACGCGCCGACTCCTCGTTGAAGATCGCCATCTCGACCTGGCTCGCCCCCTGACCGCCGTATTCCTTCGGCCAGGCCATCCCGAGGAAGCCGTTGTCGTAGAGCCGCCGCTGCCAGTCGCGCAGGAACTCGATACCGGCAACCCCGGGCGGGCGTTTCCCTTCGGTCCATCCGGGCGGCAGGTTGGTGGCGAAGAACCGGCGGACGCGCTCGCGGAAACGTTCTTCCTCAGGGCTGTAGCTCAGGTCCATCCTTGGATGCTCCGTTATAGCTTCTCGTCTAAAGCCGTGCCGTCGCCTCTACGCGAGGGTATCCATCAGGCGGATGAGTTCGGCGCGCCCCCATTCGACCTCGAACCGATGGCGCCGGGCCATCTTCTCGAGCCGCTCACGGATCGCGCCGGAAGGCGCCAAGGCGAGCGCTTCCTCGAGCTTGCGCGCCATCCATTCCTCGCCATGAATCAGCAGTTGGAGCCGATCGCGGAGCGTCGCTGCGGCAGCGACCTTTCCCGCAAATGGCCCGGTCATGGTCGAGGGCCTCCCACCACCCTCGCGGATGAGCGCTTCGAGGGCGGCCGCATCCGCAGCTTCGTCCTCGCGCGAGGTCATGAGCAGCCGCTGCAAATCGGGATGATCAACCTGGCCGCTCAGCGCATCGAGAGCGGCGACCCCGGCGCGCTCGGATTCGAGCAGCAGATTGAGGCTTTGCTCGAGACGGCTCTCCACGGCGCGAGTCTAGCGCGCGGCGGTCGAAGATCAACCGGCCCGCGCCTCCGCCCGAGACGACCCGGGCCGCCTGCCGATCCCGCCTGACGGCGGGAGGCGCCGCGCGGGCGGGGCGTCACGACGCTCGACGCTCAACCGATTCCCGCGAGTTTGCGCGCATAGGCCGCGACCGACTTGAAATCATACTCACGGTAGGCCTGGAGCTTTTCGGCCTCGAAGCCGCCCTCGGCGTGCACCGCCAGCACCTCCTGGTAGCCGCCGTACTCGGACGCGGTCAGGTCGGCGACGAGGTTCAGCAGGCGCATCCGTGTCTCCGCGTCGAAGCCTTTGGCGCCGCCAAGGTACTTGGTGACGTAGGCGCGCGTCGCCTCGCTGGTGAAATCCTCGGCAGCGGGGGCGGTGACCAGCAGACCGCCGGCGAGATCCTGCACGATCTGCACCGCCTGATGGTAATTGTGCGCGAAGTGATACTTGGCGACATTGGTGATGAGCGTGTTCGGCACCGCGATACCGTCCTCGATCGTGCAGGTCGCGGCCGCATGCTCGATAAGTCCGCGCACGGTCGTGTGGTAGGCCGCCAGATGGGTCAGCTTGTCACGCACATGGTTGGCGCGGGCGATCCCGTTGGCCTCGGCCACCGCGGCGCCGGCGCCGGCCAGGAGCTCGAGCAGCGGCAGCTTGTAGGACACCGCCGTGAACCGATGGAAGCGCACGAAGGTCAGCGCCAGCAATCCGGCAAAATCGATCTCGCCGTTCAGGAAGATGCGATCATGGGGCACGAAGACGTCGTCGAACACCGTCAGCGTTTCCATCATCTTGTGCCGCGCGCTGATCGGATGCTCGAACGGATCCTTTTTCGAGCTGCCGTGCGGGCTCGCGATAAGCTTGAGGCCCGGCGTGTTGATCGGCAGGGCGAAGGCGATGGCGTAGGCCTTGTCCTCGGGCCGCATCGCGCGCGTCGGCAGAACGATGACCTCGTTGGTATTGGTCGAGACCGAGGTATGGACCTTGGCGCCGCGCACGACGACCCCGTCGGGCCGCTCTTCGACCACGCGCACGTAGTAATCCGGATGCTCCTGGGCGGTGGGCCCGAGCGCCCGATCGCCCTTGACGTCGGTCTGCGCGACGGCGACCGCGAGATCGTTGTCGCGACACATCTGATGGTACTTGCGGATGCGATCGCGATACTGCGGCTTGCCCGCGGCGGCCATGCGCTCGCCGATAATATGCAGGGCCAGCAGCGCATCGGAGCCGATTTCCTTGATCAGCACGACCAGGGTTGCCCCCTCGCGGGTCGACGCGGCTATCAGTTGACTGCGCTTCAGCAGATCCTCGCCGTTGCGCGGCAGATGAAAATAGCGGCTGTACTCGGTCTGGCCATCCTTGATCACGGCAAGCTCGCGATACTGCTGATTTTCCGCCAGGCGATAGTCGATGCACGCATGCTCGACCGCGATGCCGATTACCGGATGGGTCGTAACGTCATTGACCTTCTCGCCGCGGAAAAAGACGGCGCGCCCGTCGCGCAACGATTGCTTGTACTGCTCCGCTGTTTTTAGTCCCATTGGGTCCTGGTTCCTCTGCCAGCCGCGCCCTCAAAGGGCGCCGATCGCGGCAAGTCAATATAGAGGCGCGACGCTGCTATATTCAACGCTCAAAGGGCACGAGGATCGCATAGGATGAACGCGTCAACGACGGCATTGTTCGGCTTGAGCAACAGGGTGGCGCTCGTCACCGGCGGCAATCGCGGCATCGGCCGCGCGCTGGCGAAGGCGCTCGGCGGGGCGGGAGCGGCGATCGGCATCTTCGCCCGCGACGAGGAGAAAAACCGCGAGACCGTGGCGGAGTTGCGCGCCCTCGGCATTCGCGCCGAAGCCGTGCGCGTCGATCTCGCCGATCGCGCCGCGCTGCGCCCCGCCCTCGACGCCATCCGGCGCGCCCTCGGCCCCATCGACATCCTGGTGAACAACGCCGCCTTCGCCATCCTGAAAGGCGTGCTGCAACAAAGCCCCGAAGAATGGGACGCGGTGATGGCCGTCAATCTCAATGCCGCCTTCCTCCTCTCGAAGTATGTCGCCGAGGCGATGGTGGCGGAGCGGCGGCCCGGCAAGATAATCAACGTCAGCAGTATCGCCGGCAACGCCGGCACGCCGATCTTCCCCTCCTACGTCACCGCCAAGGGCGGTCTGCAGGCGCTCACGCGATGCCTCGCGATCGAACTCGCGCCGCATAATATCCAGGTCAACGCGCTCTTGCCCGGATGGTTCAGCACCGACATGACCGACTGGATTCGCAACTGGCCGGAATACGGCGAGGTGCTGAAGGAGATGATCCAACGCACACCGCGGGGTCGTTTCGGCGAACCGGATGAACTCGCCGGGGCGGCGGTGTTCCTCGCTTCGCGCGCTTCCGACCACATGACCGGCGCGCAGTTGATTATCGACGGCGGCTTCACGGTCCGTTAGGCGGCAGGTTGGGGAGCGGCTGATGCCTTTTTATCGCGCGGAAGTTGTCGGCTCGTTGCTGCGGCCCCCCTACCTCAGGCAGGCGCGGCTCGATTTTGCTGCCGACCGCCTCAGCACCGCGCAGTTCAAACGGCACGAGGATCGCGCGGTTGACGAAGCGCTCGCTCTGCAGGAAAGCTGCGGGCTCGACGTGATGACCGACGGCGAGCTGCGTCGCTCGGGCTTTGTCGGCCCGCTGACCGACTATGTGGAAGGCTTCGAGGCCCTGGGTCTCGACCGCCGCCGATGGCATCGGCTGAGCGACAGTGCCGAGGTTGATCTGATCGTGCCGGTAACGGTCACGGGCAAGCTCCGGCGGCGCCGCTCGCTCGCGGCGGAGGAGTTCACTTATGCGCGCGCACGCACCGCGCGACCGTTGAAGGTCACGCTACCGAGTCCGCTGATGCTCGCGCTGCGCTATTCGCCCGAATTCTCCGCCGATGCCTACCCCGATCCGTTCCAGTTGTTTGCCGACGCCGTCGATATCCTGCGCGCCGAAGTGCGGGAGTTGGCCAGTCTCGGCTGCGAGTATATCCAGATCGACGCGCCCGAAATTGCCACGCTGGTCGATCCGGCGACGTGCCGCAACGTCTATGCCGCAAACGGTATCGACCCGCAACGGATGCTCGGCGAAGGCCTCGACCTGATCGAAGCCGTCGCCGACGCGCCCGGCGTGACCTTCGCCCTGCATCTGTGTCGCGGCAACAACGCCGGACATTGGATGTCCGCCGGCGGTTACGAGGCGATATCGCAGCAGGTCTTCCGGCGGCTCCGCCGCTATGCCATCTACCTGTTGGAATACGACAGCGAACGCGCCGGCGGTTTTGCGCCACTGCGCGACCTGCCGTCCGACAAGCGCGTGGTCCTGGGACTCGTGTCAACCAAGCACGAACTTCTCGAGGATTTCGCGAGCCTCGCCCGCCGCGTCGATGAAGCGGCGCGCCACTTCCCGTTCGACCAGATGGCGCTCTCGACCCAGTGCGGCTTCGCCTCGGTCGCCGCCGGCAATCCGCTTACGCCCGCGACGCAGGAGGCGAAGCTGCGCCTGGTCAGCACGACCGCCCGTCGCCTGTGGCCCTAGGGTCCGAGGCGGCGCGCGGGCCATCGCCGGCCCATCTTCCGCACGCGCCGCGCGAGAGCGTATCCTGCCGATGAATCGCATGAGCACGCGCGCGACATCCACCCGGAGCGAGGCGCTTCACATGCTGCGTGATCTCCGGCTGCCCGAGCCGGCGCCGCTGCGTATCGTCGTGGCCGGCGAGGTGATCCTCGACCGTTACGTCTCGGGCGAGGTGGCGCGCGTCTCGCCGGAAGCGCCGATTCCAGTTCTGCGCGTCCAGCGGCGCGAAGAAAAACCCGGCAATGCCGGCTTCGTGATGGCCAATCTGCGCGCCCTCGGCGCCCGACCGGTGGCGCTGAGCGTGGTCGGCAATGACCGCAACGGCCTCAAACTCCGCGAAATCTTCACCGATTTGGGCATCGACACCCGCGGCCTGATTACGGACCCGAACCGCACCACGATCGTGAAGGAGCGGATGCTGGGCTCGGTGCAATCGGCGAATCGCGCGACCCAGCAGTTGCTGCGCGTCGATGAAGAAGATGCGCATCCGCTGACTGGCGCCTCGGCGCGCATCCTGCGGAGCCGGATCGATCGCGTCCTGCGCACCGCCGACGCCGTGCTGGTCTGCGATATCAACAAGGGGCTCCTGACCCCCGATCTCCTGCGCTATCTGATCGACGCGGCCAGGGCCCGTTCGGTGCCCGTGATCGTCGATCCGCGGCTCAGCGACGACTACACGATCTATCGCGGGGCGACGGCGATCACGCCTAATCGCTATGAGACCGAGCTCGCCACCGGGATGCGGCTGGTTGACCGCGAAGCCTGGGGCCGCGCGAGCGCGAAGCTGCTCGACGATCTCGATCTCAAGGCCTGCCTCATCACGCTGGACCGCGACGGGATGTACCTCGCCGAACGCGACGGCGCGCGGACATATATCCCGACCGCGCCGCGCGACGTTTACGACGTGACCGGCGCCGGCGACGTCGTGCTGACGTTCTTCGGTTTTCTGACCGCGGCCGGGATGGGCTTTCCGGCGGCCGCCGCGATCGCCAATCTGGCGGCCGGTATCGAAGTCGGCCACATGGGAACGGAAATCATCTCGCGCGACGATCTGGCGCGCGCGATGCAGCCGGTGCATCGCAGCTACGAGGCCAAAATCCTCTCGATCAAGGAGCTCCAGGCGACGCTCGCGCGCGAGCGCCGCGCCGGCCGCTCGATCGTCTTTACCAACGGCTGCTTCGACCTGCTGCATGCCGGTCATCTGCAGATTCTGAGCTTCGCGCGCGCGCAGGGCGACGTGCTGGTTGTCGGGCTCAACAGCGATCGCAGCGTGCGCGAGATCAAGGGTCCGGAGCGCCCGGTGTACAATGCGTCCGACCGCGCCCATCTGCTCGCCGCGCTCGAGATGGTCAACTATGTCGTCGTCTTCGACGAGCCGCGCGCCGAGCGGATTATCCGCCAGGTCCGCCCGGATGTCCTGATCAAGGGCGAGGACTGGCGCGGCAAAACCGTGGACGGCCAGGAGTTCGTCGAACGTCACGGCGGGCGCGTCGTGCTCGCCCCGCTGCTGCCCGGTCATAGCACGAGCTCGACGATCGCGCGCCTCGCCGGTCGCCCGAGCTGACCCTCGCGAAGCGGTCAGCCGTTCAGACGCCGTTCGAGTTCGTCGAGCAGGGCCAGTTGACTCCCCAGGATCTTGCGCCGTGCGGTGGCGATCGGGAACCATTGCGCGCGATCCACTTCGGGAAACTCCCGCGTCACTCCGGAGCGCGGCGGCCATTCGAGGCGGAAGGTATTGCTGCGGCAGGCCGCCGCGTCGAAGTCGGCGGCGACCATCCACGCGTACACCCACTTCCCGCCCTTCTGCCGGATCGGCGCGAGCGGCGCGAAGTCACCCGCGAGCGCGATCGCGGTTTCCTCCGCGAACTCGCGCCGCGCGGCGCTCAGCGGGTCTTCATTGTCGCCGAATTCGCCCTTCGGAATCGACCATGCCCCGTCATCCCTTTTGGCCCAGAAGGGACCGCCCGGATGGACCAGGAAGACCTCCAGCCGCCCCTCGCACTGCCGATAGACCAGCAGTCCGGCGCTTTGCTTCGGCGCGCGACTCAGGACCTTGCCCCTCGACCGCATTGAATACCGCGTTGCCTCACTCGGCCCTCCGCTGATATAGCCAATTCTGCTCCAGTACAGGAGATTCGCGATGGACTTCAATTACTCGCCGGAACAGGAAGCGTATCGCCAGCAGGTGCGGGCGTGGCTCGAGGCGAATCAGCCGCCGCCGCTCACCGCCGAGGAGCGCGAGCGGATCAGCGAAGACCTGCTATGGGAGCGCAACAAACGCTGGCATCGGAAGCTTTACGAGGGCGGATGGGTCGGGCTGAGCTGGCCGAAGGAGTACGGCGGGCGCGGCGCCACCTTTGTCGAACAATTGATTTTTCAGCAGGAGCTCGCGCGGCTGAACCTCCCGATCGGCATCAACGTCCTCGGCATCATCATGAACGGTCCCGCGATCATGCAATGGGGCACCGAGGAGCAGAAGCAGCGCTATCTGCAACCGATTCTGCGCGCCGACGAGATCTGGTGCGAGGGCATGTCGGAACCGGGTGCGGGCTCCGACCTCGCGGCGATCCAGACCCGCGCCGAACTGCACGGCGACGAGTTCATCGTCAACGGCCAGAAGGTCTGGACCACCGTCGCCCATCGCGCCGATTTTTGCCAGCTCTTCGTCAGAACCGATACCGAGGCGCCGAAGCACAAGGGGCTCAGCGCGCTAATCGTCGACATGCACAGCCCTGGCGTCACCGTCAAGCCGCTGCGGCAAATCACCGGCGACGCCGAATTCAACGAAATCTACTTCGACGACGTGCGCGTGCCGAAGAAGAATCTGCTCGGTCCGCTCAATGGCGGCTGGCAGGTGCTGGTCGCGACGCTGATGCACGAGCGGTTCGGGATCAGCGAAACCGTGGCCGGCTCGGACGTTATCCTGACGCAGTTGGTCGAACTGGCGAAGAGCACGGTCATCGACCACGCAAGCGCTGCGCAGGATCCGGCCGTCCGTCAGCAAATCGCCCAGTTCGCGATCGAGGCGACCGCCAAAAAGTACAACGGCCTGCGTTCGCTGACGCGACGGCTCAAAGGGCTTCCGCCCGGCGCCGAATCCTCGATCGGCAAGCTGGTCTCGACCGAGTTGTCACAAAAAATGACCCGTTTCGCCGCCCGGCTGCTGGGCCCGTTCGCCACCCTCGAGCGTCACTCGCATTTCGCGCCCGAGGGCGACTGGATGCGGCGGATGCTCTGGGCCGAAGCGCTGACCATCGCCGGCGGCACCTCGGCCGTGCAGAAAAACATGATCGGCGAACGGATCCTGCAATTGCCGAAGGGCTGAGGCCTTATCCGGCGTTCCAACCAGCCCGTGCATCAGGCGGAACTTTCCTTCGCCTCGTGCTTCGACTAGTAAGCAGAAGCTAAATTTCAGGCGCCGGCTCGAGGAGCCGCGCCATCACGATGGGGGGATGCGCGATGGAATGGCGGCGGAAACTTGCGCTGACCGGTGGACCTGTAACTGTATTTTGTCTCGTTCTCATCTGCCATGCGGCGGACGCCCTGGCTGAAAGCTCGGGGCTGCGTCCCGATCCCAGCGCGATCAATTCGGGCGATACCGCCTGGGTCCTTGCCTCGTCGGCGCTGGTGCTCTTCATGACGGCGCCCGGGCTCGCGCTCTTTTATGCCGGGATGGTGCGGCGCAAGAATGCGCTCGCCACCTTGATGCAGAGCTTCATCCTGACGGCACTGATTTCCGTGCAATGGGCGCTGTGGGGCTACAGTCTCGCCTTTTCGCCCTTCAGCCCGCTCATCGGCGGACTCCAGTGGATCGGGCTCTCGGGGGTGAGCGCCACGTTGCCCTATGCGGCCTACGCGCCGACGATTCCCCATCAGGCGTATATGGTCTTTCAATGCATGTTCGCCGTGATCACGCCGGCCCTGATTACCGGGGCCTTCGCCGAACGCATCTCGTTCAGCGGCTTCATGGTCTTCAGCCTGCTGTGGGCAACCTTCATCTATGATCCGATCGCGCATTGGGTGTGGGGCGTCGATGGCTGGATCCATAATCTCGGCGTGCTCGACTTCGCCGGCGGTACGGTCGTGCACATTTCGTCCGGGGCCTCGGCGCTCGCGGCCGTGCTGATGATCGGCAAGCGACGCGGCTATCCGCGCGAACCGATGCTGCCGCACAATCTGACACTTACGGTAATCGGCGCCGGGATGCTGTGGTTCGGCTGGTTCGGCTTCAACGCCGGCAGCGCGCTCGCGGCCAATGGTCTCGCGGTCTCGGCTTTCGTCGCGACCAATCTCGGTGCGGCGGCGGCAACCTTGTCGTGGGTCTCCGCCGAGTGGCTTATTGGCGGCCGACCGACGGTGCTCGGCGCGGCGAGCGGCGCGGTCGCCGGTCTGGTCGCGATTACCCCGGCGTCAGGATTCGTCGGACCGCTGGCCGCAATTCTGATCGGACTCGCCGCCGGCATCATCTGTTACCTGGCGGTGCGGATGAAGCCGCGCTTCGGCTATGACGACGCGCTCGACGTGGTCGGCGTGCATGGCGTCGGTGGCACCTGGGGCGCGCTGGCGACCGGGCTCTTCGCCAGCCTGGCGGTCAACGCCGCCGGCGCGAACGGCCTTTTCTTCGGCAACCCCAAACAGTTGCTGACGCAAACCGTCGCCGTTCTGGTCAGTATCAGCTATGCCTTCATCGGCAGCCTGGTATTGCTCAAGATAACCGACCTGATAGTGGGCCTGCGCGTCGATGAAGAGGCGGAGATCGTCGGACTCGATCTCAGCCAGCACGAGGAGGTGGCCTACGCACTCGAGAGCTGAGGCCGCGCCCGCCTAGCGCTGCATCGCCTGAAACAGGAGCGGCGCCGCCTCCGACATGATTTCGCCGACGATCTCGCCCAACGGCTTGGTCGGAACGGCGAGCTTGTCGGTCAGCGCCGACAGGATCCGATGGTAGTGATCCTTGGACTCGTCGCTGATCGATGGCAGCCGCGCCTCCATCACTTCGATGTAGCGGCGATGGAGTTCGCAGATTGCGACATCTTTGGGGTTCGATAATTTTTCCACGCGCGCCATAAAGTCCTGGTCCGGATGCCCGATGAGCGGGATAGATTTGTGGTCGGCGCCGGCGCGTCATCCGCGCCGCGCGACGTCCCAAGCTTAGTTTGAGCCGATACCCCGGTCAAAAGAGATGCCGGCGGGTGTTGATGCTGATCAGCACACCCATCGCCGTCATCATCGCGATTAGCGACGAGCCCCCGTAACTGACGAGTGGCAGGGTGATGCCGACCACCGGCAGCATCCCGGTCGCCATCCCGATATTGATCGCTACCTGCCAGAAGACGATGCCGGTCACGCCGAGCGCGAGTAGCGCGCCGAAGCGATCCCGGGCGTGGCGCGCAATCCATGTGCCGCGGACGATAAGCGCCACGTACAGGCTCAGTAACAGCATCGAGCCGGCGAAGCCGAACTCCTCGGTAAAGACCGCAAAGATGAAATCGGTAGTTTGCTCGGGCAGGAAGTTGAGGCGCGCCTGCGTACCCTTGAACAGCCCCTTGCCCCAGGCGCCACCGGAACCGATCGCGATCTCGGATTGAATGATATGATAACCGGACCCCAGCGGATCAGACTCGGGATTCAGAAAACTGACCAGCCGCTCCCGCTGATACGGTTTGAGATAGTGCCAGGCGGCGGGCGCCGCCAGCATCGCCGCCAATAACAGCACGGCGCCGGCGCGCCAATTGATTCCCCCGGCATAGATCAGCGTCGCCGTGATCAAAACGAGGATTAGCGCGGTGCCGAGGTCGGGCTGTTTCAGCACCAGCACCGCCGGCACCGCCAGGAGCACGCCCGGAATCAGGATATGACGCAGATTCCAGCCGCCGCGCGGCGGTTCTTCGCGCAGATAATGCACCATCACGAGGACGACCGCGAGCTTCGCAATCTCCGACGGCTCCAGTTTGAAGACGCCGAGGTTAATCCAGCGCTGCGAACCGCCCGTGCTGTGTCCGGCAACCGCCACAATGCCCAGCAGGATGACCGTCAATGCGTAAAAAACGTATGCCCAGGCGCTTAGCGAGCGGTAGTCGAAGAGGCCTACCGTGATCATCAGCACCACACCGACGGCAATCCAGGTAAGCTGGCGCACCACCAGCGGATCGAGCGCATGGCGCGTGTTGCCCCAGGTCACGCTGAGCACGCTGACCACGCCCACCGCGGCAAGTCCCAGCGCCAGCGAAAAAATCGTCCAGTCGAAATGGTAGACGAGCCGACGATCGAAGCGCGACATGTTCAGTCGGCGAGGGGATCTACGCTGTTGTCCTGGTTCGCGTCAGGATTGCGGGCCGGCGCGCCGCCCTGCGGCGGATTCAATTCGAAGAACTTCTGCAGGACCGCCTTCACCACCGGCGCCGCGGTACTGCCGCCGTGGCCGGCGTGCTCGATAATGCAGGCGATGGCGATTTGCGGATGGTCAAGCGGGGCAAAGGCCATGAACCATCCATGGTCGCGGTAGCGCTCCGGGAGCTGATCCTCCTTGGTGCGCTGGCCCTGCGCCTCCTTTACCACCTGCGCGGTGCCGGTCTTCCCCGCGACCACCACGTTATCCATTCTGGCTGCATGCGCCGTGCCGTCGGCCTGATTGACCACCCCGGCCATCCCGTCGCGCACCACGGCGATCACATCGGGATCGATCTGCACCTGGTTTTCGACAATCGGCGGAAACACCTTGACCGGAGTCCCGTCGATATCATCAACCTCTTTGACGAACTGCGGCTGAAAAAGCGTGCCGCCGTTGGCGACTTCGGCGGCGAAGTCGGCCAGTTGCAGCGGCGTCACCGCGACGTAGCCCTGGCCGATCGAGGCCGAGAGGGTCTCGGCCGGATACCAGCGTTCGCCGAAACGCTGCATCTTCCAGGCACTCGACGGAACCACCCCGGAACGTTCGTTGTCGAGCGCAATCCCGCTCTTCCGGCCGAAGCCGAAAGCATGCGCCCACGCCGCCAGGCGATCGATCCCGAGATGCTGGCCGACGTTGTAAAAGAACACGTCGCAGGATTCGACAATCGCCCGATGGAGCGAGATGGCGCCGTGACCCTGCTTGCGCCAGCAGCGATATTCGCGCCCGCCGAAGTAGATACCGCCGGCGCAGGTGTAAGTGGTTGAGGGCGTCAGCGTGCGATCCTCGAGACCCGCAATCGAATCGACAATTTTGAAGGTTGAGCCCGGCGGGTACACGCCCTGAATTGCCCGGTTCGCCAGCGGATGGGCCGGATCCATCGTCAGCGCGCGCCACATCGCCGGCGTGATGCCACCGGTGAACTGATTGGGGTCAAACGCCGGATGACTGACCATCGCGAGGATATAGCCGGTGTTGGGATCGATCGCGACCAGCGCACCGGCACGATCTCCGATCGCGTCTTCGGCCACCTTCTGCAGGTCGAGATCGATCGTCATGATAACGCTGTTGCCGGGACGCTCCGGGATTTCCCGCAACAGCCTGAGACGCCGCCCCACCGAATCGACCTCGACCTCCTGGCCGCCGGGCGTCCCCCGCAGCATCGCTTCCCAAGCGCGCTCGAGACCAAACTTGCCAATCTCGTCGCCCATCGCGTAGTTCGGAAAGCGATTAAGGTCGCGGACCGTCACCTCGCCGACATAGCCCAACAGATGGGCCGCGAGCGAACCGTAAATATAGTGCCGGCGGGGATTGACCTGCAGACTCACGCCCGGCAGGTCGAGCTGATTGGTCTCCAGCGCCACCACCTGGGGCCACGTCAGATGCTCGTCGACGATCACCGGATCAAACTCCGGGCGGCCTTCGTCCTCGGCGCGTTCGAGCTTTTGTTCGATCTGCGCGTTATCGCCCAGAAGCTTCTGCAGGCGCGCCGTGGTCTCGTCGAGATTCGAGGCATCCTCCGGCACCATCACCGCATCGAAGGAGGGCTGCGTATCGACCAGCGGGCGATGGCGCACGTCGAATACGAGGCCGCGCATCGCCGGCTGCCGCTGCAGACGGATACGATTGCGATCGGCCAGTTCGGCCAACGCGTGGTGACGGATGATCTGCAGATAGTAGAGCCGGGTGGCGGCGCCGCCCAGCACGACCAGGAACAGGATCGTGAGCGCGGTCACGCGCGGTTCGATACGCGGAATCGCCCGGGTTTTTTCGCGACGCCTGAATCTGGCCACGGTGCCTGATCTACCGCAATAAGGCTATTACCAGGTCGTGCGGGGCCGCAATCCCACGAAGCGCGCGCTGCGCTGCAGGACGCGAAACAGCGGTGGCGCGCAGAGCGCGGTGACCGCCGCCTGCAGCGTGGCGAGGGGCAACACCGGCGCCAGCCGCGGCCGATTCCCGACCAGCGCCGAGCTCAGCCCGAAGTTCAACAGGTCGGCCGCCAGCACGCCGCCGAACACGGCGATCATCGCCGCGGTCATGCTGCGGCCGTCGATTCGCTGGGCAAACCAGCGGACGCCGATAAAAATCAACGTGTAGATTAAGGCATTGAGGCCAAGCTGCGTCCCCGAAAGCGCGTCGGCGGCATAGCCAATCACGAACGCCATCACGACCGCCATCACCCCCTCATGATGCCGCGCGAGCTCGACCACCAGGATGACGGTGAGGCTCGGCATCAGCTCGGCAAAAGGCAGCAGCCGCGTCATCGTGGTCTGGATCGCCAGCGCGATCAACCCGGCAATCGCAAAAAGCGCGGCCAAGCGCACGACCCCTTAATTCGACCCTTCGGCAGCCTGCAGCTCCGGTGGTTTCTCGGTCAGAACCAGCAGTTGTTCGAGTCGCCGGAAGTCCACCGCCGGACGCACCTCGACGTTGAGAAAGAGCCCCGGTCCGTCGCGCGAGACCTGCTCGACTTCGCCGACCAGCAGCCCGTGCGGATAGATTCCATCCATGCCCGAGGTGACGATGGTATCGCCCGGTTTGATATCCTCTGAACGGTCCACGTATTTCATGGTGAGTCCGTCATCGATAACCCCGGCGATTATGCCGCGGGCGCGGCTGCGCTGGTCGAGTGCGTCGAGCGCGGAGTTGTGATCGTCGATCAGCAGGACGCGGGAGGCGTCGGGCGTCACCTCGATTAGCTTCCCGACCACCCCTTCCATCGCCACCACCGCCATCCCGCGACGCAGACCGCTGCGCGAGCCCTGGCCGATAATCAAGGTGCGGGCGACGGCGGTGGCGTCGGTCCCGATCACATCGACCGCGGTGGCCTTCATCTCCAGCGCGTCACGCAGCTCGAGCAGATCGGCGAGGCGACGGTTCTCGGCTTCGAGCTCGAGCATTTTGGCGCGCTCGCTCTCGAGCGACGCGAGCTGGCGGCGCAGCTCGAGATTCTCCTCGCGCACCCGCACCAGGTCGGTATAGCCGTGCAGGACGCCGTTGAACGATTCCACCAGGCTCGAAGTAAGCCGTTGGCCGGGGGCGAGCGCCTCCAGCAGGGCGTGAGCCGGCACCCCCGCTCGCGCGTCGGGCTTCACCCCGGCCGAGAGCAGATGCAGGGCCAGCAGCAGGAGCCCGCTGGTTGTCAGTAAAACCCGATTACGCCAAAGGAAGGTGCTTCTCACCGTCGCCGCTCCCCCGCCGGCGTCCTGTGCTTCTCAAGTTCCGCTCGCCCGGGTGCAGCCAATTATTGAGCTTAATCGACTGTCACGTCACGCAGCAATGACAATTCATCGAGGACCTTGCCGGCGCCCATCACGACGGCGGTCAGGGGATCATCGGCCAGCGTGACCGGCAGACCGGTCTCCTCCCGCAGCAGGACATCGAGGTTGCGCAGCAGCGAGCCGCCGCCGGCCAGCACGATTCCTTTCTCGACGATATCCGAAGCCAGTTCGGGAGGCGTGCGTTCGAGCGCAATCCGCACCGATTCGACCACCTGATGAACCGGCTCCATCAGCGCTTCGCGAATCTCCTCGTCGGTGATTTCGATAATCTTGGGCACCCCGGCGACCAGGTCGCGCCCTTTGATCTCCATCGTCTGGATTTCGTTGCCGGGGTAGGCCGAGCCGATCGTGATCTTGATCAACTCGGCGGTGCGCTCGCCGATAAGCAGGTTATATTTGCGCTTGATATGTTGAATGATGGCTTCGTCCATCTTGTCGCCGGCGACCCGGACCGATCGCGAAAACACCACGCCCGCCAGCGAGATCACCGCCACCTCGGTGGTGCCGCCGCCGATATCGACAATCATGTTGCCGGCCGGTTCGGTGATCGGCAGACCCGCGCCGATCGCCGCCGCCATCGGCTCTTCGATCAGGTAAACTTCATTGGCGCCCGCCGATTCCGCCGACTCACGCACCGCCCGCTTTTCCACCGCGGTAATCCCGAACGGCACGCAGATAACGATACGCGGATGGACCAGCAGCTTGCGGTTGTGGGTCTTCTGAATAAAGTGCTTGAGCATGTTTTCGGTGATCTCGAAGTCGGCGATCACACCGTCCTTGAGCGGCCGGATAGCCACGATCGAGCCCGGCGTCCGCCCCAGCATCTTCTTCGCTTCGGCGCCAATCGCCAGCACCCGCCGCGCGCCGCGCGAGTCCTTCTGCACCGCCACCACCGACGGCTCGTTGCAGACGATCCCCTCGCCCTTGACATAAATCAGCGTGTTCGCCGTACCCAGATCGATCGCGAGGTCGTGCGAAAACCAACCGAACAAGGAATTGAATGCCACGAATTATGCCCCCTGCGTCAGCCTGGAGTGGCTAACGCCGCACCGCGCCCATCCCAGCGAGCCGCCAACACATCCTCGCGCTGCCGACTTCCTCAGCCGCGATCAAGCTAACAGAGGCGTCTTCCTTCAGGCAATAAGATCTACGTAATTGCGCCCACAAAACCTGCTCATTTAAGATAGTCACATGCTTGATGTCTTTCGCCGCCACGCCTATTCGCGCGGCACCCGCGCCATCCTGATCTTCCTCGGCGCCGTGCTCGCCCTCTTTATCGGCGGCACCAGCTATTTTGCCAACGCGAGGCCGGTCGCGACCGTCAACTGCCGGACCCTGCTCCATCTCTACACGCTCCCCGGATGCACTCAGATCACCTCGGAGGACGTCGACCGCGAGGCCGGCAATATCCGCCGCGCCGTCCTCAACAATCGCGGCGCCGACGCCGAACAATTGCTGCAAGGCGTTAATCTGCGCGAGATGGCGGTCGAGAGCCTGATCGAGCAGACGGTCATCGCCAATGAAGCCCATCGCCTGGGCCTCAAGGTCAGCGATGATGATCTCGCCCAGGCGATCGAGTCTCAGACCGCCTTCCAGACCGACGGCCACTTCGATGAAGCGCGTTACGAAGCAGTGCTGCGCGACAACATGCTGCAACCGTCAACCTTCGAGAGCGAAACGCGCGCCAAGATTCTGGCCGATACGCTGCGCACGATGGTTACCGGCGCCGTCGCCGTCAGCAACAACGAGCTGCGCACCGATTTCAATCAGCTCGGCGAGAAGCTCTCCCTCGCCTATATCGAGTTCCCCTTCAAGAACTTCATTGGCGCGCGCCCGACCGACCAGGAAATCGCCGCCTATTACCGCGACCACCAGGACGATTTCCGCGTGCCGGACATGGTCAAAGCCGAGTTCATCCGCTATGACCCCGCCGTCCTCGCACCCAAACAGCCGCCCTCCGAGGAGGACATTACCCAGTTCTACGAACAGAACCTGAAGACCATGTTCACCCATCCCGAGCAGCTTCACGTCCGCCATATCCTGATCGCGCTGCCGCCCAATCCGAGTCCCGAACAGGACGCCAAGGCCAAACAACAGGCCGAGAATCTGCTGGCGAAAGTTAAAAGCGGTGCATCGTTCAGCGACCTCGCGAAAACCTACTCCGACGACCCCGGCGCCAAGACCAACGGCGGCGACCTCGGGATGGTAACGCGCGGCGAGCTCGTGCCGGCCTTCGAGGAGGTCGCCTTCAAGCTCAAGCCCGGCCAGGCGGCGATCGCGAAAACGCAGTTCGGCTACCACGTCATCCAGGTGGTTGGCTTCCAGGGCGCCAAGGTTGACAGTATCGAGGAGGCGCGCCCCCGCATAATCTCGGCGCTGCAGTTGAAAGCCGGTCAGGATGCTGCCCGCGCGATGGTCGATGAGGATACCGCCGCCGCCGACATCGGCCGCTCGCTCGACGAGATCGCCAAAAAACGCGGCCTGGTCAAAGTGGCAACGCCCTTCTTCGCCGCAACCGATACGGTCAAAGGTGCCGAAGACAATCCCAATTTCGCCAAGGACGCCTTCGCGATGAAGACCGGCGACGTCCGCAGCCTCACTGACGGTCAGACACCCTATCTGCTCAAGGTGGTCGGGCGCGAACCCGCTCATCTACGATCGCTCGCCGAGGTCAGCGATCAGATTGCCGGCATCATCGAGCGCACCCGGGCCGAGGCTGCAGCCAACAAGGCGGCGACTGCGCTCCTCAAACAGATCAACTCGCCGCAGAGTTTCGACACAGTCGCCCAGTCCCATCATCTCGACGTCAAAACGACCGGCGATTTCGTCCGCGCCGAGGGCGAAATCCCCGGCATCGGCTCGTCGCCACAACTCGCGCAGGCGGCGGGCGCCGTCACCGCGGTTCCCGGCGTTCTGCCGCAGGTGGTCCAGAACGACGGCAACTCCTACATCATCAAGGTTCTGTCGCGGACGCCGCCGAGCGACAGCGAGTGGCAGGCCGCTCAGGCTCAGTTCACCGCCCGCGTCCTGCAGAGTCGCCAGGAGCAGGCCTGGAGCCAGTTCGTCAATCAACTGAAGCAGCGCGCGCTCATCACGGTCAATCCGGACATGATCGGCGCGCCCTCGACGGCCTAAGTCGCGATGGCGCACGGGTGATGGCGGCCGAAGTCCCCCACGCGGGAGCGTTAACCTGCGACCGCAACCCCGCGGCGCCGGCCGCCGACCCTGATATCAGCGAGTTTCTGTTCCCCGGCCGCGGCCTCAGCGCCCTGCTGATCCACGGCCTGACCGGTACTCCCTACGAGATGCGTTACCTGGGCGAACGCCTCGCCGAAGCCGGCATCCGCGCCTATGGGATCCGCGTCGCGGGACATTGCGGCGCGCCCGAAGAGCTCGGCGCGACCGCTGCCACCGACTGGTATGCCAGCGCCGTCGCGGGCTTCGAACGTCTGCAAAGCTACGGCGACCCGATCATCGTGATCGGCCTCTCGATGGGCGCGCTGCTGGCGACGCGTCTCGCCCTCGAACGCCGCGAGGAGGTCGCCGCGCTGGTGATGCTCGCGCCCGCCTTCCTTCTCACGCGCAAGGTCGAAGCCATGATTCGGCTGGTCAGACCTTTCGCGCGCTTTGCCCGCAGCATCTACGTGCACAAGGACGCGCCGTCGGATGTCGCCAGTGAAGACGCGCGCCGGGTCCATCCCGGCATCCGCCTGATGCCCATAAGCGCGGTCCTGAATCTCAACGCCCTGAGCGCAACGCTGCGGTCGCGGCTCCCCGAAATCCGGCAACCGGTGCTGCTCATCCACGGCCGTCTCGACCATACCTGCCCGTTCGACGCCAATGTCACGCTCCTGATGAAGCGGCTGGTCAACGCGCACACGCGCTTGGTCGCGCTCGACCGGAGTTTTCACGTCATCACCGTCGACAGCGAAAAGGCTCGCGTTGCCGACGAGGTCATCCGCTTCGCCGCTGAGCTTCCGACCCTTAACGCTCGCGCCGCGCTCACGACCGGCTGATCGCCGCGCGCTTGCCCGCTCTGCGACCATTGACATCGTGGCCGCGACTGGTTCATCTTGGCGAAAGCTCAACTCTAGCAATAATTAACGAGGGCAATCGTCATGACGTACGATCCGCTCGATCCGGCGACCCAGGCCAATCCGTTTCCCGCCTATGCGGCCCTGCGGCGCGAAGCTCCAGTGGCCTGGCTGCCCGCAATCCAGGCCTGGGCTATCAGTCGTTACGCGGATGTGGATTGGGCGATCCGCAATCCGCAGGTCTTCTCTTCGGCCGAATGGATCACCCAGTCGCTGGGCGACCTCAAGCCAGTGGCGGAAGTGCCGTGGATGATAGAAATGGACCCGCCGGCGCATAGCCGCGTGCGCAAGCTGGTGAGCAAGGCCTTCACGCCCCGGATGGTGGCGCAGCTCGAGCCGCGCGTCCGCACGCTCGCCAGGGAGCTGCTGAGCGAAATCCGCGGCCACGGCGAGGTCGATTTCGTACGCGCCTTCTCCGGCGTCTATCCGGTGATCGTGATTGCCGAGATGCTCGGGGTTGAGCCTGAACGGCGCGCCGACTTTCGGCGATGGTCGGACAATATCGTCGCCGCCACCAATCGGCCGAGCGACGAAGCGCAGCGCGCGGCGATTCGCGCGAGCAACACGGCGATGCTCGACTATCTCGACGCCGCCATCGCCGACCGCCGCCGCCATCCGCGCGAAGATCTGCTGACGGCGCTGGTGCGTGCCGAAGAAGAGGCGCAAACGCTCAGCGCCCGCGAAGTGCTCGCGATGGCGGTCCTTATCCTGGTTGCGGGCAACGAGACCACCATGAACCTGATGGGCAATACCCTCGTCAACCTGCACCCCCGCCCTGAGCTGACCGCCCGCGTGCGCCGCGACCCGCGGCTGATTCCGCAGTTGCTCGAAGAGGTCCTGCGCTACGATTCCCCCGTCCAGATCGTTTTCCGCCGCACCACGCAGCCGGTCGAGATGGCCGGTGCTGCGATGCCGGCCGACGCCGCCGTGCTGGTGCTGCTGGGTTCCGCCAATCGCGATCCGGAGAAATTCCCCGACGCTGACCGCTTCGATCCGACGCGCGATGCCAGCGAGCATCTCGCCTTCGGTTTCGGCACGCACTATTGCCTCGGCGCGCAGCTCGCCCGGCTCGAAGCGCGGATTGCGTTCGAGGAAATCTTCGCGATGGCGCCCTCCTTCACCGTTGATCCGTCCCGCAGCGAACGCGTCGGCTCCATTCTGCTGCGCGGCGTGAGAAACCTGCCGTTCAGTTTCGATTGACGCCGACAGACGCGATCGACCATTAATACGCCATGAAGGTCGGCATCCTGTTCACCGTCAACGAGTTCACCGTCGATCCGGCGCGGCTCGCCGCGAAAATGGAAGCGCTCGGCTTTGAGTCATTGTGGATCCCCGAGCACGCGATAATCCCGGTCAACACCACCACGCCGCTGCCCGAGTCGCCGCCCGGCCAGGGTCAGATTCCCGAGGTCTATTCGCATATCTCCGACCCGTTCGTCGCGATGGCGATGGCGGCCGCTGTCACCACGCGCCTGAAACTCGCCACCGGCGTGATGCTGGTGCCGGAACGCAACCCGCTGGTCGCCGCCAAGGAAATCGCGACGCTCGATCATTTTTCCGCCGGACGCGTGATGCTCGGAATCGGCGCCGGCTGGCTCCGCGAAGAATCCGAAGTGCTCGGCGTCGATTTTCCCCATCGCTGGTCGCAGACCCGCGAATATATCGCCGCGATGCGCGAGTTGTGGACTAAACCGGAACCGTCCTTCCACGGCAAATACGTGAGCTTTCCCCCCGTGCGCATGTATCCGAAACCGGCCCAGGCGGGCGGTCCGCCAATCCTTATCGGCAGCAAGGACAAAAACGCCCTCCGCTGGTCGCGCGATGGGGCGACGGCTGGTGCCCGATCTTCCTGCCGCCTCCGGTGCTCCACGAAAACCTCCTCCGCCTGCGCCAGGAATGCGATCAGGCCGGCACCGATTACAACCGCCTCGACATCACCATCTTCAAGCGCGAGCTGCGCGGCGATCGCGCCGCCGTGCAGCGCGGCCTCCACGAATACGAGGCCGCCGGCGCCCATCGCTTCGTCATCATGCAGATCGGTTCGCGCATGACTGCCGATAGCTATGCGGCGGAACTCGAACGCCTCGCCGCGCTGTACGTTTGACCAGCGCGGAGCGTTTTCGTATGCCGAGCGCGATGCCCGTTCGCCATCCACACGGAACGCGTCGTACTGAACGCGCCATGCTGTTCGATAGACCCGGATGCCCGCTTGCGAGGTCCAAATGCCGCTCGATCCGCAGATGAAAGCCCTTCTTGACGCGATGGCCAAGGCCAACGCGCCCGCTTTCCATACGCTGACCCCCGTCGAGGCTCGCCGCTCGATGGCGGGGCGCGCCGTCGCCGGAGATGCCGAGCCAATCGAGCGGGTCGAGGATCGCGCGATCCCCGGACCCGGCGGCCCTCTTCCGATCCGCATCTACACGCCGTCGGGCGCCGGGCCTTTCGCCGCCCTGATCTATTTTCACGGCGGCGGATGGGTCCTCGGCGATATCGCGATGACCGATCTGCCGTGCCGGATGCTCGCCAATGCCAGCGGATGCGTCGTGGTCTCGGTCGAGTATCGGCTCGCGCCCGAACACAAGTTTCCGGCCGCGCCCGAAGATTGTTATGCGGCGACCCGCTGGGTGAGCGACAATGCCGCGGCGCTCAATCTCAACCCGCAGCGCATCGCCGTGGGCGGCACCAGCGCCGGCGCCACCCTCGCCACCGTGGTCGCCCTGATGGCGCGCGACCGCGGCGCGCCAGCGCTCGCCTATCAGTTGCTGATCTATCCGGCGACTACCGCCGATCTGACCAGCCCGTCACAGCAACAGTTTGCCGAAGATGGCTACATTTTGTCGCGCGCCGACATGGAATGGTTCTGGGGCCACTATCTGGCGAGCCCAACCGATCGCACCAACCCGTATGCCTGCCCGGCCCACGCCCAGTCGCTGCGCGGCCTGCCGCCCGCGATGGTGATCACCGCCGAATACGATCCGCTGCGCGACGAGGGCGAAGCCTACGCCGCCCGACTCCGCGACGAGGGCGTGCCCGTCACGGTTAAGCGCTATGCGGGCGTCACCCACGGCTTCTTCGGCATGCCCTCGGTGCTGGACGTGGCCAAGGCGGCAATCGCCGAAACCGCAACGGCGCTCCGCGCGGCCCTGAACCGTTAGCGGGCGCGGCGCAGGGCTCCGCCACCGCCGCGCCTCAGCCGGAGGTTTTCTCGCCCTCGATATAGCCGCCGAGGTCGCCCGCGTCGCGCGCATTGGACGCCGGACGATAGTGCTTGTTCTCCGGCAGCGGTCGCGGCCGGCTCTCCACGAGCGCCAGGCGATCGGCCGCGGCCTTGATTGCTCTCGCCAGCGTCTCGTCATCCGCCCGCCACGGCTGATCGGCCCCGTCCCGCACCATCGTGCCGACGTAATCGTAGCGGCGCCAGTAAATGACCCGCATCGGCGCGCCCGACGGATCGTCGCGCAGATGGGTGTAAACCCAGCGCTCGTTGTACTCGAAACCGTTCTCGACCTGCTCGACCGGATTGTTGAGACTGCCGTCGGTCCGGTCCGGCGTGCCGAGCAGTTGTACGACCTGGTTGCGGAAAATGCGTTCACTCATAGGTTTTCTTGCGCAGTCGTCGGCAAGATGCGCTTGCGGTGCGCGCGCCGCAGGGCTCCGCCGAGCTTACGACGAATGCTCGACGGACGGCGCCACGCCGCGCGCTTCAGACGCGGAAGCTCTCCGGGAACGGACATCGATGTTGCGCAATATGGGCCTCGAAGTCCGCGCGAAACTGCGTGAACATCGCGCGCGCCGACCACGAGCAACCGTCGGCCAGCGCGCAGATACACTTGCCGTCCATGTAATTGCAGACGTCGGCAAGCCGCTGCAGATCGCCCTCGTCGCCCTCGCCGCGTTCGATTCGCGAAAAGATCCGATAGAGCCATCCCGTCCCCTCGCGGCACTGCGTGCATTGCCCGCACGATTCGTGCTCGAAAAAGCGCGCGCCGACCAGCGCCACCCGCACGATACACGTCCGATCGTCCATCACGATGACGCCGCCGGTGCCGAGCAGGGTCCCCGCCTTGCGCAGCGATTCATGGTCCACGGCGACGTCGATCTGGTCGCCGCGCAGGATCGGCATCGAGATGCCGCCGGGAATCACCGCCTTGACGCTGCGTCCTTCTTCGAGCAGTCCACCGGCGTACTTGTAGATCAGGTCGCGCATCGAGACGCCGAGGCGCAGCTCGAAGACCCCCGGATTTTTGACGTGGCCGCTGATCCCGAACAGCGTATGACCCGTGCTGTTCGGCACGGCGGCGCCTTCAGCCTTGTACCAGTCGATCCCGTTCATCACGATCGCCGGCAACTGCGAGCAGGTTTCGCAATTGTCAACCGTTGTCGGACGGGCCCATAGCCCCCGCACCGCCGGGAAGGGCGGGCGTTTGCGCGGCTGGCCCTTGCGCCCCTCCATCGATTCGAGCATCCCGCTCTCCTCGCCGCAGATGTAGGCTCCCGCCCCCTGCTGAATATGGATATCGAAGCGCCGGCCGAAGCCCCTGGCGTTGTCGCCCAGGATGCCGCGCGCGTACAGTTCGCCAATCGCCGTCTTGACGATGCGATACGCTTCAACGTACTCCCCGCGGATATAGATGAACGCCGCGCTGGCCTCGATACCGCGCGCCGCGATCATCACGCCCTCGAGGAAAAGGTACGGGTTGCGTTCCATGATCTGCCGGTCCTTGAAGGTTCCCGGCTCGCTCTCGTCGGCGTTGACCGCGAGGTAGCGCGGACCGCCGTCGGGCGGCGGCATGAAGGACCATTTGAGACCGGTGACGAAGCCGGCGCCGCCGCGCCCGCGCAGCGCCGCGTCCTTGATCATCGTGGCGAGGTCCTTGGGCGCCATCTGCCCGGCCTTGTCGATCGCCTGAAAGCCGCCGTTGCGCACGTAGTCGTCGTAGGTGAGCCACTTTTCGCCGTTGGGCGGCAGCAGATAGCCCGTCACGCCGTCGGGAATCACCGAGATTATCGGCGCGGGACGCCGTGCGGCGATCGCCCCTTCCGGCGACTTGACCAGCGCCGCGGCGTAATCCGGCGTGACGTTTTCGAGATATGGATTGCGATTCACCTGGATTACCGGCGCGGTCGCGCAGCTTCCCAGACATTCGACCTCGACCAGCGCAAACCGTCCGTCCGCCGTCGCCCGGCCCGCCTTGATCCCGAGATCGCGTTCCATCTGCTCGACGATCCCGCGCGCGCCGCGCAGGCAGCAGGATAGATTCGTGCAGACTTGGATGACGGCCTCGGCCTTGGGCTGATTGAACAGCGAGTAGAACGAGGCAATCTCCGCGACCTCGATCGGATGAAGCCCGAAGATCCCGGCGATCTCCGCGAAAATCGCTTCGTTCAATTCACCCTTCTCGGCGCGCGCCTGATGCAGAGCGAACAGCAGAGCGCCGCGCGGCTGCGGAAAATGCGCGATCTCCTCGCGGATCTTTTCGTGGGTTTCGACTGAAAGAATCATGCTTGGCGCCGTATCTGTGCGAAATATACCGCTCTCATCCCGTCATTTCTCAGCGATTCGACGAAGGCGGCCGACCGCGTTCGCGCCCGCCGCACAGGCCGCACCGCCAGCCACTGTCGCCGCTTCCGCATCCATCGCGATCCGCAGCCGGCTGCGACTAACGATCGCACTCGCCGCCGATCATGTTCATCATGCCGAAGGTCGGCACAACGTCGGCGAGCTGACCGCCGATCAGCATATGCTTGAGCGGTGACATGTTCGAAAAGCTCGGCGAGCGGCAGCGCATCTTCCAGGCGCGGCCCGAGCCGTCGCTCACGATATAGAAGCCGACTTCGCCGTTTGCCCCCTCGACGGCGTGATAGACCTCGCCGGCCGGCGGATAGCCGCCTTCGAGCACCAGCTTGAACTGGTCGATCAGCTCCTCCATCTGGCCGAAGACCTTGCGTTTCGGCGGCCATTTGACCCGCCGGTCATCGCTGTTGACCGGTCCGTCGGGCAGCCGTTCGAGGCATTGTTTGACGATCCGGCATGACTGGCGAATCTCCTCCATCCGCACCAGGTAGCGATCGAAGTTGTCGCCGTGCTCGCCGATCGGGATGTCAAAGTCGAGATCGCCGTAAATCAGATAGGGCGTCGCCCGCCGCACATCGTAGGGCACGCCGCCGGCCCGCAGGACCGGACCGGTGACGCCCCAGGCAAGCAAATCCTTGCCCGCCATGCGACCCGTCCCCTGCATCCGCTCGCGGAAGATCGGATTATCGGTCAGCAGCTTGTCGGCGTCGGCGGTCAGGCGCAGCGCGCGGTCGAGCCGCTCGACCGCAAACGCCGCGAAGCCCTCCGGCAAATCGAGCGTGCCGCCGATGCGGGTGAAGTTGGTGGTCACCCGCGCGCCGCAAATCGCGTCGATCTGATCGAGCAGCAGCTCGCGCGCCTCGAGCAGATAGAGCATCGGCGTGAACGCCGCCAGTTCCATCGCCGAAGCGCCGAGCGCCAGCATGTGATCGGCCATCCGCGACAACTCGCCGCCGATCACCCGGATAAACTGGCAGCGTGGCGGCGTCGTAATCCCGAACAGCTTCTCGACCGCCAGGCAGTAGCCGACGTTGTTCAGAACCGGCGAGCTGTAGTTCAGCCGATCGGTGTAAGGAATGTTCTGATAAAGGAAGCCGGTTTCGCACTCCTTCTCGAAACCGCGATGGAGATAGCCGATCTGCACGTCGGCGTCGATGACCTCCTCGCCCTCGAGGTCAAGCTCAATCTTGACCGTCCCGTGCATCGCCGGATGGGACGGGCCCATCTGGATGTGCATCGGCTCGGTATGCAGATCATCGAAGTCCGCGCGACGCGCCGCCGGCCCGCGTTGATTATTCGGGGCGACGCGGTTCTTTTGCACCAGGTCCGACATAGGCTTGGATCGGTTGTTCGTCGAGTTTGCCGTAATCTTTGCGCAGCGGATGCCCTTCGAATTCGTCGTAGAGATAAATCCGCCGCAGGTCCGGATGACCCTCGAAGCGAATGCCGTAGAGGTCCCAGGTCTCGCGCTCGAGCCAGTTCGCGCCCGGCCAAACCGGCGTCAGCGAGGCGATTCGCGGATCGTCTTCGGGCACCCGACACTTGATTCTCAGCCGATGCAGATGGCTGGTCGAAATCAGATGATAGACCACCGCGAAACGCGGATGGGGTCCCTTTTCCGGCAACGCCATCAGGTTGCGGCGGCGCGGCAGGCGACGCATCGTCACGTGATCGCGGTCCCACACCTCGCGCCGCAGCTCGAAATCATCCGGCTGCCCATAGTAATCAATCGCCGTCACGTCGAGCAGCAGATCGAAGGCGAGCTCGGGATCATCGCGCAGCACGCCCGCCACGGCGAGGATATTCTCGCGCGCTACATGGATACGATCGTCGCCGCGAAACTCGCGATGCTCGAGGATCAGCGGCGCGAGCCGCGCGTTGACCTTCACCATCAACGGCGAGAGCTGCGGCTTTTCGGCGTCCGACGGCGGCGCTTCAGTGCTCATACTGACGGCGGAGATGGTCGAGCCGGGTTTTCAGCTCGGCGACCGGAACCAGCAGGTCTTGCTTATGCCATAACGATCCGCGCCGCGAGTAACTCGCAATCTCGATTTGCCGGCTCATCACGATAGCTTCCTCGGGACAGGCCTCCTCGCAGAAGCCGCAGAACATGCAGCGCGACATGTCGATATCGAAAACTTCCGGGTAGCGCTCGACCTCGTCGTTGGTCTCGGCCGGGAAGATCGAGATGCAATTGGTCGGACAGGCCCACTCGCACATCCCGCAGGCCACGCAGCGCTCCTTGCCGTTATCCATCTGGACCAGCACCGGCATGCCGCGCATCGCCGGTGGCTGCACCAGGCGCTGCTCCGGGAAGTGCACCGTGAAATCCTGCTGGCCGCGCGCGAACAGCAACAGGTTGTGCAGAAAATGCCGAATCGAAACTCCAAGCCCCTTCAGAATCGCGAAGTAGGGCTGGGAGCTTGACCACCGCTCAGGCGGACGCTTTACCGTTACAACTCCGATAGCCATGGAAGGGTCGCAGAACGACCCCGCCCAACTTACCGTTTTGAGGGCGCCGTCGCCAGCGCCCCGATCGCTTAGCGGCCCCCCGCCGGCTGCGGCGCGGGCTGCGCGGCTGGCGTCACCGCCGTCACCGGCCGCCAATGCCCCGGAATCATCAGCAGGGACACGATAAACAGCGCCGTCCCGACCACCGGCTCCCACATCCAGGTGCCCCAGCCGTAACGATGAGCCACGGCGACGATAATCGGTCCCGAAATCGCGATGAACAGCCGGTACATGAACTGGAAGAACGACCATCCGGTCGCCTGCAGCGCCGGCGACAGATCCTCGAGGAACTCCGAGTACATCGCGCACCACGGAATGAACGCGAACGCGCCAACGCCGCCCAGCACGAAGGCTATGGTGCCAAGCCGCGCCGGTGACATCGGCGCGGAGAAGTTCAGCACCCAGTAAAGCATCACGGCGAGCGTCACCAGACCAAGCCCGACCGACAGCGCCTTGCGCATCTGCAGATAGTCGGAGAGCCATCCCGACGGCACCAGCATGATCAGGTTCAGCCACCAGAACAACGCCGTCATCCGCGCCGCCTCGCCCGGCGAATAACCGTATTGCTGGACGAACATCAGCGGCCCGAAGTTCTGAATCGTGATGGCGCCGCCGAGAAAGGCGACCACGCCGACCACCAGCACCCACGCCTGCCACTGGCCGAGCAGTTGGCTGAAGGCATTCTCGGCGCCACTCGCCTCGGCGGCCGGAATATCACCGGATTCAAAGGCTTCGCCAACCTCTTCGCTGCCAATCACCATCGAGCGCAGTTTCGGCGACAGATCCTTCAGCCACAGCAGGACGGGGATATACAGCGCGATGGCGAGAAAACCCATGATCCAGATCTGCGACTGCCAGGTATGGAAAATCGGCAACGTCAGCGCCGGGATCTGGTTCCACAGCAACTGGCAGAGAACGGCGCCCGCCGTCAGTAGTCCGAACGCCGCGCCGCGACTCAGGCGGGGGGAAAAATCGCGCGTGAGACCGCCCAGCGCGCCCCACATCAGACCCGCCACCGCGTTCATCAACCCGCGCACGATCACGAACGACACGAAGTTCGTCATCAGCAGATTGCAGAAGGTCAGGACGATGATGATCGCGAGACAGACATCGACCACGACCACCCGTCCGTGCCGATCCGCCAGCGGTCCCCCGATCATCGCCGACACCGCCGAGACAATCACCGCGAACGTCAGGAAGTAACCGAACTGCTCCTGGCTGAAGTGGAGCGTCGGCAGCCACAGCGGCAGCAGCGCCGGGAAGCCGAACTCATAGAACGACACCATCGTGGCCATCACCGCCAGGATGAGCAGCCACCATCGATAACCGCCGGTCGGATAGGTCTCCAGCGTGCGACGAGTCTCGAAGAAACGCTTGAATGCCCCGGATTCTGTTGCCATAGCGCTTGTCCCCTAGATTGCTCTGGCCGAGTCAGGCTCGAGTCAGGAGCGGGCCCCGATCCCCGAACAGGGCGCGTTCACGGCTCACCCCGCGCTATGCCGTTTCAGTCACAGATTGTCAAGCGCCGAATTATTTGCCGGCTATCCGGCGGATGCGCCGACCGTGCCGGCCACCGGCATCGCGCGTCGCGGCCGGTTCGCTCAGGCGAGCGGCGCACCATAGGCGCCGAGCTCGGCAAAGCGAATCCGCGCGAAGGCGGTCCCGTCCTGCTCGAGCGCCCGCCAGATTTCCGGCACCGCGAATTTTTCCTCGCGCGACTGCAGATGGTTCAACAAGGCGGTGAAGATGGCGCCGTCGGTCAGCCAGCCGTCCGGCGGTCTGACCGCCTGCTCGATCCGTTGAACGCGGCCCGCGTGATTGGTCACGGTGCCGTCCTTCTCGGCGAGCATCGTCGTCGGGAAGACGACCTGAGCCGACTTGAAGGCGTCCTCGAGCGTCGTGACCTGGACGATCAAAAGCTCGAGACCGCCAAGAATCCGCGCAAGGCGCTCACGGTCGACCGCGGCCAGCAGATCGTCGCCGCAGACATAGAGTCCGCGCACGACGCCGCGCTCGCAGGCCTGCAGCAACTCTTCGACGCCGTCATCCGCACCGCGCACCAGTCCGAGCTCGCGCACCCCGCGCGCGTTGGCTGCCTTCTCGGCCTTGATCAGTAAATCATCGGCCTTGCCGCGCCGCACCGCCATCGCCCGATGCTCGACGCCGAGGGCGGCGAGCAGCCGTCCGAAGCAGTAACTCTCCTCGTTGCTCAGATGGGGCGAGGCGATCGCGCCCAGAGCCGCCGCGCCATGCTGCTTCTGCAGGTCGCCCATCGCCGACGCTGCCGCAGCGATCGCCGCGGGCCAATCGACCGGCGCTAACGTGCCATTCGCCGCCACCAGCGGGATGCGCAGCCGCTGCGGATCGGCCACCGCCTTATATGTCAGGCGGCCCGCGTCGCACATCCAGGTCTCATTCACCGCGTCGTTGCGCCGCGGCGTCAGCCGCCAGATGCGATTCTTGTAGGTGCTTATATGGATATTGCACCCGTTGGCGCAGCCGGAGCAGACGCTGCCCACCTCCTCGAGGAACCACACCCGCACCTTGTGATGGAAATCCTTGGTCTCGAGTGCCCCCACCGGACAGATATCCGCCGTGCACATCGAGTAGTCGTTGTCGAGGCGGCGGCCGGCGTAGATATCGAGCACCGTGCGATCGCCCAGGCGGAAGGTGCCGAGTTCGTAGGTCTTGCTGACCTCGCGGCAGAAGCGCACGCAGCGCCGGCAGAGGATACAGCGCTCCTGGTCGAGCAGCATCCGCTCGCCGATATCGATTCGCTTCTGCCGCTTGCGGCGCGGCTCCAGTCCGCGCGAAATTTTGCTGCCGAAGCGCATCGAGAAGTTCTGCAGCCAGCATTCACCCGCCTTGTCGCAGATCGGGCAGTCCAGCGGATGGTTCAGCAGCAGCAGTTCCATCACGCCGCGCCGCGCCAGCGCCACCTCGGGGTCCTGCGTCGAAACCACGAGCCCGTCGCGTACCTGCGTGTTGCAGGAGATCTGCAGCTTGGGCATGCCCTCGATTTTGACCTGACACAGCCGACACGAACCGTCGATGGTGAGCTTCGGATGGTAGCAGTAGTGCGGGATATCGAGCTCCGCGTCGAGCATCGCCTGCAACAGCGGGATGCCCGCCGGCGCTTCGATCACCCGCCCATCGACGGTGATTTTCGCGAGCTTCGGTGCCTCAGCCAAGTTTCCGCCCGCTGCCGTGAAGGTCGAGTCCCGCCCAGCGCGTCCCCGGCCGTTCATGCTGAACGCGCTCCTGCAGTTTGATCAGGCCGTCGAGCACCGCCTCGGGCCGCGGCGGACATCCCGGAATATAGACGTGCACCGGGATGATCCGATCGATCCCCTGCAGGACGGCATAGTTGTCGTAGGGGCCGCCCGAACTGGTGCAGGCGCCGAAGGAGACCACCCACTTCGGCTCGGCCATCTGCTCGTACACGCGCCGCAGGATCGGCGCCTGCCGCTGCGTGATCGTCCCCACCACCCACAGCAAATCCGCCTGGCGCGGCGTGAAGCGCGGCAGCGCCGCGCCGAAACGATCAGTATCGTACCGCGGCCCGTTGACCGAAAAATATTCCATCCCGCAGCACGCCGTCACGAACGGATACGAGAAGAAGGAATATTTGCGCGCCCAGTTGATCGCGTCCGCGAGCCGCGTCGTGGCGAAGGCCTCGGGAAACGCATTGCCCTCATCCACCAGCGCCTGGCGTCCGACCGCCCCGCTCATCATGAAGCTGGATAATCGCCGTCGCATGTTCGTTCAGTCCACCCGATCCTTCCGCGAATCGCGTTCAGAGGCAAGTCGGCGCCCGCTCGCCTACGCCCAGACCGCGCCGTCATCGATCAGCCGGGCGCGCGCGGCCGCGTCGTAGCCGAGCAACTCGCCCAGCACATACTCATTCGCCGATCCGATAAGCGGCGACGGCGTGCGGATCGTGCCGGGCGTCCGCGAAAGCCGCGCCGGGATTCCCGTGACCTGCGTGCTCGATCCATCCGGCAACGGGACCCGGCCCCAGAACTCGCGCGCCCCTAACTGCGGATTGCGCGCGCAGAGATCGGCGCCGTTGTTGACCACGCCGGCCGCGATTCCCGCCCGCTGCAGCAGTGCCATCGCCTCCTCGGCGACCTGCGCGCGCGTCCATTCCTCGATATGCCGATCCAGTTCCGCCTGATTCTTCATGCGGAGATAAAGCGTCTGAAAGCGTGGCTCCCGGCTCCACGCAGGCGTCTCGAGCACCTTCACGAAACGCTCCCATTCGGCCTGACTCTGCACGCTCAGCGCGATCCAGCGATCATCATCGTCGTCGCGCGCCCGGCAGCGATAGACGCCGTGCGGCGCCGCCGGCATCTCCTGCGACCGATAGTATGGCGGCGCGCTCGGCCGCCCATTCACCGCTATCTCGAGGAGCGACGGACCGATGACGCTAACCAGCGCCTCGAACTGCGCCAGATCGACGAACTGGCCGCAGCCGGTGCGCTGCCGATAGCGCAGAGCCATCAACGTCGCGAGCGCGCCCGTATAGCCGCCCACCATGTCCGCATACGAGTAACCATATCCGACCGGCGCGTCGGAGCTGTCGCGCATCAGCAGCGTAAAGCCGCTCAGCGCCTGCAGCGTCGGCCCGTAGCTCACGTAGTTAGCGCGCGGCCCGCTGTGTCCCAGGCCCGACATGCTGACGCAGATGATGTCCGGCTTGACCGCTTGCAGGCTCGCGTAGTCCATCCCCCACGATCGCATCACGCGCGCCGAGAAATTGTCGATCACCACGTCGCTCAGCGCCGCCAGTCGCCGCGCAATCTCGACGCCGCGCGGATGCGCCATGTTGACCGCGATCGAACGCTTGTTGCGATGGAGATCGCCCTGCAGGCCGGTCTGCCGCGAGCCCGGCGGTCCCGGCTTGCGTTCAAGCTTGATCACCTCGGCGCCGAAATCGGCGAGCAGCCGCGTCGCGACCGGCCCGGCCACGACCCAGGTGAAGTCGAGCACGCGAATTCCCGCAAGCGGCAGTGGCGCCACTAGATGATCCCTTCGGCGGCCAGCGCCGCCATTTCGTCGGCGGCGAGCCCCAGCTCGTCGCCGAAAACCTCGCCGGTATGCTCCCCGAGCAGCGGCGGCCGGCGATAGACCCGCCACGGCGAGCGGCCGAAGCAATACGGCGCGCCGGGATAGCGAAACCTCCGTCCCAGCTCCGGATGCTCAACTTCGACGAAGTACCCGCGCGCCGCCAGTTGCTCGTCGGCGAACAGCGCCTCGGGCGGGCGCACGCTGGCATACGGCAGCCGCAGGGCCTGCGCGCGCTCGAGCAGCTCCTCGCAGGTGTAATCCTTCACCCACTCGTCGAGCACGTCGAACAGATGCTCGGCGTGCGCGGCGCGATAGAGCACATCGTCCCATTGCGGCTCGGTCAGATCCTGCGCCTTGCCGTCGGCCTTGACCCATTCGACCAGCGAAGTCCAGTCGCCGAGCGTGCAATGCATGATATAGCCGTCGCGACAGCGGCCGACGCGAAAATACCGGCTCCAGTGCAGCGTTCCGCGCCGCGGCTCGATCCGCCCCTCGCCGAAGTAGCTGCCCGCCACATGTTCGACGGCCGCCGCGGTCGCCTCCTGCATGCTGAGATCGATCCACTGGCCGCGACCGTCGCGGTCACGCGCAAAAAGCGCGCACAGCGCCGCGATCGCCCCGAAATAACTCGCCGAATGATAGGCCTGCAGACCAAGCGGCCGCACCGGTTGATGCCCCGGCCGACCGTTGACATAAAGCATCCCGGCCTCCGCCGCCAGCACCGTGTCGTCGGCGCGGAAGTCGCGATACGGTCCGGTCTGCCCGAACGGCGCGATCGATAGCAGGATCAGCGCCGGATTGACCTGCTCTAACACCTCCCAGCCGAGCCCCAGCTCGGCCAGGCGGCCGGGCGCGAAGTTCTCGATAATCAGGTCGGCCGCGCTCGCCAGGCGCTTCACTATCGCCGTCGCCGCCGGCCGCTGCAGGTCGAGCGTTACCGCCCGCTTGTTTAGATTGTAGAACCAGAAAAAGAGACTGCGGTCGCGATGCGGCCGATTATCGACGAACGGGCCAATACGCCGTCCCGCTTCGCCCCCCGGCGGCTCGATTTTGATCACGTCCGCGCCCATGTCGGCCAAAAGCCGCGCGCAGAGCCCGCCGCGATAGTTCGCCAGATCGAGCACGCGCAGACCCGCAAGCGCCCCATCCGATTCCATGCTGCTCATCGAGAAGCATTCGCACCACATTTGCCGAGCCCGATCAACCGCGCGCGCACTCGCGCAACCGGTCAGCCATTCGCTATGTTAAAAGCTTCCCGCGACGGTTCGACCGTCGCCCCGCAAAAGAGCGCAACCGTGGCACAGAGCGATTACAAGGCGACCCTGCAACTGCCCAAAACCGACTTCCCGATGAAGGCCAACCTGCCCAAACGGGAACCCGAAACGCTGCGGCGATGGGAGGCCGAGCGGCTCTACGAGCAAATCCTCGCCGCGCGCCGCGAGGCTTCGACCTGGATCCTCCACGACGGACCACCCTACGCCAACGGCCGCGTCCATCTTGGCACCGCCCTCAACAAAGTGCTCAAGGATTTCGTCGTGCGCTCGCGTTCGATGCTCGGTTATCGCACCCCGTTCGTGCCCGGCTGGGATTGTCACGGGATGCCGATCGAATTCAAAGTCGCGCGCGATCTGGGCGAGCGTGCCCGCTCCATCTCCAAGCTCGAACTGCGCCGCCTCTGTAAGGCCGAAGCCGAAAAATGGATCGATCTCCAGCGGCAGGACTTCAAGCGCCTCGGCTGCCTCGGCGACTGGCAGCATCCGTACATCACGATGGACCCCGCCTACGACGCCGCCGAAATCGGCGTCCTGCGCACTCTCGTCGCCCGCGGCTACGTCTATCGCGGCCTGCGTCCCGTGCATTGGTGCTTTTACGACCGCACCGCGCTCGCCGAGGCCGAAGTCGAGTATCGCGAGCATACCTCGCCGTCGATCTACGTCGCCTTCCGCCTCAACGACCGGGTGACCGCTCCCGCGACGCTCGCCGCCGATCCGGCCGAGGGTGCCGAACTCGCCGCGGCTCATCGCGCGCAGAAGCTCTTCGCGGTCATCTGGACCACCACGCCCTGGACCCTGCCCGCCAACCTCGCGATCACGCTCAACGCCGCCTTCGACTATGTCGCGCTCAAGGTCGGCGACCGTTACTACATCGTCACGGCCCGCCTCGCCGAAGCCGTCGCGCAGGCCTGCGGCCTCCGCGTTGACAAGACGATCGCGCTTGACCGCGACGCGCTCCGGCGGCTCGACGGCCAGGACATCTTTCGCCATCCGATGGTCGAGCGCGACGGCAAGCTGATGTACGGCGATCACGTGACCGCCGAAACCGGCACCGGCCTGGTCCATACCGCGCCCGGTCACGGTTACGAAGACTTCGTCGTCGGCGCGCAGTATGGCCTCAAACCGTTCACGCCGGTCGATACCGCCGGCGTCTTTACCACCGCGGCGGGCGAGTGGGCCGGGCGCAATGTCTTCGACGCGAACGAGGCGATTGTTGCCGAATTGCGCGCCCGCGGCGCGCTGCTCCATGCCGAGCAGCACGCCCACAGCTATCCCCATTGCTGGCGCTGCAAGAACCCGCTCATCTTCCTCGCCGCCGAACAATGGTTCATGCGCATCGATCATCAGAAGCTGCGCGAGCGCGTGATCGCGGCGATCGACAGCGTCAACTGGATCCCCGCCTGGTCGCGCGACCGTATCCGCAACATGACCGAAACCCGCCCCGACTGGTGTCTCTCGCGCCAACGCGCCTGGGGTGTGCCGATTCCCGCCCTGCGCTGCAGCGGATGCGGCGAAGTCGGCCTTTACGACGAGGTCATGGCAAACGCCCAACGCCTCTTCGCGCTCGAAGGCTCCGACGCCTGGTTTGCCCGTCCGGTCGCCGACTTCGTCACGCCGACGACTAAGTGCGCCCGCTGCGGCGGCGCCGCTTTCACCAAGGAAGAAGATGTCCTCGACGTCTGGTTCGATTCCGGCGTCTCGCAGGCCGCCGTGCTCGCCGCCCGCCCCGAACTGCAATGGCCGGCCGACGCCTATCTCGAAGCGGTCGAGCAGGCCCGCGGATGGTTCGGGTCGTCGCTCGCCTGCGCGGTCGCCGAACGCGACGGCGCCCCCTTCCGCAGCGTCATCAGCCACGGCCTTACGGTCGATGAGCAGGGGCGCAAGATGTCGAAGTCGCTCGGCAACTCCGAAGATGCGGCCGATGTCGTCGAACGGCTCGGCGCCGACGTCGTGCGCCTGGTCTACGCCTCGCTCGATTACACCGCCGAAATTGCGCTGGGGCCCACGGTCTATGCCGCGGTCGCCGAGGCCTATCGTAAAATTCGCAACACCTGCCGCTTCATGCTGGGTAATCTCTTCGACTTCGATCCGTCACGCGACGCCGTCGGACCCGAGCAGATGCTCGAATTCGACCGCTTTATCCTCGCCCGCTTCGAAAAGCTCAAGGCCGGCGTGCGCCGCAGCTACGAAGCCTTCGATTTCCAGGCCGCCTACCACGCCCTGCTCAATTTCGTCGTCGTCGATCTGAGTTCGCTCTATATCGATGTCGCCCGCGACCGGCTTTACTGCGACGGCCCGAACTCGCGCGGGCGGCGCTCAGCGCAGACCGCGCTCTACCTGATGCTCGATGCGCTGGTGCGCATCCTCGCCCCGCTCATCCCGTTCACCGCCGACGAGATTTACCTCGCGATTCCCGGACACACCGCCACCAGCGTCCACCTGCTGACCATCCCCCCGGCGGATCCGCGCTTCGCCGATGATGCCCTGGAGGCGCGATGGGAGCTGCTGCTCGCCGCCCGTCAGCAGGCTTTGAAGGTTCTCGAAGCGATGCGCCAGGCGGGCACGATTGGCGCGCCGCTCGAGGCCCGCCTGAGCCTCGGCGTCGCCGCTCCCGACACCGCCCTCGGCCAGGCGCTGCATCATTGCGGCGACGCTCTGAAGGACCTCTTCATTGTCTCCTCGGTCGCGCTTCTCCAGGAAGCCGAGAGCGCGCGGCTGGCCGCGCAGGCCAACGGCAGCGAGTCCTTCCAGCTCGACGGCAGATTCGGCCGCGTCGCCGACGAGGGGCCGATGCTGGTCCTCGGCGAGCGCGCCCCCGGCGTCAAATGCCAACGATGCTGGTGTTACTTCGATGATGGCGGCTCGCCCGATCTCTGCCCCCGCTGCCGCCAGGTCGTTGCCGCCCTCGCCGCTCCCGCCTCCGCATGACGCCCGGGCCGGCGATACCGAACCGCGGCGCAGATGCCGACAACCCGCCCGCGGAGGCCGCTTCCCCGCGGCAACCGGCGCGCACGGAGCCGCACAGCTCCGCCATCGCGCCCGACCGCAAGCCGCGCCGCCTCGCGATGCTGGCCACGGTCACCCTCCCGGTCGTCCTCCTCGACCAGTTGACGAAATCTCTCATCCGCGAGAATTTTTCGCTCGACCATACCGTGGCGCTCGTTCCCGGATGGCTCGATCTCACCTACACCCTCAATCCCGGCGCCGCCTTCAGTCTCTTCGCCACGATGCCGCCGCTGTTCCGCCATCTCTTCTTCATCATTCTCTCGTTCGCCGCCATCGTCGTGCTCCTGAGTCTGCTCGCCCGCCGCGCCACCCCGCTCGCGGCCGCCGTCGCCTACGCCCTTATCCTCGGCGGCACGATCGGCAATCTGATCGACCGCCTGGTCTTCGGCCGGGTCATCGATTTCATCTATTTTCATCACGCCTGGTTCAACTATCCGGTCTTCAACCTGGCCGACAGCGCGATTACGACCGGCGTCGTCGTCGCGATTGTCTTCGGGCTGTTCGGCGCGTCCGACCCCCGCTGACCCACCTTCAAAACATTTGACCTGCCGGCGCCGCTCGGTTTACCGTTAGCCAGCTTCGCCGCAGGAGCACGCTCGATGGCAAAAACAATCAATACCGTGACCGGCACGATTTCCACCGATAAGCTCGGCGTCACCCTGATGCATGAGCATCTGCTGGTCGGATGGGCCGGCTGGGAACTCGACTGCAAGGCCCCCCGTTTCGATCGCAAGGTGGCGATGCGCGGGGCGGTCGATCGCCTCAAGGAACTGAAGGACCTCGGCGTCAACACCTTCCTCGATCCCTGCCCCAATGACATCGGTCGCGACGTCGTCTTTATGGCCGAGGCCGCCGATCAGAGCGGCATGAATATCATCTGCACCACCGGCCTCTACAAGGAAGACCTCGGCAACACGGTCTACATGAAGCAGCGCAGCGCCGACGAAATCGCCGAGATTTATGTCACCGAGCTGACCGAAGGTATCGGCGAAACCGGCATCAAGGCTTCACTCATCAAGGCCGCGACCGGCAAGGACCATATCACCGAATACGAGGAGAAATGCCTGCGCGCCGCCGCCCGCGCTGCCAAAAAAACCGGCGTTCCCATCACCACCCATACCGACGACGGCACTATGGGGCCCGAGCAGCTCGACATCTTTGAATCCGAAGGCGTCGATTTCAAAAAAGTCATCATCGGCCATAGCTGCGGCTCCGCCAACCTCGCCTACCATACCCGGATGCTCGACCGCGGATGCTACCTCGGCTTCGACCGCTTCGGCCTCGATTTCCTCCATCCCGACCGCCTCCGCCTCGCCTCGCTCATCGGTCTGCTCGGCGTCGGCTTCGAGAAACAGATCGTCCTCTCGCATGATTCCGTCGCCTGCATCCTCGGCCGCGGCCTCGGCCTCCCGCCCGAAGTGATGGAGTTGATCAAGAACTGGAAGCCCACGCACATCTTCAAGAACATCCTGCCCAAACTGCGCGAGGCCGGCGTCCCCGAGCAGAAGATCAATACCATGATGGTCGAAAATCCGCGCCGCTACTTCGAAGCCTGACCCGCCACCGCCCCGGACCGTACGCAACTATTCCTGTGGACCGCCGGGCGCGACCACCCATCCGCGGGTGGTCGTGCCCGGCGGTCCCACCTGCGCCACCGCACGGCGCCGGCGCCGCACCGCCTTTTGTCCGCCAACCGCCCCCGGACCATAGCAGCCACCGACCCACGCTGTCGCTTAAGCGACGTTTCGCGCTACTATCCGCGCAGAGGTGAATGACGCGATGGCGTCGGCGATTCGTGATCGGCAGCGGGCGAGCTTCACCGAGGCGCGGCGCGCCCAGCTCCAGCAACTTGCCCGCGTCACCGAACGCGGACCAGGACGGATCGTCCGCATCGCCTACGAGGGCTTCAACCGCCACAACGTGATGCTGTGGGCGTCCGGCCTCACCTATACCACCAGCCTCTCCCTGGTGCCGATTCTCGCCGTCGCTCTATCGGCCCTTAAGGCCTTCGGCGGCGACGCGCTCATGCGGCCGCTGATCCAGCGCTTTCTCGCCGTCAATTCGCCGGAAATCGCCGACCGTCTCCTCGGCTTCGTCACCAATATCAACGCCAGCCGACTTGGCGTGGTCGGCGGGGCGAGCCTGCTGCTCACCGTGGTCCTCACCTTGGGCACCATCGAGCGCGCCTTTAATCACATCTTCAATGCCCCCCGCGGCCGCACCTGGATTCGCAAGTTCACCGATTATCTGAGTCTCGTCTTCACCCTGCCGCTCCTGATCGCCGCCGCCGTCTCCCTGCGTTTCCAGGTGCATGCCAATCTGCCCGACCTGGCGCCCCTCGGATGGGTCCTCGCGACGATTCCGCTGTGGGCCGGCTTCACCTTCCTTTATCTGATCTTTCCGAACACCCGCGTGCGCTGGAATTGCGCCTTGCTCGGCGGCCTGCTCGCGGCGATTCTGCTCGAAGCGGGGCAATGGGGCTACGTCCATTTCCAGGTCGGTGTCGCCCGCTCCCAGGCGATTTACGGCGCGCTCGCCGCAATCCCCATCTTCCTCACCTGGATCTACATGGCATGGGTGATTGTCCTCGTCGGCGCCGAGCTTGCCGCCGCCGCACAAAGCGCTGATTCCGGTATCGTGGTTGATTACCGCTCCGGCGATTTCCCGCGTATCGCCGCTCTCCTCGCGGTCACCCGGATCGCCGAAGCGATGCGCGGCGGCAAAGCCCCGGCCTGCACCGCGCGCAGCCTCGCCGAGGAGCTCAACGCGCCCCTTCCGGCCGTCCAGGCCGTTATCGATCAGCTTACTGCCGCCGGCCTCGTCCATCAGGTCGCAACCAAGGCCGCCCCGGCGGATTCCGTTCTGATGCTCTCGCGCGATTGCGGTGTGCTGCGCGTGGCCGACGTGCTCGCCGCCCTCGGCGAGGACCTCGCGGACCTCAGTCCGCCGCTCGCCGCTGTGCTGCAGGAGATGCGCACCGGCGAGCAGGGCGCCCTCGCATCGCTTACCGTCGCCGATCTCGTTGCCGACGCGCCGCACCCGGCCGCCGCGCCCGATCGCGCCGAATGGCGCCTCGACGAATAAACCCGCAGCCTAGCCGCGAGCGCCGCCGTCCAGCATCGCTTTCAGCGATCGCAGCTCCTCGCGGATTTCACTGAGCGTCGCCGCCAATTGCGGACCGGCGCCGACCCCGTTCAGCGCCGGCTGCGCCTCCGCGCCACCCTTGGGCTCGCCACCCGACGACTTCATCGCCGCGCACAATCGTTCGAGACCGACTTCACGAATATGGCGGCGGGCGCCCGCGATGGTATAGCCCTCCAGATGGAGCAGGCGTTTGACCAGCCGCAAAAGCTCGATGTCCCGCGCTTCGTACAAGCGATGGGACGACGCTGCATGGCGCGGGCGCAAGAACGAGAACTGCGTCTCCCAGAAGCGCAGCACGTAAGGCTCGACGCCCAAAAGGCGCGCAGCCTCCCCGATCCGCATCAATTCCGGCTTGCCGTCCTGTGGCCCGATGCTCCGTCGCTCCGGTTTGGCCGCGACCTTCGGCCGCGGCTTGCGCGGAGCGGGCGCCCGCCGCCGGGTCTTCACCGGATTTGGCTCCCCGCGGCCACTCGCGCCCTGAGCGCTTCACTCGGGCGAAACGAAAGCACGGCGCGCGGCGCTATCGTGATCGCCTCGCCGGTCTGCGGATTGCGTCCGCGGCGCGCGGCCTTGCGATTGACGATGAAGCTGCCGAACCCGGCGATTTTTACCCCTTCGCCGCGCACCAGACAGTCGCGGATAATCGCCAGCACCGCTTCCACTGCGGCACCCACTTCGGCCTGCGAACCCTCCTCGAGCCTCTCGCGAACCCGCGCCACCAAATCGGCTTTTGTCATCGCCGCCCCCTGACGGCCAACCCTTCGGCTGCCGCTACGAGCGCAGGCTCGCGCCCAGCTTCCGGGCCACCTGGTCCACCAACCCGGTATGTGTGCGGTTCACTTCTTCGTCGGTCAGGGTTCGGTCCGCGCTGCGGTACCGACACGCTACGGCGACGCTCTTCTTCTCGTCCCCCAGATTACCGCCTTCGAAAACGTCGAATAACTCAACACTTTCGAGCATCGGCGCATTCCCGGTCCAGAACGCCTTCAGCACCTCGCCAGCCGCCAGCGTCTTGTTCACCACGAGCGCGACATCGCGCCGGACGGCCGGAAAACGCGGCGGCGGCACAATCGTATGATATAGCTTGGAAGAATGTACGGCAAGTAAAGTTACGTCGAGTTCAAAAAGGCTACAAGGAGCAGATATCTCCAGCCGCAGCGCTTCCGCCGGATGAAGCTCACCCACGAGACCAATCAGCTCGCCGCCACATTTGATCGTCGCCGCGCGTCCCGGATGCAGATACGGCGCCTGCGGTGATTCTATCGGCTCGTAACTCACCGCGCCCTGCGGCAATAGCGCACTCAGGCACGCTTCGAGGATTCCCTTGACCGTAAAGAATCCTGACTTTATCGGCGCCTGACCGATCCCCCCGTAAGCGTAGTCGCCAAAACTGACGCCGGCAACCCGCGCCGACTCGCGCGCGCCCTCATCCATCTCGCCGAAGACCTTGCCGATCTCGAACAGATGCACCGCGCTCGCTTCGCGATTCAGATTGAAGCGCAAGGCGCCGAGCAAACCCGGCAGCAGGCTTGCCCGCATCTCGGAAAGCTCGCTCGATAATGGATTGGTCACGACGAGCGGCCGGCTCGCCTGGAGCGACGGAAAATGCCGATTATCTTCGGGCGCGACGAACGCGAGCGTCCGCGCCTCCACCAGCCCGCATCCGGTCAGCAGATCGCGCAATTTCCGCGCGAGCGCGCGATCCCGATTCGGCGGTAACACGCCCGCGCGCCGCACCGGTAGTTCGGCCGGGATTTCGCTCAAGCCCTTGAGCCGGGCGACCTCCTCGACCAAATCCGCGGTTTCGTTCAGATCGGGGCGAAAACTCGGGGGCACCGCTTCGATCCGGTTCGGGTCAAGAAGGGTTACCGTCACGCCGACCGCGCGCAGGCGCCGCTTTATCTCCTCGTCCGGCAGGCGCGTGCCCAGGGCCGCGGCCACCCCGCCCAAATCGACCGTGATCCGCCGTTCGGCCGCCGGCCGCGGCTCGAGATCGACGAGCGGCGCCGCCACCCGCCCGCCCGCAAGCTGCTGCACGAGCTCGGCCGCGCGCCGCAGCGCGTTCGCCTGTCCGGCGCGATCGATTCCGCGCTCGAATCGATAACTCGATTCGCTCCGCAGTCCGAGCCGCCGCGCCGTCCGCGCGATGCTCGCGGGCTCGAAGTAAGCGCTCTCGAGAATGATCGCCGTCGTCGTTTCGCTGACTTCGGAATTCCGCCCGCCCATCACCCCGGCAATCGCCAGCACCCGTTCGCGATCGGCGATCACCAGGTCGCTCGCGTTGAGCCTCCGCTCGACTCCGTCGAGCGTCGTGAAGGCGCTGTCACGCTCGGCGCGGCGCACCACGATCTCACGCTCGCGGATCTGACTGGCGTCGAAGGCGTGCAGCGGCTGCCCCAGCTCCAGCATGACGTAGTTGGTAATATCCACCACGTTGTTGAGCCCGCGCATCCCGCACAATTCGAGCCGGCGCCGTAGCCAAATCGGCGACGGTCGAATGCTGATTCCGCTCATCGGCAGCGCGGCATAGCGCGGACACAATTCCGGCGCCTCGATCCTGACCCGCACGCGATCGCGCTCGCTGCCCGCCGGCGCCGCCTCCAACTCAAGGAAGTGCGGCTGGCGGAGCGGCGCATCGAACAGCGCCGCGACCTCCCGCGCGAGCCCATACACCGAGAGACAGTCGCCGCGGTTCGGCGTAATCGCGATATCCAGCACGGTGTCAGGAAGCCCCAGGACTTCGCTCAGGGCAACGCCCGGCGGCGTGTCGGCCGGGAGCTCGAGAATCCCCTCATGATCCTTCGACAGCGCGAGCTCGAGCTCCGAACACAACATCCCCTCGGAGCGCACGCCGCGAATCACCGCGGCTTCGAGCGGCGGCGCCTCCTCGATTCGTCCGCTGCCGCTGCCGTGGGCGCCGGCCGCGAGCCGCGCGCCCACCCGGGCCAGCGCCGCCTTCATCCCGGCGCGCACGTTCGGCGCTCCGCACACCACCCGATAGCGCCCCGCCACCCCGGCATCGACGTCGCAGACGCTCAGCCGATCGGCATTCGGATGGCGCTCGACGGCGCGCACCTCCGCCGTATAGACATCAAGAAAGGCGGGCTTTAGATGCTCGACCGCCTCGACTTCGAGACCGGCCACGGTCAGGCGCCGGCAGAGTTCCTCGCCGTCGGCCTCGAGCGTGACGAATTCGCCGAGCCAACTGAGCGGCAGCTTCACGATGCCGCCTCGCCGGCGCGAAATTGCGCCAAAAAACGCAGGTCATTCTCGAAAAAGAGCCGCATATCATCGACGCCGAGTTTCAGCAGCGAAGTTCGCTCAATCCCCATCCCGAAGGCAAAGCCCGCGTACTGCATCGGATCATAACCGACCGCGCGCAGAACGTTCGGATGAATCATTCCGGAACCCAGGATTTCCGTCCATCCACTTTGTTTGCACACCCGGCATCCGGCCCCCTTGCAGAGCAGACAGGAAATATCCACCTCCGCGCTCGGCTCGGTAAACGGGAAAAAACTCGCGCGAAACCGCACCCCTGTATCGGGACCGAAGAAGGCGCGCAGAAATTCCGCGATAACCCCCTTCAGATGGGCCATCGAGATAACCCCCGCGCGGTCCACCATGAAACCCTCGATCTGGCTGAACATCGGCGAGGCGCGCACGCTCAGCTCGTCGCGCCGATAACAGTTCCCCGGACAGACGATCGCAAGCGGCGGCGACCGCCGTTCCATCACGCGGATCTGACCGTTCGAGGTATGCGTCCGCAGCAGCATCCCGCCCGGCAGGAAAAACGTGTCCTGCATCTCGCGCGCCGGATGATCCGGCGGAAAATTGAGTGCGCCGAAATTATGGAAATCGTCCTCGAGGTCCTGCGTCTCGACCACCTCGAAGCCCATCGCTTCGAAAATCTCGAGCATCCGCTCGCGCGTCTGCGTCAGCGGATGGCTCCAGCCGCGCGGCATCCGCAATCCCGGCAGTGTCACGTCGAGCCGCGCTTCCGCCAGCGAGCGGCTCAGCGCTTCGCGCCGCCGATGCTCGACCAACTGCGCGATGCGCGCCTCGACCTCGTTCTTGATCTCATTGACCAGGCGCCCGACGAGCGGCTTTTCCGCCGGCGGCACCTCGCGCATCCGCCGCATGATCTCGGTCAGCTCGCCCGAGCGTCCGAGCACGCGCACGCGCACCGCCTCGATTTGCGCCTCGTCCGCCTCGTCGCTCAATTCGCCGAGCGCCCGTGTCCGGATTTCTTCCAGTTGCGCTTTCATTTTTCCGGCAGTCTATCTTTCAGCCGACGCGGCAATGGCCGCTGCGCGCCGGCAACGCGGCCGGCGCACCCCTTTACGCTCCCGTGCGTCTCCGGCGCCCGCGGCCGCCGCGATGCTGCGCCCGATGCCCTCCACGGATGATTGGCTCAGCCGCTCGCGCCACCAGGGCCGCGGCCGAGCTCCGCTATGCTGCCTGGGGCTGCTCGAGCGCCTGCTTCGCCGCCTTGACCAGATCCCCGAAGAGCTGATCGCGGTTCATCGCCAGCAGCGCGAGCTGTTTGCGATCGAGCTCGATACCGGCGCGCTTCAGCCCGCTGACAAAGCGGCTGTAGCTCAGACCATGCTCCCGTACGAGGGCGTTGATTCGCACAATCCACAAGGCGCGAAAATTCCGCTTCTTCTGTTTACGGTCCCGATAGGCGTACGTCAGGCCCTTTTCGAGCGTGCTGCGAGCCTGCCGGTAAAGTTTGCGTCCGCCGACAAAACCGGCGGCGAGCTTGAGCTGCCGCTTATGGCGGCGGCGGGTCTTCGGACCCCCCTTGGCGCGTGGCATGGTTCTGTTTCCCTGGTCTGCTCTTTCTTGAAGATTTCAACCTGAAGATCAATTGCAAGCTGATGGTCCGAGGACGGGCGCAGCCGCCACCTTCCCCGCCTGCCCTCACTGGTAAGGCATCAGGGCATGCACCGTCGCACTGTCCGTCCGATTGAGCGTGCCCGGATGGCGCAGGTTGCGCTTGCGCCCGCGGTTCTTGCTCGACAGCAGATGGCGCAGGTAGGCCCGCTTGTGCTTGACCTTCCCGGTCTTGCTGAACTTGAAGCGTTTCGCCGCGCTTCTCGAGGTCTTCAGCTTTGGCATCTCGATTCCTTCACGCAGTCTGATTCGTCGCACACCGGTCGGCGCCCGCCCTCACCCATACCGCTCCGCGTCGCGGCCTGCCGGCCCCGACCCTCGGGCTAGCGCGGCGTCAGCAGCACCGACATCGTTCGCCCTTCCATTCGCGCGGCCCCTTCCGATTGGGCGATATCCCGCACCTGTTCAACCACGCCGTCAATCAAGGCGCGGCCAAGCTCAGGATGCGCCATCTGGCGTCCGCGAAACGAAACCGTGAGCTTAACACGCTGACCGTCACCGACAAAGCGCCGGATATGCTTGACCTTGAAATCGACGTCGTGCTTGTCGGTCAGGGCGCCCATCTTGACTTCCTTGATTCCACCGCTGGCGGAACCGCGCTTGGAATCGTGCGCCTTTTTCTTCTGCGCGTAGCGAAACTTGTCGAAATCCGTGATGCGACAGACCGGCGGCTGCGCCGTCGCCGCAACCTCGACCAAATCGAGACCACGGCTCTCGGCAAGGCGGATAGCGTCGCGCGTGCTCATGATGCCGACCTGCTTGCCGTCGGAATCGATCACTCTCACCTCTGGAACCCGAATCAATTGATTGACGCGCGCGGCCGGTTCCCGGGTTGGCGGCGTACGAAAATCCCTACGAATAATTCACCTCCTGGCGGTCGTCATTGCCGCCCCCGCACTGCCGACGAGAGCGACGCTCGACCTTAATTTTTTCGCGCCCTGGCACCCTCGCTCAAGCGCTTCGTTTCCGCTCGTTCCTCAACATAACATCGACGTTTCAAACTTCCAGCTTCATCCCGGCAGCGGCTCGCTCTTGAGCCGCGCCCGCAACTCCTCGAGCGACGCACTCTGATTCTTCTCGCCGCGCAGCAGCCGTATCGCGACGCTCCGCGCCGCCGCCTCGCGCTCGCCCACGACCACCATGTAGGGCACCTTGGCGAGCTCCCCCTCGCGCACCTTGAAGCCGAGCTTTTCATTGCGCAGGTCCGCGCTCGCCCGAAACCCATCCGCGCGCAGCAGCGCCGCCACTTCGGCCGCATACGCCTCGACCTTCTCGCTGAGCGACAGCACCCGCACCTGCTCCGGCGCGAGCCAGAACGGCAGGATGCCGCCCGTATGCTCGAGCAGCACGCCGATAAAGCGCTCGACCGACCCCAGGATGGCCCGATGGATCATCACCGGCCGCTCCTCGCTCCCGCTGCTCGCCGTATAACTCAGGTCGAAGCGCTCGGGCAGATTGTAATCGAGCTGGATCGTCGCCGCCTGCCATCTGCGCTTCAGCGCATCGGGCACGTAAATCTCGATCTTCGGCCCGTAAAACGCCCCCTCTTTGGGATTTTCCTCGAATTCGACCCCGTTGCGCTTAAGCGCCGCCGCGAGCTTGCCCTCGCTCATCCGCCACTGCTCGACGCTTCCCAGATGCGCGTCGGGCATCGTCGCCAGCTTGAATTCCACCTGCGCGAAACCGAGCGTCGCATAAACCTCGCGCACCATCGCGAGATTCATCGCCACCTCGTCTTCGATCTGCGCCTCGGTGCAGAAGATATGCGCGTCGTCCTGCGACATCACCCGCGCGCGCGTCAGTCCGTGCAGCACCCCTGACCGTTCCGCCCGATGGAGCCGTGAAAACTCCGCGAAGCGCAGCGGCAAATCGCGATAGGACCGCTTCTCCGCCCGATACACGAACGTATGGCCGGGGCAGTTCATCGGCTTCACCCCATAGCCCGTGCGCCAGCCCTCCGCCCCAGTGTCGATCGTCGCCGTCGCCGCCTCCGGGTCGGCCGCCAAAAACATGTTCTCGCGGAAGTTCTCCCAGTGCCCCGACTGATGCCACAGCTCGTTGCGATAAAGCTGCGGCGTCACCACTTCGTCAAACCCGTAGCGCCGATACAGCCGCCGGATGTAATCGATCAGATTGTTGAAGATGACGATGCCCTTCGGCAGATAAAATGGCTGCCCCGGCGCGATCGCATCGAAAAAATACAGCCCCATCTCGCGCCCCAGCCGCCGATGGTCGCGCTGGCGCGCCAGCTCGACGAGCCTCAGATGCTCGTCGAGCGCCTCCTTCGTCGCGAACGCGGTGCCGTAGATCCGCGAGAGCATCGCGTTATGCTCGTCACCGCGCCAGTATGCTCCCGCCACGCTGGTCAGCTTGAAGGCGCGCAGATAGCCGGTCGACGGCACGTGCGGACCGCGGCACAGATCCATCCACTCGCCCTGCCGATAAAGCGATACGCGCGCCTCCGGAATCCCCTGCAGAATCTCGACCTTGTAATGCTCCCCCATCCGCTCGAACAGCGCGATCGCCGCCTCACGCGCCATCTCGCTGCGTTCGATCTTCAGATTGGCCTTGGCCAACTGCCGCATCTTCTTCTCGATTTCCGGCAGGTCCTCGCTCGTGAAGGGCCGCGGCGGCGCGAAATCGTAATAGAATCCGTCCGCGATCGTCGGCCCGATCGTCACCTGCGTCCCCGGAAAAAGACTCTGCACCGCCTGCGCCAGCAGATGTGCCGTCGAATGCCGGATCACCTCGAGCCCCGCATCGCTCTCCGGCCCGACCGCCTCGACCGTCGCCTCAGCCTCGAGCACGCAGTCGAGGTCGCTTAATTTGCCGTTGATTCGTGCCGCGACCGCGCTGCGATCGCCAATCACCTCGCGCGCGCGCGTCCCCGTCGGCACCACGCTCCGAACGCCGTTGACCACTACCGCAATCTCAGCAGCCATACGGACGGGCAATGCGCGCCACGACGGTCGCGCTCGCGAACTGGGACGGCCGACCGTTCATCGCGGACCGCGGCTCACTGGCATCATGACTGATACTGGTAGGCACGGGCGGGTTTGAACCGCCGACCCCTTCCGTGTCAGGGAAGTGCTCTCCCGCTGAGCTACGTGCCTTTGAACGTCTGCTCTCACAAGGCTTAGCAAGGGTAAACAAAAACCCCGCCGTCAGCAACGGGAGTCACGCCGATTCAACGTTGCGATCGAGCAAACCTTTGCCCGGTATATAGTTGACTTCGAGCCGCACGCCGTCGGGATCCTCGAACAACACCGAATAGTAGCCCGGCGCCCAGACCCCGACTTCCGGCGCCCGGATAATCCTCGCCCCCAGCTCCCGCACCAGCTCGTGAACCGCATCGACGTCCTCGCGCGATCGCGCGCGAAAGCATACATGATGCAGCCCCGGGCGGCCCTGCGCGAAGCCGCTCCCCCGATACTCCGCGGCGCAGCGCGCCACCCCGAACCCCGTTCGTCCCCCGATGAAATACAGATCGTCCGGTCCGTCCCGCACCGCGAACTTGAGCCCCAAAAACGGCAGCAGTCGCCGATAGAACGGCGCGCAAAGCTCGAACTTGTCGACCGTGATGTAAATATGGGCGATGCCGTTGACTTCCATGCGGCCCGACACTGCTTTTCCATCTTTACCATCGCCGGCCCCGCGATGCGACCGGCGCGAGCCCTTCTGCTAACATCGATTGGGCCGTGGCGCTCGATCGCGAAAAGATCATCACCCTCTTCTTCTTCGTCCTCCTCGTCCTCATCTCCTACGAGCTCTACGCGGTTGTCTATCCGTTTATTTCCGCCATCGTCTCGGCCATCCTCCTCGCCTTCATTGCCCACCCCGTCCTCATCGCCCTCAACCGTCGCCTCCGCAGCCGCTCGCTCTGCGCCCTCATCATCACCCTGCTGGTCGCTCTGCTGCTCGGCCTCGTCGCGGCGTGGCTGTCAACCCGCCTCGTGCTCGAGGCCCAATCCCTTTACAAAGGCCTCGCCCCCGGCACCACCAATGCCGGCCTCGCCCGCGCCAGCGCCTGGATTCGCAGCACCGCGATCGGCGCCCGTCTGAACGCGATGCTCGCCTATCACGGCCTGCGCCTCGAAGATGAAGTGCGCAGCTTTGCCACCGCCGCCGCCAAGCAGGTCAGCGAATATATCGTGCTGCACGGCGGCGAGGTCGCCGGCAACTTCGCCCTCTTTATTTTTCACTTGTCGATCGCACTCATCGCCTTCTTCTATTTTCTCCGCGACGGCGAATCCTATTACGACACCCTGCGCGAGCTGACCCCCCTTCATGAAGAGGACAAACGCGCGATTTTCGAAAGCCTCGGCGTCACCTTGTCGGCCGTGATGCGCGGTCTGCTGCTGGTCGCCCTGCTCGACGGTGCCGCCCTCGGCCTCGGCTATCTGGTGCTCGGCGTGCCCTATTGGGCGCTGCTCGCCCTGGTCAGCGCCGCGACCGCGCTCTTGCCCATCGGCGGCACCGCCCTCATCTGGGTCCCCGTCGCCGCCTACCTGTTCGCCACCTCCGGATGGGTCCCGGCGCTCGTCCTCCTCGGATGGTCGGTGCTCGTCGTCGCCGTCTCCGACAACCTGGTCAAGCCGCTCGCGATGGGCCATGACACGGGCTTGCCCACCCTCGCCCTTTTTCTCGGCCTCGCCGGCGGCATCGAAGCCTACGGGCCGCTCGGCATCTTCGCCGGACCGGCGGTGATGGCCGTCTTCGCGTCGCTCCTGCGCGTTTACCGCCGCAACTACGCCGCCGCTCGCGACAGCGACTCCCCACCCGGCCGCATCAAAGGCGGCGGCCCCCGCCGCGCCGCCGCCGAAAGCTGATGGTCGCGAAGGAACGCAAGGCCCGCTTCATCGTCCAGCGCCTGCGCGAGGCCGGCTTCGTCGCCTATCTCGCCGGCGGATGCGTCCGCGACCGCCTCCTCGGTCTGACCGCCAAGGATTACGATATCGCCACCGACGCGCGGCCCGAGGTCGTCCAGCGCCTGTTCGCCGAAACTGTCGCCGTCGGCGCCGCCTTCGGCGTCATCATGGTGCTCATCGAGGGCGATTCGTTCGAGGTCGCCACCTTTCGCGCCGACGCCCCCTACTACGATGGCCGCCGGCCCTCCGCCGTCCGCTTCGGCTCGCTCATCGAGGATGCCCGCCGGCGTGATTTCACCATCGGCGGCATGTATTTCGATCCCCTGAACGATCGCCTCATCGACCTCGTTGACGGCCGCCGCGACCTGCGCGCCGGTCTCATCCGCGCCATCGGCAACCCCGCCGAACGCTTCGCCGAAGACCATCTGCGCATCCTGCGCGCCGTCCGCTTTGCCGCGCGTTTCGGTTTCGCCATCGAAGCCGCCACCTGGGCCGCGATGCGCACGGCGGCCGCTTCGGTCAGCCGCATCGCCGCCGAGCGCATCGGCGAAGAACTCGTGCGCATCCTGACCGAGGGCGGCGCCGCCCGCGGCCTCGCCCTCCTCGTCGACAGCGGACTCGCCGCCGCGGTTCTACCCGAAGTCCTGCCGCTCAAGGACTGTCCGCAACCCGCCAACTACCATCCCGAAGGCGACGTTTATCGTCATACGTCGCTGATGCTCTCGATGCTCTGGGCGGGATGCGCCGAAACGCTGGCCTTCGGCGTGCTCTTCCACGATATCGCCAAGCCGCAATGCTTCGCCCGCGACACCGACGGCCGCATGACCTACTACGGCCATACCGAACGCGGCGCCGAGATCGCCACCGCCGCCTTGCGCCGCCTGCGCCGTTCGCGCGCCGTCCAGGAGCGCGTCGCCTACCTCGTCCGCTATCATCTGCGCCTGTGCATGGCGCCGCGGATGCGGCGCGCGACGCTCAAGCGGATGCTCGCCGAGGACGGCTTCGACGAACTGCTCGAACTCGCGCGAATCGACGCCCTCGGCTCGAGCAGCAATCTCGGCTTCTACCACTTCTGTCGCCGCGCCCAGGCGGCCTTCAGCGCCGAACCCGTGCGCCCGCCGCGCCTCGTCAACGGCGACGATTTGATAAGCCTCGGCTTCCGGCCGGGCCCGCAGTTCAAGCTTATCCTGAGGGAGGTCGAGGACCTGCATCTCGACGGCCTCCTGACCTCGCGTGACGACGCCCTGCGTTATGTCCGCGAAACCTACCGCCCCGCCTCCTGACCCCGGCCCCCGCCCCGTTCCGCCCCGCCCTCCCCGCTCGCACCCGCAGGCTGCTGCCCGCATTCCGTATCCTTACCTGCGCGATTCGAGCTTCATTCTCGAAGCGCGGCGATGGACCGGGATTTCCGTAATGTTGATGCTATCGAACCTTGGGATGGGCTCTTCCCTCGGTCAGCTCGGCCCGTCACAACCAACCGTTGGCCGGTCGCCGGGCGCGGCAGCGTGACGAAAAAGGCCCGCCGGCTTGACCGACGGGCCTGCTGCTGCAATCTGCTCTGGCGGCTCAGCCGCCGGCGGCCGCGCTTGCCGCCGCCGTCACCGGCTCAACGCTTACCTTGCGCTTGTCGCCGCGATAATTCTCATAGCGCGTTATCCCGTCGATCAGCGCGAACAGCGTATAATCCCGACCCATCCCGACGTTGCGCCCCGGATGGATCCGGGTGCCGAGCTGTCGCACCAGGATATTCCCGGCCTTGACGGTTTCTCCCGCGTAGACCTTGATTCCGCGCCGCTGACCCGGACTGTCGCGGCCATTGCGCGTTGATCCCTGTCCCTTCTTATGCGCCACGGCTGATCTCCTGGATCCGCAAAACGGTCAACTCCTGCCGATGACCATGTTTGCGCCGATAGTTCTTCCGCCGCTTCTTCTTGAACACGATAACCTTCGATCCGCGCGGCTGCTGTACGATTTTCGCCCGCACGGCCGCATCCGGAACGAGCGGCATCCCGACGATACTCTCGGCGGCATCCTCGATCGCCAGCACGTCGGTCAGTGCCACTTCCGCCCCGACCTCGCCAGCGATTCGCTCGACCGTTATCTGGTCGCCGGCCGCCACCCGGTACTGCTTTCCACCCGTTCGTACGATTGCAAACATGGTCAAATCCGAAGCGAATATAGCTACCGTCCCCCGCTCGCCAAGTCAACGCGCCGTGCGCTGAAAAACCGCCCGGCTCAGTCGAGACCGAGCCGCTCGCGGCCCGCCGGCGAAATCATCTGCGGATTCCACGGCGGATCCCACACCAGGTCAACTTCCGCCTCCGCCACGCCCGGCAGCGTCAGAATCTTCTGCTTGGCGTCATAGGCGATCGACGCCCCCATCCCGCATCCCTGCGCCGTCAGCGTCATCTTGACTTCGACCCGCTGACCGCCGTCGGCCACCGGCGTCAGCTCGAGCCCGTAGACCAGGCCGAGGTCCACGATATTGACCGGAATCTCCGGATCGTAACAGGTCTTGAGCTGCTCCCAGACCATCGCCTCGAGGTCGCCGGCCGGCGCGCTCACTTCCGCCTGCCGTTCGTCGGTCTTACCAATCGCATCGGCGTCCGCCGCCTGGATGCGAAAAAGCCCGCCGTGCGCCGGCACCTGCAGCGTATAGGTGCCGCCGAGCGCCTGGGTGATAAAGGCCTCGACCCCTTTTTCGAGCATCACGCGGGTGCCCGCCGGTATCTGGATCGCCTCACAATCGCGGCTCAGTTCAACGCGTTCCATATGATTTTCCTTGCCTCGAATTCTAAAGCTTCCCGCGCCGCGGCACCAGCCGGCGCCTCAACGTCCACCTCCGCCTCGTCTGAACGGGCTCCCGGCCGCCCATCGAAGCCTCACCCCCTCGCCGGAATGCCGGTCGGTCAAGTATCGACCCAATTCACGCCCAAAAACTTGTGGATAAGCTGTTATTTTCTTGTGGATAATTCGGCTCGCCCCGCTCGGACCGGATGTTTCACGTGAAACCGTCCGCCCGATACTCCGCCCCGCTTCTGCCTCCACGGAACTTCGCGCACAATGCCAGAGGGTCGCGCGTCAGACGCGCCGCCGAGGGTTGGGAGGGGATGGACAAGGCTATGCTTTACGGCAGTCAGCGCACAACGCCAGGCGCAACCGCGCGCGAAAAGCTCTACGCCTTCCTAAAGGAGCGACCCGGCGGCGCTGACGCCCGCGAATTGAGCGGCCTCCTGTTTCGCGGCCGTGATTCGGATCCGGACCTCGGCGAACGCCTCATCCACGCCCTCATCGGCACCGACCCGAACTTCTCCCACGATCCTGCGAGCGGTCTCTGGTCAATCCGCGCGAGCGGCGCCCTGCGGCGGCCGCTCGCGGAGGCCGAGTTCGTGGTGCTCGACCTCGAAACCACCGGCGGCGCGGTCGCCCCCGGCGCGATTATCGAAGTCGGCGCCTACCGGATGCGCGGGCAGCAGATGGTCGCGAGCTTTCAGAGCCTCGTCCGTCCCCGCTCGGTCGTGCCGCGCTTCGTCGAACGGCTCACTTCGATCACCAACGCGATGCTCACCGACGCGCCACCAATCGAAGAGGTGCTGCCGCGCCTGCGCGAGTTCATCGGCAGCGCCGTCCTGGTGGCGCACAATGCGCCGTTCGACCACTCGTTTCTCGATTTCGAGTTCCGCCGTCTCTTCGGGATCGGCCTGCAGAATCCGGTGCTCTGCACGGTGCGGATGGCGCGTCGGCTGCTGCCTTCGCTCAAGCGCCGGCGGCTCGATCTATTGGCCGAACACTTCGGTCTCTCGACCGCCGGACGCCATCGCGCGCTGGGCGACGCGCGCATGACCGCGGAATTGTTCGCCATTTTCCTCGAGATGCTCACGAAGATGGGCATCGACCGCCTTGATCGCCTGCTCGACCATCATGGGCGCGGCCTCAGCGGCCGCCGCCTGGAACGTCACGTGCCACCCGCAGTTATCGCCGCGATACCCCAGACACCGGGCGTTTACCTGATGCGCAATGAGCGCGGCGAGCTGCTCTATATCGGCAAGGCCCGGCGGCTCAAGGAGCGCGTCGCGTCCTACTTCAGCGGCGCCCTCAATCTCAACGCCAAAACCGCCGAGCTGGTCAGCCACGTATGGTCGATTGAGACCCTCACGACGGCTTCCTCGCTCGCCGCGTCGCTGCTCGAGTCACGCCTTATTCGCGAGCACAAGCCGCCGTTCAACCGGATGCTGAAGGCGGCGGCGCCAGCCTTCTTCATCCGCATCGATTTGAACGATCCGTTGCCGCGCCTGCAGGTTTCGCCAAAGCTCAGCGCGAAGCAGGGCGTGATGCAGCTTGGACCGTTTATCGGACGGCGCAATCTCGACCACTCGGTACGCGCGCTGTCGCGGCTGCTCGGCCTGCGCGTATGCCACGGGCGGCTCGCTCCTGACTCGGCCTTCTCGCCCTGCATCTACGGGCAGATGGGCCATTGCAGCGTGCCCTGCAATCGCACGATCGACGAGGACGGATATAACGAACGCGTGCGCGGCGCGATTTCCTTCCTGCGCGGACGCAGCGGTCCGCTGATGGGCGAGCTGGCGCGGGCGCGCGACCAGGCCGGCGCCGCGATGCGCTTCGAGGAGGCCCGCCGCTGCCATCGCGACCTCGAGGCGCTGGCCGCGCTGACCCAGCGCGTCCGTCATCTGAGCCGCGTGGTCACGGAAAACAATCTGATTATCGTCCTCAGCGGCATCGCGGAGGACGCTGCCGCGCGCCCCGCCGTGGCTTACGTGGTGTTGAGCGGCCGCCTCGCGCTTACCCGCGACCTCGCCTCGCGCGACGATCTCACGGCGATCGGCGCGTTCGTCAACGCCAACTACGAGCTGTACAAAATGCGTCCAGTGAGACGCGAGGAGCTCGAACCGATGATGATCGTGGCGCGCTGGCTCAAGGAGCGCGCGCCCGACGACGGCCATCTGATCCACCTCGCCGACGCCCACGTGCCGTTTGAGGAGATCGCGGCGGTCGCCGGCCTCGACCGGGACCAGCGAAGCGCATCCTCTTCGGGCGGCGAACCAAGCGGCGATGCAAGCGCCATCGGAAGCGGAGCCGGAGGAGGAGTAGGCAAAAAGGCGGTCCGGGGTGAACCCGGACCGCCTTTGGGATCGGTGAAGAATTCAGCGAGCGCCTAGGGGCGAACGCGGGTAACCTCGCGATCGGCCAGTGGCGACGGCGCGTGCCCCTTCGCCTCCGCGTGCTCGCGATAATCCTGCATCGACTTCATGATCGCGGCGACCGACGAATTGAACAGCGCCTCCTTGCGCTGCGCCGTCCAGTTCTGCGAGAAGCTGATGGGCTCGACAATCCCCTGGAAGCGCGGCGCGACGTATCGCGCCCAGAGCTCGTACGAGCGCAGAATCTTCTCGCGCGAGGCCCATTCGTGGGCGAGCAGCAGGACGCCGCCGAAGCCGCCCCCGGAAGCCTCGATCGTCTGGTTAATCCGTTCGATCGCATCGTCGGGCGTGCCGATAATCACGCCGCCGCGCGCCGCCATGCGGTCGGCATTCATCTCCGAGGTCGGCTGATTGGGATATTCCTGGAATTGAATCTGCGCGCCGAGCGTGCCGATGAAATACTCCTGGATCCAGCGGTTGCAGCCGTCGCGAATATCGTCGAGCGCCTCTTTTTTCGATTCAGCCAGATGGGCGGGGAAGACCAGGCGCCAATTTTTGCGATCGATCGTCTTGCCGTTCTCAGCGGCGATCTCCTCGGCCATCGCCCAGCGTTGTGGCAGCTCATTGAGGCCGCCCGGAGCAAAGCTCGCGATCGACAGCACGCCGCATCCGAGCTGCCCCGCCGCCACCATCCCGGAAGGCGAAAAGGTGTTGGCGACAAAGATCGGCATGTGCGGCTTCTGGAAGGGCTTCACCTGCAGATGCGCCTCGCGCAGCTTGAAGTAGGAGCCGTCGATGGTGATGCCGCCCTCTTCGGTAAACAGCCGCACCACGGCCTTGATACCTTCAACCATGCGGTCGCGCTGCGTGGTGGTTTCGATCCCGAGCATGTAGGCGTCCGACGGCAGCGCGCCCGGACCGCATCCGAGGATCACGCGGCCGTGGGTCAGTTGATCGAGCAGGGCGAAACGATTGGCGATATTGAACGGATGATGATAGGGGACGCTCACCACCCCGGAACCCAGCATGATGCGTTTGGTGCGGGTCGCGGCGACCGCCATGAAAATTTCCGGCGACGGAATGATTTCCCATCCGGCGGAGTGATGCTCACCGATAAAGGCCTCGTCGAAGCCGAGTTCGTCGAGCCATTCGATCAGTTGCAGATCGCGCTCGAAGGCCAGCGCCGGATTTTCACCGACGCGATGGAACGGGGCCATAAAGATGCCGAATTTCATCCTGGTGTCCTCTTTACCGCGCCGATGCGCTGGCTGACCTTACGCCGCCGCGCACCGACCGGGCAATAGCGCAATTTGGCATCCGGAGGCGCCGGCGCGCGGGCGGACGGTTGGATCATTGCAGCTTCAGATTGACGCCGAGCACGGCGGTCGCGCTGTCCTGCTTGTTCCGGCCGTTCAGCTCCGGAGCGACCAGGAAGAGCCGCGACAGGGCAATGCCTTTTTGCGTCAGCCCTTTGCGCGCCGCCTCGGCCCGGCGATTGGCGAGTTTGGTGAGATCGTCCGGGGTTACGTCCTCGTGCGCGAGCATCAGCTTGCGCATCTGGTCGGGCGGGAGCGACTTGGTCATGCCGACGACGTCGCGCGGCTTGGCAAATTTCGCCGCCTTGTACGCGCGTTTGAGATATTTGTTGTATTCGTCCTTGCCGACGGTAACGTCGCCCGCACTCTCGTCGCCGACGTCCTTCAGTTTCTGCTCGAGCACCTGCTGATCGAGCTTGGCCTCGCGCACACCGTCGGTATCGAACTGCGGATTCACGACGCCAGCGATTTCAAGCTGGAGCGCCGGACGCTCGCTCAGCGCCTTGGCGATCAGCGCGAGCCGCTGCTGGCTGTCGGGGGTCAAATCGGCGAAACCCGGCTTAAACATGATGTACTGCAAATCCGCGCCGCCGTTGCCGCCCGCCGCGTGGGCGAGCCCGCCGAGCGCGCTGCCCAGCAGGCTGAACGGCGCCTCGACCACCTTGGTGATGAGATTCTTCAGGACCAGCAGGATGGCGCCGCCGATACTGAACTGCGGATTATTCAGCGAGCCCGAGACCGGAATGGTCAGATCGATTACGCCCTGCGAGTTCTTGAGGAGCGCCACGGCGAGCCGGATGGGCAGGTTGAGGACGCTCTTGCCCTCGACCTTGTCGCCGAAGGTTAACTGATCGATGTAGATGTGATTGTTCGCGGTGAGCTGCTGGTCCTTCAGCAGGTAGTGCACATCGAGCTTCAAGGTGCCCTTGATGATCGGATAGCCGGTGTACTTCGCCGAGTAAGGCGAGAGCCCCGGCAGCTCGATACCTTCGGCCTTGGCCGCGATATCGACGAAAGCCATCGGCGCCAGCGGATTCACCGAGCCATTGATCGTAAGTGGGCCGCTGTCATTGACCAGCCCCTCGAGCCTGACGTCGGCGGGGGCGGTTGAAGCCGTGCCGAAGGCGCCGATTTCACCGGCGACCTGGGTCAGGTCGGCCGAATAATGCGGCTGGATGAAATGATCGGTGTAGTTGATATTGCCGCCGGCGAGCGTGATACCGCCGATATCCATGTCGAAGGGCAGCGGCTTGGGCGGCGCCGGCGGGGTCTGCGCGGCCGGTGCCGGTGCCGCTTCCGTCGGCGGCGGCGCGGGCGGCGGCGGACCGGTCTCCTCGGGTCGCGTCAGCGAGCGCCGCGCCTCCTCGGGACTGCTCGTGATGTCCTTGAAATTCAAACGCCCGTTGCTCTCGAGAATGACCCGGGAATAGAAATTCGCCAGGGCGATGTGACCGATGCGCACGTGCGGTTTGGCCCCGCCGTAGGCGGCAACGATCCGGCTCAGCTTAAGCGAGCCGAAGCGCACGAAGTCGTCGCCGGTCACGCGATCGAGGAAGCGGGCGCCGCCGAGGATAACGTCGCCGCGGTAGGTCGCGCGCAACGGTCCGCGGCGCCGCTGGCTCGCTTGCGCAGCGCCATTCATGGTGAGCATCAGCGCGCCGATCTTCACATTGACCTGGTTGCCCAAGTAGGCGTTGAGAGCCGTCAGATCGAGCCGCCGGGTGACGATGCGCAGTTTTGCGTCGAGCGGTTCGGGCGCTGCCGAACCGTCAATTTTTATCGTTCCCTTGCGATTGACCGTCGCCTGCATCGCGATACCGATGGGCTTCGCGAGATCGTTCGAGACGCCCTTGAGCGCGAGCTCGAGCGGCGCCACGTCGAGCTTCACCGGCGCTGCGCCGGTTTCGTCGAGCGCATGGAGCTCGGCTTTATCCAGGGTCAGCGCGGCAATCTGGTATTGCCAGCCTGGCGCGGGCGCGTTCGGCGCCGCGGGCGCGGCGGGCGGAGCCGCCGGCGCGCGACGGGTTCGGCGTCTTGCGCTCCTCGCGGTTTTGGCAACGGGGGGCGGCGGCGAAGCGGCGCTGGTCTTCGCGAGGTCGAGCAGGTTGAGGCGGCGGTTGCGGGCGCGCCTGACGTACAGTTTCAGAGTGTCGGCGTGGACCTGATCGATAAACACCTGGCGCGAGGCGAGGTCCGCCTGCTTGACGGCAACCGTGAACTTGCCAAACGCCACCGGTTGCTCGCGGCCGTCGGGCGCCCGGAGATCAAAATTTTCCAGCGTGAGCGTTGCCGGTTCGACGTGAACGTTGGTTTTATCGGGGCGCAGGTCGGTCTGCGTGGTCGCGCTCGCGCTCAGCTTGCCGGACGCGAGCGTGGCGTTCAGATAGGGCGCGGCGAACGCCTTCAGCGCGGCGAGATCGATCTGTGTGAGCGTCAGGTTGGTGGTGACCTGACGGCGCGCCAGCCCGAGATTGCCGGTGGCGGCGATCGTACCGCCGCTCGCCAGGTTCGCATTGATCGCATACGGCGCGAGGTTGTCGCCGACCGTGCGCAACTGCTGGAGCTTGACGCTCAGATTGTTGACCGTGATCGCCGCCGGCGTCGGCAGAGTTTCGTCCGTCAGATTCACGGAGCTGTTGCTCAACTCGAACGACTCGACGGCGGCATCGAGCGTCGCTTTGGCTTCGGGTACCGGTGTCGGCGTGGCCGCGGCCGGCATCGCGTACTGCAGGCCGCCGGCGAATTGCGGCGGCGTCGCCTGCGCGATCGGCGTCGGCGCGAGGGGTGAAGGACTCGGCGACGGTGCCGCGGTCGGGGTGACGGTCGGAGTGGCGGTCGCGGTCGGCGACGCCGAGTTCCCGCGCGCCGCCGCCACTGGCGACGGCAGCGAACTCGGACCAGGATTCGGACTCGGGCCCGGGGCGCCAGCGGGCGCCGCGGGGCCGGTCGAGGAGGCTTCGAAAAGCGGCGTCAGGTTAGTTGCGCCGCCGGGCTTGCGCACGAGATTGGTATCGAGGCCATCGAGCGCGATCCGTTGAAGATGGAAAACCCCTTCCAACGGTCGGACCTGGGTGAAGTCCATCCGCGCGTGCTTGAGCGACAGCAGCGGTGCGTCGGCGACGTCGTGGAGCTCGACCGTATCGAGCGCGGCGCTGCCGGCAATCCGGATATGGGAGCGTCCATCGGCGTTCTCGAAGTGGATCTGCAGGACCGTCGAAAAGCTACCCTTCGGCAGCTTGACCGGGACTTTGATCGGCGCGTAGGCAAAATAGCGGGTGAGGTCGAGATGGTGCAGATCGAGATCGAGCTCGGTCTCGAGGTTCCGGCCGAAGGGCTTGCTCTTGCCAGCGAGCAGAAAGGGGCTGCCGTCGATGACCATCTGCAGGTAGGGCCGCACGAAGATGTCGGTGTCGGCGGGCAGATTGGCAATAAAGGGCAGCGCGAGGCGCACGTGCTCGATCCGGTGTTCCTGCGCCATCACTTCGTCGTCGAAATAGACCGCGCCGTTGTTCAACTGGATATTTGAAACGGCGAAGTAAAAAGGCTTGCTCGGCGGCGGCGGGGTGCTCGGCGGCGGCCGTGCAATAAGATCCGAGAAATTGAAAGTCTGCTCCCCGGTGCGCGCGATATGCACCGCGAGGCCGTCGGCGTCGAGCTCGCCGATAACCGGCGCGAGGCGCCTCAGCGTGCTCCACGAGAGGCGGACGACGAGTCGCGGCAGATCAACGAACGGATGCTGCGGGTCGCGATCGGCGATATGCAGGTCCTTGAGCTGCAACCGCAGTTTGTAGGGATTGAAAGCGATCGGCCCCACCGTAATCGCCCGATGGAGCGAGGCGGCGACCGATCCCGTAAGCACGCGGCGCACGATATAGGGGGTCAGAAAAAATCCGGCGATGGTGTAGATGACGAAGATAACGGCGGCCGTAAGCGCCAGCCGCCGCGGCCATCGCCGCGGCCGCGCTCCGGCGCGAGCCGTCCCCTCATCTCTTGGTCGAAACAGCCGCATGGTCAGGTACCGGTCGCCCTAATTTCCACGGACTGCCCTGTCGAGTAAAGGCTTGAGCGGCGATCGCGGCGCGCGCGGCGGCGCCGTCTCACCAGGGGGCGCGCTTAAGGGTACGGATAACCCTGGGCGAGCAGGTTTTCGAGTTGACGGTCGTAACCGTAGATGTCGTCGAAGAAATAGACTTTGCCGTCGCGCCCGGCGCGCGCGGTGCCATAGATAATCAGCACCGGGATCGGCGGCGCCACTGCCACCGCGACATTGTCCGGTCCGATCGTCATCGCCGTGGCGATTCGCGCCTGATCCCATCGCGGCTGCTTGCGCAGCACCCAGAGAGCGAGTGACGTCGGATCGGCGACGCGGATACAGCCGTGGCTGAAGTCACGGCGCGACTTCGCAAACAGGGTGACCGACGGTGTATCGTGCATATAAACGTTGTAGCTGTTGGGAAAGAGAAACTTCACGAGGCCCAGGGAATTTTTGTCACCGGGCTTCTGCCGCAGCAGCAACTGTCCCGCCCGCAGTCTGGCGAGGACCGCCGAGCCGACCGCGCCGTCCGTCACCACCGTCCCGTCGTTGGTCACCACTTCGTAGTTGCCGCTCGCGAGATAGCCGGGATTGGCGGCGAGTTTGGGCACCAGTTCCGCACGCTGGATGCTCAGCGGCACGTTCCAGTAGGGGCGAAAGACCACGGTGCGCAGGTTGCCGGTGAAGACCGGCGTGCGATGCTGAAAGGCGCGGCCGACCACCACGCGCATCCGCAGTTCCGCGGTGCCGTCCGGTCCGTAGGCGCGCAGCATGAACTCGGGGATATTCACCACGATCGGCGGTTGGGAGAAACTCGCCGGCAACCATCGCCAGCGCTCGAGCGCAAGCCGGATCTGTTCGAGCCGCCAGGTCAGCGGCACGTTCATCGCGGCGATCGTGCCCTTGCCGAGGCGTCCGTCGGGATCGAGGCCGTGGCGCTCCTGAAAGCTTCGGACGGCTGCGACGATGGCACCCTGATAAAGCCCCGGCGCCGTGGCCACCGCAGTGTCCGCAGGGAGATCGCCGACCGCGCGCAGCAGCGCGACGAGTTGCGACACTCCGGCATAGGTATCGCCCGGGTTGACCGTCCGCTCCGGCGCGGGCAGCGGCGCGCCCTGATACTGCGCCGCGATCCGCACATAAAGGAGCGCCGCCTGTTCGAGACGCCGATAGCCGTCGAATGGCGGTTCGACCGCGCTTATCAGTTGCGGGACGTCGCCGGGCTGCGCATTGACGAAGCGGCTGCGGATCAACACCGGAAGGTCGTATTTCTTCTGATCCACATCGAGTTCGAAATTCACGGCGCGCGGATTGACCCGACCGATATGGAGGTCCGAGATAAAGCGCATCAGACACACGGTCATCGCGAGATCGAATTCGGCGCGCTGCGTGATCGTGGGCGGCGGTTGCGTCTGGCGGAGCGCGGCAAGCCGCGCAGGCCAGCGGTCGGCGTCGTAGTCGTCGGGGCGCAGGCCCTTCAGGTCGGCGTGCTGGAACTGATCGATCAGGGCAAGCGCAGCGGGCGTCGGCCCGTGGTCATCGATCCAGGCGGGCGCATAGGCGGCGGGCGCGTAGAATTGGTTGACGTAGCCCTGGTAATCGACGAAGACCGGCCAGTGGAGGGCGGGCAGGCGACCGGCCGCGATCCATTGCTGCAGAAGCTCGGCGAGCTCGGCCTGCGGCGTCGCAGGAGCAGCCGCCACCACCCGCGCCGCCAGCGCCAACCCCAGCGCCAGACAGGCGATGGGGATCGAGCTCGCGGCGCGCTTCACGCGATAACGCCGCTGAGCGAATGGCTGCTGGCGCTCTCGACGCGGACCGTCACGGTCGCGCCCGGCGTCGCGCCGGCGCGCCCGGGGAAGACTGCGGTTTTGAATTGCGGCGTCTTGCCGGCGAGCATCGCTTCACCCCGCCGCGCCGGGCCTTCGATCAGCACCGGGAACTCGCGTCCGATAAGGGCGCGATTGCGCGCGAGCCCCATCTCCTCCTGCAGCTTTATCACTTCGGCGAGACGGCGGCCTTTTTCCGCTTCGCTAACCGAATCGCCCAGGCGAAAGGCGCGGGTATGTTCGCGGCGCGAATATTTAAAAGTGAAGGCGGCGTCGTAGGCCACCGTGCGCATCAGCTCGAGAGTCGCGGCAAAGTCCTGCTCCTCCTCGCCGTGAAAGCCGACGATAATATCCGTCGAGAGCGCGATTTCAGGAATCGCCGCGCGCAGCCGCTCGACCAGGTCAAGGTACTGCTCTCGCGTATAACCGCGCTCCATCGCCGCCAGCACGCGATTCGAACCGGACTGCACCGGCAGATGGAGATACGGTTGAATCCGGGGTTCCTCGGCCATCGCCGCGATCAGGCGTTCGCTCATGTCGCACGGATGGGGTGAGGTGAAGCGGATGCGCTCGACGCCTTCCACCGCAGCGACCATCCGCAGCAGCGCGGCGAAATCCGTACGGTCGAAGCGATAGGCGTTGACGGTCTGACCGAGGAGGACAATCTCGCGCACGCCGGCGGCGGCGAGCGTCCTCACTTCGCGCAGGATATCGGCCGGCGGCACGCTCCGCTCGCGACCGCGGACGTAAGGCACGACGCAGAAACTGCAGAAGCGGTCGCATCCGCGCATGGCGGTGACGTAGGCACGGACACTCTTTTCATATTCGGGCGCAATGTCGCCGTAGGTTTCGCCGCGGTCGAGGCGGACGTCGACGGTCGGCTCGAAGCCGCCCCGGCCCAAAAGCTCGGGCAGACGCCGGTAAGCGTCGGGGCCGGCGATCAGATCGAGCCAGGGCGCGCGCTCGATGAGGGCGGCGCGATTATGCTGCGCCATGCATCCGAGCAGGCCGAGCTGGACTTCAGGCCGGGCCTGCTTCAGCCGGGCCAGATCACTCAGGCGGCCGATCACGCGCTCTTCGGCATGCTCGCGAATCGCGCAGGTGTTGAGCAGAATCACGTCGGCCTCGGCGGGATCAGCGGTCGCATCGTAGCCGGCGCGACGCAGCACCGCCCGAACGGTTTGCGAATCGGCGATATTCATCTGGCAACCGTAAGTTTCCAGATAAACTTTGCGCGCTGACGGCGACGTCGAAGGTTCGGTCATCGGCGAAGTCCGATTCTAGGCCAACGCGCGCCGTTCACTCAACGCAGAGCGCGGCGCCGACACGAGCCGCGCTTTCATAAAGCCGCAACTTCGGTGTTGAATCGACATGTGTCAGGCAACCCCGTCGCGGCGATCACCGCCCGCACCTCGCGCATCGTCTGGAGTCGAATCGCCGAGCAGATCGATAATCTGGGCTACGCGCTGATTCCTGAGCTGCTCGAGGTGGCGGAATGCGCCGAACTGATTGACCTCTATCCGCATCGCGAGCGTTTCCGCAGCAGAGTCGAGATGGCGCGGATGCGCTTCGGCGTGGGCGAGTACAAGTATTTTGCCGCGCCGCTGCCGCCGCTGGTGCAGGCGCTCCGGGAGACGCTCTACCCGGGCGTCGCGACGATCGCGAATGTCTGGATGGAAGCGTTGCGGCGCGAGGAACGCTTTCCCGCGACTCTCGACGAGTTCCTCCAGCGATGTCACACGGCCGGACAGACGCGGCCGACGCCGCTGATGCTGCGCTATGCGGCGGGCGGCTACAACTGTCTCCATCAGGACCTCTACGGCGCGATTGCCTTTCCGCTGCAGTTTACGATCATGCTCAACCGCCCGGACCGGGACTTCAGCGGCGGGGAGTTTCTCCTGCTCGAACAGCGCCCGCGGGCCCAGTCCAAAGCCGAGGCCGTGCGACTTGAACAGGGAACCGCCATCCTCTTCCCCGGGCATGTTCGACCGGTGCCCGGGCGGCGCGGGTCTTCGCGCCTGAACGTGCGTCACGGCGTCAGCCGGATTCACGCAGGGGTGCGTTTCACCCTGGGGATTATCTTCCACGACGCCTCCTGAGGGCGGCACCATTGCCGATACTGACTGACGTGGTTATTTAGAGCATCGTTACTTCAGAGCATCGACGATGGCTCAACGACGACCCTCATTCGAACGGCTCGAAGCGAGCCTCCTGGCCTGTCCGAAATGTCGCCGCGCGGTGCCGGTACGCAAACGGCTGCTGCTCGTACTGCCGGAGGGCGACAAGTACGAATATGTCTGTCCGGACTGCGGATCGACCTGCGGCACGACGGTCGAGAAGCCCCCGCCGGTTGGTGTCCGCTTGGGCTAGGCTGACCCTCAGTCAGCATCCCTGGGCTTGCCAGAGATAAACACTGCGGCAAATAGTAGTGTTCCGCAGGCGCCGGCTATTACGCCGAGTGATTAGCCCATGCCCTGCGCCGAGCTTGGCTCAATCTCGATAATGACTCGCATCTCGCCGGGCTGGCGGAACGGATACTTATCCTGCCCGAGATACTTCTTGGCGAGCGCATCAATATGGGCGTCGGCGCCGCTCTCGGTGGTCGTCGCTACCTTGCCGCGCACCTGGAGGTAGCGATAGGGGTTGTCGGGATCCTGGATCGACAGGGCGACCGGCGCGCCGGGGCGCAGCGTGCGCGCTTTGACACGTCCGCGCGCCGTATTGACACGTAGCTTGCCGTTGGCATAGTCGAACCATACCGGCGTCACCTGGGGCGTGCCGTCTTTCATTACCGTCGCGATATGGGCAAAAGCCTTCTTGCCGCTGAGTAGATCGGTGTACTGATCCGGAATCGTTGCCATTGCGGGAAACTCCTTGCCGGGCGCTGTCCGATGGTCCGGCGGCGCGGGACCGGAGTCAAGCGCGCACGCGACCTGCCGTGAGGCCAGCGCGAACTATAAAATTGACTAATCAGAGCCTATCAGATAAAGCAAAATCAGCATCTGGCGGGGGCACACGGCGCTCTGGGCCGACCGGCCAAAGACAGGCGAGAGGCGAAAGTATATGGCCCTTTTCAATAAAGACCAGGAGAAAAACGCGCGGCCCGAGGTGCAAAAGAATCCGCCGCCCGCACAACCGCCGGTCAGCCCGCCGCCGGTCACGCTCGCCCCTGCCTCGTCGCCGAATGCTGTCGCCAGTGCGGCGGCGATGCCATCACGGGCCAATTCAGGGTCCGGCGCCTATCTCGATGGTGGGGCGAAAGTCAGCGGCAAGTTATCCTTTGAGGGACCGGTCAGGATCGATGGTCAGGTGGACGGCGAGATCAACGCCCGCGACAGCCTGACGATCGGCGAAACCGCGGTAGTCACGGCGCAAATTCGCGCGGCCGCGATCGTTATTGCGGGCAAGGTCAGCGGCGATATCACCGCCACCAACCGGATCGAAATTCGCCCGGCAGCGAAGGTTGTCGGCAATCTGAACGCACCGGTGCTGGTCGTGCACGAAGGCGCGACTTTCGAGGGCCATTGTTCGATGTCGGCGGAGGGTGCGCGCGACAGCAAGGTCACGATGTTCCCCAAGGAAGAGCGGGCGGCGCAGGTGGCGGGACAGAAACAGGCCTGATTCAGGAACTTGCGGCCAAAGACTCTTGCCCAGCGCAGACTACTCAGGTAGTAGTCTGGCGCGGGAAAATCTGAGAAGAAGACCGAGCACAAATGCATCTGCCGCCGGACTGGGGTACCTTCGGCACCCTACTGGTTTCATTTCTAATCTTTTGGGTTATTTTTCGGCGACTTTTTTTTGATCCGTTCCTGCGGCTGCTGGGCGACCGGGAGAACCGGCTGCGCAGTTTGAACGAGGAGACCGAGCGGCTTATCCGCGAGCAAAAGGCCCTGCTCGAGGGACGCGAGCACGAACTCGCCGAGGTCCGACGCGAGGCTCTCAGCCGACGCGATCAGGAGCGGCGGCAGGCCGAAGAGCGCATCGAGGCGATGCTCGCCGGAGTGCGCAGCGAGACCCATGACGCCCTCGAGAAGGTGCGCGCAGAAGTCGAAGCCGAAATCGCCGCGGCGGAGCAGCAGATCGATCAGTTGGCGCGCGTGCTGGCCCGCGAACTGGCGGCGAAGGTGCTCGAACGTCCGCTCTCGGCCCGCGCGCTGCAGACGGATCATCAGGCGCCGGCTTAGCGGTAATTTTGATGCAGGCAAGATGAGGCTTTCGAAGACATCGGTAGTCATCGCGGCGGCGGGCTCGTGGTTCTATGCGACAGCGGCGCACGCCGCCGAAGGCGCGGAAGCTCAGGGAAGCTGGTTCGCGCTGATTTTCTATATCATCAATTTTGGTCTGTTCGTCTGGATTCTGCGGCGTTACGGCGCCGGACCGATCCGCGATTTCCTGCGCAAACGCGCCGGGACGATCCGCGATAATCTCGAACGCGCGCAGACGGCGCTCGCCGAAGCGCGCCGTCTCGAGGCGCGCGCGCGCGAACTGGCGGCCGGTCTGGCGCGCGAAAAGACCCAACTGGCGGCGGACCTCGCCGAAGAGACGGCGCATCAGTTGCAACGACTCGACGAGATGGCGCGCGAGGCGATCGCGCGAATCCGGCGCGACAACGAGAGCAGTATCGCGGCGCTGCGCGAAGCGGGCCGGCGGCGGGCGCGTCTCGCGCTGGCGGCGGCGACCGAGACGCTGGCGCGCGATCTCGTAAGGGCTGATTTCACGGCGGACGACCAGGCGCGCCTCCTCACCGGTTTTGTCGGCCGTCTCGGGCAGGAGGCCGGGCGATGAAAAGCTCGAAGGTTGCGCGTCGCTACGCCCGCGCCCTGCTCGGACTCTCGAGCGACCAGCGCCAGCTCGAGACCTGGGGCGCGGAGATCGAAAAGCTCGCGCAGATCGTCGAATCGCCCGAGATTCTGCGCTCGATGATGTCGCCCGAGGTCGCCCCGGCGGCGAAGATGCGCGCTTTAAGCATTATCGTCGAGCGTCTCGGGCTCAGTTATCCGGTGCGCTCGTTCGCGGCAGTGGTGGCGCGCCATGGACGAATCGAGGATCTGCCGGCGATCGCCGAAGCGTATCGCCGGATGCTCGACGACCTGATGGGCCGAACGCGCGCGGTTATCACCTTCGCGCAGCCGCCCGGTGACGGCGATCTGCAGCGCGTGATCGAGGGCCTCGGCCGGATCGCGAACAAACAGATAATCCCGACGGTCCGGGTGAATCCCGCGCTGATCGGCGGCGTCGTCGTCGAGCTGGAAGCAAAGACTTATGACGGAAGCCTCGCGCGGCGTCTGGCGGAAGCCGCGCGATTGCTATCGAGTTGAGGACTTTTAGATCATCATGGCTGATATACGACCAGCAGAAATCAGTGAAATCCTAAGGAACGAAATCAAAGGCTTCGAGGGCTCGGTGGCGGTCAGCGAAACCGGCCGCGTGCTCTCGTGCGGTGACGGTATCGCCCGCATCTATGGATTGCAGAATGCGGCGGCGGGAGAACTGCTGGAGTTCCCCCACTCGATTTACGGCATCGTCCTCAATCTCGAAGAGGACAATGTCGGTGCCGCGCTGTTCGGCGACCCACAGGCGATCGGCGAAGGCGACGAGGTCAAACGCACCGGTCGTATCGCCGAGGTGCCGGTGGGCGAGGGCCTGCTGGGCCGCGTCGTCAACGCTCTCGGTCAGCCGATCGACGAGAAGGGTCCGATAAAGGCCGCCGAATCGCGGCGGATCGAGTTGAAGGCCCCGGGGATTATCAAGCGCCAGCCGGTCAAGGAGCCGCTGCAGACCGGAATCAAGGCGATCGATTCAATGATTCAGATCGGTCGGGGTCAGCGCGAATTGATTATCGGCGACCGACAGACCGGCAAGACCGCCATCGCGATCGACACGATTATCAATCAGCGCGGCCAGAACGTGCATTGTATCTATGTCGCGATCGGCCAGAAGCGTTCGACCGTCGCCCAAGTGGTCGAACGGCTGAATCGGGCCGGCGCGATGGAATACACGACGGTGGTCGCGGCGACGGCCTCCGAATCGGCGCCGCTGCAGTTTATCGCCCCCTATTCGGGCTGCACGATGGGCGAGTATTTCCGCGATAACGGCAAGCACGCGCTGCTGGTCTACGACGATCTGAGCAAGCACGCGCAGGCCTACCGCCAACTGTCGCTTTTGTTGCGCCGGCCGCCCGGCCGCGAGGCCTATCCCGGCGACGTCTTCTATCTGCACTCGCGGCTGCTCGAGCGCGCGGCGAAGATGTCGGATGAGTTCGGCGGCGGTTCGCTGACCGCGCTGCCGATTATCGAAACTCAGGCGGGCGACGTTTCCGCCTATATTCCGACCAACGTCATTTCGATTACTGACGGCCAGATCGTGCTCGACGCCGACCTTTTCAACTCGGGCATCCGGCCCGCGGTGAACGTCGGTCTCTCGGTTTCCCGCGTCGGGTTCTCGGCTTCGATCAAGGCCATGAAGCAGGTCGGCGGGACGCTCAAGCTCGACCTCGCGCAATATCGCGAGATGGCGGCCTTCGCGCAGTTCGGCTCGGATCTCGACGCCACCAGCCAGCGCCTGCTCCATCGCGGGCAGCGGCTCACCGAGATGCTCAAGCAGGGGCAGTACGAACCGCTGCCGGTCGAGAAGGAAGTCCTCATCATCTTTGCCGGCAACGAAGGATATTTCGACAAGCTGACGGTCGAACAGATAAAACCGTTCGAGCGCGATCTATACGATTATTTCGGCGCCAAGCATCAGGATTTGCTCGACGAGATTAAGAGCAAGCGCGAAATCACCGACGACCTGCGCGCGCGTCTGACGGCGGCGCTCGATGCGTACGTGCGCACCTTCGCGCCGGCGGGCGAGAATCAGCAGAGCGCCAATGGCCACGCTTAAAGCAATCCGGCGGCGGATCGCCTCGGTTAAATCGACCCAGCAGATTACCCGCGCGATGAAGCTCGTCGCGGCCGCGCGCCTGCGGCGGGCGCAGGAAGCCCTGCTCAACGCGCGCCCGTATCACGAGGCGCTGACGCGGGTGGCCGATTCGCTGCTGGCCTCGGCGCCCGAGGCGGCCGCGCCCGCCGAAAACGCCGCGCCGGTAACACTCGTGATCGTCGTCTCGTCGGACCGCGGTCTCTGCGGCGGTTACAACGCCAACCTGATTCGCGCGGCCGAGAGCGAAGCGCAGCGCCTGCGCGCGGCGCAGAGCGAACCGCGTTTTTTCGCGGTCGGCCGCAAGGCGCTCGATCATTTTCGCCGCTATCACTATCCGCTCGACGGCGAACGGATCAACAATGTGCCGCGCCTCGCCACGGTGGGCCTCGCGCGCGACCTTGCCACGATTATTGGCGAGCGCTGGCGCACCGGCGCGATAAGCGCGGTCGGCGTGGTCTACAGCCAGTTCCGCTCGCCGATTTCGCAGCGACCGGTCTTCGAGAAGCTGCTGCCGATCGCGCCGTCGGCGCGCCCTGCTGACGGGGCGCCGGTCACCGACTACCTGATCGAGCCGAGCGCCGCGGAACTCGTTCCGCGCATCCTGCGCAGTTATCTGGAGGCGGCGATGCTGCATGCGCTGCTCGAAGCCGAAGCCAGCGAGTACGGCGCGAAGATGACGGCGATGGACGCGGCGACCAATAATGCCGCCGAGATGATTTCGCGGCTGACGCTGGAAATGAACCGCGCGCGGCAGGCGCAGATTACCAAGGAATTGATGGATATCGTCGGCGGTGCCGAAGCTTTGCGCGGCGCCGCGGCATAGTCAGAAGCATAACGATTATGAATGCGACAAACGGTACCGGGCGGATCAATCAGGTTCTGGGCAACGTCGTTGACGTCGAGTTTGCCAACGGCGCTTTGCCACCTATTTTCACGGCATTGCGGGTCTCGAACCCCTCGATCGACGATCGTCCGGGGAATCTGGTGCTCGAAGTCGCTCAGCATCTGGGCGAGAACTCGGTGCGCTGCATCGCGATGGACTCGACCGACGGGCTGGTGCGCGGGATGGAGGTCTTGAATACCGGCGGCCCCATCTCGGTGCCGGTCGGCCCGTCGACGCTCGGCCGTCTGATGAATGTTACGGGCGATCCGGTGGACGAAGCGGGCCCGATCGTTTCCGACCGCATCAGCCCGATTCATCGCGATCCGCCGCTGTTTGCTGACCAGGGCACCGAGGTCGAGATCCTCGAGACCGGCATCAAGGTCATCGACCTCATTTGCCCCTATTCGCGCGGCGGCAAGATCGGACTCTTCGGTGGCGCCGGCGTGGGCAAGACCGTGACCATCATGGAGCTCATTAATAACGTCGCCAAGCAGCACGGCGGGGTCTCGGTCTTCACCGGGGTGGGCGAACGCTCGCGCGAAGGCAATGACCTCTATCGCGAACTGAAGGAATCGGGCGTGCTCTCGAAGACAGCGCTGGTCTACGGCCAGATGAACGAGCCGCCCGGCGCCCGCGCGCGCGTTGGTCTGACGGGGGTTACCGTCGCCGAATACTTCCGCGACGAAGAGGGCAAGGACGTCCTGCTCTTCATCGACAATATCTTCCGGTTCGTGCAGGCCAATTCCGAGGTCTCGGCGCTGCTCGGACGCATGCCGAGCGCGGTCGGCTACCAGCCCACCCTCGGCACCGACGTCGGCGAGCTGCAGGAGCGCATCACGACCACGCGCAAGGGTGCTATCACTTCGGTCCAGGCCATCTACGTGCCGGCCGACGACTACACAGACCCGGCGCCCGCGACGACGTTTGCCCATCTGGACGCGATTACGGCGCTCGAGCGCAAGATTTTCGAGAAGGCGATCTTCCCGGCGGTCGATCCGCTCGCCTCAACCTCGCGGATTCTCGATCCGCAAGTGGTCGGCGAGGAGCACTATACGGTCGCCCGCGCGGTCCAATCGATTCTGCAGCGTTACAAGGACCTGCAGGATATCATCGCGATTCTCGGTATGGACGAGCTGTCGGCTGACGACAAGCTGGTGGTGGCGCGGGCGCGGCGCGTCGAACGGTTCCTGTCGCAGGCGATGTTCGTGGCCGAACCCTTCACCAACACGCCCGGCGCCTACGTCCCGCGCGCCGAAACCGTGCGCGGTTTCAAGGAGATTCTCGACGGCAAGTGCGATGATTTGCCGGAGCAGGCGTTCTATCTGGTCGGCACGATCGACGACGCCCGGGCCAAAGCCGAACGGCTGGCGCGCGGCGAGGCCCGCTGAGCCGCGCCGGCCCATCGTTCGAGCGGCAGGTTCAGCGAAAGAAATCCATGGCCGAGACATTTCCCTTCAGACTCGTCAGTCCCACCGGGATCATCTACGAAGGTCCAATCGAGCAGGCCACCGCGGTCGGCGCCCTCGGTGAGTTCGGGGTGCTCGCCGAACACGTGAATTTTATCACCTCGATTGAACCCGGGCTGATTACGCTCAAGCTCGCCGACGGTTCGTTCATCGAGTACCTGCTCTCGGGCGGGATTGCCGAGGTCAAGGACGGCGCGATGACGGTGCTGGCGACGGAAGCCCTGCCGCTCGCCGCGGTCGATCCGGCGGCGGCCGCGCCCGAGGTCCAGCAGGCCGAGGCCCGCCTGAGTCAGATGAGCTTCTATGATCCAGGATACCAGGAGGCCGAGCAGGCCCTGCGCAATGCGCGCGCACGCGCCGAAATCGCGCATCTGAGCCGTCTCGCGCACTGAGCGGCGCGCGCTCGCGGCGGCCTCCGACGGCGCCGCGCCGCGTTCTCCATCGCTTTCTTTCACGCCCTGAACGAGCTCGTGCGCCGGCGCCGCACGAGCCCTATTCGCGACGGGCAATTGACCCTTCACCTTGCTAAGATGCGGATGGGGACAGGACCAACATAGGGGACCGACTATGGCGATCATCGCGATGACACAGCATATCGGGACGCGCGGCGTCGAGCTGGGCAAACTGACCGCCGAGGCCCTCGGCTACCGGTTTCTCACCGCCGACCAGATCATCGCGGAAACCGCGCGGCACTATGAGGTCAGACCCGAGGAGCTGGTCATCGTCGACGAGCGCCGGCCGCATTTCTGGGAACGTCTGAAAACCGATACGGCGCGGGTGGCCCGCTTCTTCCGGGCGGTCGTGCTCAAGGAGATGGCGCAGGATCGGCTCGTCGTGATTGGCCGTTCGGTCACCCACATGATGCCGGATGGATGCGGTCTCAGGATCCGGCTGACGGCGCCGCTGGCGGAGCGCGTCAAGGTTGTCGGCGCCGCCGAGGGGATCGCGCCGGCGCTGGCTGAACGGCGCGTGCGCGATTACGATCGCGAGACCCGCGCGCGCATTCAGACCCTTTTGGACATCGACCTTGACGATCCGGCGAATTTCACGCTGACGGTCAATACGGCGGCGCTGCCGATCGATGCGATTGCGGCGACGCTCTGCACGATGGCGTTGCAGTTCGAGGAGCGGGTCACCGACGAGGATCGTCGCGCCCTGCGCGATGCGGCACTGGCGGCGGAGGTTCATGTCACCCTGATGTCCCATCCGAAGATCGGACGCGCGCCGCTTGACGTGCAGTGTGCGCGCGGCGTGATCCGGGTTAACGGGCCCGGTCTGGTGCCCCCGTGGGACGATTTGATTACCGACGTCGCCGGACAGGTCGAGGGCGTCCGCTCGGTCGAGGTCCGCGCCGAGGAACAGCCGATCCCGGTGCGGCCGAACTGAAACTGCCCCGCGCCCTCGCGCCTTTGACCGCAGATAACGCAACTTCGTCAGCATCCGGCGACCGGCTGGCACGCGTGCGGCCAGCGACGCTGCGGGCGCTGGTCATTTTTTTCGCCACCGGCGCGTATGTCGGTTATATACCGATAGCTCCGGGCACGGCCGGGTCGTTACTCGGCGTGGTCATCGGCTTCCTCTGCCGTCCTTTCTGGAGCAGGCGCCCGGGGCTCTTCGTGACGGCCTTTGCCGTGATGTTCAGCGGCGCCTGCTACGTTGCCGATGAGGCCGAGCGGCTGTCGGGCCGTCACGACGACTCGCGGATTGTAATCGACGAGATTTTCGGGATGGTCGCCGCGATGGCCTGGCTGCCGGGCCGGATGCTCTGGATCGCGCTGGCCTTCGGCCTCTTTCGTCTATGCGACATCCTGAAACCCTGGCCGGCGAGTCTTTTCGACAAGATGCGCGGCGGCGCGGGAGTGATGCTCGACGACCTCGCCGCGGGCCTCTATGCGAATCTCGCGGCCCATCTGATCTGGCGGATCATCGCCGCCTTCAGATAGCGGTCGACGGCGCGCCGCGTTGCCGACCGGCCGGGCGCGATATACGGCCGCCGACGCGGAACTAGGCTCGGTCGATTCGGATCACGACGGCGCGGGTCAATTTGACCACCAGCTCGTCGCCCGGCTTAATCAGCTTGAGATTTTCGGGATTGCGTGCCTTGACGGTTTCGGTATTGCCGTCGGGACCCTGGAGCGTGACGGTATCGTTGGGCTTGTCGATCGCGACCACCTTGACAAGCAGTTCGAGCTGCTGGCCGACGGCGCCGCCCGGGACCTGGCCGGGTCCGGCACCCACGATGCCTTCCTTAAGTGACGCGCTGGGAATGGTCTCGCCGGGCTTCTTCTTGCGGATCGTCACAATTTCGTAAAAATGCGCCACGACCGGATCGCCGACTTTGGCGGCCTTCAGGTTGTACGGATCCGTCACCCTGAGCGCGATGGTATGTCCTTCGGGTCCAGCGATCGTCACCACTTTGTTCGCCCGATCGACCCCGACG
>JAJPHI010000013.1 GCA_021325355.1 Pseudomonadota bacterium
CGCCGGTGCGCGGATCGAGGGCCACCAGTGTGCTTTGCAGGCGCTCTGCGGGATTACTGCGGCGCAGCCGCGGATGCGCGCGTTCGAGCCGTTCGAGGTTGGCCGTGACGGCCTCCGCGGCGCTCTCCTGCATATCCGGGTCGAGCGTCGAATAGACGCGCAGGCCGGCCAGGTGATGGGCATCCAGGCCGGGTAGCCGCTCGACCTGGGCGATGACCAGGTCGGTAAAGTAAGGCGCGCGGCGGAGACCGAGGCCCTTGACGGTCTCGACGGGCGCGGCACGGGCCTCGGCGTACTGAGCGTTATCGAGCAGATGCGCCCGCCACATCAGCGTGAGCACCGTATCGCGCCGCACACGCGCCGCGTCGGGATGGCGGCGGGGGTCGTAGAGCGTCGGCGCCTGAATCATGCCGATCAGGGTGGCCGCCTCGGCCGGCGTGACCTGCCGGATATCCTTATTAAAGTAGTAGCGCGCCGCCAGCGGCAGCCCATAGACCGGCGTGCCGTCGTACTCGCCCATCGCGACGTCATTGACGTAGCGTTCGAGGATATCGTGCTTCGAGAGGCGAAGCTCGAGCACGAGCGCGATGGCGAGCTCGCGGAACTTGCGGCCGAAGGTCCGCTGACGATTGTCGATAAAAGTGCGCGCCAGTTGCTGGGTAATCGTGCTGGCGCCCTGGCGCAGCCGATGGCTGTGGAAGTCGATAAGGGCGGCCTCGATGATGCGGATGGGATCGAAGCCGAAGTGATAATAGAAGAAGCGGTCCTCGGTCGCGAGCAGCCCTTTCGTCAGATAGGGGGGTATCTCGTCGAGCGGCACTTCGACCCGCTCGGCGGGAGCGTCGGGCAGCAGTCGCCCGATCACTTCCGGCTCGACCATCGCCGCGGGCAGACTCACCCCGAAGGCATCGGCGATGTCGGTGACGGTATCGTGGGCGAAGCGAATGCGGACGAGAGCCGCCGGATAGCCTTGAGTGCCGATAGCAAAGTCCCGGGTAAAAAGCGTTATCCCGTGCGCGTCGAGCGCGAATTCGCCCGGATGAGTGGGATTGGCAACGCGGATATAGCTCAGGCGGTCGAGGCGATCGAGCAGATGGAGCGCCGCAAGATCATCATGCGGATGGATCACCAGCGGAGCCGAGTAAATCGCCGAGGTCAGGGCCGCGCGCCGTTGCTCGATGAGCGTGGAGATGGAGGCGTAAAGGCCGGCGAGATAGAAGCCGAGGGCGAAGGCGGCACCGAGCAAAAGGCCGGCGAGGCCGCGCCGCCATCCGATGCGCCGGGCGAGATTGCGCACTCCGCCCGTCAGCCGCGCGCCCCATCCGCTCCGCGTCTTGCCCCGCTTTCGCGACTTTGCCATCGCCCCGCCCGCCGTTAACTATAGCCGAAAGTCGTGCCGCGCGAGGGATACGGATGCGGCGTCAGGCGAAGCGGAAAGCCGCCGCCTAGCAGCGCAGGAGGAAGCGGATATCGCCGAAGCGGACCTCGCTGCCGGAGGCGACACGCACGGAGCCCTGCACGAGTTGATCGTTGACGTAGCTGCCGTTGGTCGAGTTAAGGTCGGTGAGCTCGAAGAAGCCGTCGCGGCGGACCAGGCGCGCATGATTGCGCGAGACGCTCGCGTGAGGAATGACGATATCATTGTTTTCGCCACGGCCGACGGCAATCTCCGGCTTCATCAGGGCGTATTCGGTGGGAATCGATTCGAGGCGATCGAGCGCCTCGAGGCGGGCTTCACCGGGGCGATCGTTGGTGGTCGCCGGGACGAGGGGCGGCGCTGGTCGCGCGGGCGGCGCATGAGCGGCGCGGGCGCGCTGCGCGACCTCGCGGACGGCGGCGCCGAAGCTCGGCACGGGGGCGGCGTTCTGCGCCTCGACGATGGCTTTGAGCTCGTCGGCGCCGACTCCGAATCTCACGCGTGAGAGCGCGAAGAGGGCCATCAGCGCGATCAGCGGAACGGCCGCGTTCCACCAGGCAAAGGCAAGCTGCGGGAGCGACGTCTCACCGGAAGCGCCGCCTGCGCTCGGAACATTTATCGCGGCGCCGCCGATCCCTTTGACCTGGTAAGAGGTGTCGGCGGAGGCCGACTGCCCGTTGTAGGTGACGCGCAGTTCAACGTTGCGGCGGGTGCCGTCTTCGATCGGGCGCGGCGTGCGATAGGTCAGCGAGTATTCGGTCGCGATGGAATGGCCAATCTCGCGCACCAGTTCGGGAAAGCGGCTGCCGCCGTCGGTCACGATATTGTAAAGGCGGCCATGAGTGGCCTGCACGATCTCTTCGTATTGCGGCGCGATGAAGGGCGGCGGCGCGACCGCATAGAGCGTCAGCCCCTGCTTCTGATAGAGGTCGGCGACCTTCGGACCGGTCTCCTCGGTAACGTCGGCGTCCTTGTCCGGATGATGCAACTGGTAGGCTTCGTCACCTTCGCGATCGGGACCGTCGCCGGCGACGTGGGGCGGCGCGTCGGTCACCAGCACCACGATCGCCTGCGCGTCGGGCCGAAACGGCAGCGTCGCGGCATAGGCGAGCCCGTCGAGCTGATCTTCGGGGATATCACCGCCGCCGCCGGCATGCAGGGCGCCGACCCAGCCGATGAACTTGTTGACGTCGGGCGTGAGCTGGTTGCGATACTCGCAGTTGCAGTCGGGATACTGCGAGACCACGTAATCCTCAAAGGTCACCAGGCCGAGGCGAAAATCGCGATTGTTGGCGGCGAGATCGTGGGCGAAACTGATGATGCTCTGTTTGACGCCGTCGATATAGGGCTGCATCGACTCGGTGACGTCGAGGACGAAGACGATATCGACGGGACGGCCCTGGCCGACGCCGCGGAAGTAGAGAATCTGGGCGGGCTGGCCGTCCTCGAAGACCTGGACGTCGTCCTTGGTCAGATTACCGACCGGCGCGCCGTTCTGATCGGTCATGCCGAAATCGAGTTCGACGCCGCCGTCGGAGTCGAAATGGGAAAGGCCGGGATTGCCGATCGCGATCTGCAGGTCAGCGCGCGCGACTGAAGGCCGAGCCAGCAGCAGAAGCGGCAGCGCCAGAGCGGCGACCACGAGGCCAACAGCCGGACTTCTCACGTGGCGTATTTTAGCAGGCACCGGAGACATAACGTAATCAGGCATGGGCAAAACTGACGGCGGCAACCGGTTTTGCCCAACGTATCACCAATCTGACGAAAGGAACCCAGCTTGCCTTCACCGGCTCGATAGGTTATCCCAATTCGCTGACTTAGCAGTTGGCGGGGTCATGGCGTGAAGCATTTGAGCGCGCGATGGGTAGCGGTGGTTTGTTTGACCCCGGTGCTTATTCTGATTGCGATCCTCTTCGGCGATATCAAACGGGTGCTGGCGCAGTCGGGCAGCGTCAAGGGCACGGTGCAGATCGCGTTCAGCGCGGTCATCAACAGTTCGGTCAATAATCTCAACTTCCAGAGCGTGCAGTTGAATGTAATCTCGGTGCGCCTCAACCCGCACAAGAGCACCGAGAACGTCACCGACACGACGCCCGGATGGCAGACTATCAGCGTACCGAGCGGCACGACCGCCGGCGAAACCAACACCTCGGTCTCTTTCGGGACCAATTTCGGCCCCAACGGCACGACAGTCGGTATCGGCATGGGGCGGACCGAGATGGCGATCAACCTTTCGGCGCTGCAGGGCAGCGTGCAGCTCTTCAACACCGGCAAGATCAAGGCGCAGACCTACAACTGGCTCGAACTGGTGCTCGATCCGAGCACGCCCGGATCGGTGATTTCCCAGTGCGGCGGCAACACCGCGAGCGGCGAGGGCTGTATCACGTATCCGCTGCAATTCAGCTCGACCGGGTCGAGCTCGATCATTCTTAATCTGGCGCCCAATTCGATCACCCTGACGCGCAAGACCAGCATCCTGCTGCCGATCGCGATCGCGGTGGACTTGGGCGCGCCGCCGACCCAGTCCAATCAGACCGTGCTCTTGAACTCGGTCAATATCTGTCCCCTGCAGACCCTGACGAGCGGTCCGCTGCCGCAGTGTCTGAGCACCCCGCCTTTCCTTAACTTCCCGGGCCTGAATGCCGGCGAAATCCAGGATACGGTCGATGGCTCGGTCAAGAAGACGACGGTCAATGCCGAGCAGGTCGGGACCGGCAACGTGATCGCGAGCGTGCCGGTGAACACGAGCGATCACTCGTACGACATCGTGCTGCCGACCGGCAACTACGACCTCTACGTGCGATCCGGGTCGGGTCATACGATCGAGGCGCACTCGAACGTTTTTGTACCGGCGGGCCAGTTTTCCGCAGGATCGTTCCCCTCGCCCGATCCCTTCCATTTCTCGGTGACGACCCACGACACCAGCAATCTGAGCGGCAAGATTGTCGACAACTGCACCGGCTCGGCAATCTCGGGCGCCACTTTCGAGCTGTTCGCCCCGCCGAGCATCGTCAACCTGACCAGTCCGGCGCCGGGCGTGAGCCCCACGCCCACACCCAACTATGTTGACTGCGCGTCGCCGGGTCCGGGGACGCCGACGCCGGCGGCTTGCACAAGCTGCGCCCTGACGACCAACAGTTCGGGCGGCACGCAGATTCCGGATAACTGCGTGGTTATCGGGACGGCGTCGAGCGACGATATCGGCAACTATCCGCTGCCGGGCAGCACCAGCGTCAAACCGGCCTTCAACGGTATTCCCAAGCTGCCGGCGCCCAGCGCGAGCCAGACGCCGACCGAACAGTATGCGCTCGAAGCGATCGCGCCCGGTTACAACACCGAGATCCTGAACGTCAATACCAACAAGACCGGATCGTTCGAGTGCCTGAGCTCGGGCTTCAACAAAAAGGCCGGGATCGTCCCCTGCAACTTCTCGATGCCGCGCGGCGAGCTCGATATCACGGCGAGCGTGGCGCAGGCGCCGACGGTCAACAATGACAACGTGCTGGTCACGGCCGAGGACAGCGGCACCTTCACCGGCGAGAACGTCGGCATGACGGCGATCCAGGTGGGTAATACGTCGAATCTCAATCCTCTGCCGCTGTTCGTGCCGGCCAACTCGACGCCGACGCCGAACTCGACGGCGAGCCCGTATTACGTGCCGGCGCCGGCGGCTTACGATATCTTCAGCTCGGTGCAGGATCTCTTCGGGGCAGTGCCGCAGACGACGAGCGGACATACGTTCGGCGTGCTGAGCGCGGTCCCAGCGCCGGGCCTCTGCGCGACAGCGACGCCGGCGCCGCTTTCAACCATGGCCTGTGTGGGGCACGGCAGCGTCAGCGGCAGCTTCCAGCCCGGCTTTCCGGATCAGGATACCTTGATAGTCGCGGCCAAGGCCGATCCGGCGGCGCCCGCCAACCTCGTCGATGTCATCGTCAATCAGGCCCCGCAGGCCGCGACCTTCAATCAGTTCGCGGTGTGTGCGCCCGACGACACCTACACCATCACGCACTATGAAACGCTGCCGAGTCCGGCCTCGCCGACGCCGATCGCGAGCGCTCCGGATATCGCGCTGACCGCGCCGACGCAGATAGGTCTTGGATCACCGGCGCCGACGCCGTTGTGCCATAGTATCTGCAGCGATTTCACCCAACCGTCGGGCAGCACCAACGCCTGCTGGCTCTGCCTCGCCAGCTCGCCCCTGCCGAACCCGCTCTAGAGCGATGCGCAGGGTGACGCTAATCGCCGGCCTGGTGGCGGCAGTCCTGGGTGCCGGATGCAACGGGTTGGGGGGCGGCAACTCGACCAACCCGGGATCGACGCCCAACAGTTCGGCGCAGTTGGTCTTCCGCTTCGTCGGCAGCACCGGCGTGCCGTTTATCGCGACGGTTTCGGATCCGCGCTCCTCGTGGCGGCTTCACGGCGTCGTCCCGCTTAATGTGCTGATCGTCAACGGGCCGCTGCCGAATCCGATTCGGATCATTGGCACCAAGGTGACCAACGACACGCGCCTGTTGAGCGTCGAGATTATCCAGGGCTTCAACGTGAAGACGATCGCGACGACCTCGACCCCATATGGCACGATCGTCGCCGGGATCAACGGCGCGCTGCCGGCCCTGGGCGCACCGGCTAATCCCGACGTGCGTTTTTACGTGAAGGGACCGCCGAACGGCGTGTACAATGCGCTGGTCGAGGATGAGAGCGTGGCCTACGTGCTGCAGGCGGCCTCGCCGACGGTTATCCTGTTTGATTCGCCCAACGGCAATTCCGAGACCGGGCGCGTCGACGGGCAGTTCACGCAGGTCAAGGGCGCGCCGATCGATATCGATCTGTTCTTCAATAATCAGTTCGTGCATGCGAGCGGCAGCGGCACCTTCACGATCAAGATTAATTGAACCATCACGCCGGCGGCCCTCGCGCGACCGCGCCGCCAGACGGACGCCGGCGAGTTTTTCAGGCCGCGACCGCGCCGCCGGGCCGGCCGCGACGATTCAGTGAGACGCCAGGGCGAGGCGCAATTGACATACCGGGCATTAACGTTTTAAGTAAGCCGCTAACTGCCCGGGGACGACATCCCTCGCGCCCACCGGGATGGGAATCGGAGAGTATCGTACAGACGCAATGAAACCCGTGATCCGCAGAATTCTGCTCGCGGTTGTTATAATTATCCTGCTAATCGCGATTATTCCGGCCTGGCATTACTACAAATACTTTGCCGTACACGTTTCGACCGACGACGCTTACGTGGACGGCACCGTCGCGCTCGTCTCCTCACGGATCCCGGGCACCGTCACGCGGCTGTTTGTCGAAGACAACTGGAAGGTCAAGGGCGGCGACCTTCTGCTGGAGCTCGATCCGCGCGACTACCAGGAGCGCGTGTTCGAGGCGCAGGCGCAGCTCGAACGCGCCGAGCAGTCGGTCGATCAGCTTTACGCTCAGCTCGACGCCGCCGAGGCGGGTCTGAATCTCGCCGGCTCGCAATTGCGACAGGCGCAGATCGACTATGATCGCGCGGCGAAGCTCGCCCGCGAAGGGGTCGTTTCGAAGGAATACTACGATCAGGCAACCACCGGACTGCGCGTGGCGATTGCCGACCGCGCGCTCGCCGAGCATCAGCTCGAGCAGGCGCGGGCCGCGCTCGGCGCCGACGCCGTGGATCACGCGCGTTATGCGCGTCCGATCGTACAGCAGGCGCAGGCCGCGCTCGACATGGCCAAGCTCGATTTGAGCTATACGGAGATTCGCGCGCCGCTCAGCGGAATCGTGACCCGCAAGAGCGTTCACGTCGGCACGCGGGTGCAACCCGGTGAACCGTTGCTGGCGATCGTGCCGATCGATCGGCTGTATATCACGGCCAACTACAAGGAGACGCAGCTCACCGACGTGCGGGTGGGTCAGCCGGCCGAGGTGACCGCGGATATCTATCCCGGCTATACCTACAAGGCGCACGTTGATTCGATCAGCGCCGGCACCGGTGCGGCATTCGCCCTGCTGCCGCCGGAAAATGCCACCGGCAACTGGGTCAAGGTGGTGCAGCGCGTGCCGGTGAAGATCGTGCTCGATGAACCGCCGCCGCCGGACAAACCGCTGCGCGTCGGGCTTTCGGTTGACGTTTCAATCGATATCTCGAACACCAATGGGCCGCTGCTCTCGTCGACCATTCAGCAGGCCTACGAGCAGAAAGCGGCGAATCCGAACCTTGCGCCGGAGAAGCTCCAGTCGCTACCACAGACGACGGTGCCCGCACCTCAAGGGCAGCCGCTCCCGCAGCAGCCGTAACCGTAGCGCCGCCGGCGGACGCGCTCCGCGCCGCGCTCGCGGCGTACCTTGGGGCGAAGCTTCGCACCTTTCGCGAGCTGGCGAGCGGATGGGAAACGACGGTCTTCGAGTTCAGTGTGGCCGACGCCGGCGCGCGGCTACCGGAGAACGCCGTGGGGACACCGTTGGTCCTGCGCCTGTACCAGGGGCGCTTGGCGGACGAGAAGGCAGCGCGCGAGGCCGCAGCGATCCGGATGCTCGCGGCAACCGCCTATCCCGTGCCGCGTCCGTACCTGTTCGAGCCGGATCATCAAGCGCTCGGCGCGCCGTTTCTGGTGATGGAGCGGGTGGCGGGCGGTCCGCTTTTTTCGACCGGCAGTTTTGCCCGCGCGTTCAAGACCTTTTCGTTGGGATTTATCGATTTCGTCCGCCAACAGGCAGCACTCCATCGGCTGCGCTTACCGGCGGCGGGCGCCAGCGCGGGCCTGACGAGCGCGCGCGGCGGGGCGTCGGCAGGCGGAGGGTTGTTGACGCGGATCCTTGATCTCATCGAACGGCGAATCGCGCAGGGACCGTTGCCGGGGTTGCGCGAGGCCTTCGCGCGACTGCGTGAGCAGGCGGGTCGCTTTCAAACTGCGCCGGACGCGATCGTCCATCTGGACTATCATCCGCAGAACGTGATCGTGCGCAATTTCCGGGTAACCGGCGTGATTGATTGGGTGGCCGCCGATTACGGCGATCGGCATCTGTGCGCGGCGACCACGTCGGTAATTCTCGCGACGAGCGCGATGGAGCATCCGCGGTGGATGCGGGATAATGCGGCGGGCAATTTTTTGCGGCGCGTTTTTCGGACGCTTTACCTGCCCCTCTATCACGCGCTGGCCCCGGTCGATCTTCCGCGTATCCGCTATTGCCAAGGGGTGGCCGCGCTGGCGCGACTCGCGATGTTCGGGCTGATGCAGACGCAGGGAGCGGAGGCCGCGGGCTTCCGCCGGGACGCTATCGCACACGTCACGCCGGACGTGGTACGGCTGCTTTCGCGCTATGCCTCGCGGCGGATCGGCGTGCCGACCTGTCTGGCCGAAGAGCGCAAATAAAACGCCGGCATCTGGACGATGCCGGCGTTGAAAGTCGAGCAACTACCCTCGGCCTAGCGCATCAGCTGTTGCAGGCCGCCGGGCGTCGAATACTTCGCGACGTTGTTGTAGGCGGCCGGCACCTGGGAATCGACGAAGATCGGCGTGCCGGACTTGTTGAACGTGAAGACGTAACTGACGTGGTCATTCTGCACGTCCCAGTAGTTCTCGATGATGCCGCCGAAGCCGGGTTGCGGCCCGTAGCTATCGTAGTTGTTGGGCGTGCCGCCGGTCCACACCACTTTCCAGAGCTTCATGTTGGAATCGTCGATGTCTTCGGCCAGTGTGAAATAGTACTGCTTGTCGATATACATGCGGCGATTGCCATAGCAGTAGCCGGGATTGAGCGACGGGATGCGCCTGACATCGACGACATAGGCCGGACGTATCTCCCACGAGCCCCACGACGGCTTCGGCCATCCGAGCATCCCGTCATATTCTTCGGGAAATTTCGCCGCCGTCGGCACGTCGATTTTCTCCAGCGTCAGCAGATTCTGTTCGCGCACCACCTTGCCGACGAACTTGCCGACGCCGCCGTTCCATCCCACGCGCTGGTCGTCCTTGACCATATCCGAGCCGAGGAGCGGCGAGCATCGCGCCGACGAGGACAGCCGCAGCGAACGCCGCAGTGCGGGCACGAACGCATAGTCGTCCTCGTCTTTGAGGTTGTCCTGCCAGAAGAGCGTCAACGCCGCGGTGTAGCGCGACTGCTCGGGCAGTTCGACCATCAGCCACTCCGAATACCAGGCGCCCGCGGCGAGCGGATCGGTGCGTGGGACGCCGGGCTGCCAGTTGTAATCGAGCTGGCGATAGACCGCATCGACGATTTCCGCCGCCCAGCTACCGAAGCGATCCTTGGTGTAAAAGGCGCCGGCATTGTTGAGGTCGATGCCGACAGCGGTCAGGTAGCCCTGCATCCGGTAGGTGACGTTGGCGGCGATCTGGGTGCCGGCGTCAGGACCGCTCGGATGCGGAAACGGCAGACCCGCGACATAGTTATCGAGGCGATAGCGACCGTCGGGCAATTGGCTCAGGCGCGTCTGGCTGCCGTATTTTTCGGTAGCCTCGACGTAGTCCTTCGGCAGTTCGAAGGTCTGCGGCTTGCCGACATGAATCTCGACGTCAGGGGGCATCTTCCAGAAGCCGCCGCCCTGGAAGAAGTACTGCACGCCCTCGGAGAAGCAGTCCTTGTATTGTTGCCAGTTGGCCATGGTGATGACGGTGCCGGGTTGCGCATTGCAATCCGCCCGGCCGAGGCGCGGGCTCCCCAACGCGGCAACAAGCAGGATTATCAAGACAGACGAGAACCGGTAGCGCGTTAACATGTTGTTGTCCCCTCCCAACCAATTTGCTGGCACCAGCTTTGATTTGCGGTACCAGTTTTTAAATCCCCGTACCCCGCCAGCTACGCCGCAAAAATTTTATTGTCAAGAGGGGGTCGTGAAATTGTTTGCCGATGATCGCCGCGCCGCGCTCCGGTGCAGATCCGCCGTGGCGCGGAATCAGGCGTCTATTGATGCGAGCGGCGATCCGATGCGATCGGCGCGTGCGGCGCCGTTCGGGTGAATTTTTCCCGATGGCCGGGATGGGCAAAGACGGGCGGGAATTGCGGCAAAGTATCGGCGCCGACGCGCCAGGGGAGGCGGACGGCGTCAGCCTCCCCTGGCGGATGCGGTCAGGCGCGACGTCTCGAGCGCCGACGCGGATTGCTCAGGCCACGCGGCGCATCAGTTCGAGGATATCGTAGCCGGTGATGGCGCGACTCTTTTCCGACCATTCTTTCAATTCGGCCTGACTGACCATCCCGGCCTGCGCGCCCTTGGCGAGGTCCATCAGCGCGATCTTGATCGTTGCCTCGTCGATCATCTCGCCGCTCTTCGGATCGGCCATCGAACCGCCGCCCTTCTCATGATAGAGCCGGATCACGCGCCGCGCCTCTTCGACCTGATCGGTGGTCGGCGTGAAGACCTCGTTGCAGATCGGCGCCTGCTGCGGATGGATCACCCAGGTGCCGTCCATGCCGAGATTAGCGGCGCCCTGATTTTTCTCGCGCAGGCCACGCTGAAGCTCGGCCACCCGTTCGGGCGAATCTTCCTTGCGCCAGAGCCGCAGGTAGACGTTATCGACGGCGTGGAGGCCGGCAGCCTTCGCCGCAACCACCACCGCCTGTTTGGCGTAATGAAAGTTCTGATTCTGGTTTTCGACGATCTCGCGGATACCCAGGTTGGCGGCGAAGTCGGCGATGCCGAAGACGAGTCCGGCCATCCGTGGCGAAGCGGTGGCAATCTCGTAGGCGTGGACCAGCGCCTGCGGGGTCTCGATCAGCGATTCGATCTGCAACTGGTACTTCCATCCGGCGCGCTTCTCGAGATCATCGAGGAGCCGCGCGACCTGCTTGATCTCCTCGCCGTTGCGGGTCTTCGGCAGCATGATGCCGTGGAAGCGATTCGGCGCGCCGAGCACGATAGCTTCGATATCGCCCTTGAAGAACGGTGAGTGGATATTGTTGGGCCGGACGGTCACGACCTTGCGCCCGAAGTCGAGCGTGTTGAGCGCCTCGACCATCACCTTGCGGCTCTTCTCGCCCTTGAATTCGTAGGGGCAGGCATCCTCGAAGTCCGCCATGACGTGATCGACCGGGGATTTTTGCGGGTCGGCGGCGTTCTGATGCAGTTTGAGATTATGACCGGGATAGGTCATCTCGGTGCGCGGGATGACGAAACGGGCGCCGTTTTCAAGCACAAACATCGGGTTGAATTGTCTCCAAAAGGGGATTTGATTACGCGGCCATTGCTGAAGCTCAGCAACGGCGCGAAGCGCCATCTTCGCGCGATCGCGCGCCAAGTGTAAATACCGCCACTTTCGCCATCGTGTGACTAGCCCGGTCTTACGCGGTACGAAAGTGCACGAGCTGGCACCATCTGAGCCATCTTTATCTCAAGCCGAGCCTAGTAATTCCTAGCCAAAGAAACTTGCGACAAGTTGGTCAAGTCGGTACGCTGGGAAGACTTTTCGCTGAACGGCTGTTCAGCACAATCAATTATCAAGGTAAACGGCGGCATGAAAGCAATTGTCTTCGAACGCAATGGAGGCTGCGAGGTTCTGCGCTACACCGAGACGCCCACCCCGAAGGCGGGGCCCAACGACGTCGTCATCCAGGTCAAAGCGTCGGCCTGCAATTTCAACGACATCTGGGCGCGGCGCGGCCTTCCGGGAATGAAGATAATTCTGCCGCATATTTCCGGTTCCGACGCCTCCGGCGTGGTCGTCGAGACGGGCAGTGAGGTGCGCAATGTCCGCGTCGGGGACGAGGTGGTGGTCCATTGCGGAATCTCCTGCCGGGAGTGCGATTACTGCACGCGCGGCGAAGAGTTTTTCTGTCCGCAGTTCAAGATCTGGGGTTTTCAAACCGGTCCGCTGGACGGCGCCCATGGCGATTATTGCCGCGTACCGGCGGTCAATGTCCTGCCGAAGCCGCGCAACCTGAGCCACGTCGAAGCGGCCACGATGCCGCTCGTGCTGGTGACGGTGTGGCGGATGCTGGTGACGCGGGCGCGCATCCAGGCCGGCGACTTCGTGCTGATCTGGGGCGCGGCGGGCGGTTTGGGCGTGATGGCGATCCAGGTTGCGAAGCTGTACAACGCGCGCCCGATCGCGGTGGCCTCGAGCGATGACAAGCTCGAATTGTGCAGCCAGCTCGGCGCGGAATTCGTGCTGCATCGCAAGAAACACGACGTTTTCCAGGAGGTGCGCAAGATTACCAACGGCCGCCGCGCCGATATCGTTTTCGAGCATACCGGCTCGGACACCTGGCCGTTATCGATGCAATGCCTCAAATGGGGCGGCACCATCGTCACCTGCGGGGCGACCTCGGGCTTCGACGCCCATATGGATATCCGGCTCTTGTGGAACAAACAGCAGAATTATCTCGGCTCCCATCTCGGCAACAAAGGCGAGCTGATGGACGCGATGCGCTTTGTCGAGCGCGGGTTGATTAAGCCCGTCGTCGGCAAGGTGCTGCCGCTGCGCGAGATAGCTCACGCGCAGGAGCTGATGGAAACCAACACCATCGCCGGCAAAATCGCCATGATCCCGCCCGCCGCCGCTTAGTCTCGGCCCGACTCCCGACCCGTATTGCGCCGGCGCGAATCCGCGGCTTCGCGCCGGCCCATGATTATAACGCCCGCCGACGATAAAGCTTCGACCCTGCGCCACGCTGCGCGGGCGCTCACGGCGGATAAACTTCGGGCGCGAACTTGCTCATCCTGCGGCCGTAAAAGAGCGCGTTCGCTAGATCACGCAAAACGTAGACACCGACAGCGCTGACCGTTCGCCATGGTAAATCCTGCACAGATTTGCTACTGAAAGGAAATGGTCAGCAAAATGATAAAATTTACGGCGCTTTTAGCTAGCGCGTTCGCCCTGCTGATCGCGTTAGCGGGAGCCGCGCGGGCCGATCAAGTTGTTTTTGCCACCGATCGTCTTGGCACTTTCGGCAAACTCGACCTGACGACCGGCGTCTTCACCAAAGTCTCTGCGGTGCCGGCATTGTCGGGCCTTGGCATGATTGGCAATACGCTTTACGGCGCCGGCTTATACACCAACGTCCTGTATCAGATCGATGTCGCCGACGGCACTGCTGCCGAAGTCGGCACGGGCATCATTGCGATCGCGGCGTTCGGCTCGACGATGACCGGATTGTACGGGCTCGACAACGGCGGCAACCTGTGGTCGGTCGATGCGGCGACGGGCAAGGCCACGTATATCGGCCAGACCAACCTGCCGGTGGCCAGTTCGTGCGAGAATTGGCTTTCGTCGGGTTCCTCGACCCTCTATGCGTCAGAGGGCACGGGAAACGGCCTCTATGCGATCGACACAACGACGGGCGTGGCGACGGAAATCGGCGTCGGCAATGCGGGCGCGCTGGTGCTGCAGAACGGCACGCTCTATGCCGCCGGCGGCTGCCCGGATAACGCGGTTAACATCATCGATCCGGAGACCGGCGGCGCTACTTTCGTGGCTGACCTGTCGGGTAACTTTCGCGGAGCGACGCTGGCGGGATTGGCGCCGTCGCCCTCGCAGCAGACCGTGTTCGGGATCACGGCGCAGGTAGTCGATATCGCCCTGTCGGGCACCACGCTGACGCTGAATCTGCAGTTGACCAACGGCAATGCGCGGACGGTGAGCAATCTGCGCATCAATTCGATTGCGCTAAGTCCAGCGGCGGACGCCACGCTGAGCGCGCCGACTCTACCCTATACGGTTGGCAATATCGCTCCGGGAACCGCGGCGACAGTGCCGATGTCGATCACGATCACCAGCGGACTGCCGCAACTCCAGATGATCGAATCGGGGACGTTTTCGACGAACGTCAATTTCAAATTCAGCCAGAAGATAACGCCCTAGTTCCTCGCCAAAGCGCCGCGGAACCGACCGTCGCGAAGGTCGCCGCGGCGGCGAGGCTTTAGACGGCGAGCTTTCGTCGATGCCGGCGCGGCGCGCGCAGGCGAGCGGCGCTAATCGCTCAGGTGCCAGATATCACGAGCGTATTCGCGCACTGCGCGATCGCTGGAGAAGCGCCCGATCCGCGCCACATTCAGGATCGATTTGCGCCGCCAACTGCCACGCTGCGCGTACTCGCGCGAGATTGCCTCCTGGGTCTCGATATATGCGGCGAAATCGGCAAGCACCATGTATTCGTCGCGGCCGAGCAGGCTCTCGCGCACCCAGCGGAACAGATCGGGTTCGCGCGGCAGAAAGCGGCCGTCCGCGATCGCGTCGAGCACGCGCCGGATGCGCTCGTCCTGGTGATAGTAGCGCGAGGGCTGATAGTCGCCGCGCTGCGTGAGCTCGGCGATTTCACCCGCCGTCAGACCGAAGATAAAGATATTCTCGGGGCCGACGGCGTCGCGGATTTCGATATTGGCGCCGTCGAGCGTGCCGATCGTGAGCGCCCCATTCATCGCGAATTTCATGTTGCCGGTGCCCGACGCTTCGCGGCCGGCGGTGGAAATCTGCTCGGAGAGATCGGCGGCGGGAATAATCCTTTCGGCCAGCGAGACGCGGTAGTCGGGCACGAAGGCCACCTTCAACAGGCCGTGGGTGCGGGCGTCGTTGTTGACGACATCGGCGACGCAATTGATTAACTTGATAATCAGCTTGGCCGCCCAGTACCCCGGCGCCGCCTTCCCGGCGATGATATACGAGCGCGGCACGATCGGATCGACATGGTCCTCGACCACGCGCAGATACTGGTAAACGATGCCGAGCAGCATCAGGAGCTGGCGTTTGTATTCGTGGATGCGCTTGGCCTGCACGTCGAACAGGGATTCGGGATCAAGGTCAAGCTGCAGCAGACGATGGACGGTGGTCGCGAGCCGCTCCTTGTTCTCGCGTTTGATAGCGGTGAACTCGGCGTGCAGACCTTCATCGCCGGCGTGCTGTTCGAGGACCCGCAGGCGTTCGAGGTCGGTGACCCAGCCGTCGCCGATCAGCCGGGTCAGCAGGTTGGCTAAGCGCGGATTGGCAAGCAGCAGCCAGCGCCGCTGCGTCACCCCATTGGTCTTGTTGTTAAAACGCTCGGGCCAGAGCTCGTGGAATTCCGGGGCCAGCCGCGTCTTAACCAGTTCCGAGTGCAGTTCTGAGACGCCGTTTATCGAATGACTGCCGACCATCGCGAGATGGGCCATGCGGACCTCGCCGCCGTTGGCGTAGGGGTCGATGATCGCAATCCGGCCGAGCTTCTCGCTCTGCTCACCCCAGACTGTGGCGGCGTGACCGCGCAGCCGTGAATCGATTTCGCGGATGATCTGCAGATGGCGCGGAATCACGTGTTCGAGCAGCGCCAGCGGCCAGCGCTCGAGCGCCTCGGGCATCAGCGTATGGTTGGTGAAGGCGACCGTCGCGTTGGTAATCTCCCACGCGGCGCCCCATTCGAGGCCGTATTCGTCGAGCAGCAGGCGCATCAGCTCGGCGATAGCCAGAGTCGGATGGGTATCATTGAGCTGAATCGCGACGCGCGACGGCAGGTCGCGGATATCGTCTTCGCCGCGCCGGCTGAAGCCGCGCAGGATATCGCGGATAGCGCAGCCGACAAAGAAATACTCCTGCATCAGGCGCAATTCGCGACCCGCTTGAATGGAGTCCGAGGGGTAGAGAATTTTCGAGAGCGTCTCGGAGACAATCTTCTGTTCGACCGCCTTGACGTAGTCGCCGGAGTTGAAAATGCGAATATCGAATTCGTCGGAAGCGCGCGCGGCGAACAGGCGCACGAAGTTGACGGTTTTTCCGCCATAGCCGGCGATCAGCAGGTCGGAGGGCAAGCCGACGAGCGGACGTTGATCGACCCATCGCGGCTGATAGCGGCCTTGACGATCGTCGTGCTCGATCCGCCCGTAGACCGGCACCACGCAGGCCTCTTCGGGACGTGGAATAAGCCAGGGCGAGGGATCCTGCTGCCAGGCATCGGGCGCTTCGACCTGGTAACCGTCGCGAACTTCCTGGCGGAACAAGCCGAACTCATAGTTGATGCCGTAGCCGTAGCCGGGCATATCCAGCGAGGCCATCGAATCGAGGAAACAGGCAGCGAGTCGCCCGAGTCCGCCATTGCCGAGCGCCGCGTCATGCTCTTCATCGAAAAGCGCCTGCAGGTCGATGCCGCGCGCCGCCAGTAGCTCGCGACACATCTCGCGAATCCCGAGGTTAAGCAGGTTGTTGTCGAGCGAGCGACCGATCAGGAATTCGAGCGAGAGATAGTAGACCCGCTTGGCGTCGCGGCGGTCGAAGCGCGCCCGCGTCGCCAGCATCCGATCGACCAGCAGGTCGCGCAACGCCATCGCCACCGCGGTGTACCAATCGCGTTTGCGTAGCTGGCCGCGCGACTTGGCCAGGGTGAAACGGATGTGATGCTCGATCAGGGCCGCGAGCGATGCGCGGGTTGCCGCCTCAAAAGTCTCGGTCACAATTTGAGTGTCCTAGCAAGGAGCGCACCATCTTTTTTGTTAATATCGTCAATCGCTCGATATCGCGACTTAACGCATCCCAGTGCGACCTGTGTTAAATGGATTGGCGACTGCTGTGGACACACCCCCGCCCCCACCTGCACCATCTCGAATCGTCGTGCTCACAATCTACGCGTCAGTTGATCAGATTTGAAGCACTCCTTGCGCCAGCCATGGGTGATTTTCAACAATTCCGCGCGCATGATCGTCCATTGAGCGAATCATGAACAACGACCTGTCCCGCACGCGATCCAACCTGCTGCGCCTCTACGCTGCCGGCATCGGCGCGGTCGGCGCGGAGCAGGTCGTCACGCGTGCGTTAGTCACGCATCCGTCGCTCGAGACGCGGCGCGCGCTCGACGGCGCCGCGTCGATAAGAATGCTGGCCGTGGGCAAAGCGGCGCCCGGGATGGCTGCGGCGGCTGCGCGAATCGTCGGTACGCGGCTCCGCGACGGATTGGTAATCGCGCCGCATGGAGTGCCGACCGCGCCGTTGCCGCCTGGCGTGCGATCACTATGGGCGTCGCATCCGCTGCCCGACGCCGCGTCGGAAGCGGCGGGCCGGACCGCGCTCGAATTCGTCGCGCAAACGCCATCGCATGAGCTTCTACTGTTCCTGCTGAGTGGTGGCGCGTCGGCCTTGATGGCGGTGCCGGCCGCGGGAATCTCACTCACGGACAAGGTGGCGGTGAGTGCGGCGTTGATGCGCACGGAGGCGCCGATCGCGGAGCTGAACGCGGTCAGGAAGCATCTGTCGGAGCTCAAGGGCGGCGGCCTTCTGCGTCGCTTGCCGACCGGAGCGCGGATGCTCAGCCTGATTCTTTCCGACGTGATCGACAATGATCTGGCCGTCATCGGATCGGGCCCGGCGGTGGCCGATCCCACGACCTTTGCCGATGCGGTAACGATCCTGAAGCGGCGCAAAGTATGGGGCCGCGCTCCGGAAGCCGTGCGGGCGCGCCTCGAACGCGGGATGGCCGGGGAGCTGCCGGAAACCCTCAAGGAGGGCGACCCCCGTCTGGCGTCGGTGACCAATGTCATCGTCGGCGACGTCGCGGCGGCGCTGCAGGCGATCGCGGCGGTGGCCGAGCAACTGGGTTACGCCGTGACCATCGGACCTCGCCTGCGCGGCGAGGCGGAAAAACTTGGCGGCGAGCTGGGCCGGCGCCTGCTCGCCGTTGATCATCCGCCGGCATGCCTCATCGCCGGCGGCGAGCCCGTGGTTACGGTCAGCGGCAATGGCAAGGGCGGGCGGGCGCAGCATTGCGCGCTCGCGATCGCGGTCGAACTCGCGGGCGCGCAGCGCCAGGTGATGGCGCTGGTCGCGGGCAGCGACGGGATCGACGGACCGACCGATGCTGCCGGGGCGATTGTCACGCCGGCTTCGGTCGCGCGCGCCCGGGAGGCCGGAATCGATCCGCACGCTGCATTACGTCGCTGCGATTCCTATAATGTGTTCGCCGCGCTCGGCGACTTGCTGGTGATCGGGCCGACCGGTACCAATGTCGGTGATCTGTTTATCGGACTGGTCAACCGCTGAACGGCCGATCGGCGAGAGCCGGACTCGGCGGGCGCCTCGCGTCCGGTATCCGGTTTGACCTCTGAGGTTGGCATCCAGGTTTATGACGACTCAAATCAGCGGACGCGGGTCCGCTTCCGCTCCGCCGGCCTGGCCGACGGTGCCGAAAGAAGCGGCGCGGCGCCGCCGCGAGGTTCCGGCCGGTGAGGGGCTCACGCCGGTCACTCTGATTCCGGGCGACGGCGTCGGGCCGGAAGTGATCGGCGCGGCGGTCGAGGTGCTCGAGGCGGCCGGTGTACGGATCGCCTGGGAGCGCCAGGAGGCGGGCGCCGTTGCCCTCCGAAAATACAAGACGCCGGTGCCGGACGAGCTGATCAATTCGCTCAAACGCACCCGTATCGCGCTCAAGGGCCCGCTCGAAACCGGCGTCGGACAGGGCTATCGATCGATCAATGTCCATCTGCGGCGCACCTTCAATCTGTACGCGAACCTGCGTCCGACGCGGAACTTCGAGGGCGTGCAGACTCCGTTCAACAACGTTGACCTGGTGATCGTGCGTGAAAACACCGAGGATCTGTATTCCGGTATCGAGCATCAGGTCGCGCCGGGAGTGGTCGAGAGCGTCAAAGTGATCACCGCGCAGGCCTCGCGGCGCATCGCCCGCTTCGCTTTCGAGTACGCGCTGCATAACGGCCGCAAGCGGGTTACGGCGATCCACAAGGCCAATATCATGAAGCTCTCCGACGGGCTTTTCCTGAAATGCGCGCGCCAGGTGGCGCAGAGTTTTCCGACGATCAGGTACGACGAGCAGATCGTGGATGCGGCCTGCATGCGTTTGGTGACGAATCCCGCCGCCTTCGATGTCCTGCTGCTGGAAAACCTCTACGGCGATATCATCTCCGACCTGTGCGCGGGGCTGGTGGGCGGCCTCGGCGTGGTTCCCGGCGCCAATTACGGCGAGCACGGCGCCATCTTCGAAGCCGTCCATGGCACCGCTCCGGATATTGCCGGCCGGAATATCGCCAATCCGGTCGCCGCGATTCTATCGGCGGCGATGCTCGCCGACTACCTCGGTGACAGCATCGCCGGCCAACGGATCCGTCGGGCGGTCGGCGAGGTGCTGCGCGGGGGGCGCGTGCTCACGCCCGACCTCGGCGGGAAGGCGACCACCGCGGCCGTGCGCGACGCGATTATCGCCCGGCTGAACGGACTTACCGAAACGGCGCAGACCAGCGTCTGACGGCGCGCGCTCTTCCAGTGCGCGGCGCGCTTCGTTATCTTGCGCCTATGCCCAAGTCAGCCGCATCCGCGGCTGCCGATTCACGGCTGCCGCCCGGTCAAACGCTGGTGACCAATTTTCCGGTTCTGAGCTATGGTCCGACGCCACGCTTCGATCCGGCGACGTGGAATTTGCGGGTCAGCGGCCTGGTCGAGCGCCCGCTGGTGTTTACCTGGAACCAGTTTCGCGAGCTGCCGCGCACGACCCAACTAGCGGATTTCCATTGCGTGACCTCCTGGTCGCGCTTCGATAATCGCTGGGAGGGCGTCAAAACGCGCCTCGTCGCCGAACTGGCCGGGGTCAAGGCCGACGCGCGCCATGTCTTCGTGCGATGCGACGGCGGCTATACCACCAATCTGCCGCTCGCCGAGTTTCTCGCCGAGGACGCTCTCCTGGCCTATCGGCACGACGGCCGGGAGCTCGAGCCGGATCACGGATGGCCGCTGCGGCTGGTGGTGCCGAAGCTCTACGCCTGGAAGAGCGCCAAGTGGGTGCGCGCGATCGAGTTCACCGCGCGCGATCGCCGCGGCTTCTGGGAAGTGCGCGGTTACCACAATCACGGCGACCCGTGGAAGGAGGAGCGTTATTCCTTCCAGGAAGACGATGAATGACCGGGCAGGTTAAGCGGCCGCGCGTCGAGCAGATGGCGCGCGCTTGAACCGGGACCGCGGTCCGGACGCTCGGCTCGAGCGCGCGGCGATGGTCGAGCGGCTTGGGCGCGAGAACTTCGATATCGCGATAATCGGCGGCGGGATCAATGGCGCCGCGATCGCCCGCGACGCGGCGCTTCGCGGCCTCAAGGTTGCCCTGATCGATAAGGGCGATTTCGCCGGTGAAACCTCGTCGCGCTCATCGAAACTGATTCACGGCGGCTTGCGCTATCTGCCGCAGGGCCAGTTTCACCTGGTTTTTGAAGCGCTGCGCGAGCGCGAGCGGCTCCGTTGGCATACGGCGCCCCATCTGGTCCATCCGCTGCGCTTCCTGATGCCGTTTTATCGCGGCAGGCGGCCGGGCCGGATCGCGATCGGGTTCGGACTGGCGTTGTATGACCTGATGGCCCGTCCCGCACGCGCCGAACGCCATCGGCGGCTTTCCCGAGAGGCGGCCGCCATGCTCGAGCCGATGCTGCGGAGCGACGGACTGAACGGCGCTGCGACCTATTACGACTGCGCGAGCGACGATGCCCGAATAACGCTCGAAAACGCGCTGGATGCGGCCTATCACGGCGCGGCGATCGCCAACTACGCGGCCGCCGAGGCCCTGCTGCATAACGGCAGTGCGCTCACCGCAATCGGCGTTCGCGATCGCGAGCGCGACGTTTCGTTCGAACTGCGCGCCCGCGTGTTTATCAATGCCGCCGGTCCCTGGCTCGAGGCGATCCGGCGGATGGATCGCGCGGATGCCGCGCCGTGCGCGCGCCTGACCAAGGGCGTCCATCTGATCGTTTCGCGCGCGCGCCTGCCGATCACCGGGCCCCTGGTGCTGACCGACGGTGAGGGCCGGATCGTCTTCGTGATTCCGCTCGACGCCAATGTTCTCGTCGGCACAACCGATACCGACTTCAGTGGCGATCCGGCAGAGGTGGCCGCGGACGCCGCAGACCTCGGCTACCTGCTCGAGGTGGTCAACGAAACCCTGCCGGCGGCGGCACTCCGACCCGACGACGTACTTACGGCCTTCGCGGGCCTGCGGGTGCTCGCCGGCGAAGATCCGGCGCGCAGCGCCTCGCGGGTTGCGCGCGAGGAGCTGATCGAAATCGCGCCGTCAGGACTTGTCACCGTCGCCGGCGGCAAGCTCACCACCCATCGCGTGATCGCCGAAAAGGTGCTGCGCCGCGTCGCCTCGCGGCTCGGGTTGGGCGGCGCCGCCGCAATGACGCGAGAGCTTCCGCTGCCAGGCGCGCGACGTCTGGCCGCGACGACTGAGGCCCTCGCTGGGCTCCCCGAGCACCTTCAAGGCGCGCTGCGCAGTCGTTATGGGACGCGTGTGGAGCTCGTTGCGCGGATCGCGCGCGATGAACCGCGCTTCGCCGCGCCAATCCTCGATGACGCAGCGCTAATCGCCGCCGAGATCATCTTTGCGGTTCGCTACGAGATGGCGCGGACCGTGGCCGACTTCCTTATCCGCCGCGTCGCGCTGTCGTGGCACGACCCCGATAAGGCCGCGGCCGCCGCGCCGGTCGTCGCGCGACTGATGGCCGCAGAGCTCGGCTGGGACAGGCGGCGTGAAGCCGCCGAAGCCGGGGATTTCCAACCTGGCATCGGTCGCGGCCGCCCCGTATCGCCATGACCGCCCGCGCAGCTCGGCCAATCGCTTAGCGGCACGGCGTCTTCGAAAGCGGTCGTCAGCGCTGGTTGACGACCTCGGCATTATCGACGGGCAGGGCTGCGTTGGGGGTCCCGGCGTCGGTGGCGGCGGCCGCGGAGTTGGCCGCAACGCTCGGCGCGCTCGCAGCTTTCAGCGCCAACGGCGACGCGGTTGCCGGCTGGATCGGCAGCGCCAACGCCACGGCCGGCTGCTGCTGCGGAATCACCTTGGTTCGCGCGTCGCTCTCGATATGGTTCAGGGCGTACTTGAAGGCGAAGTCCGGGTCACCGCCCGCCTCCACCCATTCAGCCAGCGTCAGAAAGACCGGCTCGTGATAGGCGTCGGACATGTTGCGGAGCAGCTTGGCGGTAACCACCCGCTCGTGCGCGATCCGCTGATGCTCCGCCTGAGCGTCGTTGAGCTGCGCCTGCGTCACCGCGGCCTGCGCTTCGAGCAGGTCCTTGTTGGCGTCGTTCAGCTTGACCGTTGACTCGGTCGATTTGAATCCGGTCGCGGTGGCGCCCACTTCACCGAGGGCGCTCGCCACGCTCGAAAGTCCCGTCGGATTGCCGAACCCGGCGGCGCATCCGCCGGCGGCCAACGCGAGGGCTGCCAACGCAAAAGAAGCCTTCATCTCGACCCCCCTTGGAGATCCGTCAGAGCGTCATCCGGTGCACCTTTGAACGAGCTGCGGCAGGCTTCAGGAGGAAGAACAAAGGGGGTGTCAGCACTGACCACTCCACGGGCTCAGTAAACACCGTCGCGCGCCCGCTGTCTATCGCCGCAGTCGGTCGCGAGCCGTTCGCGCAAGGCGTAGCGCAAAGCCATCTTCCGACCGCGACGAGTCGGCATTCGCGAATCTTCTCCCCAGGCTCATTTGCTGCGGCGGCAAAGCGGCGCCGCGATGCGATCGCGCCCTCCTCTTTGCAGGTTGCGCAGGCGCCCGACCGTGCTTACTGAGAATCCAGGAGCGGTAATCACTCACGGCACGACGGTCGGCGCGAATATGCAATTACTATTCACGCCACCGGCGCCACCAGACAGATTCATCGAGGAGGTTGCATATGGCACTGCTGAGATTCGATTCATCACTCGATCCCATCGACGCAATGCTCAGTTTACAAAACGAGCTCGCGCGCTTCATGCGCAACCCGAGCTTCGGCTCCGGGCTCTCGGGCGTCGGCGCCTATCCGCCGGTCAACATTTTTGAATCGGATGAAGGCGCGATGGTGATAATCGAAGCCCCTGGCCTTGATCCATCCAAACTCAATATCACCGGGCAGGGCCGCACGCTGACGATCGCCGGCGAACGCAGCTTCTCGCCCAATGGGCACGGCCGCGGTTACCATCGGCGCGAGCTCAACGAAGGCAGCTTCTCGCGCTCGATCCAACTGCCCGAGGACTATGACGTGAACCGTGCCGAGGCGCGCTACGAAGCCGGCATGCTGCAGATCAAGGTTCCGCGTAGCGAACACGCCCGGCCGCGCCAAATCGCCGTGCAGACGGTCTGAAGTATCGGAGGTGAAAGCCATGGCCGACGAAACCAAAGAGATGACGCCGAAGGAAAAGCAGGAAGTCGCCAAGCCGCAGGAGCAGACGCGGCCCGGTCGCTACTTCGTGCCCGATGTCAATATCTATGAATTTGATGAATCCCTGAAACTGTGGGCTGATATGCCCGGCGTCAGGGAGAAGGATGTCGAAGTAACGCTCAAGGACGGCGTGCTGACGATCCACGGCAGAGTGGCAACCGAAATGTATAACGGTCTCCGCCCGATATACACTGAATACAACGTTGGCAATTACTATCGGGAGTTTGCGCTCCACGAGAGTATCGACGAGTCGAAAATCCGCGCCACGATGCGCAACGGCGTACTCGAACTGGAGCTGCCCAAGCGCGAGGAGGCCAAACCCCGCCGTATCGAAGTGCGCGCCGCCTGATAACGCCGCCCCGGATGCGCGATGCCGGACCGCAGTCTCTACGCGATTCTCGGCGTGGCCGACGATGCCGACGACGATGAAATCCGACGCGCTTATCGCCAGGCCGCCTTCGCCGCCCATCCGGACGTCGGACCGCATGCCGACCCGGAGCGCTTCCGCGAGATTCATGAAGCCTACGAAGTGCTCCGGGATCCGGCGCGGCGCCGCGCCTATGACCGCCGGCGTCTGGAGGCCGCGCAGCGCGCGGAACCGCGCTTCGCCGCGTCGCGCCGCCCGCCTGCGCCGCTGACCGACATTACCGATGCGTCGCCGCCGGTCCTCCGGCTCGAAGCCGTGCTGTCGCCGCACGAAGCGCTCTTCGGCTGCCGTGTGCCGTTCGATTTGCCGATCACCACACATTGCCCGCGATGCGGCGGGCGCGACGGATGGTGCCCGGAGTGCGGCGGCTCAGGCATCGTGGATAAGCTCTCGCTCGTTCTGAATATCCCGGCTGGGATCGGAAGCGGCCGCCTGCTCGAATTCGATCTTCGCGACCTCGGCGTGCCCTTGCGCCTGCTCGTCAGGGTCGTGGTTCTTTGAGGCCTGATTGCGCGCGGGCAAACGCTCAATTTTGCGCCGGGCAAAAGATGGCGCAGCCATCGCAAATCGCGCAAAATTGGATCCACTTCGACCTTCTGCGAGAGCCGCCACTATGAAGAACAACAGCTTCGGCACACGCGCCACCCTTACGGTCGGCGCCAGCCAATATTCGATCTATTCGCTGGAAAATCTGGCGAAACAGGGTTACGAACTCGACCGCCTGCCTTATTCGATCAAAGTCATGATCGAAAATGTCCTGCGCCGCGAAGACGGCACCGTGGTCACGCCCGAGCACGTTGAGACGCTGGCCCGATGGGCCGGCACTCGCGGCCGCGTCGAGCAGGAGTTTTCCTTCATGCCCGCGCGCGTATTGCTGCAGGACTTTACCGGCGTCCCGGTCGTCGCCGACCTGGCCGTGATGCGCGACGCGATCAAGCATCTCGGCGGCGATCCGAAGCGGATCAATCCGCTGCAACCGGTTGACCTGGTAATCGATCATTCGGTGCAGGTGGACGTCTACGGCTCGGCGTCGGCCTTCGCGACCAATGCGCAGATGGAGTTCGAGCGCAACCAGGAGCGCTATCGCTTCCTGCGCTGGGGACAGGGCGCCTTCCGCGATTTCCGCGTGGTGCCCCCGGATACCGGAATCGTCCATCAGGTCAATCTCGAGTATCTGGCCCCCGTGGTCTTCACCACGAAGGACGGCGCCGCCTATCCGGACACGGTTTTTGGCACCGATTCGCATACCACGATGATCAACGGACTCGGTGTCGTCGGTTGGGGCGTCGGCGGAATCGAGGCCGAAGCCGCGATGCTCGGGCGGTCAACCCCGATGCTGGTGCCGGAAGTGATCGGCTTCCGCCTGACCGGCGCTCTGCCGCCCGGCGCCACGGCGACCGATCTGGTCCTCACGGCGACGCAGATGCTGCGCCGAAAGGGCGTCGTCAACAAGTTTGTCGAATACTTCGGTCCGGGTATCGAGAACCTGAGCGTCGCCGATCGCGCCACGCTCGCCAACATGGCGCCGGAGTACGGCGCGACGATCGGCTTCTTCCCGGTCGATGAGCAGACGCTCAATTACCTGCGGCTCTCCGGCCGCGCCGAAGCCCAGGTGCAACTGATCGCGGCCTACTGCAAGCATCAGGGACTGTTCCATACGGTGCAGTCACCGGAGCCCGTCTTCACCGATACTCTCGAGCTCGACCTCGGCACGGTCGAGCCGAGCCTCGCCGGTCCGCGCCGCCCTCAGGATCGCGTGCCGCTCAAGGCCGCCCGGCGCAACTTTCGCGATGAACTGGTGAAGGAGGTACTCACCGACGGCAACAATATCGCGCCGCAGGTGCTCGAACGATGGAAAAGCGAGGGCGGCAATCCGGAGCCCGGGCGCGAAGAGCATCCGCTCGAGCATGACCTCGGCGCGCTGAGCCATTCGGCACGCGCCCGTCTCGGCAGCGACGAGTTCACGCTGCGGCACGGCTCGCTGGTAATCGCCGCGATCACCAGTTGCACCAACACCTCGAACCCGTCCGTGATGCTCGGTGCCGGTCTGCTGGCGAAAAAAGCCGTCGAGCGCGGCTTGAGCGTCAAGCCCTGGGTCAAGACCAGTCTCGCCCCCGGGTCGAAGGTGGTGACCGCCTACCTGAAGCGCGCGGGCCTGCTCGAATACCTCGAGCGCCTGCGCTTCAACCTGGTCGGTTACGGATGCACCACCTGTATCGGCAACAGCGGCCCGGTCGCCGAACCGATCGCCGACGCGATCAAGGAGGGCAATCTCGTCGCCGCCGCGATTCTCAGCGGTAATCGCAACTTCGAAGGACGGATCAACCCGGTGGTGCGCTTCAATTACCTCGCCTCACCGCCGTTGGTCGTCGCCTATGCGCTGGCCGGCACCATCGATCTCGATCCCGATCGCGACCCGCTCGGACACGATCCGCAGGGCCAGCCGGTCTATCTGCGCGATATCTGGCCGTCTGCCGATGAGCTCAACCGCGTGATGGCCTCGGCGGTGGACTCGGCGATGTTTCGCGCGGAGTACGGCCAGGTGTTCGAGGGCGACGAGCGCTGGCGCAGCCTTGCCGTCCCCCAGGGCGAGCTCTTCCAATGGGAGGACCACTCGACCTATGTCAAAGCGCCGCCCTTCTTTGACGGCATGGCGCCCACCGCGAGCCCCCTGCAGGATATCCACGGCGCGCGCGTCCTTGCGATGCTTGGTGACAGCGTAACGACCGATCATATCTCGCCCGCCGGGTCGATTCCGGCCGACAGCCCCGCCGGCCGCTACCTCATCGAACAAGGGGTCGAGCCGCGCGACTTCAACTCGTATGGTGCCCGACGCGGCAATCATGAAGTCATGATGCGCGGGACGTTCGCCAATATCCGCATCAAGAATCTGCTCGTGCCGGGTGTCGAGGGCGGCGTCACCCTCCATCTGCCGGACGGCGAACGCACCACTATCTTCGACGCCGCCGAGCGCTATCGGCGTGAGGCCGTGCCGCTGGTGGTGATCGCCGGCAAGGAATACGGCACCGGCTCCTCACGCGACTGGGCGGCCAAAGGCACGCAGTTGCTGGGCGTTCGCGCGGTCATCGCCGAAAGCTTCGAACGGATCCATCGCAGCAACCTGGTCGGGATGGGCGTGCTGGCGTTACAGTTTCTTGAAGGGCAGAACCGCGCAAGCCTGGGCCTGACCGGCCGCGAATCCTATTCGATTCTGGGCGTCGCGACGGGTTTGACTCCGCGCCAAAAGCTCAAGGTGCGGGCGGAAGGCGATGGCGCCGTCAAGGAGTTCGAAGTGCTGGCGCGCGTCGATACGCCCGAGGACGTCGAATATATCCGACACGGCGGCGTTCTGCCCTACGTCCTCCGCCAGCTCCTCGCGAGCTGAACAATCTGAACGGCAACGCGCCGTCTGTACAGCTTCGCGGCTGGCGGCGGCGCGTCTCTCAACTCTCCACCTCACAAGCGTTCCGGCGCCCGGTTGGCCGGCTGCCGGCACATCGCTACCGGTCATTGCGTACGCCGAGGCAATAACGCGACGGCATGCGCCAGCCGGCGCCGTTCGATCGTCGCCACTCTAGCCGGTCTGCTGCCTCTTCGTCGGAGCGTTTTCGAATCGAGGCCGCGCGGGAATGTCAGTCCCGTCCTCATCGGGGAATCAAGTGACACGGCGCCGCCGTCGCGAATGGCGCAGCACGATCATCCCGCGCTATCAGCGACGCACCGAGCGCGTGGACGAACCGATCCTCGGAGTATACCTGAACGGGACCAACACCCACCGGCTGCGCGGAGCACTGGCCCGCTGTTGCGCGGCGCGCCGTGGTCGAAGGACGCGGTATCGCGCCTGGTTGGGCGATTGCGCGAGGACTTTGCCGCGTGGGCCCGGCGCGATCTCGGCGAACTAAAGGTTCGTTACTTGTTTCTCGACGGCTGGTATCCGCGGGTGCGAATCGGCAAGACGCACGCGCGGGCGCCGGTGCTGGTCAGCCTTGGGGTATGCGCGGACGGGCTCCGGGTGATTTTGGATCTCAGGCTGGCGGGAGCGGAAAGCGAGCAAGGCTGGCTCGACGCGGTCCACTCGCTGGTCGCGCGCAATCTGGGCGCGCCGGTGCTGGCGGCGATCGACGGTAATCCGGGCTTGGCCGCGGCGCTCAAGGCGCAGTGGCCCAAGCTCGCGCTGCAACGCTGTACCAACCACAAGCTCTGGAATCTGCTCGCCAAGGCCCCGGCCCATCTGCGCGAGGAACTGGCCGAGGATTATCGACGCATGCTCTACGCCGAGAGCCGCGCGGCGGTGGAACAGGCCCGGGTCGCCTTCGCACGCAAGTGGCGGCTGCGCTGCCAAGCGATCGCCAAAAGCTTCGAGCAAGCCGGCGACCAACTGCTCACCTTTACCGCCTTGCCAATCTCGCAATGGAAGGCGCTGCGCACCACCAACGCGCTGGAGCGGATCAACGAGCAGTTTCGCCGGCGGACCAGAACCCAGCCTTCGCTTCCCAACGAGGAGGCGGTTCTGCTCCTGCTGTTCGGACTCCTGCGCAGCGGCCAGGTGAAGCTGCGCCGGCTCCTCGGCTGGCACGACCTCACCGCCCTCAATCAAGGTTCGGAGGCAGCGTAATAGCAACTTGGTAATTCAACTGCTCAACTCGCCGCGGATATCCGATGCCAGGCTTTTTCCACCAGTTGACAGACAACACCTGCACCTCGACCCTGACACATATCGTCGCGGTTGAGCGATACCTACCGAGGTCGGCGATGGCCCCAGATGCTGCCCGATTCGTGCCGCTGCACCTTCCAGACGGCATCGTCGATTACCCGCGCGCCATAGCCGTACTCCACCTCGAACCCTGAGGGCGTGCGCAGATAGAACGACACCATATGATCGTTGGTATGGCGCCCGAGCGTGGCCGCGATCGGCACGCCACGATCCTCGCAGAGGTACATCGTCGAACACACGTCGTCGATCGTCCGGACCTGCAGCATGAAGTGATGGAGCCGCTTGGTCCCCGGCAACTGTCCGAAGGCGAGCGTGTGATGTCGCGGGTTGCAGTGCAGAAAGGTGATCGACAGGCCGAATGGCTGCCCCCGCCGCATCCGCATATCGACCAGATCGCTGATCTTCATGCCCAGCAGATCGCGATAGAAGTGCAGGCTCTGCGCGGCGTCGTCCACCCGAATCACCATGTGCCCGAGTCCCATGATGCCGGTCTCGAACCCGGAAATCGGACGCGGCGACTGGAACGGCTCCTGGAAATTCATCAGCGGACCGAAGTAGGCCTCGCTGGCGATGCCGTTGGGATCCTTGAACTGCAGCAGCTCGACGACGCCGCGGGCCTGCGCCAGCTCCGGGCTCCCGGTCCTCACTTCGACCCCGGCGGCGCGAAGCTGCCCTGCGAGTTCCCGCAGCGCCGGCTCGTCGCTCACCTCCCAGCCGATGAAGGCGAGGTCGTCCGCCGCGTTCTGCTGCAGGATGAAGCGATGGTGATTTTCGTCCATCCGCAGCAGCCGCGCGCCGTCCGGCGCCTCGCCCGCGGCCTGCAACCCGAGGATCTCGGTGGCGAACCGTTCCCATTGCGCCACGTCGCTGACGTTCAACCCGAGATAGCCCATCTGTGTTACGCTCGCCATCGCGCTCCACCTCACCGAATCGTCTTCAGACAATAAAAGTCAGGTTATCGATGACCTCGTCGTTGTTGACCAGGACGACCTTCTTCGCCGCGATTTTCCAGACGCCCTCGACGCAGCGCAGCCGATGCTCATAGCGGCCGGCGAAGATGCGTTCGCGCCCGCGCCGCAGATGGTAGAGCAGAAAATTCGAGCCGATCGACATCGCGTTGTCCTGCGCTTCGGCGACCGTCACGTTGCCGATCAAACGTCGCGTCTGCGAGGGTGGGCTCTGCGCGTGCGCCAGACCGCTCTCGAGCCGCCTGACGCGATCGCTCAGCCGCTCGAAATCGTCGTAGACGATCGCGATTTCCCGCGTCGGATCGCGGCCCGGTCCGTTGCTCGGAATCCAATAGATCGCGTCCGCCGTCAGCATCGCCAGCCATGCGTCGTAACGGCGTTCGTCGAGGATTAGCGCCTCGGCGTACAGCAGGTCTTCGACCGCGCTGCGACTGAGCGTCGCCATCGTCGATCAGGAGCCCGCCGCAGCCAACGTAACCGAGGGCCGCGCCGCCGTCGCCACGCCGCACATGATCTCGCGCCAGCGCTTGTAGAAGGCGCGCTGCGGTACTTCGTCGGTCAGATGCGCGGCGATAACCCCGTCCTCGCCGACCGTCTCGCGTTCGAGTCCGCGCGAGAGTTCGAGCCATTCGGCGCCCTTCACTGCGAGACCCGCCTGGCAGCGGTTGAACATCTCGACGTCGTCCGGCGCGCCGCCGCCCGCCGGGCCGTAAAATGCCTCGTGAGCGCGCAGCCGCGCGACGTTAATCGCCTCGTGCACGCCGCAGAGCGTGGTCGGCGTCAGGAATACTTCGGTGCGGTTGAAACTTATCGGGATCACGTTGCGCAACTGAATGCCGATGATCAGCAGATTCGGGAACACCGCAAGGTTGACGTTGGAGGCGGCGAGAATTTCCGCCGCTCGCGCCTCGCCATTGCGCGCCACCAGGCTCTGCACATAGGCGTCGCCGATTTCCGCCGGCACCTGCCCGCGCAGGATATTGCTGACCAGCCGGGGGCTGCTTCGCCGCGGCGCGGTATCCAGCAGCGAATGACCGTGTCCCAGGTCCTTGCTTTCGAGCGGACTGGTCTCGTTGAACAATTTCATCACGCGCCGACCCAGCCGTTTCCCTTGAATCTCGAAGAAGGCCTGATGGACGAAGTTCGCATGGTAGCCGTCCACCCCGTTCTCCATCTGGAACTTCCAGTTACCGTCGTAACCGTACTTGTGCGTGCCGGCCCGAGCTTCCACCGCACCCTGCGGCGACAGATCCATGAAGAGATCGATGTAGTAGCGCGCTTTGCCCAGATAGTCGGGCAGCTCTTCGACGTCCGCGCTGAGACTCGCAAACACGAGCCCGCGATAATTGGCGACCTTGGCCGCCCGGATCAGGCTGAACCGGCTGCGATCAAAGTTCTTGCCGTAACCGCCCGGATACGGCAGCCCCACCAACTCCCCGCGACCGTTGTAGGTCCAGCCGTGATACCAGCAGCGGAAGTGGCGCGCGTTGCCCCGTTCCTCTTGGCAGATCGTGGCCCCGCGATGCATGCAGCGGTTCATCAGCACCTGGATGGCGCCGTCTTCGTCGCGCGTCATGATTGCCGGTTGCGAGCCGAACCGCACCTGCTTGAAATCACCGGCCGCCGCCACTTCGCTATCATGACCAAGGAAGACCCAGCCGCTCTCGAAAATCCGCTCCATCTCGAGCGCGAACACCTGGGGCTCGGTATAGATACGCCGATGCACGCGATGGTCCTCGACCAGCGTATTGAGGTCCAACTTTTCGGCCATCATGAGCGACCTCCGCTTTTGCCGTGAGATGCTTACTCTCTCTTAACACCTTCGGGTCAGAGGCGGGTAGCGCCGGATCCGCCCGGTTGGCGGCGTCGCACGGTTAACCAAAGTCTCAAGTTAGCCAGTTCCATGACATTCAGTTATATTTGGCTAAGGTTGACGGATGAGGGAAGTGGAGAAGTTCTGGATGACCGCTCGAGTGAGCCTTGCAATCCTTTTGATTAGCTCAGTCGCCCTGGCCGGATGCCTGGCGTGGACCGAGGATTCGCAGGGTAACCTCCGCTCCGTCGGCCTTCCGGGTGTGCCCTTATGGCAGTCGAAGCAGCCCCCGCCGGTCATGACACCGAGCGATTTCGGTCTGACCCCGCAGCAAGCGGCGCAGTACAGCGGGCCGATTCTGGTGATCCCGAATCCCAACGGTTCGGCGATGTATAAATTCTATAGCGGGCAGAACGGCTGCGCCGACGATCTCAAGGCCATGATGGCGCAACGGGCGCAAAGCAACCAGAACGGCCCCGCGCCGTACTGTGCGCCACCGCCCGGCCCTGCCGCCGCGCAACAGGGCAGTAAATCATGAGCGGAGGCGCCGGGCGCGAATAATTCGCCGCGAAGCCACAAGTGACCATCCGAAGTGCGTTGCGCGTCAACCCGATCCAGCGACGGGCGGTGCGCGCATGCGCTGTAGGTTAAGTTGACCATATCAGTGTCGAAAGGAAAGCACTCATGCCGCGTTCAGACTCCTCTAAACCCTCACGGCCGTTGGCCCTAATCGCGATGTTCGGCGCGCTGGCGATGGGCGCCGGCGTCACCAGCAGTCTTGCCGCTTCGCCCAGTCCCAGTCCCGCCGCCGCTTCCACTGCCGCGGCCCCAGCCGTGAAGCCCATCAACAAGCGCTTCCTCCTGTCGAAGTCCACCGCGATCTATGCGGCTCCTGACGAGTCGAGTGCGGTGCTGGAACACGTCCGCGCAGGCATTCACGTCGATGTGGTCGGGCTCAGTGGCAAATGGCTCCAGCTCAAACTGCGTAACGGGAAGACTGGCTATATTCCGGCCACCGCCGCGGAATAATCCGTTCGTATGACCTTCCGATCGTCTGCGCTGGCGGCCGCGCCCACACGCTGATCGGAAATGTTCGGCCGACCGGAGATGTCTGGTTGACGGCGCGCCTGGCGATGATGCGGCGGGGCGGAACGTCCGCGCATCCTCGCGTATCCAACCGCGACGCAAACGGCCGCCGGGCGTTAACGCTCCGGCGGCCGTCGCGATAAGTAACCTAAGTAACCGGGTCCGGTTCTATCAGACGGCGATGTGATACAGCTCCGCGACGTTATCGTGCAGAATCGCGTCCTTCTCGACCGGCGTCAGGTTCTTGGTGTGCTGGGCGAGGATCTCCTGCGACCACGGCCAGGTCGAGTCCGAGTGCGGGAAGTCATTCGCCCACATCATGCGCTTATAGTTCAGCAGGTCCTTCTCGGCGAAAGCGACCCAGTCGTCCTGGAAGGTCAGGTAAACATGGTCGCGGAAGTATTCGGACGGCATCCGCTCGAGCGGCTGCGCTTTCATCCAGGTCCGATGGCGCTTGTAGGCATGGTCCATCCGGTACATGAAATGCGGCACCCAGCCGGCGTCCGCCTCGACGCAGACGATCTTCAGTTTGGGATTACGCTGGAAGACGCCACCGAAGATGAAGGTGCCGATGATGTCCTGGTTGCCGCGAATGATCGACATGAAGCTGTTGATGAGCGGGCCGCGCGGGCGCGCGCCCACCTGATCGCTCTTGCTGGTCAGGATATGGAAGCTGATCGGCATCTCGAGATCGACCGCGGCCTGCCAGTAGGGATCATACATTGGATCGTCGTAGTCGCTGACCATCGGATTGCCGGTCAGCATCACGCCGCGCAGACCGAGCGCCTTCATCTCTTCGAGCTCTTTGATGCCCTCCTCGACCGAGCGCATGGTTGACTGGCCGAGACCGAGCAGACGCGTCGGGTTGTAGGAGCAATATTCGGCGATCCAGCGATTGTAGGCGTCGAAGCAGGCCTTTTTGTAATCGAAGTCGCTGTGATTGCAGAGCAGCATCCCGACCGTCGGATAAATCACTTCGGCGGCGACGCCGTCGCGATCCTGGTCGGCGATGCGGTACTTCGGGTCCCATCCGCCGCGATGGAGACTGTCGAAGGTGGCGCCCCAGGCGCGCAGATCTTCGGGCGTGCGGCCGGCCGCGGCGGCGAGCGCGATGCCGAGCGGCTTCTTTATTCCTTCGATAACGAAGACGTCGCCCTTGGTTTCGTCACGCACCATCTTGGGAGCGATATGACGGAACTTGGGGTCGATGTAATCGATGTAACAGTTGGGCGGTTCGGTGATGTGAGAGTCAGCCGAGATGCACGGCTTGCTCATCGGGGTCCTCCTTGTGGTCCGCGGCGGCGAGCGCTCGCGGCAACGTTTTCGGGCAGGGAAAGCATAACGCAGGCTGCGGCTCAGGTTCAACGACCGCGGGCGAGGCCGGGCGACGCGGGTTCGGCCGAGGTTTCACGTCCCGAGGTTTCACGCCCCGAGGTTTCACGTGAAACATTGGGGGAGCGGGGTCGCGCGCTATCCACAGGATTTTTGTCACTATCGACAAGTTTCAAGGCGGACGGTGATGATACCGGTTGACAACGCGCCCGTGGCAGGTTCACGTCGCGGATGTTAAATCGGCATCACGGCAGGAGGGATCATGGCTGGCGGCAAGCGCAGGCTGAGTTTCGGGTTGTGGTACGACTTTCGTAATCCGGCGCCGTGGCGGCGCACGGACAAGGAAATCTACGACGCGATTATCGACCAGATAGCCTGGGCCGAGACGATCGGCTACGACGACGTCTGGCTGACCGAGCATCATTTCGTCGATGACGGCCATGCGCCGTCGCCGCTGATTCAGGCGGCCGCTATCGCGGTGCGCACGAAGAAGATTCGTATCGGCACGTCGGTGCTCCTGCTGCCGCTCTACGATCCGGTGCGCGTCGCCGAGGACGGCGCCACGATCGATCTCATGTCCGGTGGGCGGTTCGAACTGGGAATCGGCGTGGGCTATCGCGCGGAGGAGTTCGCCGGACTGGGAATTCCGATGGGAGAGCGCGGCGGGCGCGCCAACGAAGGTCTCGAGATCATCCGGCGCTTATGGGAAGGGGAGACGGTGACCTTTCACGGCCGCCATTTCCAGATCACGAACGCGCGACTCTCGCCGCTGCCGCTGCAGAAGCCGCGGCCGCCGTTATGGGTGGGCGGCTTCGCCAAGGCCGCGGCACGACGCGCGGCGCGGCTCGCCGACGGCTATATCGGCACCGGCGACCTGAGCAGTGTCTATCGCATGTACTGCGACGAGTTGCGCGCGGCCGGCAAGGACGCGACGCGGGCGCGCGTCGCGGGCGGGCATTTCTGGCTGGTGGTCGCCAACGATCCGGACAAGACCTGGGCGGAGATGGCTCCGCATATACTGTTTCAACTCAATGTTTACAGTGAGTGGACGAAGAAGGCCGGGATGGAGCTGTTTCCGCCGGTGCCGAACCTCGAGGCGCTGAAGGCGAGCGGCATCTTCCAGGTGCTGACGCCGGAGGCGGCGGTCAAGGCGATCGCGGAGTATGCCGCGGCGGTGCCGATCGAGCGGTATTACTGCTGGACGATTCCGCCCGGTTATCCGGTCCGCCGGATGGACGAGCATCTGGAGTTGATGGCGACCCGGGTGATGCCGCATTTCCGTTAGGCGACCAGCGCGTTCCTTTGCCCTCGACGGAGGCTCGCGGTAACGTGGCGACGCGGAGGATGGACCAATGAAGCGGAGCAGCGAGCGTATCCTGACGACCCATACCGGCAGTCTGCCGCGCCCGTCCGATCTGCTGGCGCTGCTGCGGCAGAAGGAGGACGGGCAGGCGGTGGATGGGGGCGCGTTTGCGGCGTGCGTCCGGCAGGCGGTGGCGGAAACGGTCAAGCGGCAGATGGCGACCGGAATCGATATCGTCAACGACGGCGAGATGAGCAAGCCCTCGTACGCGACCTACGTGAAGGATCGCCTGAGCGGCTTCGATGGCAGCGAGCGGAGCCTGCCGATTCGCGGCGCCGATATGCAGGATTTTCCCGACTATGCGCGGGCCAGCGCGGGCGGGATGGGGGCGAGTGGGGTGCGGATGAAGCGACCGGCCTGCACCGGACCCATCAGCTATCGCGAGCGCGCAGCGCTCGAGGTTGACTTGACGAACTTCAAGGCGGCGCTCGCCGGCACCAGTCCCGCGGACACCTTCATGAGCGCGGCGTCACCGGGCGTCGTCACCTTCTTCCTGAGCAACAAGTATTATCCGTCGCACGAGGCCTATCTGCGCGCGATCGCCGAGGCGATGCGGGTCGAGTACGAAGCGATCGTCGCCGCCGGCTTCGTGCTGCAGGTCGATTGTCCGGACCTCGCGATGAGCCGGCACGTGCATTACAAGGATTTGTCGCTGAGCGAGTTTCGCAAAACGATTGAGCTGCATATCGAAGCGCTGAATCACGCGCTGGCCAACGTGCCCGAGGATCGCGTGCGGGTGCATCTGTGCTGGGGCAACTACGAGGGACCGCACAATCACGACGTGCCGCTGCGCGACATCATCGATATCGTCATGAAAGCGCGCGCCCAGGGAATCTCCTACGAGGCCTCGAACCCGCGCCATGAGCATGAATGGGCGGTCTTCAAGGAGGTGAAGCTGCCGCCGGGCAAGGTGCTGATACCGGGGGTGATCGATTCGGTGACGAATTTCGTCGAGCATCCCGAGCTCGTCGCGCAGCGCATCTGTAATCTCGCCAATGTCGTCGGCCGCGAGAATGTGATCGCGGGTACGGATTGCGGTTTCGGCACGATCGCGGGATCGTCGGCCGTCGATCCGGCGATTGCGTGGGCGAAGCTCAGCTCGATGGCGGAGGGCGCGCGTCTCGCCTCGCGGATGCTGTGGCATTGAGCGCGGCCCACCGTCGGGGCGACGCCGGTTATCCGGGGCCCGCCCAGCACAGGTATCAGGGGAGCGGATTGGCCCTGGGGCAAAAGTACCAAGTGGAGACGCCAGGAGAGCACGCATGAAACGCAGCACTGAACGAATCCTCACCACGCACACCGGCAGCCTGCCGCGACCAGAGACGCTGATGCCGCTGGTCGAGCAAAAGGAACTCGGCGAACTCAAGGACCCGGCGCGCTTCGAGGCGGCGGTGCAGGAGGCCGTCAAAACGATCGTGCGGCAACAGATCGAGAACGGCGTCGATATCGTCAACGACGGCGAAGTGGACAAGCCGTCGTACGCGACCTATCCGAAAGATCGGCTGAGCGGCTTCGGCGGCGAAAGCCAGGGGTTTTTCGCCCTGGGCGATCTGGCCGACTATCCGGAGTTTGCCGAGAGGTTGTTCGGCCAGAACCAACTGCGGGCGCTCAAGCGGCCGACCTGCAACGGTCCGCTGGCGTACAAGGATCGCGCGAGTCTGGACCGGGAACTGGCGACGCTGAAGGCGGCGCTCGCCGGCTCGGCGGCGGTCGAGGGTTTCATGAGCGCGGCCTCGCCCGGCGTGATTTCGATATTTTTACCGAATCAGTATTACAAGTCGCACGAGGCGTATCTGGCGGCGCTGGCGGACGCGATGAAGGTCGAGTACGAGGCGATCCATCGGGCCGGCCTGATCCTGCAGGTCGATTGTCCGGATCTCGCGATGGGCCGTCATATCCAGTTTCCCGACGCCTCGCTGGCGGAGTTTCGGCGGAATATCGAGCTGCACGTCGAGGCGTTGAACCATGCGCTGGCCGGTATCCCGCCCGAGGCCGTGCGGATCCATCTGTGCTGGGGCAACTACGAAGGCCCGCATCATCGCGACGTGGCGCTGCGCGACATTATCGATATCGTGCTCAAGGTCAGGGCCGACGGCATTTCATACGAGGCGTCGAATCCGCGTCATGAGCATGAATGGGCGGTGTTCAAGGAGGTGAAACTGCCGCCGGGCAAGGTGCTGATACCGGGCGTGATCGACTCGGTAACGAACTTCATCGAGCATCCGGAGCTGGTGGCGCAGCGCATCTGCAACGTCGCGAAGCTGGTCGGGCGGGAGAACGTGATTGCCGGGACCGACTGCGGTTTCGCGACGTTAGCCGGTTTCCATACGGTGGATCCGAAGATTACCTGGGCGAAATTCCGGGCGATGGCCGAGGGCGCGCGCCTCGCCTCCCAGGAGCTCTGGTAAGGCGGCGCGCCCCTGGCCGTGCGCCGGGGCGCGGCGCTAGACGGTGAGATTGTAGACGCGGCGCAGGTTGTCGCCGAGAACGTCGCGGCGGCGCTGCGTATCGGCGATCTTGTCGCCGAAGTGTTCGAGCTCCTCGATATAGTTGCCGGTGTGATCGGGATGGGGAAAGTCGGTCGCCCAGAAGAAGCGATCACTGCCGCACAGCTCGACCATCGCGGGCAGCGACTTTTCATCGGGATCGGCCGAGACCCAGACGTTGCGCTTGAAGTAGAAGCTCGGCTTTTCCTTGAGCGGCACGCCACGGCCCATCACGCTGTCATAGACCGCGTCCATGCGATCGAGCCAGTACTGGATCCATCCGGCGCCGACTTCGAGGATGACGATCTTGAGCTTCGGGAACTTGTCGAAGGTCCCGTAGGCCATGAAGCTGGCGAGCGCATGGCGGATGGCGTCCGACGCGGTGACATTGAGGAACCAGTGTTGTTTGCGGATGAACTCGCGGTCATAGCGGCCGGGCCAGCACCATTGCGGCTCGAGCGAGACGTGGATGCCGAGCGGGACGTCGAGTTCCTGGGCCTTGGCGAAGACCACGTCGTGATCGGGATGGCCGTGGGGCTTGCGGGTGGTGGTGAACTGCACCACCCATCCGCCCTTGTGGCCGGCCTTGACGGCGCGCTCGAGTTCGGCGGCGGCGGCGGCGGGATCGCTGAGCGATAGATGGGCCACGGGGATCAGGCGACCGCCGCTGTCGGAGGCCCAGTCGGTGACCCAGCGATTGTAGGCACGGCACATCGCCTGCGAGTATTCGGGATCGTCGGTATCGGTCTCCCAGGTCAGCGCGAGACTCGGATAGATGATCGCAGCGTCGAGCCCTTCGAGGTCAAGCCGTTTGAGGCGATCCTTGGCGTCCGAGGCGCCCAGTGGAAGGTCGTCGCCGTAACGAATGCGGGGATTGAAGTTGCCGGTGGTGCGGGTCACTTTGCCCATCTGGGCAACGTTGCCGAAGTTGCCGCCACGGTTGACACGCGAGGGGACGCCGTTGACTTCGAGATATTCGAGGTCGTCCTTGTCGGGTTTCAGGCGAATCGCGCGATCGCGATACTTGGCCTCGCAGTAGCGCTCCCACAAGGTCTTGTCCTCGAGGATATGGCCGTCGGCGTCGATCGCGCCCGCATACTTCAGCTTGTGAATCTTTTCCTGGGTGTCGCTCATACTCGCCTCGATTCGAAAAGGGTTATCGTAACCTGGCTCGGCTTCACTATTTTGGACTGGCGGCCTGCCGTCAAGAGCGTTAGCGCCGGCGCGGCGGTCAGGGACGGCGGCGCGCCTCGAGCTCGTCGAGCGTGCGCGGCCAGTCCTGATGGAGCAGGCGCGAGAGCGCGCGATCGGCGAGCAGCCGTCCCGCGGTCTGGCAGGTCGCACAGTAGTTGGTTTCGTTGTCAGCGTGGCGGATCCGTTGAATCGGCGAGCCGCAGACCGGACAGGGCGCGCGATAGCGACCATGAACCGCCATCGCGGGTCGAAAGGCCGTCACGTGTTCGGGGAAAGCGTCGCCGGTCTCGGCGCGCAGCCGCGCGATCCATTCGCTGAGTGTGTCGCGGGTCGCCTGGTAGAGGCGTTCGATTTCCCCCTCGCTGAGCTTGCGGGTCATCGCGACCGGCGAGAGACGCGCGCGAAACAGAATCTCGTCCGAATAGGCATTGCCGATACCACTGATTATGTGCGGATCGGTCAGCGCGCGCTTCAGTGTATGGTTGGCGGCGCGCAGCCGATCGACGAACTGCGCGAGCGAGGCCGTGAGCGGCTCGAGGGCGTCGCCGCGCAGCCCGGCGAGTTCGCCAGCGGGCACGATCCAAAGGGCCGCACGACGCCGGGTCCCGGCCTCGGTCAGCGTGAGCCATCCATGGTCGAACTCGAACAGCGCGAGCAGGTTGCGGCCGCCGCGTTTGGGCGCCGCGAGGCTCCAGTGCAGGCGTCCCGCGATCATCAGATGGAGCACCAGCCACAAATCGCCCTCGAGCGCGATCCCGATCCGCTTGGCGAGTCGGGTTACCTCGACGACGCGCCGGCCGAAGCCTGACGCGAGCGGCGGCGTGGTCGAGCGCAACAGGAACGGCGAGCGCACGGTCGCGCTCCGCAGGCGTTCGCCGACGATACGCTTGCGCAGCGCCTCGACATAGATCGTTACGTCCGGCAGTTCGGGCATCGTTCAAGCCCGGCGCGGATGGAAACGTTGGGCGCTCATGCTAGATTGGGCCACAGTTGCAAGCGCCCGAGAATTATCATGCGCTACTTCCTCGCCAAAACCGATCCGGAGACGTACGCGATCGACGATCTCGAACGCGAGCGGCGAACGGCCTGGGATGGGGTCACCAATCCGCAGGCGGTGCGGGCGATTCGCGAGATGCGGCCGGGGGATCGGATCTTCATCTATCACAGCGGCGGCAAGTCGAGCGTGGTTGGTCTTGCCGAGGTGGTTTCGGAACCTCGCGACGATCCGCGCAATCGCCGCTCGGCGGTGGTCGACGTGGCGTTCGTCGCGCGGCTCGAACCGCCGGTCACGCTGGCTGAGATCAAGGACAGCGGCAGATTCAAGGACTGGGCGCTGGTTCGGCAGGGACGGCTGTCGACGATGATCGCGCCGGAGAGCTTCGTCGACTGGATGCGTAAGAAGTTCCCGGGCGTCATCTGAGCGGCGGTCGGCGCGTCGTTAGCGGCGGACGCTCGGCCGTGTGCGGCTGAGGGATCTGTCAGCAAGTCACACTGGTATTGGTGGAACGTCGAAGGCATACTCTGAAGTTCACATCGGAGAGGTGGCCGAGCCCGGTTTAAGGCGCACGCCTGGAGAGCGTGTAGACTCGGAAGGGTCTCGGGGGTTCAAATCCCCCCCTCTCCGCCAGGCGCTAACGGCGGGCGGCTACTGCCGGCCGCACGCGAGGTCGCCCTCCCGGCAGTTCAACTGAGCTTTCAGCTCCGCGATATGCGCGGTGGTGATGCGGTCATGGCAGTTGGCCACCATCGCGTCATGGATACTGCCGCCGATGCTGCCTGCGGTATCGAAGGCGCACTGGCGGTCGCGATAAGTGATCCAGGCACGCTCGGCATCGCGCAACTGGCGCTTCCCGCGGTCGCTGACCTTCGCCATCAGGGCCTGGTAAACCTGGTTGAGCTCGCGGTCAGTCCGGTTGCGCGCCGACGCCATACAGCGGTCGATCGCGGCCTCGTCGTGCGCGTTGTCACAGTTCGGATCGGCGGCGTGAGCGTGGGAGCCGGCGGCGCCGATTGCGATCAGCAGTGCGAGCAGGCCAATCAGGATTCTCATGTGCGTGAATTGTGCCACAAAGGGTTCTGGACGGGTTTTCCTGATAGCGTTTATCGGCCCAGCCTGCACCTGTTCTGAGGCTGGGCGATAAACGCAATAAAGTTTCCGGCAGATACTAACTTATCGCTGGGATACTTCCACGGGGTAGGGCGAACCGATCGCTACGTTCAGACCGGATGTAAAAGTCAGGTCGAATCCGTTCAGAAAACCTTCCTCGATCTGAACCCTGTGGATTTGCACGACAGCCTCGCGAAAGTCCGCGGACCGAAGAAGTGCTTGATTTTATTGGTGGAGCTGAGCGGGGTCGAACCGCCGACCTCCTGAATGCCATTCGGTTCTCATCGGTCAAAGCCTCCAACAAAAACCAAAAAACCCAATAAAAATCGAGAGATCGCGCCCTTCGTTTTGGGGTTTTTTGAGGCCTGTCTTAACGAGTTCGCGGACAAATGGCGGACAACTTTACGCACACACGAATGGACCGCTGAGCGGCTCGTTCGGGGAGTGTCCGCATGGCCGCGAATCCGTACTTCGAAGCGCGACGGGAATGGGATGAACGCTACGCCGATCTGGTACTGGGCAAGCGCAACTGGCAGATAGCGGCGGGCGGGCTGCTCGCGGTTTCGCTGATACTTGCGATCGGGATCGTCTGGCTCGCGACGCGAAGCCGCTACATCCCGTACGTGGTCGAGGTCGACAAGCTCGGCTACGCGCTCACCGTTCCGCAGCCGCTCACGCCAACGTCAGTCCCCCACGTGACCGGACGCATCGAGCGCTACGAGGTCGCCGCCTTTATCCGCAACGCGCGCGCGGTCAGCAGCGACGTGCAGGTCGAGCAGGAGATGCTCAACTCGCTGCTCGCGCATGCGCGCGGCGCGGCGGACAAGTTCCTCGACGAGTACTACCACTCGGACGGCTTCGC
>JAJPHI010000028.1 GCA_021325355.1 Pseudomonadota bacterium
CCGATGGCTCAGCTCCAGACCCTTGTTTCCTGGGACGCGGCTCTGAAGGGTGTTTTGCCCGTCTTCGGCCTGTCCTCAGTCCAGCGAGCTCCTCGCGGTCCGGTCGTCGTGCCGGACGATGGTGCCCCGGAGCCGCCCGGGAGCGGATCGCAACTCCGCGCGCGGGGACCGCCCTCGCTTCGTGTTCAGGTGTGCCTCGAGAACACGTCCCTCACCGGCGAGGTGACCCCCTCATATCCGAATTGGTGACGCATGTCAATGAAAAAGTGACTACGAAAACCGTGGCTCCCAGCTCAGAAATGTCCGATGTAGTGATAATTACCGGGCGGTGTATGCCGTTTGAGGCTGGGCGGAGGCGCCGCTGTCCGCCTAAGAACCGCCCACGGCCGGGGGTTCTTGATCAATGCCGACAGGCATTTGCCATATTCACTCACACGTGCTTCGTCCCGATAAGGGGCCTGCACAGGGATTACATTCCACGTCGAAGCAGCTCCCTTTTCGGCAAAGGCGACAACAGCCAACAACGTGTCACCTCGCCCCTCGAAGTTATCAATGAGGCCCCAGCCGACCTGTTGATTTGGAAGAAGCGGAACCAACATCTTGTACGCGTGAACCGCGCCCGCAAACTCAAGAACATAGATGCGACAATCACTGAATCTATTGACACAAAAAAAATCAAAGTACCACGGCGGCGTTAAGATGACGTACGGACTCTTGAAATCGTTTGCGTGGTTGATTTCAAACCAGCGCCCGCCGACTCGCAGCATTTTTGCGATGTTCTGAACATATTGGGCGGGAGAAAATACGTTATCCAGTGTGCTCCCTCCCACGATGAAATCGCACACTCCTGCCAGGTGGTCCGGAATCGGACTGCACAAGTCGCAAATTATCGAAGCGCCTTCATAACTGCTAATATCAATGGCTGCGACCTCGGATGCTCCAAGCATACCAAAAAAGGTGCGATCATTTATTCTGCCGTGCTGGCCAGTACGAGCTTCCATCGTCTCAGTGTCAATTTCAATTTTAACCGGACGCGGTTCGACACCGCATCGCCGCAACGTCGCCCTAGCCTCTTCATAATCGAACCCCATCGAGAGACGTCCGACCGTGTGTACGACTTTGGGGAGCGGCTTGTACTTGCTTTCGATCGCAATCAGTTCTGCCATTTGAATCGAAAGCCCCATTGATCCCTCGCGTCCCGCTGGTTCCTTACGAGAATGACGGAATTACTAGCGGTTTGCCATGTGCTTCGCTGGCGATGCGCACTTCCCGCAGCGTCCTAGATGGATCCTCACGATAGACGTATTGTACAACTAACTCTTTTGGCAATTCGGGTGCAGGGTCTCCAAGCACCGCGACATCGACGGTCATTGCCGCTCCGTCTTGACCGTTCAGGAGTTGTGCGAGCTGCTCAGTGACGTTTCCGGCGCATAACGGAACGATACCCGGCCGTAAAATCGGTTGACCGACCAAGTTCAGTCCGTAGCTTGCCTCGATGATTTTCAGCCCCTTCTGCGCGACCGGCGGAATCGTGCCATCGAAGCTACAGTCGTTGGGGCCTTTCATCACGCCAAGGTAGCGGAAGGATTTGCTCCAGCGCAGCGGCGCTCGAGCAAGATCCATAGACGACGGGCGGCCAAAGGTCTCATACTTACGGCGGGAGCCTTTAACGCGGTTCAAATTCGCACGAAACTCAGCCCATTCGGCAGCATCACGATATTGGTCCTGCGACGGTATCCGCTGCCAGGTTGACCGAACGCCCTTCTCAGCCAAAATGGTGACACCGAACGGCAAGCCAATGCCGGCGCTTCCAAAATCGCTGATAAACGGGTCATCCGGGTCAAAATCCAGTCCGTGAAGATGGGTAACATTGCCCGCCTGCAGAAAATAAATCTTACAGTCGTCAAAGCCGTTCAGGACAAAATAATCGAAATACCAGGCGGGTGAGGCGATGAGATATGGGTGGTAATGTACGCTACCGATATTCTGGTCGATTAGGCGCCCGCCCGGTTTGAGCAAGCGACCGATGTTCCTGACATAGGCCGCCGGATCAAAAATATTGTCGAGCACGCTGCCCCCGAACACAAACTCGGCAGCGCCCTCCAAGTGAGCAGGGAGCGGTTGATTAAAGTCAATTATAATATCGGCACCCTCGAAATCGCTATGATCTATCGCATGGATTTTTTCGACCCCTAAAAGGCCGAAAAAAGTCGTGTCGCTAATAAAGTCAGCCCCCGAAGCAATGGCATAAGAAGTCGCACGGTCGATCTCGATGGCAACCGAAGCCGGCTTGATACCGTGACTGTCCAGTATTTGAAGCATACGCTCATAGCCGACAACCACAGTCTGCCGGCCGATGAGATAGATTGTTTTGGGCAGTGGAAGAAATTTATGCTCGCGAATAATCAATTCAGCATGCAGCGCCGAGATGCCCACTGTTCAGCCCCAGGGTTCTGCTGATCGGCATTTGGCCCGTGGGAAAATTACCAAGAGGTCGCGCATTGTCAACGAGCGACCCTCTATCGAAATGGGACCGGGGAGCGGGCACCGCTTGGGCCTCACCGGCAATCTCGTGCCCAACCAGAAAAGCCCGCGGAAATCAAGGCATCGAACGCCGCCGACACGCCGAGGCGGAGAACGGAAAAAATGCCCGATAGCCGTCAGAGCGCCGCCGTCGATTCGGCGCCCGCGACCGGCGCATTGACCGCGACTTCCACGCTGCTGATGCGGTTGCGCGCCTCCTCGCGGCTCAAATTATCGACGCCGTCATAGTCGAAATCGTGCCAGACGCGCTTGGTGCGGAACACCGGGTCCTTGATCACCTCGATGAATTCGGCATAGAGCGGATGCTCCGGGTGGTGGACCGCCTTGCGCCGGTATTCGTCCTCGGTGAAGGCGATGTTCTGCAGCCGCTCGAAGATCGCGAAATCGGCGTGCATCTCGTCGCAGAAGGCGACGAACGCCTTCATCTCGCGGAAATTGTCGAGCTGATAGGTGAACGAGAATTTCAGCTGCGGCAACGTGCCGCTCAGGCGCAGCTCGCGCAGGAAGCGCATGTTCTTCAGGAACACGTCGTATTTTCCGAGCCGCCGCAGCTTCTCGAACGTCTCCTTGCAGGCGGCGTCGATCGAGATGCGGACCGAACGCACCTTGTTGTGGATGCCGGGAAACTTGTTCCACTCCTCGCGACTGAACAGGGTGCCGTTGGAAATGATGTCGAGGCGCAGCTCCGGACAGCGCTCGTCGTTGATCATTTCGAGCAGCTTTCTCGACGGCTTGCTGCCGAACAGCTCGCCGGCCGGGTTGATGTGCAGCGTGCGCACGCTCGGCAGCAGCGGCAGCAGCTTCTCCTCCACGGCACGCGCCTTTTCCAGCGACTGCGAGACCTTTTCGGTGATCACGTGGGTGCGGCACGACGGGCACGCCAGGTTGCAGGTCTGGTCGAACGCGAACATGAGCTGGTCGACGCCGTCCAGCCGGTAGTTCTTTTCGGCGACGGCCTTGCGCGTGCGCGGCCGATCCAGCTCCTCGCGGCGCGGCAGCGCGTCCTGCGCCATCGTTCCGCACTCCAGGTGATTGCAATACTTGTAGGAGCCGTCGGCAACCGATTGACGGATCGCCAGGGCGGTCGGCGAGTTGAGGATGTCCTCGACCGACTGGTTCATGAAATTGCCGATGGTGGTGGGCAGCCAGTGCCCGCAGCACACCAGAACGTCGCCGTTCGGCCCGATGTCGAAGCGCTCGAACGGCAACGGACAGACGAATTGCCGCAGATAGCCGTTGTCCTCGCCGGCGAATTTCTCCAGCCGCGGCGGCACCTCCTTGCCTTCGGACTTGAGCAGCAGCGTGTGCTTGGCGGCCTTCAGGTGGATCGAATAAGGCTTCACTGCGAGCCCCTTGTCCACCGCGGCGAGCGCCTGCCGAAAGTTCCCGCGGGCGCCGAACGCGCGGCCGAGCGCGAGCGCCGCGGCCTCCATGAGCGAGAAGCGCAGCGCGTCGTTGCCGTCGCAGCGGGCATACGTCTCCAGCATCGCCAAGAGCGCGTCGGCGCGCTCGTGCCCGCTCGGCGCGCTGCCGGCGTCGAAGGCGAAGACCGGATAGTTGTATCGGCCTTGCACGTCGGCCTTGAGGACCTGCACGGTCTCGGCGAGCGCGCCGTCGCCGCGAGTCCAGCGGTAGAGCAGATCGCCGGCGTCGTAGATCTCCTGCTGCAATGCGCGCTCGATCCCGCGCAGCAACAGGCTGTCGGCAAACCGCGGCAGCGCGGCCAGCCTGTGCACGAACGCGGGCGCGTCATTCTGCGTGGTGCAGGCTATGAACCGATCGGCTGTGGAATTCTGGCCGAGGCCGACGAGAATGAACGGATGGATACCGAGGCGCTGGATCTCCTGCACGAAATCCTGCGAGCGCAATTGTCGGCCCGGCTCCGCAAGCGCGGCGGTGAGATCATCGATCGCGGCGATCTGCGCCTTCTGCAAGTCGATCAGAATCGAAAGCTTGTCGTTGAGCAGCCGCGCCTGATTGTCGACGCCGGCCACGACCTTTTCGAGCTTGTCGTGAAACAGGCGCGACTGGTTGTCGAGGCCGACGACGACCTCGTCGAGCTTGTGCTGGACCAGCTCGTTGAGCACGCGCAACTGATAGCGGCTCGACGCGCGCACCACGGGCTTGAGCAGATCAACGATCTTCATCTGCGACCACGATCACCGGACGGGAGCTCGGCTTCCCCCAATTCGCCTTCCCCCAAGAACTCTCGGACGCGCCCCATGCCATCACGCTGTCGTGCCGTCAGTGTGGCGATGAACGGGTGATGGATTCAATCGAGCCGCGATCGTAGACCGCAACGGCGCCCAAAGCAACGGAAACGCCGCCGAACCTCGAGCGGCGCCGCTTTCGCCGGCGCCCGGCGCGCGTGCTCGGCGGCGGCCATCAGCTCGCGCGCTGGATGACGGTGACGATCGCCACGCCGGCGACGAAGGAAGCGAACTGCAGCGCCAAGAGGCCGTAGACCACGGCCGGCGTGCAGTGCTGGCGAATCCACCGCCGCGCGGGCGCTTCCACTGTGCGAAAGACGCCGTAACCGACGAGAACGATGGCCACGTACGTCAGCAGCAGACACAGCCCCCGCAGGACGGCCTCGCGCGGCGGCGCGCCGGCGATCGCCAATCCGACGACGTTCCGATTGACGAACAACAGCAGCGGGACATGAAGAAGGTACGTGGCATAGGTTGCATCTCCCGCGCCGGTCATGACGGCCGAACCGAAAAATCTTGCCGTCGGCGCCTGCGGGAAACTCGCGACCGCAAAGATCAGCGCCGCCCCGAAAAAGCTGAAAATCCCGAGGTAGTTCGCGATGCCGTGATAGCTGACCCAAGGGCCGACCAGGGGATAGATGCAGAAGCTGTTCACAACCCAATAGGCCAGGGTCGCCAAGAGGACCGGCGCCGGCGTCATGCGGACCGTCGCCATCCACGCCACCACGACCCTGTGCTGACGGTGGCGGATGAAGATGTTGGCCAACGCCACGCCGAGCGCGAACTGTCCGAGGCGCAGGAAAAACGAGAAGCTTTCCAGCCATTGGAGAAAATCATCGGCGCGCGCGGTCGCCGAGTGTTCTTTGACGACCGATCCGAAGACGACCTGATAATAGTTCAGGATGGCTTCTTC
>JAJPHI010000035.1 GCA_021325355.1 Pseudomonadota bacterium
GAACAGTGCGAATTGCCGCAGGCGGTCATCGACAAGCTGCCGAAGATCGAGACCTATCGGCACGATCCGATCGAAGCCGCCGAGCGGATCATCGCCAACATGCCGAATCCGCCGGCGATCGAGTACGGCGGAACCAGGGCGTTCTACAGTCCGAGCGCCGATCGGATCACCCTGCCGCCGCGCGAGCTCTTCCGCAGCGCGGAGGAATTTTACGCAACCCTGAACCACGAGGCGTCGCACTCGACCGGCCATCCCAAGCGGCTCAATCGCGATTCGATCGCGGAAGCGGCGCCGTTTGGTTCGAAGACCTACGCCGGGGAAGAGTTGATAGCCGAGCTTTCAGCCGCCTATCTGTGCGCCGAAGCGGGAATCTCGCCGGCGGTGATCGAAAACGAGGCGGCCTATCTGCAGGGTTGGCTCGCGAAATTGAAAAGCGACCAGCGGCTGATCGTGCTCGCCGCGGGCCAGGCGCAGAAGGCCGCGACTACATATCGTACGTGCAACATACCGAGTACACGCATTGACCATACATCGGCCCGCGGGGGCCGAGTTTAGCAACCCGGCCCCCGCGTTTATTATGTACGATCATGCAGCCGAAGCGCCGCATGGATACTCCTTATTGTAGAGACCGCTCCACGCGAACGGTTGTATGCTCACGCGCGCGTGGAGCAGGCTACCCCTTGCGTCGCACACCCCATGTGCACGTTCGAGAACGTCTAAGAGGAATCACAGCGAGTCAACGTGTGCGGGACGCCGTTACCGTCACGACCGAGGGTCAACGAAAATCAGGAGTCGTCCTCGTTTCGGGTCGCAAACGTACGCTTTGCCGAGGTTATCCGCCGTCACGCAGTGAGCGCCCACGGCCGTTTTGACAGTCGTCAGCACGGTCGGAACTCCTGCATCTGAAATGCCAATGATGGCCATCGTCGCGCTGCGCGCCCCAGGCAGATAGACGTGCCGACGGACTGCGCTGTAAGCGATGATATCTACGCCCGATCCAGAAGAGACGCCGCCCAGCCTTTTGCCGGTTTTCGCGTCCAGCACTGACAGCCTACCTTCCGCACAACCGACGAACAGGAATCCCCTGTTCGGATCAAGCGCGAGGCCGCGCGAACCCTGGCAGCCATTGGGCCAGCGCGCGATCATCTGATGTGATTCGAGATCGATTGCGACTGTTGCGCCGGGCCACAAATTTGTAAAGGCCCGACCGGCTTCGTCGTCGATGAGCAGCGACTCAGGCCCACCAGGAACCGCAATGAACCCGACGTGCGACGGTATTGGGTTCTCTTCGCCATGGAACGCGAAGATTTCGATGCGTTCCGTGTCAGGCTCTGTAACCCAGATTTCACGGGTCGTGCTTACAAACCGCACGTAGTCCGGACCAGAGGCGAGCGCTGCGCGCGCCACGATTTTCTTCTCGTGGAGATCAACCACATCGAGGCGTTTCGCGCTACGATCAGTGACAAAGACGAACCCCTCATCGGCATCGGCTGACGTGATACCCTCTCCGTGTCCGCCTTCGTATCCATTTTCACTGCTGAATCCAGCGATCTCCTCAATCCGGCCGGACTTCGGACTAACCAGATCGAGCCTGCCCGTGCGACCCGCCGGTACGAGAACCTTGCCGAGGCTTGGCGCAAACTGAAGGTCGTCGAAGCCGATTCCGCCTTTTCCCGCCGGCAGTTGCAGCTGCGTCGGCGCGACCGCGTCGAGTGTCAGGATTGCGGCGATGATCGCGATGGTCATCAATTTTCTGAGACGCTGATCGCGCATGGCCGCTACCAGAGTTCCGGCAAATAATTGGCGACCAACAGAACCATGCAATGGTAACCAACCCCGCCTGTGTCGTTTCCCTCGAAACGATCGTCGAAGTGAAACAAGCCTATCTGGGACACCAAGCCGATCTGTGGCGTCAAGCTGACCTCAAGAGGGAGGTCCCATCCGACCGCATACAGACAATTGTCGGGTGTGGCCCGCTGAGCGGTCGGGCTCGCAATAGGCGGAAAGGATTTGATAGCGGTCTTCTGCTTCGGCGCCATGCGTACTTTCACTCAGAGGTTTACCGGTGGGCGATTCTTACTGCGACCGTAACGCCGTCAACCAGATCCTCGGAACCTTGCGCAACAACCTCGTCTCCCGGTTTGAGCGCTCCGAAAACTTCCACCATGTTGCCCATCGCCGCTCCCCTCTGTACCGAGACGTGGATTCGCTCGGAACGCACCCGTTCCACGAAGCGGGCCTCGGGCGTCTCTACGACCGTCGAAGCCGGCACGAAAAGCGACGGGCTGGCGCGGCGCACGGGCCACATCACTTCCACGAACATCCCCGGATCAAGAATGGGTTCCGTTTGATACACGTCGGCTTCGAGAGCTCGATGAAGGAGAGCGCCATGCCTGAGCCGGGCCTCGTGCGTTCGTTGGCGTTGCTCTCGGTGAGCGTCATCGTGTTCGCCGCCTGGGCAGTTGCGGATCTCGGCGACGGACCTGCGGCGCTCGCGATGGTCGTCGCGATCGCCGTTTCATTCCTGTTCGTCATCCATCGGCTCGTGCCGCTGGCGTTGGGTTTTTAAGAGGAGGTTTCAAGTCATGCGCAAAACAATCGTTGTCGCTTCGCTCCTGCTGCTTAAGGCCGCGCCGGCGTTCGCCTACACGCCGACGGGGCTGCCGTGGGACGGGCCGCTGACGATGCTGATCAACGGCATGCAGGGCGGGCTCGCCCACGCGATGCTCGCGGTCGGGATCATCGTGGCCGGCATCGGCTGGACCTTCTGGCAGGAGTTCGGGCCGGCGGCCAAGGCGCTGGTCGGCGTGATCGCGGGCGGCTCGGTGGCGGCGATGGCGCTGGAGATCATGACCTATCTGGGTCTGGCGGCAGTGGTTCGCTGATGCGCGCGCGCATCCATCAATCGATGACCCGGGCGCCGCTTTTGGGCGGCGGCCATCCGCGCCTGACGGTCATCAACGCGGTGCTGGCGCTGGCGATTCTCTCGACCGGCCTGCACTGGTGGACGCTCGCGCTCGCCGTCTGTGTGGGCCTGGGCGTGCAGTGGGCGCTGCGCGCGGCGGCCAGGCGGCATCCCGAATGGCCGATCGTCTATCTCCGCCATCTGCGCGAGCCGGCGATCCGCCCCGCCCACGGCCGGGCGTGGGGGATTCCCGAGAAGCCCAAGCCGACGGTTCCGTCATTGCCGAGGTGGACGCCATGAGCCTCTGGAGGAAGCGCATCGACCATTCGCTGGCTGATCTCGTACAGGCGAGCGCGTTCGTGGACGAGGGCGAGGCGTTCCTGAAGCCGGGCGGCCTGATGGTCGCGTGGGAGATTCGCCACGACGACTTCGAGTCGCTATCGGCGGAAGAGGTGGACGCTATCTGCGAGCGCTTCGAAGGGGCGCTGGGGCAGCTCGGCGACATGGACATGCTGCATGTGGTTCATCACCGGCTGCCGGCGCCGAACTATCCGGAGCGAGAGTTTCCAACCAGAGCGGCGGCGTTGGTGGACGCCGAGCGGCGCGCTGCGTTCGACTCCGAGCGCTACTGGGTGACGAAGAGCCGGATTTATCTCAGCCGCTACTTTCCGCCCGAGGCGAAGGCGCGGCTTTCGTCGGCATTCTTCGCGGGCGCGGGAACTTCAGGCGGACCGGCGAGCTGGCGCTACGAGATCGAGCGTTTCCGCGAGCGGGCGCGGGGCTTCGGCGACGCGCTCTCGGGCACGGCCAAAGTGCGGCGGCTTGACTTCGCCGAGCTGTTCCACGACCTGCATCTGTGCCTGACGGGGCTCGAGCATCCGATCGCATTGCCATCGGTTCTGATTCACCTCGATGAGGCGCTCGCTGATCAGAACTTCTTCGGCGGGCTCTATCCGCGCGTAGGCCAACTTCACATCCGACCGGTTGCGATCAACGGCTATCCGGCCGAGACCGTCCCGCAACTGCTCTGGTTCATGCTGCATGAGCGCGGGCGCATGCGCTTTACGCTGCGCTGGATTCCGCTCGACGCGATCACCAGCCAGCGCCACGGCAACCAGGTGCGCGGCCAGTGGGCGAGACGGCGGCAGGGACCGTTGCAGATCATCCTTGCGGCGATGAACGCGCCGCGCACGCGCGCCAACCGCCACGCCGACGAGATGGTCGCCGACGCCGAGGAGGTCGTCGCCCGCGCCGCCGGCGGAACGCCGTTCGGCTTTCTGAGCGTGTGGGCGCTGATCTTCGACGAAGACGCTGGACGGGCCGATCTCAGAGCGCGCGAACTGGTCCGGCGGCTGCAGAACGCCGGGATCGGCGCGCGGGTCGAAGACGTAAACGCGGTCGAGGCGTTCAAGGGCGCGCAGCCGGGCGACGGCTGGTCGGACGTGACCCGTCCGCTGGTGAGCGGGATCAACTTCGCCCATCTGGCGCTGGCGAGCGAACCGTGGGAGGGGACGCCGACGATCGATTCGCCCAACTTTCCGCCTAAGACGCCGGCGCCGCTGGTCTGCTGTTCGTCGGGACATGCGCCGTTCTGGCTGCCGCCGCACTCGGGCGGCGGCGTGTTGCACATGCTGATCGTCGGGCCGACCGGCGCGGGCAAGTCGGTGCTGCTGGCGCTGATGGCGATGGCGTGGACCGGGCTTCCGGGAGCGCGCATCAGATGGATCGACCTCGACTATTCGTCGTTCGTCGCGGCGCACGCGCTCGGGGCCGACTATCGCGATCTGGGCGGCGAGGGAACGCCTGCGCTCTGTCCGCTGGAACATGCGGGAACGCCGGACGAGGACGAATTCCTGCTGGCGTTCTTTGCGCGGCTGTTCGCGCGCTGGCGGACGGCGCTCAGCGCCGAACAACAGGAAAAACTCGCCCACGCGATCGCGCTCGGGGCGAGCCAGGGGCTGCGCCGCATCCGCCATCTGGCGGGACTGGTTCAGGACCTCGGACTTCGCCGCATCCTGAACCAGTACAGCGCTGCCGGTCCGTGGGGCCACATCTTCGACGGCGAGCCTGCCTGCCACGGCGCAGGCGGGCCGGGAAACAATCGCGATTTGCAGGTGCGGGTTTACGAGACGCGCGGGCTGATCGCTCTCGGAGAACGCGCCGCGGCGCCCGCGCTGGAATGGCTGCTCCACGAGATAGAACGCGAATGCGCGGGCGCGCCGACGCTAATCTTCGTCGATGAGGCGTGGCGGCTCTTGAGCGACCCGGTCTCCGCCGACTGGTTCTATGCGGCGCTTAGAACGCTGCGCAAGCGCAACGCCGGGATCGTGATGGCGACGCAGAGCGTGACCGAGATCGCGGCCTCGCCCTACTGCAATCTGTTGCTGGAGAGCTGTCCGGCGAAGATCTTTCTGCCCAATCCCGAGGCGCGCGGCGAGCAGGTCCGCGATTCCTATCAGAAGCTCGGCTTGACCAGCCGGCAGATCGAGATCATCGCGCGGGCCGTGCCGCGAACGCAGTACTACTACTCCTCGCCGCTCGGGAGCCGCCTGTTCAACCTCGATCTCGGACCGATCGCTTTGACGCTTTGCGGCGCGACCGGCCATCCCGATCTGCGCCGCGCCCGCGAGCTGCTCGCTGAGGGCGGAGACTTCCTTGAATCATGGCTTGCAGAGCGAGGCGCCGCCGAAATGGCGGAGCGGCTCATCGCCAAAACGGTTCCAACTCCAACCGAGTTTTCGGTGTTTCCTGACGGAGCCACGGCAAAGGAGCTACGGATATGAAGCTTCTATTTATCCGGCCTTCAAGGCCGCGCGGAATGCTTGGCGCGCTGATGGCTGCGGGCGCGCTGGTTATAGGCGCACTTCCGGCGCGGGCGCAGTTCGGCGGTTCGTGCGGCTGTCCGGTGATCGTCAGCGACCCGCAGATGTACGGCCGCCAGGGCGAGCAGCTTGCGCAGGAAGCGCGCATCGCCGACCTCGCCGCGCAAAACACGACCACGGGGGATGCGGGACTCTGGCAGTCGCAGCTCGGCTTTCTGAGCAGCCTCGCTGGCGCGATGAGCGAAGCGGGCGGACTTTGCTACGCCTCGCCCAACGCCGCGCAGCAATTCAAGGCGGACTTTCCCGGCGCGGCGGCGCCGCCCGTCAACGCGGCGCAGCAGATGCGGCAGCTGGCGGCGATCACGCTCGGCACGCTGGGCGGGGCGCTCGCCGCAGCGCAGCAGCAGGCGGCGCACTTCCGTTACGAGGACCAGCAGCTCGCCGCACTTGAATCTAGGAACGCCTCGGTCGGCGGGCGGCTGCAGGCGGCGCAGGTGACCAACGAAATCCTGCTCGCGCAGGCCCAGCAGCTTCAGCTCATCCGGCAACTGCTGATCACGCTGATCAACGCGGAGGCGGTCGAGCGCGGCGCGCGGCTCAGCACCGACGCGCAGGGCGTCGCACAGGCGAGCCAGTTTCTGAACGCCGGAGGAGTCGGGCAATGAAGAAGACGCTGGCGCTCGCGCTCGCGGCGTTGGCCTTCGCCGCGTGCAGACCGCGCGCCGGCGGCGGGCCGGCAATAAACCGGGACGCCATCAAGGCGCTGGGCGGGGCCGTGCGGGAGCCGAACTTCGGTCGCGCTTACTGGCGCAGGCAGCACGACGCGAACACTCCCGAATGGCGCGAGGCGAAACGGCTGTGCGGGGAGACCGTGCTCGCCGACTATCCGAACTGCCTGCCGGTCAACGACCTCGTGCAGGCGGATCAAAAGAAGAAAGCCGAGGAAGGCAACAAAGCCGCCGCCAAAAACGACGAAATGTTCCGCCGCGGCTACCAGTACGATTTCGCGCGCAAAGAGTGGTTGCCGTACCGCGAGATGCAGGCAGCCGGATGCACCTACACGTATCCAACGCCGGGTCACATGACTTGGCGGTGTCCGCCTGACTTCACGATCCCGCAAGGAATACCCGATTCGAATTTTGCAAAGGAGGGAGAGTGAAATGCCTCCAAGCCACTTTGGCGTTTTTCAAGACGTACTCACGCAGTTTCAAGCCGTGACGGCGACCTGGCTGGGCGGCCTCTACCAGATCGGCACGAGCCTCTTCTACATGCTCGCCGCGATCGAGCTGATTCTGGTCGGCGTCACCGGCACGCTCAGGCGCGACTTCGATCAGCTCGCGATCGATCTGGTCCGCACCGTCGCCGGCGTGATGGCGATGTTCACGCTCTTCAAGTACGGGCCGGACTTCCTGCAGAACGGCGTGATCCTGAGCTTCACCGGCTGGGCCTCGGTCGCAGGCCATGTGCCGGCGAACGCTATGACTCCGGGCGGCGTGATGGCGCAGGGCTTCAACCTCGCGCTCATCCTGCTGCAGGCGATCGCCTCGGGCTGGACGGTGTTCCACCCGAGCGCGACGCTCAACGCTTTGTTGCTGCTCTTCTCCGCGATCGTCATCCTAGTCTGCTTCGCCATCGTCGCCTGCATCCTCTTGGAGACGCTGGTCGAAGGGTACGTCGCCTGCGTCGCCGGCACGGCGCTGGTCGCGACTTCCGGAACCCGGTTCACCTGGCGCTTCGGCGAGGGCTACTTCGGTTGGGCGCTGGGCGTCGCGGTCAAACTTTTCTTTCTCTACCTGATGGTCGGCGTGGGAACACAGCTCGCCATTCAATGGAAAAACAGCGCTATGAACAACGCCGGCCAGCTCATGACCAACTGGTATTTCGGCATCGAGGCGGCGGTGGAGGCCTTCCTGCTGGCGGTGATCACGGCGCGCATTCCGACCAGGGCGGCGCAGATCGTGGATCACACGGTCAGCTCGACTTTTGGGCGACATCATCCTGGGCATGACGCTGAGCGGCGCGATCCGCGACGGCGTCAGGGCGATCCCCAAGGCGCTCGAAGTGAGCGGCAAGCTCGGCGGCCAGGCCTTCAACGGCGTGCTCAATCTGGCCGACGAAGGCGCCACGCGCGCGATGCGGATGTGGGACAAGATCCGCAACGACCAGCTCAAGCCGCCGGCCCCGCCCAGCGCCGACGAGCTCAATCCCAAGCAGACCACGCCGCTCGGCGCAGGCGGGGAGAAGACCCGGCCCTTCAGCCGGCCGGTGCAGTTCGGCCAGCCGGCGCCGCAGACGAATCGGCTGAACGGCGGCGATAAGGGCACCAAGAAACTCTGAGGCGGAGCCGAATTATGCCGCTCGCATCGATGCTGAACGCGAATCCTGAGAATCCGTACCTGGCGGCGTCGGCGGCGCTGCGCTCCGAGTACGAGCGGCTCGCCGAGAGCAACCGGACGCTGCGATACGGCCTCATCGCAACCGCGACGGCGCTGACGTTCACGTCGGCGCTCTGCCTCTACCTCGCGCGCAAGCCGCACGTCCTGCCCTACGTGGTCGAGTTCGACAAGGCGGGCGAGGTTCTGGGCGTCGCTCAGCCCTTCGCCGCCGGCCAGAGAGTAAGCGAAGCGGTGATCCGCTTCGAGCTCGCCCGCTTCATCACCGACGCGCGCTCGGTGCTGGCCGACGGCGCGGCCGAGAAGGCCGCCTTGCATCGCGTCTACGACATGGCGCGCGGGGCGGCGGCGACGACGTTGCCGGAATGGTACCGCAAACATCCGCCGTTCGAGATCGCAGCCAAGGAGACGATTCAGGCCGAGGTGGGTTCGGTACTGCGCGAGCCCAACGGCGTCTACGAGGTCCGCTGGACCGAGACCGCGCGCGATCTCAACGGCGACGCGCTCTCCACGACGCACTGGCGGGCGCTGCTGGCGGTGCAGCTGGAAGCACCCGACCCGGACAAGCTGCTGAGCAATCCCATCGGGCTTTACGTGACCGAGATCGACTGGAGCGAGGAGCAGGCCTCATGACACGCGGGAAGAAGTTGGTGGGAATCGTCATGGTGGGTTTGGTTGCAATGCTGGCGGGATGCGCGGCGCAGCCGCCCGCGCGGCCTGTCGAATTGGTTCCGGCTAGGCTGCTCGAACCGGCGCCTCCGCCACCGCCGCCCGAGAGCGTGCTCGAGCGTCAGATGATAGGCGTGGCGACGCTCCGACGTTGATGGTAGACGCCGACGGCGCCGACGCGCTGGTCAACTACCAGGTCGTGGGCCGCTACTACGTGGTCGATCGGCTGTTCCAGCGGGCGGTGCTGGTCTCGGGCACGGGCAAGGAGCGCCAGGAGATCACGATCGCGCGCATGGGAGCATGAACGATGGATCAGCAGGAAAAGCAGAAGCCGATGCGGCCGGCTGAAGCCAAAGAGCTGGTGCGCAAGCTCAAGCCGTGGTGGGGCGCTGCGATCGCGGGCCTGCTCGCGGCGGGCGTCATCGGCGGCGTCCTTGCCATCCACTATGCCGGCGCGGTTGCGCCGCCGAAGAAATCCGTCAGCTACCAGAAGGCCGACGACAGCTGGATCGATCACGAACCCGACCGCGTGGCGCATCCCGCGGCTTCGGTTGCATCAGCAACGTCGCCTACCCCGACGCCGGCGCCGGAGGCGGCGAGCATCGCGCCGCAGTATCAGCCGCCGGTGCAGAGCTACGTTCCGCCTACCATGTCCAATCCCGCCGCCGAGCAGCGGCGCCAAGAGTACGAGAAGGCGCTCGCCTCGGACCTGCTGGTCGCGCCGCGCGGCGAGGGACAGACGCTGGAGACGCCGCGTCTGGTGTCGGCGGGCGGACAGCCGATCGACGAACAGACCGCCGCTGCAAGTCAGAGCGGCGGCCCGATCATCGCCGACCCCCGTCCCACCTCGCCCTATACCATCACGACCGGCACGGTCATCTACGGCACGCTCGAGACCGGCATCGACTCCGACATCCCCGGCGACGTGCTCGGCCGCGTCGCCCAGGACGTGAAGGACAGCGCAAGCGAACGCTACGTGCTCATCCCCCAGGGCAGCAAGCTCATCGGCAGTTACTCGAACCAGCTCATCCCCTCGCAGGAGCGCCTTTTGGTCAAGTGGAACAAGATCGTCTTTCCCAACGGCGGCGAACTCAATCTGCCCGATCTCACCGGAACCGACGCCGCCGGCTACGCCGGCTTTCAGGACCAGGTCAACCATCACTACGTGAAGGTCTGGGCGCCCGCGCTGCTCATGTCGGCGATCTCCGCCGGCATGATGATGTCCGAGTACCCGATGATGACGGGCGGCGCCTACGGCTACGGCGGCGGCTACTACATGAGTCCCGGCCAGATGGCGGCGATGGGGGCGGGACAGCAGCTCGGCCAGCAGGCGCTGGGCCATATGGCGACCGTGCAGGTCGCGCCGACGATTCAGATTCGGCCCGGCTATCACTTCCGCGTCCTGGTGACGCGCGACCTGGTCTTCTCCGGACCCTACGCAGGCAACGAGGAGGAGCGGCGATGAACAGGCAGCGGATACTCCGCGCCGCAGCCAGCATTATAGGCGGCGCCGTCGCCATGGGCGTATGCGCACTCGGCGGCTGGCTTCCGCTCAAACTCGGCTACTGCCTCAACCTCACGCCGAGCGAGCCGGTTGGAATCTATGAACTGGTTCCCGGCGCAATCACACGCGGCGCGCTCGTACTGCTGAAGCAACCACATAATCCGGCGGCTTCGATACTGCAGCGTTATGTCCCCGGCAACCTGCCGCTAATCAAGCGCGTGGCCGCGCTGCCGAGCGACGCGGTGCGCGTGGAAGCGGACGGGGTTTACGTCAACGGCGTGCGCTGGCCCGAGAGCGCGCCGCTCGCCCATGACGCGGAGGGGAGAGCGCTCAATCCGTACTCCGGCGTCCATCGCGTGGCGGCGGGAGAGCTCTGGGTGATGTCGAACCATCCGCGCGGCCTCGACAGCCGCTACTTCGGGCCGGTGGCCGAGGCGAGCGTCGTCTCGCGGCTAAGGCCGCTTGCGACCTGGTCGAGCGCGCCGCTCGCGCAATGCCTCGCGCTCGCCTACGCGCTCTGCCTTGCGGCGCTCGCGCTCCTCATCTCCGTGACAACCATCAACGCACACTGCGCGCGGTTCATCCATCCGCGCGAAGCCGCCCAGCAATAAGGAGGCATTCCATGAAGCTCGCCAAAGTCGAAAAACAGCTTCCATCGGCGCAGGTCAACGTCACCCTGCCCGGCAAGCTCAAGCTCGAACTCGACGGCTACGCCGCCTACTACCAGCAGATTCACGGCGAAGCGATCGGCATCCGCAAACTCATCGTCGAGATCGTGCGCAACTTCGTCGAATCCGACCGCGAATTCCAGGCGTGGCTCAAGCGCCATGCAGGCGGCGGCGCGCATGCGAACGGCGGCCCCGCCCATCCGGCGGCGCGCTGAGGTTGTGCATGTCCAAACGCATCAGGTTGAGCGCGGCGTCGGTTGACGCGCTTTGCGCGTTTCAGGCTTTGACACGTCACTCATCCCCGATGAAGGCGCTTTCGCGGAAAAGGCAGGCAAACACAGTGATTTCAGCGAAATCGAGAGAGCGGCAGGAGGAGAGGAAAATGGCTGAAAACGTTGCGAAATCAGATGATTTCACGCGCGGCGGCGAAGCGCCCCGTCCGATCACGGTGCGATTGACGCCGGAAATCGTGGCGCGGATCGAGGCGGATGCGCGCGAGCGCGACGCCAGTCCCACCGAGATCGTGCGCGCGATCGTCCGCGAACATTACGGCGGGCGGAGCAAAGAAACCGAATTGCTCAACGAGCTGCGCGAGCTGATCGAGGATCGCTTCCGGCACATCGTCTACGAGATCTCGCGCACGCGAAGCTCGCTGTACCACATGATGGAGCAGAGCGACAGCGTCGACCTTGACGGCGACCGGTTAACGGTAATCGAGCAGTGGTCGCGCGAGGACGCGCGGAACTATCTGGCCGATCTGGACGAGGAAATCCGGCGGCGCCTCGCTTCTCCTCGGGCAAACGGCGAGTCGTTCAAGGAGTAGCAGCGCCATGTGGTCGGGCGGACGGCAGGCGGCGAGCTGGCAGGCCTACGCGACCGGGGCGCGGATGAACGCGCGCTTCGTGCTGCTGTGGCTCAAACTCTCCCTGTTCTCGTGGGCGGCAGCGACGCTCGGGTTGGTCTGGTGCTGGACCGGACGCTACTTCCCGGACTTCGGCCATCAGCTCTTTATCCCATGGTTCGCGGCCTGGGCGCTGACCAAGCTCAACCTGCCGCTGATCCATCCGACTCTTCCGTATTACGGCAGGCGCTATCCGTATCAGGTCCTCTATCCATTCCTGAACGGCAAGCGCTTCTATCAGCACTCGTTCGGCGAGTGGGTGATCCACTACGCGCGCTGGGGCCTGATTGCGCCGGCGTTCGTGACCCTCGCGGCGGCGCTGCTGCTGCGGCGCAAAGGCGCCGACGCCCGTCACATCCGCGGCCTTCAGTTGATCGAGAGCCGCGAGCTGGCCGGAGCGATCGAGCGGGGCGGCGCCCGCGGCCTGCGACGTATCCCGGTCGTGCGTCGCATTAGTAATCGAAACGCCGATGTCATCCGCGTCGCCGGCGTGGCGATTGCGCCGGAGCTCGAGCCGCAGCACTTCCTGGTCACCGGCAAGACCGGCTCGGGCAAGTCCAACTTCATCCGCCAGACGCTCCGCCAGATCGAGGCGCGCGGCGGCACGGCGGTGGTGCTCGATCCCGACGCCGAATACGTCTCGGAGTTTTACCGGCCGGAGCGAGGCGACGCGATTCTGAATCCGCTCGACGAGCGCTGCCCGGCGTGGTCGCCGTGGGCGGAGCTGCGCGCCGAGAGCTTTCGGGTGGACGCCGAGGCGCTCGCGCAGTCGCTGATTCCCGACGCGCCCAACAGCTTCGCCCAGAGCGGCGCCGACCGCTTCTTCCGGCGCTCGGGCCGCACCACCCTGGTGAGCATCTTCGAGACGGCGAAGCCGCGCACGCCGGAGACCATCACCGAACTTCTCGCGCTGCCGCGCGAGCGTTTGAAGAAGGCGCTTGCCGGCACGGCGGCCGAGCCGCTCATCGATCCCGGCGCGCACGACCAGGGCGCCGGCATCGTCGCGATGGTCACCAACGCCACCAATCCGTTCCGCTATCTGCCGCCCCATGATCAGAACCGCCCCATGTGGAGCGCGGTTGCGTGGGCGAAGCGGCGGCGCGGCTGGCTCTTCCTGACTTCGACCGAGGATTCGCGCGCGGCGGCGCTGCCGCTGCAGAACGTCTGGCTCGACTGCCTGGTCCGCCAGCTGCTGACCTCTGACCTCGGCGCTTCAAACGAGCAGGTCTGGATCGTGATCGACGAGCTCGGCGCGCTCGACTATCAGGGCCAGCTCGAAAACCTCGTCGTGCGGGGGCGCAAGCGCCGGCTTTGCGTCGTGCTCGGCTTTCAGGCGGTCTCCCAGCTTCATTCGATCTACGGCCGCGACCGCACCGTGACGCTGCTCTCGGCGCCGGCCACGAAACTTATCCTGCGCTCGGACGAGGCCGAGACGGCCGAGTGGGCGAGCCGCACGCTCGGCCAGCGCGAGGTGGTGCGGCTGCAGATGACTACGCTGACCGGGCCGTCGCTCTACCGCGACGGCTTCAACCTGCAGCCGCATCAGACGCTCGAGCGCGTGGTGCTGCCCGCCGAGATTCAAAAGCTCCCGCCGCTCGAAGGCTATCTCTGCATCGCCGGCTACGACCGGGCGCGGGTGAAGATGGAGTGGGCCGAGCCCCGGCGGAACGCGCCCGCGTTCATCCTGCGCCGCAGTAACGAAGCAAATCAACCGGCGACGGCGGCGACGCGCAAGTCGGAAGCGACGAATCCCGAAGCGGGCGCGTTGAACCAATCGGCAAGTGAACATGGCTGGGGGTAGGCGGCGATGCTGGTGATGTCCAAAGGGGCGCTCACGGCCGGACAGGCCGAGAGCTACTACGAAGAGAAGTGCAGCCGCGACGACTACTACACCGAAAAACAGCGCGTCGCCGGTCGCTGGTTCGGCAGAGGCGCGGCGGAACTCGGGCTTTCAGGAGACGTTGATACGAACGACTTCCGCGCGGTCCTGAACGGCCTCGATCCGAGAAGCGGCGACGTTCTGGTTCACGCCGCGCAGCGCGAGGGCGAGCAGAAACGGGCCGGCTGGGACGCGACCTTCAACGCACCCAAGTCGGTCAGCGTGCAGGCGCTGGCCGGCGACGAGTCGCGGCTTATCGCGGCGCATCGCCGCGCCGTCGAAACGGCTCTTCAGGAACTGGAGCGGTTTGCCCAAGCGCGTATGCGTCGCGGTCAGGAGTGGGTGACGACGGGGAACGTCGTCGCCGCCCGCTTCGACCACATCGCCGCGCGCCCGACCGACGCCGCCAACAACGACGGCTACGGCCCCGACCCGCACCTCCACACCCACGTCGTCGTGATGAACATGACCCGCCGGCCCGACGGCAAGTGGCGCGGACTCGATCCGGTCGAGATCTACCGCGCGCCGGCCTTCGCCACCGCGGTCTATCGCGCCGAGCTGGCGCGCGAGGTCCAGAGGCTCGGCTATGCGATCAACATCACCGGCGCCGACGGACGCTGGGAGCTCGAAGGCTACGGCCGCGAGCAGGTGCTGGCCTTTTCGCTCCGCCGCCAGGAGATCGAGCGCGAACTCGCAAAGCTTGGAGTGAGCGGCGCGGGCGCGGCGCAGATCGCCGCCCATCGCTCGCGGCTGTCGAAGGATCAGCGCGGCGAGCAGGCGCTGAAAGAGGAATGGCGCGAGCGCGCCGCCGTCTACGGGATTCGAGTGCGGGAGATCGGCCGGCTGGCGCTCAATCGCACAGCGGTCGCGACGGAGATGGGCGAAGACCGTTTGCACGAGATCGTGCGCCACGCGGTTGCGCACGCGACCGAGCGCGACGCCGCGCCCGACCGGCGCGAGCTTGAGACTTTCGCGCTGCAGCACGCGATGGGCCGGACCGTCCCTTGACCGCGTGCGTTCCGTCATCGACGCTCACCGCAGCGACGGCCGGCTGATCGAGCTCGCGCCGCATCATCGCCATCCGCTCGGCGCCTTCACCACGCCGGAGATGGCGGCGCTCGAACGCGACAATCTCATCCTTATGCGCCAGGGCCAGGGAACGGCGGAGCCGATTGCGCCAGTTGAAGACGTGAAGCGTTGGGCGTCTCAACGCGGCCTCGCTGCCGATCAGGCGCTCGCCGCCGGGATCACGCTTGCTACTCGCGACTGGCTGAGCGCCATCGAAGGGCGCGCGGGCGCCGCCAAGACCACCACCGTCGGCGCGATCCGCGAGCTTGCCCAGGAGCGCGGCTGGTTCGTGCGCGGCTTCGGACCGACCAGCGGCAGCGTCAAGGCGCTGACCGAGGCGGGCGTGCTCACGCGCACCGTGGCGAGCCTGCTCGAAAACCCGCCGGCCGAGAAACACGGCCGCGAGCTCTGGATCGTCGACGAGTCGAGCCTGCTCGCCACCCGCCAGGTGAATCGGTTGCTCCATCTGGCGAGAGAAGTGGGTATCGAGCGCGTCGTCTTCGTCGGCGACGAGCGCCAGCATCATGCGATCGACGCGGGCCGCCCGCTCTATCAGATGCGCCAGGCCGGAATGACCACCGCGTCGCTGACCGTGATTCGCCGCCAGCGCGACCCCGAGCTTAGACAGGCGGTCGAACTCGCCGCCGCCGGCAAGCTGGTGGAGACTGTCGCGGCGCTCTCTGACCAACAGCGCATCATCGAGGTCCTATCATCCGCCGAGCGCTATCGGGTGATCGCCGAGGACTATCTGCGCTCGCATCAGGCCGGGCGGACGACGCTGGTCGTAAGCCCCGCCATCGAGGAGCGCACCGCGCTCAACCGGGTCATCCGCGAACTCCTGGTCGAGCGCGGCCAGCTCGCGCGCGCAGGCGTCGAACTGCCGACGCTTGTGAATCTGGATCTGACCCGCGCGCAGCGGGCGCACGCCCGCCATTACGCAGTGGGTGACGTGATTCGCTTCCGGCGGGGAAGCGCGAAGCTCGGCGTCGCGGCGGGCGGCTACGCAGCGGTCCAAGAATCCGATGCGAAGCGTAATCTGCTCCGCATCAGAACCGACAGCAGCGCGCTCGCCGAGTACAAGCCGGGACGCTTGCGCGGCGTCGAAGTGTTTCTTGCAGAGTCGCGGACGCTCGCCGCCGGCGACCGCATCCAGTTCCGCGCTCCCGACCGAACGCTCGGGGTCGCCAACGGCGAATTCGCCACGGTCGTCGCCATCGACCATGAACAGGCCCGGCTGCGCACCGACAAGGGGCGCGAGCTAGCGGTGGCGAGCGCACGGCTTCGCCACGTCGATTACGGTTACGCCTCGACCTCGCACGCGAGCCAGGGCGCGACCGTCGACCGCGTCATCGTCAACGTCGATAGCGAGCGCAGCGCCCGGCTGGTCAATCGCCGCCAGTTCTATGTGTCGCTGAGCCGCGCCCGCCATGACGCGCGCATCTATACCGACAACGCCGAGGCGCTCGCGCGCGCCGTCGCCCGCGAGCAGCTCAAGCCGACGGCGCTCGAAAATCTTTCGCCCGCCCAGCGGCGCGCCCTGGCGAAGTTCAGGCCGATCGAGATCGACGAGCCGTTCGCCAGGCGCATCAGCCAGGACGTCAGCGAGGAGCGGAAGCTCAAGCGCAGTCAGGGGATCAGATGGTGAGGAGAGGAGGGAACGCCATGAAGTTCTGCACGAAATGCGGTTCGCAAATGATCGATCAATCAAACTGCCCCGTCTGCGGAAAGCGCGCATACGGCGCGCCGCCTCTCGCCGCGGCCTATCCGCCCGCGGGTAATCTCCCGCCGTTCACTTACGCCTACGCCGCTCCACTGCTTGGCCTGCTCGAACGCGAGCGGCGAGTTGTCGTGCCCTTCAGCTACATCAACGGGACGCTGGTGGAGGTCCGCGCCTACGAGGACGTGGACCATCCGGTCCGCTTCAGGGTCTGGTCAGAGCGGGACGATCCGCGCTCCGGGCCGCAGAGCCCGATCGTCGGCAGAGAATCGCAGCCCTCGATCAGAAGCATCTTGCGCCTTTGGCTAGCGGACGGAGCCGCGCGCTCGTTCGTCCTTGCCAACGCGAAACTCCGGAGCCGGCCGGGAAATCCCCTCACGCTGATCTTTCCGGTTCAGGTCGAACGCGCCGCCAATCCCCTATACGACTACGCCGCGGTCGCGGCCGTCGATTACGCGGCGAACGACTTTGCCTGGAGCACCGCGAATCCGGAGATTCACGCGCTCCGCTCGCGGCTTCCTGAAGACCAGTGCGAACCCTTCGGCGATTCGATGGCGAGTTATCTCAATGGACTCTGCCGGCGCTGCCTGCGCCAGTTCGGACCACGCGCCCAACAGCAGCGGCAGTATCAAATGGCCGCAAGCCATGCGGAGCTGAGCCGATGAATCCCGCTCCCAACCCCGCCTTGCGCCGGCTTCGCGCAATTCCGCCGCGCCCGTCTGATGGGATCGCTCCGCTCGGTCACGCCGGAATTGCACGGCTATGCCGCCGCTCGTGGGCCGCGGCGCTGCGCGCCGCATCGAGTCCCTTTCCTCCGCCCGCCCTTCCAGAGGTTGGCGAGAAGGGCGGCCGGGGAAAGATGGCGCTGGGTTTTCCAGGCCCAAGCTATATGCGCCCTGGCCTTCGGCAAGCGGGCGCGAAAGGAGAGACCGATGCGTCGTTACAAGTGCGATCCGCGCTGGATCAACGTCAGGTTCGAGGGCAGGTGCGCGCGCTGCAAACGTCCGATTCGTGCGGGCGAGCGGGCCTTCTACTGCCCGGAAGACCGCTCGCTCTATTGCGAAGCCGAAGGGTGCGGCAAGGCGGCGAGCCGGGAGTTCGCGGCGCGCGCCTTCGACGAGGACAACAACGCTTCGATGTAGGGAGTCAAGGACCATGCTGTATCAGGGCAATTGTGGCCGCTGCGGCCGGAAGGTGAGGACCGACGAGAATTATCTCAAGGCCCACCTGTGGGCGAGCACGGCCGTGTTCCACTGGTCGTGCTTCACAACGCTGATGAAGGAGCAGGACGAGGCGGCAGCCGAGGACGCCGCCTGGAAGGCCAGCCGAGTCAACCAGGAAGAGTAAACCAAAGCTCCGTGTCGGGGCCGCTACCCCCCGGCACGGAGCGCAACAGGAGGTAAAACCAATGTCGCTCAACAAAGTTATGGTCATCGGGCATCTCGGGCAAGACCCGGAGATCCGCTACACGCCCGCCGGCATGCCGGTGGTCAACTTCTCGGTTGCGACCGACGAGGCGTACCTCGACAAGGACGGCAAGCGCCAGGAACGCCCGGAATGGCATCGGGTGGTCGTAGTCGGCAAGCTCGCGGTGATTTGCCACGAGTATCTCAAGCGCGGCCGGCAGGTGTTCGTCGAAGGGCGATTGCGCACCCGCGAATGGGAGAGCAACGGAACCACCGCCCGGCGCACCGAGATCGTCGCCAGCCGCGTCCAGTTCCTCGGCGCGCCGCCCGCCGACGCCAAGGCCGACGAGGCCTCGGCGGACGCCGGAGGTATCACGGAAGTGGACATCCCGTTCTGAAGATGACCGCGGGGGCGAGCGCCTGCTCGCCCCCGTTTATCACGCAAGAGCCGTCTGCCCGACGGCTCGAGGGGTTCAAGAGCGTCAAGCATGGAGCGTAAGTCATGGACTCGGCAGTTGATGAAAAGAAGGACGCGTTTGCGAATCCGAGCGAGGCTCTGATCGCGATCCTGGATGCGGCGCGCAAAAGCTTGAGTAACGGCTCAGACCGCGGCGCCAAGAACGAGCAGACCGCGGAACGGATTTACAACGTTCTTGAGACGGGCGAACTGCTGCGCTACAAGACCAGTTACATCTACGAGCTGGTCAAGCATGGAGAGCTTGCCGCGATTCGCCACGGCAAGTACATCACGATTCGCGAGTCGGCGATTCGCGAGTTCATCGCGCGCAACGAGCGGCGCGGCGAATAGGCGCAGGCATGGCGATTTATCCTGGAACGGGAAAAAAGCTGGAACTTGGGTGGTCGATTTTTACGACGCCGCCGGCGTGCGCCATCGCTATTTCCGCGCGACCAAAAAGGAAGCGCGAAAACTCGAAGACCAGCTTCTCGCGGAGAAATGGCGGCAGCAGCGCGAAGGGCTGCCGCTGGCCGAGCTTCGCGGCGTGACCGTCGCCGAGTACGGCGAGCGCTGGCTTCGGGAATCCGCAAGCCGGCTCAAGGCGCGGACGTTGCGAAGCTATACCGGTCTCTTCCGCTTTCATATTGCGCCCGTGTTCGGCCAGATGAAGGTTGCGCAACTGCATCGTTCGCACGTCAAACGATTGCTGGTTGAGAAGCACGAGCAGGGCCTGTCGAAGGATACGATCAGGCTCATCCGCGC
>JAJPHI010000002.1 GCA_021325355.1 Pseudomonadota bacterium
CTCATTGACGAATTTCTCGTCGCGAGTCTTCGGATTGAGATGGCCGAAGAGCGCGCGCATCGGCGGATCCAGATAGAGATCATGAAAGCGCGAAAATCCGCGGACGCGCGCCCGCTCCTCCGGGCTCTTCGGCAGGAGCGGCGGCTGGGGGAACTTCTCCTCGAGATACTCGTTAATCACTTCGGACTCAGGAATGATGAGGCCGTCAGCGTCGAGCGTGGGAATCTTGCCGAGTGGATTAATCTTCAGATACTCAGGCGATTTCATATTGCCGCCGGGAATCTCAACGATGGCGACGTTGGCGTTCTTCTCATAGATCACAAGACGACATTTGGTCGCGAAGTTTGAAAGATTCAGATTGTAGAGCTTCATCACGTTCTCCTGATCGGCTGTGCGATAGGCCGCTTACGCCTTATCGCAGACGCCTGCCGGTCAGGCAAGCCCGCCCTCGAAGGTCGGGTTCGGCGCGCCAGGCGACGATCGCGCGACGACCGGAACCTTCCCTGAGGCGGCTACGGCAGCCGCTATAAGGTTTTGAGAAAATCGACGATCTCCTGCTGTTGCTCCGCGCTCAGCGCCTGAAAAGCTGCGGCAGCCGCCCGTCCCTGTCCGTCATGGAGCGCGATCGCGGTCGGCAGGTCGGTCGCGCGACCGTCGTGGAGAAACACCTCGCGCATGCGGATTCCCCACAGGGGCATCGTGCGCATCAGCCGTTCATCGTGCGTGATACCCGGATCGTCGTTGACTCCATCGCCCAGTGATCCCATGTCGTGCAAGAGGAAATCGCTGTACGGATGATACGTCACGTTGGCCAGAGCTTTGTTCACGGTGGTTGAAATCGGCGTGCCGTTGATCGTTGGCGGCAGGAACGAGGCTGGATCGGGTGCAGTAGTGATCGCTTCAGTATGGCATCCGTTGCACCCGATCTGCTCGAACAACTTCTGCCCCGTCTGCGCCGCCGCACTCTGCGGTAAAGGCGGCGGCGGCTGCAAGCCGCGCATGAAGTCGGTGAAGCGGTCGATATCGGCGCGGCCGGTCGCATCGACGGTATCCTCGGGATCGTCCGCCGTTTGCAGCGTGACGCCATATTGCTGCACACCCATTGCACAGGTTGTGTTGGGTTGTGAATTGAGATCGTTGGTGATGCCGATCTCGTTCAGGTAGGCGTCGGCTGAAAAACCGACCAAAGTGGCGAAATCATCTTTCCATCCGAAACGCCCGACGTGCGGCGTACCGAGCGCACTGAGGGTCGCCTGACTGACCTCGGCGGCGGGCCCGTCGAAATTATTGAGATCGGTCACCATCCGCACCGTCCCCTGGATAGCCGAGGGCTGAGCCGCGGCGATAGCTTCGAAGGTCGCATCTGCGGTCGCCTCCACGAGACCGTCGCCAAAGAGGGGCAGCGACTGGCGATGCGCGACACAGGTCGGCGTGCCGGTCAAACCGGAATCATTGGCACTCTCGGCAATACAGGTGGGAAGCTCCGGCGAGAAGCCGCGCGCGATCTCGACTTCCTGACAAGCCGACGGCACATTGCCGGGAATACCTATTTCCGCTCCCAAGGGCGGCGCGATCTGACCGTAGGTGAAAATCTGTCCGAGCGCGCCCTGCGCCAATGGTCCGCCGAACATCATGTTATCTACCGCGAAGATGCGGACGGGCGGACCGCCGGTCGAAAGCCGCTGTTCCATCAGCGCAAGACCGCCACCCCCCCGAGCCGGATTACTATGGCAGCCTGCGCATGATGTATTGTTGAACAACGGCCCCAACTGTCCCGGCGGTCCGCTCGTCGCATCAGCCGGATTCAGGGTTTCAACTTCCTGAAAATTCAGCATCCCATTGGTAAAGTTGGTCAGATCGACCGGTGAACTGGCTATTCCGCTTAGCGGCAGTCCGAATGCGCTCGCGGATCCGCCAAAATGGGTGAACCGCGAAGCCTGCGCCCGTCCCGCCGCGAAACTATTCGACTGGGGAATCGTCAGCGCTAATAACAATCCCAATACTATGCACGCGACCCGTATTCGATACCGGGACAGCCTTCGCGTCTCAGCCTTACGCAGGCATGTCGCGCGACGAGGGTGAAAGCCTGAAAAGATCATGCAAACGCGACAAATAAATACTAATAGAGCGTCGTACATGCGAATACCTTCGGCGCGGCATCCCCGTATCGGGACGCACTGCGACCGCTTCAGCAAAGCGCTGACTCACACCACGAACGGTCGTCCTCGTCTGAAGCTCGGCGAGAAAACGCGTTGGGTCGCTTAGCTCTGAATCGAATCGGATTGCGGCGGAGTCAGGACGGTGAACCGCGTCCGCCGAAGGTATGAATCGCGGCGCAGAGTGCGCCACGAGGTCTATACTTGACTAACTCGAAATTACCTGCTGAACCCGGCATAGACCCCCCGGACCGGAAGGCAGGAATACTAGTTTTTAGAAGTGAGGTCAAGTAGGTAGTCAACCAACACCGCTGATAATCGCGACCGGCTGCGCAACCAGCATCCGCGTGGTCGCGGTTGAAGGCGGCGATGGCGCGGAGTCCGGGATTCAACCTTCGGCGCGCGGCGCAGGCTTCAGTATCTGCCGATCGAAGGCGGCCGCGACCGCAGCGATCGAATCGGCTTCGTCGGGGCGCTTGTCCGAGCGCACGCCGACGATGCGCGCAAACCGCAGCGCCATGCCGCCGATATAACGCGGGCTGCGCTGAATATCACTGTAAGCAACCTCGACCACCACCTCCGGACGCACATACACGGTGCCGCCCGCCTCGCGAATTTTGAGCGCCTGCAGACGCGCCGTCATCTCGATGAAGTCAGCGTCGCTGAGGCCTTTGAAGGTCTTACCCACTTCAACGAATTCCCCGCTCTGCTCATCGCGAGCCGCCAGATGATAATTCGAAAGCCAGCCGTGGCGGCGGCCGTAACCCCAATCCGCCGCGACGATTACAAGGTCAAAGGTGTTCACGCCCTTGATTTTCAGCCAGCCGCGACCGCGCACGCCGGGCGTATAGCGGCTGGCGAGCGCCTTTGCCATCACACCCTCATAGCCTTCAGCCAGTGCGCGCGCATAGAAGCCCTCGCCCTGGGTCAGACTGTCAGGCACGATTCGACGCGGCATGGCCAACTGCGCGGCGTCAGCGATCTCCTGCAACGCGGCATGGCGATCGACGTAGGCGGCGTCGGTCAAAAGCCCGCCATCGAGGCTGATCAAGTCGAACAGATACAGGCGCATCGGCTGCTCGACGCGCAGTCGCTCGATCTCGCGCTGTCGACCGAAGCGTCGCATAACCTGCTGAAACGCGAGCTGATGCCCCTGCTGATTAATCGCAACGACTTCGCCGTCGAAGATTGCGTCGCGTCCCACCCTGCTCATCCACTCGACCACTTCAGGCAGACTCGACGTGACTTCGTTCATCCGACGCGAAAAGATATGCACGGCCCCGGCGTGGCAATGAATCTGCACGCGGGCGCCATCGAGCTTGAGTTCGAGCGCAAGTCTTCCGTCCAGGATCCGGAACGCCTCGGCGATGCTCGAAGCGGGCGCCGCGAGCATCGGCCGCAGCGGCTTGACGATCGAAGGCCGCGGCCTGACCGCGCCCGGCGGTTCGGCATCCGCGGGGCGTGCTGACAAGTCCGCCTGCGCACCCGTCGGTTCGACCGTCGGCGTTGCGGCGCAACGCAGCTCCAGCACCAGTCGCCCGAGATCGCTTTCGAGCATGTGGGCGCGGCGAACCTCCGCGATCGGGCGCGACGCCATCCGGGCAATCGCATCGACCATGAGACCTTCGCTCAAGCCGTGCCGCATCTCACCAATCAAAATCTTGGCGAGGTATTTCCCCTCCAGCGGGATGGCGCGCGCGAAGAGTTCGCGGAGAGTGTCGAGCTTGCGCGCGCGCGAGTTGCGCCCTTCGATCGCGGCAATCTCCTGAAAGCGTCGATCGACTTCGGCGATGGTCAGCGTCGGCTCGCGCTGGCCGCCCGCCGACCGCATCAGAATTTCGATCGCCTCGCCGAAGTCGGCGGCGGACGCGAAGATCTCCTCGTCCGGCTGTGCCTCTCCGCTGATCTGGTTGACGATGCGCCAGATCGCCCGGCCGCTTACCTGCAGTTTCTTTGGCGCACCCTGCGGTGACGGCCGGCCGACCATGAAACGCGCGGCGCATGCGGCCTCGTCGACCGCAAGACGCGACAGCAAGTCGCTCGCGAGTTCGACTATCTGGAGCCGGCTGCCGGTCTGGCTGAGCGCCTGACAGGTTTCGGCGAAATCCAGGAACGACGCCACTCTGTCATCATTGAGTGGTCGCGTGGTTTGCGCAACCGATCAGCCAGACCGGGCGACGGACCGCTTCAACGCCGCCGCTCCAGTGGACGACGCGGTCGGTCCGTCGCATGTGGTAACGCCCTAGGCGGCTATCGGATGACTTCGCACAAACGGCAAAAAAACTTCGAGAAACGCCGCTGGCGCCTCGACAAAAAAGGCATGCGCGGCGTGCGGAATTATGTGCAGCTTTGCGCCGGGGATGCGCGCCGCCAGCAACTCCGAATTTTTCGCCGGGATGAGGACGTCGTCGGCGCCGGTAATTACCAGGGTTGGCGTGGTAATGTTGGGCAGGCGGTCGTAGGTCTTGAGCCCATAGGTCGCGTCGATGTGCCGCTTGTAGGCGTAGGGCGGCGTCGGATTCGCCAGCAGGCGAGGAATCGCCGCTTCCAGAAGATCGCGATGGTCCCGGATGAACGTCGCGGTGTAACCGAGCGGCCAGCCACGCCGGATAATTTCCTCCTCGGAGGCGCCATCGCGCGGCGCCGTGAGCAGCTTGATCGATTCCGGCGGCGGCGGCACCGCCTGCTTGCCGCCGAACGTCGTGCATCCGAGAGTCAGCGTCTGCAGGCGCGGCGCATAGCGAAGTGCCAGTTCCTGGCTGATCATCCCGCCCATCGACACACCGAAAACATGCGTGCGTTGAATCTTCAGGTGATCGAGCAGAGCGATCGCGTCCGCCGCAAACATCTCGAGCGAATAAGGCGCGTCGGGCTTGTCGCTCAGTCCGGTGCCGCGATTATCGTAGATGATGACGCGGAAGGAACGCGCCAGTTCATCGATCAGGGTGGGTGGCCATGCCGCGGAACTGCCGCCCAGACCCATGACCATCAGGAGCGGTTCACCCTGCCCCTGCACCTCGTAGTGCAGTCGCACCCCATCGTTCACAAACTCCGGCATCGTATGTGACCTCGTCTCATAGCTGCGATTTATCAGTCGCAAGGCCCCGAACGGGCATCAGCCTGCTTATAGCATCGCCGACCGCACGGGCGCCAAGGCGTCATCCGGGGCTTTGCGGGCGATCAATGGCCGACGCCGCCCCTCATAGGCCGCGATCCCCGCAGCAGCAGGAACGACGGAATCATCACGAACGTCATTACGGCCAGCACCAGATAAATGTCATTGAAGGAAAGCATCGCCGCCTGGGCCTGAACGGCGCCGTAGACCATCCCGAAGCCCTGCTTCTGGCCGCTGATGATCTGCGGCAGATAACCCATCGGCGGAACACCCGGCGCCGGTGCGGGCAGCTTGCCGAAACGCCAGGCTTCGAAGATGGAAAAGTGCTCGGTCAGACGCGCCTGATGCACCTGCTGCTGGCTGACGAGTTTGCTCGTCATCCACGCGATACCCACCGCGGCGCCGGTGTTACGCATCATGTTGTACAGGCTCGCGGCGTTGCCCATTTTTTCCGGCGGCACGCACGACAAGGCCGCAGCGCTCGAGGGCGGAAAGATCATGCCGAAGCCGAAGCCCATGATGATGAGGGGCCAGACGATCGCCCAGGTGTCGGCCTGCAGACTGAGGCGCGACGAGAACCAGCATCCGATGGTGATCAGCGTGAAGCCGACACCGATGAACCTGGTCGTATCGATCCCGAACCGCGCCATATTACCGACCACCATCATCCCCATCATCGAGCCGAGTCCGCGCGGCGCCTGCACCAGTCCCGCACGCCAGGCGTTATAGCCCATCAGTTCCTGCAGGAAGATGGGGTTGATGAGGATCGAGCCGAACAGTACGAAGCTGAAGATGATCGTAATTGACAGCGCGCCGTCGAAAATCCGCAGCCCGAGCACATGCAGTTCGAGGATCGGATCCTTGAAGCGCAGCTCGCGGATCACCAAGCCGACAAAGGCCACCACCGACAAAATGGTCGCCCAGACGACCCAGGACGACTCAAACCAGTCGGCCCGCTGGCCGCGATCGAGCACCACCTGCATCGTGCCGAGACTGAGCACGAGCAGAATGATGCCGAGGTAGTCGATCTGCCTGGTCTCGGCGCGCCGCGTGCGCATGTAGCCCGGGTCGTGCACGAAGGCCGAGACCATCACGAGGGCCATCGCGCCGATCGGCACATTGATGTAGAAGTTCCAGCGCCAGTTCCATTCCTCGGTGATCCAGCCGCCGAGCGTCGGTCCCAGGATGGGTGCGACCATCAGTCCCATCCCCCAGATAGCCATGGCCATCTGCTGTTCTTCGGGGGGGAAGGTCTCCATCAGGATCGCCTGCGATGACGGAATCATCGCTGCGCCGGACGCCCCCTGAATCAGTCGGAAGAGCAGCATCTGGCTGAGCGATTGGGCCGCTCCGCACAGCACCGAGGCGGAAACGAAAGTGAAGACCGAGATCAGGAAGTAACGCTTGCGGCCGAAGCGCGAGGAGATCCAGGCCGTCATCGGCAACATGATTCCGTTCGCCACGAGGTAGCTGGTCACGACCCACGCGATTTCATCGACGCTGGCCGAGAAAGTACCCTGCATGTGCGGCAGCGCCACGTTGACGATCGAGGTATCGAGCACTTCGAGGGTGGTGCCGAGCATCACGGCCAGCGCGACCAGCCACTTGTGTGTAACGTGCGCCGACTCGACCGCGGTCACCGGCGCAACGGATTCAACGTTGGCCTCCGCTTCGGGTGTAATGACTTCGAGTTTCGATGCCGCCTCGCCGTTAGCCATTGCTCAGACCATCAGGCACAGCACGCCTGCTCCGATTAAAGCACCCGCCCAGATCGCATCGAGGTTGATCCAGGCACTGCGTAAAATCTGTAGTCCGATCCATCGGTAGACCACTATCGCGACGATCCCCATCGTCGTAAACATCGCGCCGGTATGGAGCACCACGACCGCGAGACTCTCGATCACGCCCAGCGCTCCGCCCGCCACTGCCGGCATTACATGACCATGATGCACCATCGCCGGCATCGGCGCCGCCGACGGCAGCCGGATAAGGATCGGCAGCAGCATGAGACCGGCGCCGTGGGCCGTCGCCATCAGGAAGGACCACAGGATCAGATCAAACGCCCCTACCCGCATCGCCACCCATCGCGGATGAGCGCGCGGGCGCAGCAGGCGGAAGACCCCGAACAGGATAAGCGCACCGGCGCCGAGCGGACGCAGCAGACCGATCGAACGCGACATCACCTCGACGGCCACCAGCACCACGACGCCGATGGAGATGAAGTGGCCGAGCGCGATCGGGAAGAGGGCCGTGATAACGCGCCGGCGGCTGTTTTCCTGCAGACCAAGAGCGACCGCGAACAACCATCCCATCGATGGATCGAGGCCGTGGTAGGCGCCGAGCAGCGCGATCGCTGCCCACGGCCAGAGTCCACTCACGGATAACAGAACGAATCGGAGGAAGCGTCGCCGCCCTCCAGGCGGATCTGATGGGCCCGTTCGTGCTCAAATGGAATAAAGAAATTCGGGTCAAGGGCCATGCCACCGGCAGGGTTGACATCAACCTTGGCCACCCATCCGCGTACGCCCTCGGGATAGAACTGCGCGTCAATCGCCGAATAGAGCGAATTCGTGATATACACCCGTCGGCCGTCGCGGCTGATCTCGAGCATCTGCGGACCGCCGTTGAGCGCGCCGCCCTTCGGATGGGGCGCGTGGGCCGCGATTCCACCCAGCCGCACCGACCCCGTCAGCCGCGGCTTCAGCGGATCGCTGACATCGTACTGCCGCAACTCGCCGGTGCCCCAGCACGATACGTAAAGAAAGCGATCATCAAGACTGAGCGCGATCTCAGGAACCAGCGGCGGAACCGCTTTGAACTGTTTCAGCGGCGGCGGCAGCAGATCAGGATCGGCCGGTTCGGCCGCGATCTCGATTATCTTGCGGGCCTCCCACTTCCCGTTGCCCTCGACGCGCCGCCAGACCCAGATCCCCGCCGACAAATCCTTCGTCGAGATAACCGTGCAGACAAAACCGTAAGCCTTCGTGGGATCGTGCGCTGGACGCAACTCGAGCGCCATCTGATGCTCGGCACCGAGATCGATCTCCTGCAGATGGCGCCGCCGCCGTAGATCCCACATATGGAGCCGATGGCCGTACTCACCCTTCACCAGACGCTCGAGACTGAGCCCGTTCTCGAACATGTCGGGCGTGCCCCACTCCGACGTCATCGCGACGTCATAACCGAGATGCCACCAGAAGTCGTAACCGAGATATTGCGGTCCGCGCTCAACCTCCCACTGGCCGAGCACGTCGAAACTCTCATGGTCGAGCAGGAAGAGTCCGCCCGGACCGCCGCCGCTGGGCGACCCCATGGCGCTGGCATAGATCGCGTCGGGACCGCAGTGAATCGTATGCACCCGACTGTACCCTGCGCGTGAGGCGATTTCCGCCGGTTCGATCACCTTCACCACTTGCGGGCTTCGCGGATCCGGCTTGGTGTCGATAATGTGGATGCGCGAGGAACGCAGTCCCGGCACGATCAGGTAACGCCGTTCGACATGGGGATGCGGGGCGTACGGACACAACGCCGCACTGCACGCATTCCAACCGAAATGATGGAGCTCGTCGCCGACTCCCGGCATCGCGACGCGTCCCACCACGCTCGCATACGTGGGCGAAGCCGGGTCCACATCGAGCACGCACATCGCATCCGGCTTGCCGTTTTGCGGCGTAGGATTGAAAGTCGCGACGAAGGCCAACTTTTCGGGCGGGCCCTGCATCGCCATCCGTGGTGACGGATAAAACGTCTGATCAGTCTTCCATAGCGCCATAGCGGTTCCCGCTCGCCGAAGTTAGCGCCACGATAGTGGCCGCGGTGATCCCTTTCAAGCTGCGCCCGGCCGCTTCTGCCCCTGCCTAGGTGTTCGCCAGATAATCGCGCACTTCCTTCTCGACCGCAGTGCCCTTGAAGAACTCGCGATTCTGCGAAGCCCACAGGCGCGCGGCGTTGCCGAAGGTGAATGCCGCGAAGTCCGCTTCCGACAGCCCGCACTCCTCGACCAGTTCCCAGGCCTCCTCCAGAACCTCGGTCATGTCGGGCACGTCGAAGTGACTGATATCGGAACTGAGGATGGCGTTCAGCTTGGCGCCGAACGGGTTCGCCGGGGCGAACGCATAGGTGACCGTGGGATCGTCGGACTCGCATCCGAAAAAGAAATTCGGCACGAAGAGGTCGCGGATATCGCTCTTGCGCTCGATGCGCGCCGCGGCAAAGTCATCAAGCTGAGCGGGTGCCGCCTTGCCCATCCCGCCCTCGATCATCATTTGCTGAAACTCCGCGAAGCGCTCGCTGAAGGCTCCGCCGCCATACTCGGCGAAGAGCGCGCGCAGCCCCTCGCGATCAGTCTGCCGCGGGTCAAGTTCGTGAATCGCGACGCCGTTGCGCTTTTCCCAATGGCTGACGAGGCTCGCCAGCAGGCTGCATCCCCAAGCTACGCCGCCCTCCAGGAACGCGAATCTGAGGCGTGGAAAACGCCGGGTCACGCCGCCGATAAACAGGGCCTTGGCGACCGCGTCACCGGCTTCGGCAAAGTGCCCGATATGATTGTAGACGAAGTTGCTGATGGAATTGCGCAAGCCAAAATTGGAGGCCGCCGAGTGAAACGTCGCCGGATAGCCCAGCTCCTCGCATTTGCGCCAGACCGGATCGTAATCGTAGAGGCTGTCGATGCCTAACACGTCGAGCCAGCACGCATAGCGACGACTCACCCCGCGCCGTTCCGCTTCCGGGATCGAGCGGCGGATAAGGCTGCCGAGGGCGACCGCTTTTATCCCGATCGCCTTGCAATGCTCGAGTTCGGCAATGGCCTCTTCCGGAGTATGCATCGGAATTGCGCCGATCGGCGTGGCGCGGTCGGCGTAGTCCTTCCAGGTATCGATCGCGTACTGATTGAAGGCGTAGCAGCCGGCGCGGCGCAACTCTTCGTCGCCCACGTAAGGCGCGAACAGTTGACAGTGCGTCGGGTAGAGAATCGCGAAATCGAGCCCCATTTCCGGCAGCCGTTCATGCATCAGGCGCGGCAGGAACGAAGTCGCGACGTCGAGCGTATTCTTCACCGGCATCCCCCACCAGGCGGGCTGACTGGCGCGCCGATCAAGCCGCTCCTGCGCCGACATCTTCGCGAAGTCGCCCTCGCCCAAAGCCCGCACGCGAGAGTTCCAGCGCTCGACCACTTTCGCGCCTGCGGCCTCGCGCAGATAGTCCATCGCGATCGGTTCAAATTCCCGCCAATGGCCATCGGAATCGATTACCGGATGGCCCAGGCGATCGTGAATGCGTTGCGATTGCGTTTTGCCGTTCGCTGCCATTGCCGATCCTCGGTCGGCGCGGCTTCACGCGCCGCGCTCAGGACATCACGAAATGCGGATACTCACTGCTCAACTCCGGCATCTCAAGGCCGGCCTGTTCGACCCGTCGCTGCAGCAGTGACAGGTAAAGTTCGGCGAGCTCAGCGTTGTCGCGCGACTTGAGTCCATAACTGAGACAATCGAAAGTAAAGCCGCTGCCGGGAGGACCGAAGAAATTGACCGCGCTCGGTAGCCACGACCGCAGGGCTGCGTTGACCCGCTCCGCGCCGAATTGCTCGACCGCGTCGCGCAATTCTCCCGCGGCGAACAGTTCGTGATCCTCCTCTTCGGCAAGGATGATATCCGCCGCGCGGGCATGCGGTGCGTAACTCGACTCGCGATAGTTTACGCCGATCATAATGAGGCCCGTCATGTCGAGGCTGACGCTCGCCATCACGAGATCAAGTGGTTCGGCAGCCTGAGCAGCGAAGCGGCGCGGCGCCGCGAACGAAGGCGCCTTGAGCGCCGTCACCATCGAGCGGTCGGCGCGGGCCTCCGCGAGACCGAGCTCTGCGAGCGCGGCGTAAACCAGATGCGCATGCTTATGTTCCTCGGCCAGGTTCTTGCGCACCGTCGCGAGCGTCGCGCCATCCGTGATAAAGCCGGCAGCGCGCTCGTAGCCCTGAGCGGTGAGCTTCTCCGCCAGGGCGTGCGCCGCCATCAAGCGCGTCAGGGTTTTGAAGTAATTGGGCTCGACGCGTCCGGCGAGGACGTCGCTGGCCTCGATTGATCGCGGCGGGTATTCGCGCCGAACCGCCATCGGATCACGCGCGCGACGGCAGGATTACGGTCGCCGCTCCCGGCGTGGTCTTTTCTCCCTTGGCGTTCTCGAGCCAGATCTCACAATCCACCAGATGATTTTCGCCCTCGACGTACTTCCTGGTCACCCGGCCCTTGCAAACAACGGTCGAGCCCGGCTGATCCATCCCGCGATACTGCACCGACAGTTTCCGGAGCCAGCCCAACTCGCCCGCAAAGTCGGTCATCAGTTGACCAAGGAAGGCATTTTTGAGTGCGCCGTGAATAATAACTCCGGGTAAATTGTTTTTGAGGGCGAAGTCCTTGTCGTAATGAATCTGATAGAAGTCGCCCGAAGCCCCCGCGTATTTTACTAACTGCTGAGTGGTCGGCTGCTTCTCCAACGGTCCGATCGCAGTACCAACTTCCACATCTTCGAAGTATATTTGTTTACGCGTCATTTTAAGTTTCTCCTTGAACCGCGATGCGGACGGGATTCGTCCCCGGCGCGGACCCTTCCGGGAAAGGGCCGTCTAGTAGCGGATTCCGGTAGCGCGTTGAACTGCGCATAGCTGTCCGAACTGGTTGGTATAGGTGGTCTCGACGGTCGTGAACACCATCGGCCCGAGACGGCCCTCGCTTTCGCGGATATCGGTCACGCGCGCCTGAACCGTAATCCGATCGCCGGGGCGGATCGGTTCGAAATATTCCCATTCCGACCCGCCGTCGAGGCCGCGATTTCCCGGGATATCAATCCTGATTTCGGGAAATGCCGCCATCATCGAGCGCAGGAAGGTCGGCGGTGCAATCATGCCGCCAAAGCGCGTCTTGCGCGCCTCGACCTCGTTGTTGAACAGCGGATTGTCGTCGCCGATGGCGTCGGCGAACCGACGGATTGCGCCGCGCTCGACCTCGTAGGTACGCGGCTCGGCCGCTTTACCGATCTGCTTGAGCACTTCTTCGGTCACGTACTTGTTCGGCATAAGCTCTGGTCTAGTATAAGAGGCGCGCTGCCGACAAGCACCCCAGGAGTATCAAGCCATGGCCATACTGACGCCTGAGCGGATCGCCGACCAACTCCGTCAACTGCCAGGATGGGAGTTCAAGGACAACGCCATCTGCAAACTTTATCGCTTCAAGGAATTCATGCAGGGTATCCGCTTCATCGACAGAATTGCGGAGCTGGCCGACGCGATGGACCATCATCCCGATATCCACGTCAACTACACTCGCGTCACCTTCACCTGCTCGACCCACAGCGAAGGCGGCGTCACGGACAAGGACCTTCGTCTCGCTACGACCATCGAGCAGGAGTTTTCCGCCGCCTCCCGATGAGAACGCGATAGCCGGCTAGCGCAGGAAGAGGTAGGCAAAAACCCCGGTCGTCAGCAGGAAGGCCGGCGGCAGGACGCGCCGCGTCGTCTCGCGAATTTGGCGCGCCCGGGCGGCGTCGCGTCGATTGTGCCACGTGTGCACGATCAGGATCTCGCCGACCGAGATGAAGACGAAGACAAAGCAAATCAGGAAGAACATGTTGCAGAATGTCAGGTAAGGCACCGGCGGCAGCACATTGGTTGTTCCCACTGAGAAAGCCACCAGCGTCAGCACCGTCGTAACCGAGATGACGAGCTGGCTGTTGAGGTCGCCGGGCGGGATCCATAACGCGCCCCAGGAAATCGCCACCATCAGGAACAGCGGTAAAAAAATCGTGTAAATGTAGTACTCGGAGACCCGCTGCACGTGAATGGCGAAGACCGCGTGCGTCGGCACCAGGGTACCGTTTTCGATTTCGCCGCGGTCGAGCCGATAACTCATCGGACCGGTGCGCCATAACGGCAACGGCGTATACGGGGCCCGCGACACCCCGGTCGTCGTCGGATCCACTGAGATGCGAATCCGCGAGTCGCCGTTGGCGAACGGATGGACGTAGATGCGCAGGTCCTGCGAGTCAAAGGGGAACGCGCGCAGGGCGAGGTTGGTCGACAGCTCCACCGCGAATTTCTGCACATATTCGGCCGCCCCGTCGCCGGCGACGCTCAGCAGATAAGCTGCTTCCGTGCGCGGTTCGGCCGCATTGTCGAACTGCAGGAGCGGAAACCAGATATCTTCGCGGCGCAGGTAGCGTCTCGTCGGACCGCCCGGCGCAGGATCGAAGGCGAGACGCGGGTCCTGCCATTTTTCGCTCAAATATCCAGTGCAGGTGAAGGTCTGATGGACCTCATCGAGCGAGACCAGATTCAGTAGATAAAAGCCGACGCGCACGTCGATGAGCTGGTCGCCGGGCGGTGGATCGTGCCCGACCTCGGGGAGTCCATCCCGGGCGCTGGCCGCCCGCGGCAAAGCGTTAGCGAGCAGGAGGACAACCAAGAGCGCCGCGCTGAGTTTGCCTTTCAAAGTTTCCGCCCGCGTTCCATCAAGATTGTCGAGGTTTGGCGGATACCGTCAAGAGGAGCCATCTGCTCCTTTAGTCTCCGCTGACAACTGATTGCTGCAATCATCGCGACGCCGCTCGTCCCTGCGGAGGCGGACCTGAGGGGTCGCGAAGCCGCGCGAAGAATCCCTGATCATCGAGATCTCCGCGCGGCCGCGACGGCGCGGTATCCGCCGCTTAGCTCAAGTTTTTCCTGAAGAATGCGACCGTCTTGGCGAAGGCTTCCTTCGCGTGCTCCGGATGGTATGACGGGCGCTCATCGCACATGAAGCCGTGATCCGCGTCGGCATAGAGCACCACTTCCGCTTCCTTGCCGGACCGGCTTAACGCTTCGCGGAATTTATCCACCTCGCTGACCGGGATAAAGGCGTCCTTGCCGCCGAAGAAAGCCAGCACCGGGCCCTTGAGGTTTGCCGCATCGTCGATCGGCGCGCGGCCGCCCGCCTGTCCCGCGCGCGTCATCCCACCGCCGTAGAAGGGTACCGTTGCGCAAACGTCGCTGTTGCGCACCGCAGTCAGGAACGCCACGCGCCCGCCCATGCAAAATCCGGTGGTGCCGAACTTCGGCTTTACGTCCTTGTGTTGCTTGAGCGAATTAATCGCCGCCGTCATATCCGCGACAATCTGGTCATCCTTGAGCGACCCCATCAGGCGCATCGCCCCCGGCAGATCGTTGTAGCCGACCACGTTGTTGGGTTGACGGAAGAACAGGTTGGGCGAAATAACGGCGAAGCCTTCGGCGGCGAAGCGATCCGCCATCGCGCGAATGTGGCCGTTCAGACCGAAAGCTTCCATCACCACGACCAACCCGGGATAGGGGCCCCCGCTGGCCGGTCGCGCGGTGTAACACGGCATCTGCTCGCTGCCGATCGCAACTGTCACGTCTTGCTTGATTATGTCCATGGTTTCCCTCCGTATTGAGGAATTCCTGCGTCGGCCGGAGCCGGACGGCTATCACCTGAGAGTGGCCCACCGGCGAGACGGCGGGTGGCCAAGGCTCTGTTTTGCATAGACGGGCATACCAGACAAGCGGTTGGCGAAGCCGATCAGCTACTCTAAGCGAGGATGATTCCGCTCCGCGACAGTGAGGCTGTGCGCCGTGTAACGCTCGCAAACACGGTCTTGATCGCGGCCAATGTCGCGATATTCGCTCTTGAGCTGCATGCTCCCGCCGATCTGAGCGCGCGCCTCGGCGGCCTCGCGATGGTGCCGCGGCAAATCGCTCGGCTGCATCCGCTGCCGCGCGAATTGCCGGTGCTTGCGACCCTGCTGACCTCACAATTTCTGCACGCCGGCTGGGAGCATATCGCGGGAAATATGCTCTACCTGTTTATTTTCGGCCCGGCGGTTGAGCAGCGGATGGGTCCGGTGCGCTACCTCGCGTTTTATCTGACGGCCGGAATCATCGCCGGACTCGCGATGGTGGCGATGGGGCCGTTATCGCCGATCCCGGTAATCGGCGCGAGCGGGGCTATCGCCGGCGTCCTCGGAGCTTATCTGGTGCTGTATCCAGGGGGGCGCATCCTGACGATTTGGCCGTTCTTCGGCTTTATCCGCGTCATCGAGGTGCCGGCAATTCTTTACCTGCTGTTATGGTTCGGCGTGCAGCTTTACTCGGGTATCGCAAGCGGCGCTGCGGGTCCGCTGGTGGGCGGCGTGGCATGGTGGGCGCACGTCGGCGGCTTTCTCTTCGGCGTCGCGCTCGCCCCGCTCCTCGCGCGTCGAACGGTTAAGCGATCTGCCCTGCAGCGTCGCAAATCACTGTTGCGCCGGGGTTAGGTCGTCAGAGAGGGCTGTGGCGCGCGTGCGCGGATAGTGGGTCACCGCGCCGGCGAGTATCACCGACGTTGCGACCGATAAGCATCACACCTTCAGGAAAATCTCGCGGCTCGATTCGACGGTTAACTGCTTAACGGAGGTCACGCGATCGCTGAATTGCGCAAGTGTCGACAGCTCGCTCGAGCCGACGTCCACCAATACCGCGAAGAGCGAGAACTTGAGCTCCTCTTTCCGTTCCCGCAGATGGGCGAGCCACTCCGGAGCAACCTGCGCCTCACCGTCGGTGATAACCACAATATCGCCGCGCTTCAGTTGCCGGTCTTCCAGCAGCGCGAGAGCGGCATCGATCGGCGCCTGGAAATCCGTACCGCCGCCGGGGAAGTACTCCGCCATCTCGAGCACCTTGGGCAACTCGGGCTGATAACGGCGTCGATTATTAAGGTCGAGCACCTTGAGGCTCTCCGGACCGGAGGAGAACAGCACGGCGCGAAACAATCGTCGGCTCCGCCGAGCAATGTCCATCAGCGTGAGGCTGACGGCCTTTGCCCACAGCTCCTTGTCACCCTGCATCGAGGAGCTGACGTCGATACACACGATCATCGGGCCTTTGCCCTTCTGCTCGTCCTCGCGCAGCCGATACTGCAGAACTTTGCCTTCGAGCAGACGGCGCATGAAGTCGGCGCGCAGGCCCGCATGATGGATCGCGACCAGTTCCGCCGGAATCAGTCGCCCAAGGTCATCGCCGCGCTCGATATCGTAGGCCTCGGCGCTGCCGCGGTCGCGCGTGCGGCGGCGCATCGCGCGCGCGTCCTGCTTGAGCCGACCCACCAGGCGGGCCAGTTCGCCGAGCCGCTTATTGCGCGCCAGATGACGGCCGAGTTCGAGTCGTTCGTTGGCCGACATCCGTCCGCCCTGGCCGAATTCGAGACTGAAATCGTGGCTATCCTGCGCGACGCGGTCGATCTCTTCGGCCAACTGATGGGTGCGGAGTTGCATCCGCTTAAGCTCGCTGCGGTCGGTGTGCTTGAGCTGCTCCTCGAACAGCCGCGCCTTCTGGTTGAGGCGCGCTTCCGAGACCCTGGCGGCGCGCTCGGCGGCCTCCTGCAACTCTTCGATCTTCCGCTGAACTCGTTTGGCCTCGGCCGGGTCCGCGCCCGGCTCGTCGCGCTGCTGATCCGCCAGGTCCCGGGTGCTCCTGATGGCCTCGGCGCGCTGTTCGAGCTCCTGCTCCTGATGCTCGAGCGCCCACAGGTCGAGCATCTCACGGCGATTGATCAGCTTCTCGGAGCGAATGGTTTCCAACACCTGCTCGCCGAGCACCAGCGCCGCCATCACCGCCTTGTCCTCCTGCATGAGCGTGCGCAGTTTCAACAGCTCGAAGGCGGGCGACGGCAGGATCTGCTCGAGCACTGTGCGGTTAAGGACCGCACTGCGCCGGACTCCCTCCGGCCGATTCCAGACGAGGTTGTACTTGAACAGACCGAGAAACAGATCCTGCAGCAGCGCGTCGAAGTGCGGCACCAGCCTTTCGCCGGTCTCGATCAGATCGCGAATCGGTGCCGATGCGAGGCCGAGATCGCTCCAGGCACGGCGATCGTAGCTGTCGCTTTCGAGCCATGCGGCGTTGGTCGCCACGGCCGGCGCATAGCGCGGCCGCGGCTTCGGCTTGCTTTTCGCACGCGGCATAAATCAGGCTGATCGTAACACCGCGCGGCGCCGGACGCATCGCCGGCCCGTCACGAAATCGGCGCGCGGCGAGCGGCGGAAGTCTTGAACCAAAAACCGTTCACTATGAAAATGTTTACCACGACCGCGAATGCCGCGCGCGAGAGACGGTTGCCGCATGGAAAACGGCGCTAAGGATCTGACTCGACGACAACACGCGTTGCTGCTGGCGACAGTGCAGGAATTTATCGCCACCGCCGCGCCGGTCGGCTCGCAACAGGTGGCGCAGCGACACCGCCTCGGCGTGCGCGCCGCGATGGTGCGCAATCTGATGAGCGAGCTGGAGGACGCCGGCTACCTCACCCAGCCGCATACTTCGGCGGGCCGCGTCCCCACCGAGAAAGCCTACCGGTACTTCGTCGATCACCTGGCGCCGACGATTCCCTTCCGCGAGCGCGCCCGTATCGAGCTTCACTATTCGGCGCCCTCCAACGACGTCAACCTGATGGTGCGCGAGGCTTCACGCCTGCTCGCGCTGATGACCAATCAGACCGCGATCGCCACCGCGCCGCGCCTCGAAGTGCTGATGATCGAACGGGTGCAGTTCACCCGCCTGCGCGAGCGCGAAGTGCTCGCGATGTTTATCACCAAGGCCAACGGCATCCATAATCGGCTGGTGGTGGCCGATCGCGATTACAGCCAGGCTGAACTCGACCGGATGGCGGCGTATCTCGCCGAAACCCTGGTCGGCCGCACCCTGGAGCAGGCGCGGGTGTGGCTGGAAGAGCGCCTGCGCGAGGAACGGGCGCGCTACGATCAATTCGTTCGCGGCGCACTCCTGCTCGGCAACGTAATGATCGCCCTCGACGCGCAGGCCGAGGTCTACGTCGAAGGCAGCACCCGGGCGCTTGATCAGCCGGAGTTTACCGATCGCGCGCGGCTGCGCGAACTGCTTCGGGCCCTCGACGACAAGACCGCCCTGCTGGACCTGCTGGATCGTTCGCTGAAGGACACTTCGTTGCTGGTCTCGATCGGCTCCGAGAACAGCGACGCGCGCCTCGCGGGTTTCAGCGTGGTCGCCGCGCCGTATGCGAGCGGCTCTCAGCCCCTGGGCAGCGTCGCCATCGTCGGTCCGCTACGGATGGACTACGAGCGCGTGATTCCGCTGGTCAGCTACACCGCCAAGGCGCTTTCCCGCGTGCTCGACCACTGACGGCGCCGCGCGCTGCGGCATTTTGCTTGCGGCGGCTAGCCGCGTAGATTCACTGCATGAGCAGCGCGTCCATCAGCGACTATATCGATTCCGTGTGGCGGCAGTCCGTGGTGCCGGAACTGATGGAATACGTCCGCATTCCCAACAAGTCGCCGGCCTTCGACAAGGAATGGCGCGAACACGGCTTCATCGATCAGGTCGTCGCGCGCTTCGAGGCGTGGGCGAAGCGCCAGCCGATCAAAGGTATCCAGGTCGAGGTGCAGCGCGTCGAGAAGCGCACGCCCCTTATCTTGATCGACATTCCCGGCGCCTCGGATGACGTCGTTCTGCTCTACGGCCACCTCGACAAGCAGCCCGAGATGACCGGATGGCGCGACGGGCTCGGTCCATGGACCCCCGTGATCGAAGGCGATCGGCTCTATGGACGCGGCGCCGCTGACGACGGTTACGCGATGTTCGCCTGTCTGACCGCGATCGCGGCGCTGGAGGCGGCCGCCGTGGCGCATGCCCGATGCGTAATCATCATCGAAGCCTGCGAGGAATCGGGGAGCTTCGACCTGCCGCATCATATCGAGCGGCTGGGTGAGCGGCTGGGCCAGCCGAGCCTCGTCATCGGACTCGATTCCGGATGCGGCAATTACGAGCGGCTATGGTGCACCACTTCGCTGCGCGGCCTGGCCGGCGGCACGTTACGCGTCGAGGTGCTGACCGAGGGTATTCATTCGGGGGCGAGCGGAATTGTGCCGGACAGCTTTCGCATCGCGCGCCTGCTGCTGAATCGCATCGAGGACGAAAAGACCGGCCGCATTCTCGTGCCCGAATATCACGTCGAGATTCCACCGGCGCGCATCCGCGAAGCGCAGACCGCCGCCGAACTTTTGCGCGACTCGATCCAAACCGAGTTTCCGCTGGTGGAAGGCGCACGCCCGGTGTCCGATGACGCCGCCGAGCTGATTCTCAACCGCGACTGGCGTCCCGCCCTTTCGATCATCGGTCAGGACGGCCTCCCGCAAATCGGCAGTGCCGGCAATGTTCTGCGGCCGTCGACGGCGCTGAAGCTCTCGCTGCGGATCCCTCCCGGATGCGACGCCAAAAGAGCCAACGCGCGGATGAAGGAAATCCTCGAAAAGGATCCGCCGTACGGCGCCAGAGTGAGTTTCACCGGGGACTGGGCGGCGGCCGGATGGAATGCGCCCGAGATCGCGCCGTGGCTCGCGCGATCGCTCGATGCGGCTTCGAACCGATGGTTCGGCAAGGGACCCGCCTACATGGGACTGGGGGGGACCATTCCGTTCATGAGCATGCTCGGCGAGAAATTTCCCGAGGCCCAGTTTTTGATTACCGGCGTCCTCGGACCTCATTCGAACGCCCACGGCCCGAACGAGTTCCTCGATCTCCCCTATGCGCGCAAGCTCACCGGTTGCGTAGCCGACGTAATCGCCGACCATTTCCGTCGCCGCGCATCATAACGTCGGGGCGGCAGTCGCGCCGACGGTCACACGTCCTTGAAAGCGCGCTTCCCCTGGCGGGCGTCGATCGCGGCCTGCGCCGCAGCCAGCCGCGCGATCGGCAGGCGGTAGGGCGAGCACGAGACGTAATCGAGTCCGAGCTGGTGGCACAGCCGGATACTGGCCGGGTCGCCGCCGTGCTCGCCGCAGATGCCGATTTTGAGATTCTTTTTGGCTTTGCGCCCGCGCTCGATGGCGATCCGCATCAGGTCGCCGACACCCTCGGCGTCGAGCTCCTGGAACGGGTCTTTCTGGTAAATGCCGCGCGCCAGGTAGTCGTTGAGGAACTTGACCGAATCGTCGCGCGAAAGCCCATAGGTCATCTGCGTCAGATCGTTCGTGCCGAAGGAAAAGAAATCCGCCACCGCGCCAATCTCGCCCGCTTCGAGGCAGGCGCGCGGGACCTCAATCATGGTTCCGATGGTGTAGTCGAGGCGGCCGCCGTTCTGACTTGCGACCTCCTTTCCGACTTCGCGGATCTGCGCCGCGAGCAACTCGAATTCGCGACGATCGCCGATTAACGGCAGCATGATCTCGGGCAGGACCCTGACCCCTTGCTTGCGCAATTCGAGCGCGGCCTCGAAGATGGCGCGGGCCTGCGCGCGGTAAATTTCGGGATGACTGACGCCGAGGCGCGAACCGCGATGACCGAGCATCGGGTTGAACTCTTCGAGATTCCTGCTGATCTGCTCGAGACGCTCGGGATCGGCGCCAATCGACTCGGCCAGCTTGTGAATCTCGGCGGCGGTCTTCGGCAGAAACTCATGGAGCGGCGGGTCGAGCAACCGTATCGTCACCGGCTTGCCCGCCATCTCGCGCAGAATTTCAATGAAGTCGCCGCGCTGCATCGGGATGATTTTTTCGAGCGCGCGCGCCCGCTGCTCGCTGTTCTCCGCGAGGATCATCTCGCGCACCGCTTCGATCCGGCCGGCGCCGAAGAACATGTGTTCGGTGCGGCAGAGACCAATACCCTCGGCGCCGAAGGCCACGGCCGCCTGAGCGTCCGTCGGCGTATCGGCATTGGTGCGCACGCCGAGTTTCCGTTCCTGGTCAGCCCATTTCATGAAGGTTCGAAAATGCTCGGACATCTGCGGCTGAACGGTCGGCACGCGACCGGCGATCACTTCACCGGTGCCGCCGTCGAGAGTGATCAGGTCACCGCGCCGCAACACCCGATCGGCGACCTTCAGCAGTCCGGCATCATAATCGATCTCCAGCGCGCCGCACCCCGCCACGCAGCACTTGCCCATGCCGCGCGCGACCACCGCGGCGTGACTGGTCATCCCACCGCGCGCGGTAAGAATACCCTCCGCCACGTGCATCCCGTGGATATCCTCCGGCGAGGTTTCATGGCGGACGAGGATCACGCGGCGACCGGAATTCACCGCGGCAACGGCTTCGTCCGCCGAGAACACGATCTCGCCGCAAACCGCCCCCGGTGAGGCGGGCAGGCCGCGCGCGATTATTTCCCTGGCGGCGTCGGGATCGAGCCGCGGATGAAGCAGTTGTTCCAACTGCGACGGTTCGACCCGGGTCAGCGCGGTGCGCCGGTCGATCAGTTTCTCGCCGGCCATCTCGACCGCGACGCGCACCGCGGCTTCGGCGGTGCGCTTACCGGCGCGCGTCTGCAGCATGAAAAGCCGTCCGCGCTCGATCGTGAACTCCATGTCCTGCATGTCGCGGAAGTGCTTTTCGAGCCGCTGCGCAGTCTTGACCAGCTCTTTGTAAATCGCCGGGAACTGCTCCTCGAGCGTCGGGAAGCGTTCGCGCCGCGTCTGCTCATCGAGGCCTTCGGCCGCGGCGGCGCGCCGGCCGGCCGCAATGCTGATCGGCAGCGGCGTGCGGATTCCCGCCACCACATCCTCGCCCTGCGCGTTCGGCAGAAACTCGCCGTAGATGCCGCGCGCGCCGGTTGAAGGATCGCGCGTAAAGGCGACTCCGGTCGCGCAATCGCTGCCGAGGTTGCCGAAGACCATCGATTGCACGGTCACCGCGGTACCCCAATCGCCGGGGATCCGGTTGATCGCGCGGTAGGCGATCGCGCGCTCGTTGTTCCATGACCCGAACACTGCGCCAATCGCACCCCAGAGTTGTTCCTCGGGATCCTGCGGAAGGTCGCGTCCGACGCGGGTGCGGATAAGCTCGCGGAACTCGCTGACCAGCTCCTTCAAATCCTCGACGCTGAGCTCGATATCCTGCTGGACCCCGCGCGCCGACTTCTTGCGCTCGATCAGCTCTTCGAAGGGATCGCGTTCATGCTTGCTTTCGGGTTTGAGCTTGAGCACGACATCGCCGTACATCTGGCAGAAACGGCGATACGAGTCCCAGGCAAAGCGTGGATTTTCGCTGGCCGCCGCCAGCCCCTCGACGGTCCTGTCGTTGAGGCCGAGGTTGAGCACCGTGTCCATCATGCCCGGCATCGAGACCCGCGCCCCGGAGCGGACGGAAACGAGCAGCGGATTCTGCGCGCTGCCGAACTTGCGCCCCATGATCTTTTCGATTCGCGCGATACTCTTTTTGACGCCGGCCTCGAGGCCCTTGGGATACTTCTGACGGTGGCTGTAGTAGTAATTGCAGACCGCGGTCGAGATGGTGAAGCCGGGCGGCACGGGCAGCTTTAACGACGCCATCTCGGCAAGCCCCGCACCCTTCCCGCCGAGCACGTCGCGCATCGCGCCGCGACCCTCGGCCACACCGCCGCCGAAAAAGTAAATCTCCGGATGAACCCGTGCCATCAAAACCCCCGCTGATGCTTAACGATCGCGCTCGATCACATACCGTGGATACGCGCTAGCGATGCCATCCGATGCGTTCGAATAACACGTGCACCAGGTCCTGGATTGCGACGCGTTCCTGGAGCGTGGTATCGCGATCGCGCAGCGTCACCGAATCGTCGTTCATCGTCTGATGATCGATCGTCACACCGAAAGGCGTGCCGACTTCATCCATGCGCCGATAGCGGCGACCGATCGAGCCTGCCTGATCGTAAGCGACGACGAAATAGGACTGCAACATGGCGCGCACGGCCTGGGCCTTTTCGGGTTGACCGCCTTTGCGCAGCAACGGATAGACCGCAACCTTGATCGGCGCCAGCCGCGGATCGAGGCGCAGCACGATACGCTCCTCGTTCTCGACCACGTCCTCATCGTAAGCGTCGAGCAAAAACGCGAGCATCGTGCGATCGACGCCGGCGGCCGGCTCGATCACCCACGGACGATAACGCGTGCGCGTCTCCTCGTCGAAATAGGTCAAATCTTTGCCGCTGAAGGCGGCATGCTGGTCGAGGTCGAAACTGCCGCGCCGCGCGATCCCTTCAAGCTCGCCCCAGCCGAACGGATAGAGATACTCAACGTCGGTCGTCCCGCGCGAGTAATGCGACAATTCGTCGGCGGCGTGCGGGCGCAGGCGCAGATGGTCCGGCTTGATGCCGAGTCGGACGTACCAGTCAAACCGATGCTTGACCCAATAGTCGAACCAGCGCTGCTCCTCCGTCGGGTCCGGAGCGACGAAGAACTCCATCTCCATCTGCTCGAACTCGCGCGTGCGAAAGACGAAATTGCCGGGTGTGATTTCGTTGCGGAAGGACTTGCCGATCTTAGCGATACCGAAAGGCAGCTTGACCCGCTGCGTGTCGATGACGTTGGCGAAGTTCGCAAAGATGCCCTGCGCTGTCTCCGGCCGCAGGTAAATCGTGTTGGCGGTGTCTTCCACCGGACCCATGAAGGTCTTGAACATCAGGTTGAAGCGGCGGGCCTCGGTCAGCTCGCCACCGCATTCGGGACAGCGCTCGCCCTGCAGTTGATCGGCGCGGAAACGCTGCTTGCAGGCCTTACAGTCAACCAGCGGATCGGTAAAGTTCTCGAGATGGCCCGACGCCTCCCAGGTGCGCGGATGCTGCAGGATGGCGCTGTCGAGGCCAAGCACGTCGGAGCGCGTCTGCACCATGTCGCGCCACCACGCTTCCTTGACGTTGCGCTTAAGCTCGACTCCCAGCGGACCGTAGTCGAAGGTGGAACCGAGACCGCCATAGATATCACTGGTGGGAAACACCAGCCCGCGGCGCTTACACAGGTTCACGATTTTTTCCATCGTGACCGCCCGCGCGCCGCGGTTCGTCTCAGATGCTGCCTGCGCCAAGCGACCTCCAGAGTTGTGCGTCGGACATTGATCAAACCCCGGCCCGTCAGCCGAGGTTAATCACCTCGGCGGTCACGCGCCCGCCCGCTTGAATCTCGAGGATTCCAACGGTACCCGGCACATCCACGAGATTATGCGGCAGGGTCGCGCTCCCGGGGTTGATCACCAGGGTGCGGCCGAAGCGAGTGATGCCTTCAAGATGGCTGTGACCCATCACCAGAACGTCGAGGGGCCCGCCGAAATGGGTGTCCATCGCACGCTGAAACACGGCTTCCGACGTCTCATCGGGCGTTGGCAACGCGTGGGTCAAGCCGACGCGCACGCCTTCAACCGTTAGGAGATGCGCCGGGCGGACGCGGTCATCGATCTCCAGCCTGAAGCGATGCCCATCCAAGCCTTCGTCACCATTGCCAAGCGCTGCTATGACGGGCGCAATCGTTGCGAGTTCATCCAGGACCCGATTAACGTAAACGTCGCCGGCGTGCATCACGAGGTCCACGCCCCTGAACACTTCGAACACGCGAGCGGGCAGATGCTCGCATGCTTCAGGTATATGAGTGTCGGAAATCAGTCCGATACGCATCAGGGGTTTCCCGGCGGTGAGTCATGAACGTATCATGTGGCCGGCGGCCTCGCAATTTTGCGCCGCCCGAAGTGCAATCCGAAGGAGGTCGCGCCGTGGCGTGGAGGAACAGGAGAGGCATCCGCAGGGTCGTCGCCACATCGCTAATTTTGCTTTTTGCGATGCTCGCCGGATGCACCCACAAGCTGGTTGCTCACAACGGTGATACCACGGTTGACGTTTACTCGAACAAGGATCAGTTCGATAAGGTGAAATCAATGAAGTCGGAGGGCGGCGCGGCCGGCATCTTCGGCGGCATCGGCGAGTCGATGCTGGCCAAGAAGATCCCGAGCGCCACGCCGGTCAAGATTCTCTCCAGCGACGAGGAAGGCTCAATGATCGAGGTAATGGACGGACCTGAAAAGGGCCTCCAAGGCTACGTCGCCAAGGATAATCTGGATTAGGCTCGGCGCTCGCCTGCTGCCAACCCCGCCGGCGGCGCCTAAAGCGCGTTGGCTCCGCGTTCACCGGTGCGGATACGCACCACCTCTTCCATCGGCAGAACGAAGATCTTGCCGTCGCCGATACGTCCCGTGCGCGCGGCGCGCTCAATCGTCTCGACCACCTGACCGACGATATCGTCGGCGACGATAATTTCGAGTTTGACCTTGGGCAGGAAATCCACCACGTACTCTGCACCGCGGTAAAGCTCGGTATGTCCTTTTTGGCGTCCGAAGCCCTTGACCTCGCTGACCGTCAGGCCTTGTACCCCGACGCTCGACAAGGCTTCCTTGACCTCGTCAAGTTTGAAGGGCTTGATGATCGCCTCGACCTTCTTCATGTGAATCCGCTGCCTCCGACGAGCCACGGGACCCGGGCGCCGAACCGGGATGTGCTCCAAGTTACCTTTTTCAGATATCGAGTCGTTCACGCAAGACCCTTGAGCGTATTCGTGCGCTTCGGCGACGCAAGGGCAATGCCATCGAACTTGACAACACTCTACGAATTGTTCTCTGCGCGGCTGTCTCCGTGATGAGCAACAGGTTAGAAAATGGACATGACACGCTGCGGGCTTAAGCGCCCTCGGCCCGCCGCGAGCCCAGCCGCGGCTCCTCGCCATAGACCAACCGGCGGATATTCTCGTGATGGCGCACCAGCACCAGCGCCGAGATCAGAATCGCGAGCAGGATGTAGGGTCGCGGCGATCCGGTCGCCGCGACCAGGGGCGGCAGAGCGATCGCCGCCGCCAGCGACGCCAGCGAGACAATCCGATAAGCGGCCAGCGTGACGGCGAAAAGTGCCGCCGCCATCGCCAGCGGCAGCGGCGCCAGCACGGCCCAGATGCCAAGCGAGGTTGCCACCCCGCGCCCGCCGCGAAAGCCGAGGAACACCGACGCAATCGAGCCAACGAAGGCGGCGAACCCGACACCCGCCAGATACGACGGATTGGTCATCAGCAGCCGCCCCACCAAAGTCGGTAGCAATCCCTTGCCGACATCGGCGACAAAGGTCAGGGCCGCCGGAAGCTTCCCACCCGCCCGTGCGACATTGGTCATGCCGATATTGTGCGAACCGACCGCGCGGGGATCGAAACCAAACCAGCGACCGATAAGGACCCCGGATGGTATCGAACCGCACAGGTAAGCCGCGATTAACAACAGGTAGAAAATGCCGCCCTCCTTGTCTTTCCGCGGATGCCTGGAAGACGGTCAGATGAATCGGGGTGACTGGATTTGAACCAGCGACCCCTGCGTCCCGAACGCAGTGCTCTAGCCAGGATGAGCTACACCCCGACGGCCGTTCCGCCCCATCAGCGGACGGAGGCTAGGTTATAGCATCGCGGCAAGCAAGAGGCGAGTTGTCCGCACCGCAGTGCGACCCGTTCCCGCTTCGTTCAGCGGCCGCGAAAGACCGGGGGACGCTTTTCGAGAAATGCCTGCACGGCGTCTTTGTGATCCTGGGTCAAGCTCGTCAGGGTCTGGCCCACCGCCTCGCGGTCGAGCAGCGTGCGGAGATCGGCATGCATCGCCGCGTTCAGGTTCCCCTTCATGTACGCGAAGGCGATACGCGGACCCGCGGCGATCCGTTCAGCGTAGGCGCGGACTTCGTCGAGCAGGACAGAGGCGGACACCACCCGGGCGACCAGGCCAAGGCGCAGCGCTTCGGCGGCATCAATCATCTCAGCGGAAAAATAGAGCTCCCGCGCTTTCGCCGGACCGACGAGATGGGTCAGAAAGTAACTGCCGCCCCAGTCGCCCGAGTAGCCGACTCGCGCGAAAGCGGTGCCGAAGCGGGCGGTATCGGCCGCGATACGGATATCGCACGACAAACAGAGACCCAGGCCCGCGCCGGCAACCGGGCCGTTGACCGCTGCGATCGTCACCTTGGGCATTTCGTGAAGCAGAACGGTGACTTCTTCGCCACGGCGCGTTTGCGCGATCCGCTGATCGACCCGCGCCGCTTCAGCCGTCGATGCGGTCTCGTTGCGTTCCCGCATCCGCGTGACGTCGCCGCCCGCACAGAAGCCGCGACCGCTTCCGGTCAGGACCACCGCGCCGATTTCGTCGTCATGTTGAACGGCGCCAAGCTCGGTGAGCAGGCCGGCCACCATATCGGCGCTGAGCGCATTGAGACGGTCGGGCCGGTTGAGCGTCAGGTACAGGACGCCGTTACGGCGTTCGACCAGGAGGTCCGAGTAATCCGACATGCCTTCCTCCGTGCGGTTATGCGTCAGCGCGATGCTGGCGGCAGATGGGCGGGCGGCGCGGGATCACGTCGTCCGGGTTCAGCGAGCGTATCCCATGGAGTGAGTTCGGCGGGTTCGACATCATCAAATTTCCCATAGTCGAGAGCAAAGCCGCCGTCCGCCGTCCGCAGCATGACATCGGCCAGGCGTCTGCCCCAGAGTAGATCCTGATGACCGTAATACATCCGCGCATGAACGGTCTGCGAGATGGTCTCATCAAGCCCGGTGATCGAGACCACAATCCACGCCATCTGCCGCTCCATTGACTCGGCGGTGATACCGTAGAGCGGGCTGCCGGGAACGATAGGATGGATCGCCGTCCAACTAAAGGCAAAGATCGCGTTGCGGTGACGGATCAGATTCAGGTCGTAAAAGCGGCGCGTCTCCTCGCCTTCAAGGGTTTGTTCAAGGCGCGCCAGTACGACATGCATCTCGGCTTCGACAATCTGATTTGCGCGCACGTTCGCCACACGAAACATCAGGCTCGGCACGCCTTCGCGGTTGGCGATAACCGCATAGCGGCTGAAGCGGATCCGCGCCGTGGGACGCGAGAATTTCGCAAAGACCAGACCGGTCATCAAGGCCAGACCAAGCAGCCCGATGAGCACCTCGAAGCTCATCAGCAGATGGGCCACGAGGGTTACCGGCGCCATCTTGCCGTAACCGACGGTTGCCATCGTCTCGATACTGAAGAACAGGAGATCCAGGTATGAATGCGCATTTTCGACGCCGCCATCGATGTAATACGCGAGGGCGAAAAGCGCATTGACGCCGAAAAAGGTGAGCGTCACCTGGGCGAGCAGGGACGGCCACGAGCAGGTCAGCAGATGAAGATAAAGCTCCGCCGAGAAACCGCTTGGATTGTTGGTGGCCGAATTGTTCACCAACGGTCTGGCGCCGCGGGTAAGCGGAATAAGCTGGTTGTTGCGGCGACTCTCCATTGGCGAACCGAGGTTGGAACGGTGCAACTATTCCAACCCTGCGGATACGAGCAATGATAGCAAATCCGAACGACTTCATGGTCGAGGGTCCGGCGTGCGCGCCGGCGACCGTCATCCTGGCACACGGCGCCGGCGCGCCGATGGACTCGCCGTTCATGAACGTGATTGCCGCGGGATTGGCGGCCGGCGGCCTGCGCGTCGTGCGGTTTGAGTTTCCCTACATGCGGCGACGCCGCGAGAGCGGCCAGCGCGCCGCGCCCGACCGCGAGCCGGTCTTAATCGAAGCGTGGCGCGACGCCATCAGCAAGCAGGGGGGTAGTGCGCGTTTGATAATCGGCGGTAAATCACTGGGCGGGCGGATTGCGAGCCTCGTCGCCGATCAGATGAACGTGCAGGGACTGGTCTGCCTCGGCTATCCGTTCCATCCGCCGGGACGCGGTGCCGGCGCCCGGATCAAGCATCTCGCCGCGATACGCACGCCTACTCTAATCGTGCAGGGCGAACGCGATCCCTTCGGCAGCCGCGCCGAGGTTGCCGCCTACCGGCTGGCCCCGGCTATCCGCATCGTATGGCTCGCCGATGGCGATCATTCGTTCAAGCCCCGCGCGCGCTCAGGCCAGAGCGAGCAGGAGAATCTGCAGCAAGCCGTGGCGGCAGTCATCGAGTTCATCGGCCGCACGACCTCAATCTCCTGACCGTTGCGCGAGATGGCTGAGTGGCTCGGGGTTCGCCCTCAGAGGCGCTCTTTGCCGGTCACCGCGGCCTGCACGCCAGGGCGGGCCGGGGCGACATTGCGCTTGGTTCGAGCCCGGCGGTTGCCGAAAACCGGCGACGGCGAATCGAGCCGGCGGCTGCGCAGGGTGATCGCGCTTTGTTCCTCATCGGCGTTCAGCTCGGCGCCGTAGCCCGCGAGTTCAGCTTCGGCCGGAGTCCAGGCGGCCGCCCCCGCCATCTGCGGCCGCCCGACGCCGACCATCCTGGCGCCGCTCATGCGCTGAGTTTCCGCCACAACCGCTCCGACCAGCCAACTCGCCGCTCCCGCGAAACTGCCAATTACCAGACCTGCAACAAATGCAATCAACATGCGTCGTCTCCAAGCTCAAATCAGACTGGGTCTTTTCGCGACAGGCGAAAGCTAATTAAAGACGTGAGCAAATATCCTGCCGCTCTACTGAAGGCTCTGATGAGCCACTGCGAGTTCCGCCTGAGTGGCCGACGCCGCGGCATCCGTCGGATACAGCTCGAGGTAGGACATCCCCGCCGCCAACGCGGTCTGGATCGCCTGAGCGGCCTGCGTGCCTTGCGGATGATTCTCCTGCACGCCGGTCATAATCTGACCCGCGTAACCATCCTCGACCGCCCAGGTCCAGGTCGCCGACCAGCCGTCGTTCTGCAGCGCGAATTGTGATGGATACTCAGACGCGCCCGTAGCAATTATATCCGTCGCCGCTTCCATATCCTGGTTCAGATGGCCGGGAAAGATGTTGCCGTTGTCGTCGATCGCCGGAAAACCGCCCGGTACCATCATCGCTTCGAGCCTGGTGTCGGGAAAAGCCTGGGCGAACATCTGCATGATATCGTTCCAGGCCGACTCCACTTTGAGCCGCGTGTAACCCACGTTCTGCCAGTCGGCGAGATCGTTATACGACTTGCAGGAGATCGACCCGCTGCTGAGGGCCTGATTTACGTCGGTCGGCAGCAGCGTCTCGCCGGTCTTGGAGCTCACGCCGGTCACTTTTACGGAGGCGATCGTGGGGTTGCTGCTGTAGCGCGCGCCAAGCGCCCCAATCAAATTCTGCCATTTCGCCAGAAACACCGGATCCCAGGGCACGGGGATGGTCTGGACGCTGCAGAGCTTCGGCCCCCACGACGCGATATCCCATACAAACTGCAACTGCTGCGCGCCATCACTATATACCCATGTGGGTGTCTCATAACCGGGCATTACGATTAATGACACATGCTTCTTTGCCGACGCCGCGGATTTCAGCACGGCATCGATCGATGACCAGTTAAAGACATTTTCGGAAGGTTCAATTGCATTCCAAGCGACTTGCAGAACGATTCCGTCGATATTCGAATTGGACTTGATACTCGACAGAATGTTGTTGTTGGCTGTCACCGCGTTAATCACGTAGATCCCTTGACCCGCGTCGGCGGCGCGCGCAGGGTCGGGCTTCAACCCCGCAACGATCATAAACAGCAGCAGCAGATACCAGCTAATCAGTCGTATTCGCATCCGATTTTCCCCCAGGCCTTCTTTGCCTGTTAATTTGGCGGCAATCAGTGCAATGCCGATGCCTTAAGTGGCTTGATAGGCTGTGGAGCCGCGCGTGGTAGCGACGGGCTGCGCGACAGAACCCCGTCGATAGTCAGTCTGAGCCAGTCTCGATTAGCTTGACGCAGGAACGGCGGATATGAGCGACCGCTTGGGCGAGAAAACCCGGGAGGCTTGCCTCGTCGTCGAGCGCGCACGTGCGCGCGATTCACTTCAAGCCGGGATCAAGAGTGGTTGTCGCAATACCACTAAGTGAGACCAGTCAACGGTTCTGGCGCATCGGTTTTGCTGCGCGACGCGAATCAAGTCGTAGTGAATGAGATAGTGACCGGAGCTGAGACGACCCCTCCAAGGAGACGCAACAGAGTTTTCGGTCTCGCTTCAGGTTTATTCACTTGTGCCTGCACATGAATAGTCAAGTTGGTAAAGCGGTCGACGCTGCCTGAGGCATCATTCTTGCGCTCGTAACCCCAGCCTTCGGAAAAGGGGTTTGGCGATGTCTTCGATTACGGGTATCTCATCATTGCCGACGATGGCGCCGGCATCATCGACGCCGTCGGGGAATCTCACGCAACAGCGGATCAGTGACCTGGTGGCGATCGGAACGGCGCTGCAGAATGGTGATCTGGCAGGAGCGCAGCAGGCTTTCGGCGCCCTGATGCAGATAACCTCGTTCGTTAATCCCAACGGCAAGCTGGCGCAGGAAGTCAACGCGCTGGGGAGCGCGTTGCAGAGCGGCAACCTCACGAGCGCCCAGCAGGCGCTGACGAATCTCGGCAACTTGATCGTGGGTTTCGTCGAAAAGCAGGCGGGGGCGACGGGACTGACCCCGAACCAGAGCACCATTGTGAGCGAGCTCGAAGGTATCGCCGGAGTATCGGCCAGCGCGTCGAGTTCGCCGACGACTTCGAACGCGAGCGCCACTGGGGCCTCTCCCGGATTGAACGTTATCGCCTGAGCTCTGACCATTCAGTTCTGCAGCCGGCGGCTCGGCGCGAGCGATGGGCCGATTCGGCCGGGCCGCCGCACCTGCTTAATCCGCGGCCGCAACGAGGAGGCCGACCGAGGTGACTAACTCGACAGTGGTAGGCGGCAATTATCCGCAGAACGCCACGCCGGACTGGGGCGGCGCGTCCGAGGCGCCGCCGCCGGTTCGGCAGGACGTTCGTCCGGCCACGGTGTTGGTGGTCGATGACGACGTGGACATGACCAATCTCATCACGCGCTATCTCGAGACGGTTGGCGTGCGGGTTATCGCCGCGAGCTCGGGCCGCCAGTGCCTTAATCTCGCCGCCCAGCACAAGATCGATCTTCTCCTGACCGACCTGAGTCTTCCCGAAATGGATGGGTTTGCGATCTGTCGGGCCGTCAAGGCATTGCCGGATCTGGCGGAGGTTCCCATCGTAATCATGAGCGTCCGCGACGACGAGGCGACCCGCCGGGAAGGCAGCCAGGTGGGCGCTCGCGACTTTCTCGCCAAGCCGATTTTCCGTCGCCAATTGCTCGCGTTGCTCGATAAGCATCTGGCGCGCGCGCGTGCCTATCCGCCGCGGTAAGGCGGATCGCCCGACGATAAAAATGGGGCGCGGAGCAGCGCGCCGGCCCTGCGGCCTGCGCACGCCGCTCAGGCGAGTATATTGATCAGGGGCAGTTTGCCGAGGGCCTGGCCGAGCGAAACCAGCGCCTGCTGCTGGGTGAGTTGCAACTGCTCGGTGGCGGCGAGTTGGGTCAAATCGGCGCCAACCGCGTCGTTTTGCGCCGAAGCGAGGGTGGTGAGATCGCTGTTATCGGTCGTGACGACGGCGGCGGCGGTCGAGCTGGTCGCGCCGATCTGGGCCCGCGCCTGGGCGATTTGTGCCACCGCCGCCTGGAGCTGCGGCAGGGTCGCCGCCGTGCCCGCCTGATCACCGCTGTTCAGGGCGCTCTGGAGAGCCACGAGCGCGCCAATCGCGCCGCTCGTCTGATTACCGAAAATCGCCGCACCGTTGAACGTGAGCTGCAGCGTCGAACCGTCGCTCAGCACCGCCGCATTGCTGCCGCTGTCGCCGTTATAGTTGCCGGTCGACGAGTACGGCGTCGTGAGCACCTGATTGCCGCCGAAGACGTAAGTGCCGCCATACTGCAGATTCGCCGCCGAGATGACCTGGGCGAGCAGCCCGCCGACGGTCTGGCCGAGCGTCGCCATCTGCGCGGCACTGAGCGTGCCGCTCGATCCTTCGGTGGCCTGCTGGATGGCGCTGTCGAGCGCATTGGCGGCGTTGGCCAGGGCGTTGTCGGCGGTGGCGAGCGTGTTCTGCGCCGCAGTGGCGAGCGCCACGTCGTTCGACAGGGCGGCCTGCTGCGTGGCCAGCGTGGCCCCCTGGGCAAAGGCGGCCGGATCGTCGGACGGCTGATTGACGCGCTTGCCGGTGGCCAGCTCGGTCTGGGTCTGCGCGATTTCGTTGGACACCGCGTCGAGCGCCGAACCCAGACCGCCGAAGAGACTCAGGTCGGAAACCGTCATTGGTTAAGCTCCTGGATCAGAAAGGTGGTCATGTCGCTGGCGGCCTGGACGGCGCGACCGGCGGCCTCAAGGGCATTCTGATACTCGATCATCAGGCTCAGTTGATCGTTCAGCGAGACGCCGGTAATCGAACTCTTCAGTTGCTGCAGTGAGCTGAGCGTCGACGATGCCTGCTGCTGATTGTTCGAGGCGCTGCTGACTGTCGTACCGAAGTCCGCCGCGATCTGATTGAAGGCCTGTCCCAGGGTGCTGCCGGGAAACGCGGAATCGAGGCCGACGGCTGAGGCCAGCGCGACGACCGCCGCCGCGTTGGAGCCGTCGCCGGGGACACCCGCGGCGGTGGCGGCAGCGGCAAGGTTGTCGGGCGTAATCGCCGGATTAAGCGTGATCGAGCCGCCGGGCGCGGTCGGCAGCAGGAAGAGCGGGACACCGGTTGAACCGTCAAGGCCGAACCCCGCCTGCTGCACACCGTTAACCGCGTTGGCCATCGCTGTCGCAAAGTTCTGAACATTGGTTTGTAACTGCTGAAGCGAGGCGGCGGCGGCGAGCACGCCGCCGATCGTCCCGCCGATCTGGGTGGGTTGCACGGGCAGGCTGCCCTGCGCAAAGGCTACCTCGAGACCCGTACTGCTGCCGCTGCCGGTGGTGGCGAGCGTCAGCGCGTTGGCGCCGGAAACCAGCGCGATGCCGCCGACGGTCACGTTGCCCGCGCTGTCGGTGGTCGCGCCGATCAGACCGGCGAGCTGATTGGCGAGAGCGTCGCGCTGGTCGAGCAGGGCGGCGTCACCGGCGTTGCCGGGCTGGGCCGCCTGGATTTCCGCGTTCAGCGCCGCCATCTGCTGGCTCAGTCCGTTGACCTGGCTGACCAGACCGCCGAGCTGCGCCAGATTGCCGGCCGCCGCCGCGGCGAGGTTGGTGTTGAGGCTGCCGACGTCGTTTGCCAGGGTCGTCGCCGCAGCGATCACGGAGGTGCGGACCGTCGGATCGGCGGGAGTGGCGGCGAGGTTACTGTAAGCGTCGATGAGATTCTGGAAGTCAGTGCCGAGATTGGTGCCGGAGCTGGGCGTCAGATAGTTTTCGGCGGCACTCGTCGCCTGGCTGAGCGCCTGATTGTAGTTCTGGTCGGCCTGTACGCCATTGATTTGCGCGGCGAGAAAAGGGGCTTCGGCGCGTTGCGTGCCGACCACTTCCACCCCGGCGCCCGCGCCGTTGCTGCCGGGCAGCACGGCGAGAGTGGCGGTTTCGGCCGAATAATTGGCATTGGAGGCGTTGGTGATATTCGATTCGGTGGCCGCGAGCTCGGCTTCGGCGGCGTAGATTCCGGTGAGTCCGATCGCGTCGAGGTTGACTGACATGGCGTGTTCTCCGGGCCTTATCGCGCAAGCCCGCGGGTCTGCTCGCGCAACAGACGGTCGAAAGTCTGCAGGCGGCGGCTCAGCGCCGCGACCAGTTCGTCGAGCTCGCGCAGCTCCTCGCGGCCGCATGACGGCAGGGTCGAGAGAGCGGCGGCCAAGGCCTCCGTCGCCTCGGCGATAGCGCGGAGGTTGGCAATCGTCAGCGGCCGCTCAAGCAGTTGGCGAAGCTCCTCGAGCTGCGGCTTCATACGGCGCCCGCATTCAGGGCCTGCGCGACGCGGCTCGCCAACTGGTTCAAATCGGGTTGATAGGAGCCGTCCGCCACCGCCGCCTTCAGCCGGGCAACCGTCTCGGGCCGGAAGGAACTGAGCGCGCCGGCCTTGCTGACCATCGTGCCGAGCAGACTCGCGAGCGGCGACAAATCGGCGTGGTCGGCGATCGGCGCGGTCGGCGCGCCCGCAGCGGCTGACGCCGCGTCGCCCGGTTGGACGCCGAGCTGACGCACGTCGGGAACGGCGCCATCCGTCGGCGGAAGCGAATTGCTGAGAGCGAGTACCATGATCGGACACCTATTTGGTAAGCGTTGAGGGAGGAGGCAAAAAGAACGCCATCGCCGGGGGCTCGGGTGGCAACAGGACCGGACCGCGCGAGTCAGCCGCCATCGTGGGCGCGACGCTGTCCAACGACGCTGCAGACGAAGCCGGATCGGGCGCGGCGAGCACGGGCAGCGCGCTGGCGGTCGCGGGAATGTCGCGATTTGCGACAAGCGCCGCCGCGGATGGGACAGCGTCGATGTCCCGTTTTCCGGCGCGGCTCGTTGCGGGCGCGCGCGGGGAGCCGAGTTCGCGGACGATTTCGCGGTTCAGCCGGCTCATCGCCGGGGATTTCGCCAGGATGGCGCCGAAGGCCTGATCAAAAAATGCGCCGTAGACGTCGCCGCTGACGCCGCCACCGATTCCCAGTGGCCCGTTCTCCTCGCCGGTCGCCGATTCGCGCATCTGATGGGACAGGATTGCCGCAAAGACCTGGGTGAAGCCCTGCGCCGCCTTGAGCCGCTGCTGGCGCTGATCGGCGGATTCGATCAGGGGGCGCCCGAAGATGCCGTCAAGCGAATTACTCATGCGAAATCCTCCGAGGAATCAGCGGATAATCAACTCACCGTGCAGCGCACCGGCCGCCCGCAGGCCTTCCAGGATGGCGATAACGTCGCCCGGCTTGGCCCCGATAGCGTTCAGCGTCTCAGCGATCTGCTCGATACTGGCGCCCTGCGGCATCAGAAAAAACTGGCCCTGATCCTCGGTCACCGAGACCTTGGCGGTTTTCTGCGCCACGGTGCGCCCGCGGCTCAGCGGCCCGGGCTGCGAGACCTGCAGCTCGGGCGTGATCGTCACGGTCAGGTTGCCGTGCGTGACCGCGGCCTTGCTGACCGTCACTTCACCGCCGACGACGATCGTGCCGGTGCGCTCGTCCATCACCACGCGATCCGATTCGTCGCCGGCCACCGCGATCTGCTCCATCGCGGCGGCGAAGCTCACGGGTGACATCCAGGGCGGCAGTTTCACTTCGATCGTGCCGGGATCCATCACGGCGGCTTCGGCCTGCGGCATGCGGGAGGTGATCGCGGCGGCGGCGCGCTCGGCGACGCCGGGGTCCGGATTGTCGAGGTCGAGCTGCAGGGTGCGGAGGCCGGCGAAGTCCTCGGGGACCTCGCGTTCGACGGTGGCGCCGCCCGGAATCTGACCGGCGGTCTGGAAATTCTTGCGCTCGGAGGCGCCGCCCGAAGCCCCGGCGAAATAGCCCTCGACGGTAAGCGGACCCTGCGCCAGCGCATAGACCTCGCCGTCGGCCCCGCGCATCGGCGTCATCAGGAGCGTGCCGCCCTGCAGTGAGCGGGCGTCGCCGAGCGCCGAGACCAGCACGTCGATCCGCGAACCGACGCGGGCGAAGGGAGGGAAATCGGCGGTGACCATCACGGCCGCGAGATTGCGCACCTGCAGGTTCGCGGGATTAAGACTCGCCGGCAGCGTGATTTCGTCGTGACGCAGGGTATTGAGCAGGAACTGGATCGAGATCAGCGTTTGCTGGCTGTCACCGGTGTTCTGCAGACCGGCAACGAGGCCGTGGCCGATCAGATGGTTGACGCGGATACCGTGGAGATGGGCGAGCGCGGAGAGCGGAACATAGTTACCCGCGTGACCTTGCGGAAAGCCGAGCAGCCCCCCCTGCGGCGGGAGCTCCGGCGGCTGCCCGAGCGGCGGCGGCGGCAGCAGGATCTGACCCTGCGGATCAGCCGCCCGGACGGGGAGTGCGAGCGTCAGCAGAAGCGCGACGCCCGCAAGCCATTGCCGTAATCGCATCAGAAGAGCCATAGCCAGTCGAGGAGGCGGGTGCCGAGACCGTCGCCCTGCTTGTCGCGGATCTGCCCTTCGCCGGTGATGCTCAGGTCGAGATCCGCGACCTGCGCCGAGGAAATGGAATCGTTCGAATCGATATCCTGCGGGCGCACGACGCCCGCCAGATGGATCGTGTCGTCTTCGCCGTTGACGCGGATCTGGCGCTCGCCCCGGATCGACAGCGTCCCGCTCGGGTTCACCGCCACGACCACGGCCGAGACGGTCGCCGTAAACGTATCGGCGGCCGTCATATCGCCGACGCCGGTCGTGCTGTTCTGCGCGGTACCGTCGACCATGCTGTTGAGGTTGACGATCGGGTTATGCTTGGCGACGGTCTCGGCCAGACCGAAAAGATTCGGCAGTCCGGCGGAAATCGACCGCTGGTTCGAGAGCGCCGTGCCGGCCTTGGATTCGCTCGCGATCGCTTCGACCACGTTGACCGTGATAATATCGCCGACCGCGTGGGCCTTGGCGTCGGCGACGAAATCGACGGCGCTGACGCGCAGCGGAATACTGCCGGGCGAATCGGGCACGAAGGCGACCAGGTCGTGCTGAGTGATCCCGACGCCGTTGTCGCCGAGGCGGGGATCGCCGGCGGCGACCGCCGACGCAATCTGCGGATCGGGCGAGGGCGCGGCGGCGGGCGTCGCCGCGGCCGGGTCATGGTTGGGGAACAGCACGCGGGGCGCCACATGCGCGATCGTTGGCGCGAAGGGCAGCACGGCGCAGCCGCACCACATCGCCGATGCCATCAGGACGGCCCAAGGGTTGACGCCGCGGCGCATCATTCGAGCACCAGTTCGGCGGTCTTGTCGCCGGTGACGGTTGCGGTTATCGGCGCGCCGGTCGTGGGATTAATCAGCGCGGTGTCATCGCCAAGCGCGGCGCCGGCGCGCGCCTGAAGCTGCGTGCGGACGGTGACCGGGCCGTTTTTGACGATCAGCGTGACCCAGTCGCCCGGGCGGATCGCCAGCGGACGCGAGAGCTCGCCCGCATAGATCGGCTGGCCGGCACGGAGCGCCGTCGCGCTGATCAGCGGTTGCGCCGGCAATTCGGTCAGCACGCCGCTCGAGATACTGAAGGCGTCAACCCACTGATCACGCAGATCGGCGGCGCTCACGAGATCACCTGCGGCGAGATCGCGGGCGGCGACGATAACGCGGCGCTCGGCGGCGATCGTCGCGGGACAGACGAGCCGCCGCGCCCCCGCCATCAGTTCGATCAGCACGGTCCGCGACTGGAGCTGCGTCAGGCCGGGCGCAACCGCGCTCAGAACGGCGGCGGGCGGCGGCGCACAGGCGAGCGTTACGCCGTCGAGGCGCATCCCTGCGGGCAGCAGCGGCCGGAGCCGCGCGGTGATCGCCGCAATCAGCGAAGGCCCCTCAGGCGCATCGGGAGCGGCCGCCTGATCGATGGTCTGAGCGAGCGTGGCGGCCGGCTCGAGCGCAAGACCGGTCGCCGACAGCCCGGCGAGCAGCGCGACGACGGCGGCGCGGCCTGGGCGGCGCCCGGACCCGAGCGCCTGCGCGATACCGCCGGGGCGGCGGCGCGGGTCAACGGATAAGGCCATTGGCGATCCCCTGCATCTGGTCAGCCTCCTGCACCGCCTTGGAGCTCGCCTCGTAGGCCCGCTGCGCCTCGATCAACCCCACCAGCTCCTGCACCGTGCTTTCGTTCGGCATCTCGAGAAACCCCTGGGTGATCGAGCCGAAACCGTTCTGCCCGGCAACGCCGGTCTGCGGCGAGCCGGCGGCTTCGCTCTGCACGTAGAGGTTCTGCCCGTAGGGCTGGAGGCCGGCAGGGTTGAGGAATCTGACCAATTGAATCTGCCCGACCTGAGTCGGCACGGTCTGATTGTTGACCTGAGCCGAGACGGTGCCGTCGGCGCCGATCGTAATCGTGCCGGCGCCCTGCGGAATATTGATCCCGGGGAGGACGGCGTAGCCGTCGAGGGTCACCAGGCGGCCGTTCTGATCGAGCCGAAAGCTGCCGTCGCGGGTATAGGCGATCGAGCCGTCGGGCAGCGAGACCTGGAAGAAGCCGTTGCCCTGGATCGCGAGGTCGAGCGGATTGTCGGTCTCGTTGAGCTCGCCCTCGGTGAAGATTTGATCGACCGCCGCGGTTTTCGCGCCGAGGCCGATCGACTCGCCGGTCGGCACGGTGCTGACCTGCGAGGACTGCGTGCCGGCCTCGCGCGGGGTGACGTAGACGAGGTCCTGGAAGCGCGCGTTCGAGACCTTGAAGCCGACGGTCGAAGCGTTGGCCAGATTGTTGGCGATCACCTGGATCTGCGTCTCCTGGGTCTGCATCCCGGTCGCGGCAATCGAGAGCGCTTGAAGCATCGCGGGGTTCTCCTTAGGCCTGCAGCGTGAAGGCCTGAATCGTGCGGTTCTGGTCATCGTCAATCGACTGCACCGAACGCATCGCCGACTCATAGCTGCGCGTCACGCTCATCAGCGAGGTCAGATCGGCAACCGTGTTGCCGGCGGGAAATTCGAGGTAGCCCTGGCGGACAACGCTCGAGCCGGGCAGCGCGGGCGCCACACTGTCGGGGTCGTCGGGCTGGTAGAGATTGCCGCCCAGCGGATTCATCACGGTGTCGCCCGGATCGGCCAGCATCAGTTGCGCCGCCGGCCGCCCATTGACGCTGATCGATCCGTCGGCGGCGATCGTCACCTGCCCGGCGGGCAGTTTGAGCGGGGCGCCGCTCGCGCCGAGCAACGGTTGGCCGGCGGCGAGCAGCGTGCCGTCGGCCGTCAATTGCAGCGCGCCGTCGCGGGTGAAGGCGCGTCCCTGCGGCGTCTCGACCGCGAGAAAGGCCGGGCCGACGACCGCGATATCCAGCGGATTGCCGGTGACGCGCAGCGGCCCCTGGCCGGTGTCGATCCGCGTGGTGATCGCGCTTCCGGCGTATTGCCAGGGCGTGTTGTCGGCGACCGCCTCGATCAGTTGATGGAAGCGGCGGTAGCCCGGCGTATCGGCGTTGGCGAGGTTCTGCGCGACGGTGTTGAGCGTCGCCAGTTCGCCGGCCGCGCCCGAGGCGGCGATATAAAGACCGTTCATGCTTCCCTCCGTTCAGCGAGCGCCGCCTTGAGCTTCCCGAGCACTCGTTTGACGGCGCGCGCGGCGGCGCGCGGCGAGCACCCGAGGACGGCGGCGATCTCGTCGATGGTCAGTTCCTCGTAGAAATAGAGCGACAGCAGCGTGCGTTCGTCCGGCGTCAGGAAACACTCGATCAGGTTGCGCACTTCCGCCGCCTCGGCCCCGAGCAGCGCGGCGTCGCTCTGCTCGTCCGGCAGCGACTCGGGCGAGACGGGGCCACCCTCGGGCGCCAGCAGATCGTCGGCCGTGGCGAATCCCGCACGCGCCACCTTGCGGATTTCACGCATCACCGCGCCATGAACGTGCGCGCGGGCGAAGATACCGAACCCGACCCCGCGGGCGGGATCGAAACGGCGGGCGGCCAGAAGCAGGCCGTAGGAGCCGGCCGAGATAAGGTCGTCGCGCGTCAGGGCGAGACGCGGCGAGAGCCAGATACGATCGACCGTGCTCGCCACCAGGGGCAGATAGCTTTCGACCAGCGCGGCGACTTCGGCGTCGCTCAGATGGGGCGAAACGGCGGCGGCCGGCGCGGGCTGCGTGTAGGTCGGCATTGCGGTCACGGCGCGCCGATCCGTCCAACGATTAAGGGTTCGAGACCTGGCGGCAGGTCGGTCGCGCCGAGCACCACCGCATGGCGGGTGACCCCGCGGGCGATCCGTTCGAACATCCGGCGCACCTGGGGCGCGACCACGATTGCGGGATACTCCATGTTTTTGCCCGCAGCCGCGTTGATCGCCCGGCGGACCGCCTCGGTGGTGGTGCGGATCACGGCCGGATCGGAGACGACCTGCGAGCCATCGGCGAGGGCGGCGAAAAAGGGCTCCTCGAGAACCGGATCGACCACCAGCACGGGGAGCGAGCCGTCGGGCCGCCGCAGCGGCTCGCAGATGATCCGGCCGAGATGGGGTCGGATGCGCTCGGCGAGTTCGGTTGGATCCTTCGAGCTCGCGCCCTCGGCGGCGAGCGCTTCGAGGATAATCGGCAGGTCGAGCACCGAGATGCGCTGGGCCAGCAGGAGCTGGAGTATCCGATAGACGGCCCCCAGATGGATATTGAGGCCGGAGAGTTCCTCGACGATGCGCGGGACCGACTTCTGCGCCGCCTCGAGCATCGTTTCGACGTCCTTGCGGGTGACGATATCGGCGGCATTGGCGCGGACGATTTCGGCGAAATGGGTCACCAGCGCGGTCAGCGCGTCGACCACCGTGTAGCCGTTGCTGCGGGCGACACTCACCTGGTCGCCAGTGATCCAGAGCGCCGGCAGACCGAAGGCCGGCTCGACCGTGTCGAGTCCCTTGACCTGCGGATGGGGTCCTTTGGGACCGGGGACGGCGAGCGACATGGTCGAGCGGAGCTGCCCCCGCGCCACCTCGGCGCCGCGCAGCAGAATCCGGTAGGTATGCTGATCGAGCGTGAGATTGTCGACGATCCGCACGGCCGGCAGCGTCACGCCGAGTTCCAGACGGAGCTTGGGGCGCAGGGCCTGGATCTTGTCGGCGAGCTTCCATGGCTCGTTGACAAAGGGCACCAGCGCGCCGCCGAGTTCGAGACAGAGAATATCGGGCCAGGGCGACGGCGCCGCGGCCGCCTTGGGCTTGACCGGCGCGCCTTCGACGGCCGCGGCACGGACGAGCGCGCGGCTGCGATAGGCGAGCAGGAGGAGCGCCACCGCCATCGCGAGGAACGGCAGATGGGGCAGGCCGGGCATCACAGCGATCAGGCCCAGCAGCGCGGCGGCGCCGGCCAGCACGCCCGGTTTGCCGAACAGTTCGCGGCTGACCGTGCTCGCAAGGTCATGTTCGCCGGCGGTGCGGGAGACGATAACGCCGGCGGCGGTCGAGGTCAGCAGCGCCGGAATCTGCGCGCCCAGTCCGTCGCCCACCGTCAGGATCGTGTAGGTGCGCAGGGCGTCGGTCAGGCTCAGGCCATGCTCGACGACGCCGATGAAGAGCCCGGCGACGAGGTTGATAGCCATGATCAGAATCGCCGCGACCGCGTCGCCGCGCACGAACTTGCCGATACCGTCCATCGCCGCATGGAAGTCCGCCTCGCGCGTCAGCTCGCGACGGCGCCGGCGGGCCTCTTCCTCGCCGATACTGCCGCTGTTGAGGTCCGCGTCGATCGCCATCTGCTTGCCCGGCATCGCGTCGAGGGTGAAGCGCGCGGCGACCTCGGCGACGCGGCTCGCGCCCTTGGTGACCACCGCGAAATTGATGATCGCGAGGACGATGAAGACGACGAGGCCGACGGCGTAATTGTCGCCGACGATGACGCGGCCGAACGACTCGATAACGACGCCGGCGGCGGCCGCACCGCGATCGCCGTGCAGGAGAATCAGCCGAGTTGAGGCGACGTTCAGCGAAAGCCGCAGCAGGGTTGCAATCAGCAGGACGGTCGGGAACGCCGAGAAATCGAGCGCCCGCTGGTTCGAGGCCGCCACCACCAGCACCAGCAGCGAGAGCGAGAGCGACAGCGACAGCAGGAAATCGAGCAGGCCGGGACCGATCGGCGCGACCATCCCGGCCAGCACGAGCATCGCGGTGGCCGGCAGAGCGAAGTCGCCGACGGTGGCGAGGGGCAGGCGCTCGACCGCGGTAGCCATCTAGAGGCTCCCCTCCGGCGATCGCCGGCGGCGCGCTTCGGCGCGCATGATCGTGGCCAGAACTTCGGCGACGGCGCGATAGAGTTGGCGGGGAATCTGGTCGCCGACCTCGACGCTGCGAAAGAGCGCGCGCGCGAGCATCCGGCTCGGCACCACCGGCACCGCGGCCAGACGCGCGATCGTGATGATACGGGCGGCATTCTCACCCGCGCCCTTGGCGACCACCAGCGGCGCCTGGTCGAAGCCGCGTCGATAGCGCAGGGCGACCGCATAATGCGTCGGATTGGTCAGGACGACCGTGGCGGTGGCCGCCTGATGGATTCCGCGCATGCGCTTGAAGTTGCGCCGGCGCGCATTGCGCAGCGCGCGTTTGACCTGCGGATTGCCCTGCTCCTGCTTGAGCTCATCGAGAAACTCCTGCCGCGTCATCCGCAGGTCCGCCTCGTACTGGTAGAGCTTGTGCCCGTAATCGGCGGCGGCGACGACGAGCCCGAGGGCGGCCGCCGACCAGAGGAAGCGACCGGAGGCGGCGGCGAGCGTCGCTACAGACCAGCTCAGCGCGACTCCGGAAGCGCTCGCCCGCTCGGCCCCGAGCGCAATCGACCAGGCCATCAGGACCAGCGCGACAATTTTCACGGTGGCCTTGGCCAGCTCGACGGCTCCGGCGGCCGAAAAGGTTCGCTGGAAGTAGCTCGCGGGGCTCAGCCGATTCGCGGCGAAGCCGAGACGCGACGGCGCAAAGACGAACCCGCCTTGAGCGGTTGCGGCGACTATAGCCAGCAGCGCGAGCGCGCCGCCGACGAGCAGCGGATAGCTCATCAGGCGAAGCGCCGGCGGCGCCGCCGCGCTGAACGGGCCCGCGCTGGCGGCGAGGGCCTGGGTGAAATCCTGCAGTATCCGGCCCGCGGCGGCCCTGAGAAAGGCGGCAACGAGCACGGCGAAGCCGGCAAAGGCGACCGCGCCCGTCAGATCACGACTGCGCGCGACCTGGCCCTGCTCGCGCGCGCGCTGACGCTTTTGCGGGAGGGCGGGAAACAGTTTTTCGTCGCGCTCAGCCAAGCAGGGACCTCGTGGCCTCGGCCGTGAAGGCGAGCCAAAGGCGCATCATGCCGTTGATGAGACCGGAAGCATCGAGGGCGAGGAGGATCAGTCCGGCGGTGACCATCGCGGCGGGCGCCGCGGCGAGCAGATTGACCTGGGGCGCGAAGCGCGCAATCACGCCCTTCGCCAGGGCGAGCACGAAGAGCGGCACGGCGACCGGCAGGGCAAGTTCCAGGGCGAGCGCGAACAGATGTCCGCCAAGGATGAGGAGGTTTGCCGCCGGCGGGGCCGCGAGCGTGCCGAGCGGCGCGACGACCAGGCTGCGGGCGAGCGCCAGGAAGAGCCAGCGCTGCAGGCCCGCGACGAAGAAGAGCATCCCGGCGATCGCGGCGAAGCCGTCGGCGAGCACGCTCGGCATCAGGGCACTGCCGCGCAGAATCGCGCCAACATTGAGCTGCATCCCGGCGCCAATCAGGTCACCGGCCGACATCAGGGCGCCGCTCACGATAGCGGTCGTAAAAGCGAGGACGACGCCGATCGCGAGCTCGCGGCCGACGAGGATAGCCACCGGCAGCACGCCGCGCACGCTCGGCAGAGCGATCGTCGCAAGCGGCATCAGCGCCGCGGCGACAAGCGCGCTCAGCAGTATCTGCACGCGGACCGGAAGGGCCACGCCGAGCACGTGCGGCAGCGCGATCATCACGGCGCCGACACGCACGAAGACGAGGCCGAAGGCCAGCGCCAGATCGTTGCCGATGCTGACGGTCATCGGGCGACCACCTGCGGAATAGCGATCAGCACCTTGGCCAGGAAGGCCGCCAGCGTCGAATCGAACCACGCCGCGGTCATCCAGACCACGCCGAGTGCAATGGCGAGCTTCGGCGTGAACGAGATGCTCGAGTCGTTGATCTGCGTGGCCGCCTGCAGGACTGCGAGGACCAGCGCGGTCACGGTCAGCGCCAGCAGCAGCGGCGCGGCGACACGAACGGCGACCTGCAGCGAATAACGAAACATGTCGGCGGCAATTGCGGGCGTCATCGATTAACCTCGCTCAGGAGAAGCTCGCGCCGAGACTGCCCAGCAGCAGGGGCCATCCGGAAGCCAGCGTGAAAATCAATAGTTTTAGAGGAATCGAAACCATCGAGGGCGGCAGCATGAACATGCCGAGCGCCATCAGGACCGACGAGGTCACCAGATCGATCACCAGGAACGGCAGGTAGATCATGAAGCCGACGCGAAAGGCGGCGGTGAGCTCGCTCGAGATAAAGGCCGGCACCAGGGCGAAGAAGGGCAGCGCGCGCGGGTCGCCGTCGGCCCCCTCGAAGTGTCCGCGCGCCAGCAGGCCGCGAGCCATCGTCAGATCGTCGGTGCGGGTCTGCCGGAGCATGAAATCGCGCAGCGGCTGCTCGGCCCGGTTCAGGGCCGCGGCCGGCGGCAGTTGGCCGGCGAGGTAGGGATCGACGGCGTCGGCGCGAATCTGCCGCCACGTCGGACCCATCACGAGCATCGTCAGGAACAGCGCGACGCCGGTGATCACCATGTTCGGCGGAGTCTGCTGCAGACCGAGCGCCTGACGCAGCAGGGCGAGGACGATCACGATACGGGTGAAGGAGGTCATCATGATCAACAGGGCCGGGGCAAGGCTGATGAGGGTCAGGAGGGCGGCAAGCTCCAGCGGTCCCGCGCCGCGCCCGCCGGTGTCGATGGCGATATCGAGCGCCGCCGCGCGACCGGGCAGAAGCGTCGCCGCGCCCATCCCGCCGGCGATAACGAGGAAGCGTTGTCCTTTCATTCGACCAGGTACTCGCTGAAGTAGATATCCACCACCTGGCTCTGGAACTCGGGCGCGAGACCGCGGCGAATCTGCTCCTTGAGACGCTGCGCCCCGGCCGGCGTCGCGAGGTCGGCGGCGGTATGCGCGCTGACCACGCTGACGATCCGGTCGCGCACGACCGGGACCCGATCGGTCATGCTATCGACGGCGTCCGCCGGCACCGCCAGCACCGGATCGAGCTTGATGTAGTGTTCGGCGTCGGTATCGGCGAGCCTGAGCGTCAGCTCCTTGGCGTCGACGTAGGCCACCGGAGGCGGCGGCGGGGGCGTCGATGGGCTTTTGGATCGAAGTCCCTGATAGCGGAGCACCAGCACTCCGCCGCCGCCCAGCAGGGCGAGCGCGGCGATTGGCATGAGCATGCGGCGCGGCACGGCGGTTAATTGGTTTGCATCTCGACCAGTGTGCCGAGGACGTCGGCCTCGGTCTGGAGCGCCTTGGCATTGGCCTGGAAGTCGCGCTGCAGGACCACCAGCGAGACCAGTTGGCTGGTGGTATCGACATTGGAGCTTTCGAGCGCGTCGGCCTGAATCTGCCCGGCGCCGCCCGCCCCCGCCGCGGTAATCGTGGGCGTGCCGGAGGCCGCGGTGGCCTGGTAGACGCCGCCGTTGCCGAGTTGCAGACCCTGCTCGGAAACGAACGTGGCAAGCGCCACCTGGGCCACGTTGACGGTTTTGCCATTGGAGTAGGAAACCGCGACCACGCCGTTGTTACCGACCGCGACCCCGGTCGGGCTGCCGATGGCGCTGCCGTCGGCCGTGCCGCTCGCGGTATTCGCGCCGCCGAACTGGGTCAGACCGCCGAGATTGAGGGTCAGCGAGAGCGGGGCGGCGCCGGCCGGCGTCGCGGTCAGCGCGATCGCCGGTGAGCCGCCGCTGACCACGTTGCCGTTGGCGTCGAAGCCGATCGTTCCGCTGTTGCCGCTCAGTCCGGTGGTGCTGCCGTCGAGGGTCGCGGTCCAGTTCCAGTTTTCGGCCGCCGGCGCCGTTCCGGGTCCGGCATTCTGGAAAAAGAACGTGAGCACGTGGGCGTTGCCGAGGCTGTCGTAGACCTGCACGCTGACCGAGGCGCTGTAGGTCGTCGAATCCGACGGATTTATCGGCGAGGTGATAACCGGACTGCTCGCGTCGAGGTTGCCGGTGAGCGTGGTCTGGGTCGAAGCGGCGGGCGGCAGTGCGCTCTGCGGGATCACGATCGGGCCGAGGACGCCGCCGGTGCTGCCCGAGGCGCTGATCGGATAGCCCATCACCTGATCGCCGTTAAAACCCTGGAGCGCGCCGTTGGCCGCGATCGTCATCTGGCCGTTGCGCGAATAGACCTGATTTCCCGACGGGTCCTGGAAGATGAAGAATCCGTTGCCCTGGATCGCGAGGTCGGTCGGCGAGCTTTGCTGGGTTATCGCGCCCTGCGAAAAATCGCGGGTGATTCCGGCCGCGGCGACGCCGCCGCCGAGCGGACTGCCGGCGATAAATTCGCCGAGCAGAGTCGAGAAATCCACCGTCTCGGCATCGAAGCCGGTGGTCTGCGCATTCGCCAGATTGTCACTCACCGCGCCCATCGCGGTGTCGACGCCGTCGAGCGCCGTCTGCGTGATTGAAAGTGAACTGCCTGCCATCCTGCTGCTCCCTCAATTGGTTTGCGGGGAAGAGACCGAGGTCACCTGGCTGCCGGCCACGCTCAGGTTGCCGAGGTTGAGTTCGACCGCGCCGGAACTGAGCGCCACGCTCTGCACCACGCCCTGTTCGACCAGGCCCGCAACCGGCGCGCCGGCGCTGTTGACGATCTGCACCGAATACTGACCGTCGGGAGACGACCCCGGCTGCCAGGTGAACGACTGCAGGGTCGCGGCGGTCTGCTGGCCGAGCGAGACGTTCGCCACCTGCTGGCCGGCCGCGTTGTAGACCAGCGCCGTGTAGGTGTCGGTGCTCGGCACCGTAAAGGCGATGGTACTCGCCTGGTTGTTGAGGACACCGATCTGATCGCCGGGGGCGACGACTTCGCGGCCGAGAAAGGCCGACGCCGCCTGCATCAGGTCGGTTGAATTGGTCGGCTGCACCGCCTGATCGATATTCTGCAGTTGACCGAGGTTGGCGAATTCCACGAGCTGACTGGCAAACTGGGTCGGATCGGTCGGCGCCGTCGGGTCCTGGTTCTGAAATTCCGCCAGCAGGATCTGCATGAAATCGGTCGAACTGAGAATCAGCGATTGCGGCGTCGTCGCCGACGTTGCGGCGGCGGCTGACGTCGTGGTCGGGGTGGGGGCGGTCGTAATCGTACTCATTGGGCGTTCTCCGGCACGCTGAAAAGTTCTGGTTGCTCGGCGTCGGCCGCGAGCGCGGGTGTGGAGCGCTCGTCGTAGGCGGTAGGACGCTCGCGACGTTCGCCACGATAACCCACGCCGACGTCGTTCAGGACGAGTCCGGTCGCCGCGAGCGCGTGGCGCAGGCGCGTGAGTTCCTGACTGATCCCGGCGGCGGTCGGCGCGGTTTCGGTGACGATCCGCACGTCGATCCGATCGGCTTGCTGCTGGACGCGGGCGCGGACCGTCTCGCCGGCGCTCAGATCCACCCTGATCGTTGCACTGCGCATCCCTTCGGTCGGATTCGGCAGTGCCGCGGCCGGTTCGCGCAGCGGCGCCGTAACCGCGACGAGTGGGGCGGCTGGGCGCGGATCGGCCGGTGGTGACGCCAGCGCCATGCCGCCCGGGCCTTCATGCGGCATTGGCGCGGGTGGCGCGCCGAAACGCAGCGGCAGCTCGAGGGCGCGTGGATTTCTGGCGGGGCCGCGCGCGGCGTCCGCCGCGGCGATCGGCTGTGGCGCAACCGGTCGTGGCCCCGATACAGTGTCGGCGGATGCCGCGCCGTGCGGCGCCACGGCGGCGACCGTCGCGCCGGGCGGTTGACCGACGGCGCGCAGGCCCGCACCGTCCTTCCCGGGAACCGATGCACGGTCCCTTGGGAGGATCGTGACCGCGTTCGCCCCGGTGGCGTCGCCGGTTGCCGTCGCGGCTGTTGCGGCAGGCTCGACCACTGTTGGCTCCGCCGCGATGGCGGAGGCCGGAGCCATCGATGGCGCTTCGTCGCCCGTCGCTTGTGTCGTCCGCTTCGCCAGCCCGCCCGGCCCGGCCGCGACGGGGGGAAGTGCGGCGGAGCGCGGCGCGACCGCCTGCGGCGCGGCCGATGGTACGCAACCGTCCGCACGAGCGCCGGCCGCCGACGGGTCATCCGTCGATCCCTTCCGCGGCGCGGGTGCGGCGAGCGTCGCAAGAGCATTCGGCGGCCCGCCCGCGCCATTGTTCACGTTGGTTGCGGCAGGCCCCGCGGGCGGCACGGAGCGGGCGACCGCGTCGCTCCCGGAATTGGTGACCGCGGCGAGACCTGGTGCGACCGCCGCCGCGTTCGCGGCGTCTGCGGCGACGGCGCGTCGCCGTGTCGACGCCAACGCGCGCGAGGCGGCCGCCGACGCCGCGGTGGCGGGCGCGCCCTCCGTAGCCGTATCGGTAGCGCGGTTGTAAGGCGCATCGCCAGCGCCGGCAATCGACTCCGGCTCTTCCGGAGCGAGCTCAGCGGCGAAGGCGATCGCGAAGCTGCCGGCGGCAGACTCCGTGCCGTCGCCGAAGGGCCACTCGAACGACTTCATCGAGGGCGCCGAGTCCGACGGCAGGACGGATTCAACGTCGGTCGTTGACACGGCGCCAATTGAAGAACTGATCGCTCTCATGTTCGTCTCGGTGATGCTCCGTGCGGCGCATCGTCTGAACCATCTCGTCCCGGGCTGAGTTTGCGGCCTCGGCCCGCTGATGGGCTCGATAAACCCGCTGATGCAGGCGTTGGGTCTGCGTCCTGAGTTCAGCGGCGCGGCGCGCGCAATCGAGCCGCAGCTCGCCCATCGAAGCAAGCTCGCGGAGCGCCGCGCCCGCCGTCACACAGTCGCTCGCGCGCGAACGTGCCTGGGCGGCCGCGGTCTCGAGCATCGCGATCCGTCCGTCGTGCTCCTTGAGCTGGTTAACTTCGGCGCGCAGCTCGAGTTCGCGAAGCCGGGTCAACTGTTCGATCAAGGTTTTCTGCTTCATGGCTGACGCGGACAGTCACGCGCTCGGAGCAAGGCCCGGACCAGAGGCGCATAGACTGACGCTTTTTCGCGCGCGCCGCCGATTACCGATGCGCTAGAGGCAAAGTCTTTTCCCTGCGCGCTTCCTTGGGGGGCCCGCAGGCACCCAACCCGCTTGCTCAAGGAGCTGGTGACGGCTAATCCTGAAAGAGCGAAACGGCGACCAACCGCCTGCTCGCCCTCCAGTTTGTCTCAGACTGGCACCGTAGTGTCTGACGAGCGGCTCCAGGTTGAGACCGTGCTATGGATCGCCTGCGCGTTAACGAGATCTTTTACAGTATCCAGGGCGAGTCGACTTGGGCCGGCTTGCCGTGCGTCTTCATCCGGCTCACCGGATGCAATCTGCGCTGCGTCTGGTGCGATACCGAATACGCCTTTTACGAAGGCCGCCATCTGACGGTCGCTGAAATCCTCACACGGATCCGCAGTTACGACTGTCGGTTGGTCGAGGTCACCGGCGGTGAACCCCTGCTGCAGAAGGGCGTCCACGCGCTCTTCGCCGCCTTGCTCGCCGAAGGCTTCACCGTATTGGTCGAAACTTCCGGCGAACGCGACCTTGCGGCGGTCGATACCCGGGTGATCAAAATCATGGATCTCAAGTGTCCGGGCAGCGGTGAAGACGGGCGGAACCGCTGGAGCAATCTCGAAGCGCTCACGCCGCGTGATGAGATCAAGTTCGTTATCGCCGATCGACGCGATTATGAGTGGGCACGGGACGTAATTCGTGAGCATCGGCTAAGTGGGCGAGTTAATGCGATCCTGCTGAGTCCCGTTTTCGGACGGCTGAATCCAGCCGATTTGGCGGCATGGATATTGGCCGACCGGCTGCCGGCGCGTCTCCAGCATCAGATGCATAAACTACTCTGGGGTCCGGCGACCCGCGGCGTCTGACGGTCAGCGCCGCGCGGTCAACGAAAATCGTGCGACCGCGGCATGCTTGCGGGCAGCTTCAGTTCCTGGAATTGGCGCGCGCGGATATGAATGACGCCGTCCTCGTGCTGCAGCGGGCCCGCGACAATCAAAATCTGCGCGCGATGGAGCAGCGTGCGATTCGCCTGAAACAGGTCGGGCGTGACGATCGCATTGGCGATGCCGGTTTCGTCTTCAAGCGTCACAAACATAAAGCCGCTGGCGGTGCCCGGCCGCTGACGCACGATGACCACGCCGGCGCATCGCGTCCACGCGCCGTTCGGCAGATCTGCCAGTTGGGCTGCACTGACGATGCCGCGAGCTTCGAGACGCCGCCGCAGATGTGCCATCAGATGGGGGCCCACCGTAAGCCCGCTCGAAGCATAATCGGCCAGCGTCTCTTCCATCGGGGTCATCGGCGGAAACCTCACGCCCTCCTGCCGCGGCGCCGTTTTCCCGGCGCCGGCCAGCAGGCTTGACGGATCGCGCTCGACGGCGGCGGCCTGCCAGAGGGCGTCGCGGCGAGTCATGCCGAAAGCGGCGAAGGCTCCGGCGTAGGCGAGCGCGTCAAGTTCGCGACGATGGGGCGCGGTCCGCGCCGCAAAATCGGCCATCGAGGCGAACGGACGTTGCGCGCGGGCGCGCTCGATCGCGCGGCCGGTGTCCTCGCGCAGCCCGGCAATGTACTTGAGACCCAGGCGCAGTGCCGGCTTCCGGTCATCGCCGCCGGGAAGCCCGGACGCGGAGAAAGTCTCGACGGTGCATGGCCAGTGCGAGCGCATCACGTCGATCGGCAGCACCCTCAGTCCGTGGCGTTGCGCGTCCTTGATGAGCGTTGCGGGATGATAGAAGCCGAGCGGATAGCAGTTCAGCATCGCGGTATAAAAGGCGGCCGGATGATGACACTTCAAATACGCCGAGGCATAGGCAATCAGCGCGAAACTGGCCGAGTGCGATTCCGGAAAACCATACAGCGCAAAAGAGGTAATTGATCCGATAATACGATCGGCCGTCGCTCCGCGGATGCCATTGCGCGCCATTCCCTCGCGCAGCCGCACTTCCAACCGATGCATCCGCTCGGTCGAGCGTTTGAAGCCCATCGCACGCCGCAGTTCTTCAGCTTCGCCGCCACTGAAGCCCGCCACCGTCATGGCGATACGCAACAACTGCTCCTGGAAGAGCGGCACCCCGAGCGTCCGCCGCAGGATCGGCTCGAGCAACGGATGGTCGTAGCGGACCGGCTCACGGCCGTTGCGCCGATTGAGATAAGGATGCACCATTTTGCCGACAATCGGTCCCGGCCGGATGATCGCGACCTCCACCACCAGGTCATAGAAGGTGCGCGGCTTCATTCGCGGCAGCGTCGCCATCTGGGCGCGACTCTCGATCTGAAAGACCCCGACCGTATCGGCCTTTTGCAGCATCGCATAGACCGCGGGATCGTCAGCCGGCAGATGGGCCAGATCGAGATCAACGCGTTCGTGCGCGCGCACCAGCGGCAGCGCCTCCTCGAGCACCGCGAGCATGCCGAGTCCCAGGAGATCGATCTTGATGATGCCGAGGTCGGCGCAATCCTCCTTATCCCATTGGATCACCACGCGACCCGGCATGGTGGCGGGTTCCAGCGGCACGATCTCATCGAGCGGTCCGGCGCCGATCACCATCCCGCCGCTATGCTGGCCCAGATGGCGCGGCAGACCCTGCATCCGCTGCACGATCGCGGTGAGCATCCGGATGCGCGGCGCCTCGGGATCGACTCCGCCCTTGCGCAGCAGCGAAGTAAATTCATCGTGCTGATCGCGGAATTCGTAAACGTAATTGAGCCGGGCGAGGCGATCGATCTGATCGGGGGGAAAACCCAACACCTTGGCGGCCTCGCGAATCGCACTGCGCGCGCGATACGTGATTACATTGGCGGTCATCGCGGCGCCGCGTTCACCATAACGCTGATAGACGTACTGGATGACCTTTTCACGCTGATCGCCGCTCGGCAGATCAATATCGATATCCGGCCATTCGCCGCGCTCTTCCGACAGGAAGCGCTCGAACAGCAGCTCCATCTTCACCGCGTCGACGGCGGTTATACCGAGGGCATAGCAAACCGCGGAGTTCGCCGCCGAACCCCGGCCTTGCGCCAGGATCTGATTTTCGCGACAGAACTGTACGATATCCCACACGATCAGGAAGTAGCCGGCGAGGCCCAGGCGAGCGATCACCTCGAGTTCATGTTCAAGCTGCCGGCGGGTACGCTCATCCGGCATACCCCATCGCTCGCGGGCCCCGGCTGCCGTCAGCGCCCGAAGATAGGAATCGCGTGTTTCACCGGGCGGCAGCGGATAGTCCGGAAACCGATAGCCAAGATTCTTCAGAGTAAATTCGCAACGTTCAGCGATGGCCCGGGTCATGCGGATGGCGTCCGGGCGATCGGCAAACAGCGCCGTCATGACGTCCGGCGCCTTGAGATAGCGCTCCTGATTGACCCAGAGACGACGGCCGGCCTCTTCGAGCGTGAGGCCGAGCCGAATGCAGGTCAGGACGTCGAGCAACGCGCGCTCGCCAACCGGCAACGGAGAAGCGCCCGGTTGCGTCGCGCGAAAGCAAACATCATTAGTGGCGACCAGCGGGATACGGCAGCTTTCGGCAAGCGCAATAAGGCGGCGGTTGAGGCGTTCTTCGTCCGGATCGAGATGACGTTGCAGGTCGAGGAAAAAGTTTTGCGGTCCGAAGATCGTCTTGAGGCGATCACTCAGCGGACGCGGATCCTCACCCTGGGTCAGCATCCGCGAAATCGGGCTTAGCGCGCCGCCGCCGAGGCAAATCAGACCGCGGCCATAACGCTCCAGATCCTCAAGGTCAACCCGTCCCGCCCCCTTGGCCGGATACCTGGGCGTGCCGTCAGCATTCCATCCGACAACCCGCATCTTTGCCGCGGTAATGAGGCGGCAGAGATTTCGGTATGCCTCACGATCGGGTGCCAGCAGATAAAGCCGGGGCGCCAGCGGTTCCAGATCCTCGCGTCCGCGGCGCGCGCCACGGCCTGTTTCACTTTTCGATGCCAGAAGGTCGTAACGCGTATCCAGCGTGACTTCCGCACCGACGATCGCTTTGAGTCCCAGACTGGTCGCCGCCTGATAAAAACGCGGCGCCCCGGACAGCCCGTCGCGATCGCCCAGAGCGATCGTGTCATAGCCTGACTCGGCAGCGGCTTCGACGAGGTCTTCGGGCGTGCTGGCCCCTTCAAGGAAACTGAAGGCGCTGCGCGCTCTCAGCTCGACGTATAGGGAACCGTTTCCCATGAAGTTGCTCGGCCGATCTTCGCTAAGCGAAGCTTTAGCGAAATTAGACCCCGCACTTCAAGCGCCGCCCCACCTCCGACCCGTCATCTGGAGACCTGAGTCAGCTCGTCACGCCGCAGAGGTGACGGTGATTTCGACCGGCAGACCGTCGCCCCATCCGTATTTTTGCTCGGCCAGTGCCGTAACTTCGCTCCAGAGTCTGCGATCCGCGCTGCGGTCGAGCACCCGGGCGAGTCCGTCCGCTTGTTGATCGCCCACCCGCACCCGCACATTGGGATTGCGTCGAATGTTCTTGACCCATCCCGCGGCCTCGCCGGTCTCCGCCAGGAGATAAAAGCACGAACCGTGAAGCACGAACCAGATCTCGATTTCGTGCGGGCGGCCGCTGACGCGGCCGATGGTGGTCAGATACAAGAACGGCGTGTCGGCGAGCTTCTCTATTATCGCCGGCTTCATCTGCTTCTCCTGATGGAGCGGCGCGCCATGCGGCCAGTTTCGGCTGGCGCGGGCGCGAGCGTCAAGCTGCTCCTGCTGCTCGATAGCGCTGGCCGCTCCGCTGCTGTGCGACCCCTCGCGCAGGCGCCCGTTTATTGGTGATCTGGAGGCGTGTATCCTTCTGAATGAATCTGACAAGCCGGCACCCTCGATGAGCGCCGACATCGCACGCAGGTGCGGAACAACTGCCCGTTGCGCAGCGCCGTAGCCGCGTCACGGGCTTCGCAAACATAAATCATCGAGTTTGCGTGACCGTTATCAGGGGGTTCGGGAGCAGTCTTTATGATGTGGCTGGTTCGGCTGGCGCTGCGGCGCCCTCTTTCCGTGGCGGTGATGGCTCTGCTGATGGTGGTGCTGGGCGCGCTTTCCTTCAGCCTGATGAATGCCGACATTTTTCCCGCAATCAATCTGCCCGTGGTCATGGTGGTCTGGGCCTATCCGGGGCTCAGCGCGATCGACATGGAGCGGCGGATGGTGCTCATCAGCGAGCGCGCCTACTCGACCACCGTTGACGGCATCGAGCACATGGAATCTCAGTCGATCACCGGTATCGGCATCATCAAGGTATATTTTCAGCCAGGCAGTGATATCGCTTCGGCGATCGCGCAAATCAACGCGGTCTCGGAGACTATACTGCGGCAGGCGCCGCAGGGCACCACGCCGCCGCAAATCATATCGTATAATGCGGCGAACGTGCCGGTCGCACAACTTAATATATACAGCGATACTTTATCCCAACAGCAGCTCTTTGATTACGGCCTCAACTTCATTCGTTTACAGTTGTTTACGATTCCCGGGTTTTCATCGCCTGCGCCGCTCGGCGGGGTGCAGCGCGCGATCGTGGCCAACCTCGATCCTCAGCGGATGTACGCGACCAGCCTTTCGCCCGTCGATATCGGCAACGCGCTTGCCACCACCAACGTGGTTATTCCTTCGGGAACGGCGCGGATGGGCAACTATGAATACAATATCGATCTCAATTACAGCCCGCGCCGGGTGAGCGAGTTTAATCGACTGCCGGTCAAGATCGTGAACGGCATCCCGGTGTTTCTCGGCGACGTCGCGCCGGTCAGCGATACTCATCAGCCGCAGACCAATGTCGTGCGGATCGACGGTCGCCCGGCCACCGTCCTGCTGGTGATCAAGCACGCCGCGGCCTCCACGCTCAAAGTGGTGAACGCCGTGCGCGCCCGGATTCCGGCAGTGCTCGCCGTCGCCCCGAAGGGGCTGAAAGCTAAACTCACCTTTGATCAGTCCGTATTCGTGCGCGACTCGTTATGGGAAGTCGTGCGCGAGTCCGGCCTGGCGGCGCTGCTGGTCGCGCTGATGGTGCTGATTTTCATCGGCTCGGCGCGCAGCATGTTAATCGTTATTCTGTCGATTCCACTCTCCATCCTGACCGCTATCACCGCTCTGAAGCTCGTCGGTGAGACCATCAACACCATGACCCTCGGCGGCATCGCGCTGGCGGTCGGGATGCTGGTCGATGACGCGACCGTCGAAGTCGAGAACATCCACCGCAACCATGCGATGCACAAGCCGTTGCTGGTCGCGATCCTCGACGGTGCGTCGCAGATCGCCACGCCCACGCTGGTCGGCACGCTTTCCATCTGCATTGTGTTCTTTCCGGTGGTGCTGATGACCGGCGTCGAGCGTTTCCTCTTCACACCGCTCGCGCTGGCGGTGGTTTTCGCGATGCTCACCTCCTATCTGCTGTCGCGCACGCTGGTGCCGACGATGGCTTCCTATCTGTTGCCCGACATGTACGAAGAGACTCCGCCAACCGGATGGTGGAGCCGCTTTCTGCGGCGCTTCGAAACCGGCTTCGAACGCGTGCGCCTGCGCTACGTGCAGGCGCTGACGACGGTCGTTATCCATCGCGGATTTGCGCTTACCGTCATTGCCCTGATTATCATCGGTAGCGTGCCGCTGCTGTGGGTGGTCGGCGAGGATTTCTTTCCCACGGTGGACGCCGGGCTCCTGAAATTGCATGTGCGTGCGCCGAGCGGCACCCGCATCGAACGCACCACTTTGATCGTCGATGATATCGAGCGGGCGATTCGGCAAATTATCCCACCCGCCGAGCTGGAGCAGATAAGCGACAACATCGATTTACCGGTCTCCTACGATCTGGCCTTCTTTCCCACCGATAATGTCGGCCCGCAGGACGCCGAAATCATGATTCAATTGGCGCCCAAACATCATCCCACTGATCTCTATCAGCAACGTATCCGCCAGTTGATCCGCGTTCGCTTCCCAGGCGTTCAGGGCTATTTCATGGCCGCCGACATGGTCAATCAGGTATTGAATTTCGGCTTGCCGGCCGCGATCGATGCGCAGGTGTCAGGCAACGATCTGAATTCCGATTATCAGTGGGCGACTCGTCTCGCCACGCGGATGGCCACTATTCCCGGTGTGACCGATCTCCGGATCGCGGAACCGATTGACTATCCCGCCTTCAAGGCGGACATTGATCGCGACAAGGCGCTCGAGCTCGGCATCACGATGCAGCAGGTGGCCTCCGCGCTGCTTTCCTCACTCAGTGGCAATAGTCTGATCTCGCCTAACTACTGGCTCGATCCGAAGATCGGCGTGAATTACAATGTAGTAACCCAAACCCCGATTCAGTTAACCCAGTCGCTGGATCAGCTTAATAACACGCCGCTCACCAACGGCTCACAGACGTTGAGCACGGTGAGTGCCGAAGCAGCGAATTTGGCACAATCCAACTCGACCGCCTTTAACAACAGCACTGCGACCGTCGCCGTTTCCGGACCGCCCACACAGATCCTGGGCAACGTCGCCACAATTTCCCATGGTCAGGATCCGGTAGTCGTCGCGCACTACACGGTCCAGCGGGTAATCGACGTCGATTGCGGCGTTCACGGCCGCGACCTCGGCAGCACCACCGCGGCCGTGGAGCAGGCGATCGCGGGACTCGGCACGCTGCCCCCCGGAACCAATATAACGGTCCGCGGCCAAAGCCAGGCGATGCGCGAGTCGTTCGCGACGATGGGCCTCGGGCTCATTCTCGCAATCGTGCTGGTTTACCTGTTGATGGTCGCGAATTTTCAGTCGTGGCTCGAACCGTTTATCATTATTTTGGCGGTCCCCGGGGCGATGGCCGGCGTGTTGTGGATGCTGGTTCTCACCGGCACGACGATAAATGTCGAATCGCTCATGGGTGCGATTATGGCCGTCGGCGTCGGCGTCGCCAATGGCAATCTGCTTATCACCTTCGCCAACGAACAGCGCGAAGAGGGCCGCGACTCGGTCGAGGCGGCGATTCAGGCCGGCGCCATCCGCTTTCGTCCAATCCTTATGACGGCGCTGGCGATGGTCCTCGGCATGTTGCCGATGGCGCTGGCGCTCGGATCGGGGGCCGAGATGAACGCGCCGTTGGGCCGCGCCGTTATCGGTGGCCTGCTGGCGGCAACCCTCATGACCCTGTTCGCGGTACCGGCCGTGTACTCGATTTTCAGCCGCACCCTGATTACCAAACGCCAGCGCGATGCGCGCGTTGAGGCAGTTCGTACCCCGGGTGCCTGAGCTTTAAGTAGAAACATGTCAAGTCAAGTCGATAGACATCAGAAGATTTCCGCACTCTTTGTCGTCGGAGCGGTGATCTCCGTCATAGTTATTGTGTGTGCTTCGGCCGGACTGGTGATTGCGCACCAGATGCGGATCGGTAGCCAGAGTGAGGCGCTGGCGCATCGGCTCGCCAAAGGACCGCGCGTGCTGGTCACTCAGCTCGAACCGGGGGCGCCGATGCGAACGCTGGAGCTGCCGGCGAGTATTCACGGCTTTATCGAGACGCCGGTGTACGCCAAGGTCGCCGGCTACATGAAATCAATCAGAGTGGACAAAGGCGATCATATCAAGGCGGGTGAGATTATCGCGGTGATCGAGTCCCCCGAAACCGACAAGGCAGTGGCAGACGCCTGGGCGAACTACTGGCTGCAGGCGGTAACTGACAAGCGCAATCAGCAACTAGTGCGTCAACAGGTCATACCGCAACAGACGGCCGATGACTCACACTCGGCGATGCTGCAGGCGTGGGCCGCTTACCAGCAGCAGCGCGCCCTGCAGGGCTATGAGATCGTTCGCGCGCCTTTTGACGCGATTGTCACGGCGCGCTACGTCGATCCCGGCACGATGATCCCGCAATCGACCAGCGCTACCGGCACCAACTATCCAATCGTCTCGCTGGCTGAGCTCTCGCCGCTGCGGGTTTACGCGTATGCTCCGCAGAGTCTGTCAACCTCAATCAGAGATGGTGATCCGGCGACTATAACTGTGGCCGAATATCGTGGACGCAATTTTACCGGCGCGATCACCCGCCATCCGGAAGCGCTCGATCAGAATACCCGCACGATGCTGATTGAGGTTGATCTGCCCAACACTGATCGCAGCCTCTATCCCGGGATGTATGCGCGCATGAAGTTTACCACGCACACCTCCGGGGCCACTCTTTATGCTCCTGATGACGCCTTGATCTTCCGCGATAACAAGGTCTATCTGCCGATCGTCCGTGATAATCGGCTTAATCTGGTCGCAGTCGATCTGGGACACGACAATGGCTATACCGTCGAGGTCGACGGTGACGGCCTCAAGGCCGGCGAACTGGTCGCAATGAATGTGGGCGAAGCCGCGCGCGATGGCGAAGCGGTCCAGCCGGTGCCGCAGGCTCAGGAGTAATTACCGCCGAGCTGGCACGTCTTATTCCCAACCGGGCTTGTCCCGACCAGCCCTTATGTGCTCGACTGGTAGCTGGAGGTTCCGCTCCAGATGCCAGCTCGCTCGGTCGGCAACGGTAATATTTCATTCGGACTTGTCTCGATACCGGTCAAGCTTTTTACGGCCACCCGCTCACGCTCGGTCAGTTTCAATCTACTTCATGCGAAGGATCAGAGCCGGATCCAGCAGAAAATCTACTGCCCGGTGGATGACGCCATTATCGATCGTAGTGAACTGGTGCGCGGTTTCGAAATCGAAAAGGGCCGCTACGTCACTTTCACCGACGAGGAGCTAAAGGCGCTCGAAGCTCGCAACGAGCACGCGATCGAAATCACGGAATTTCTGCCGCTCGAACAGGTTGACCCGATTTACTACGAGGAGTCCTTCTACCTCGGCGCCGAACCGATCGCCGGCAAGGCCTACCGTCTGTTGGCTGATGCAATGAAACAGACGGGGCGCGTGGCGCTTGGAACCTACACGATGCGCGGCAAGGAGCATCTGGTGCTGATCCGTCCTTATGGCGAAGGGCTGATGATGCATAACCTCTATTACGCCGACGAGGTGCGCCCGGCGGAGGATGTTGATCAGGCCGGCAAGGAACCGGTCAAAGAGGCCGAACTCACCTTGGCCAAGCGTCTCATCGACGAACTCACCCACGAGAAGTTCGAACCCACGAAGTATCACGATAATTTTCGCGCGCGCGTGCTGGAAGCCGCCGAACGCAAGGTGGCGGGTCAGGAAGTGACCGAGGCTCCGGCCGAGGCCCGCCGCGGCCAGGTGATTGACCTCATGGCCGCGCTGAAGGCCTCGCTGGAAAAACGCGGGGTCGGGAGCGATCAAAAGGCCGCGGCCGCAGCACCTCCTGAAGAGGAAAAAGCCGCGGTTGGCGAATCGCGCCGGCGCGTGCGCTCGCGCTCGCCGCAGCCTGCGGGGCGCCGTGCCGCCGCGAAGAAGTAGGCCCTCTGTTCAGCCTCACGGAGTTGACCGCGGAGTCACTGCACGACGATCGCGCAGGCGGCGCGCTCCGCGACGCGCCCGATAATCGCCGCCTCAGTGCTGCCCGTGCGATGGAGGTCGGCGAGCAATGCTTCCGCCTGGCGCTCCGGCAAAGCGATCAGGAGTCCGCCGGAGGTCTGCGGATCAAACACCAGCGTCGCCATTTCGTCGGCGATCTCCTCGGAAATTGAGACGAAGCGGCCGTAGTACTCGCGATTCCGCCCGCCGCCTCCGGGGATCATCCCTTCGCGGCACAGCTCCAACGCACCGGGCAGAAGCGGCAGGTCTGACTCTTCGAGATAAAACGTCACCGCGCTGCCGTCAGCCATCTTCGCGGCGTGGCCGGCGAGCCCGAAGCCCGTGATATCGGTAGCCGCGTGAACCTCGTACTCGAGCATCGCGGTCGCCGCCGAGGCGTTGAGCGTGGCCATCGTTCTGACCGCGGTCGCATAGTACGACGGCGCGAGACGATCGCGCTTGAACGCGGTCATCAGGATGCCCGTGCCGAGCGGTTTGCTGAGGACGAGCGCATCGCCCGGACGTGCGCCGACATTGCGGATAATCCGTCGCGGGTCGATGACGCCGGTCACGGCCATCCCGAACTTGACTTCCTCATCGGCAACCGTATGGCCACCGATCACGGCGACACCGGCTTCACGCGCCTTTTCCGCTCCACCGCGAAGCACTTCGGCGAGCATCTCACCCGGCAATCCGGATTGCGGCCAGCAGACAATGTTGAGGGCGGTCAGCGCGCGCCCGCCCATCGCGTAGATATCCGAGAGCGCATTGGCCGCCGCGATCTGTCCATAAGTGAACGGATCATCCACCACCGGCGTGAAGAAATCGACGGTGTTGACGATCGCAAGGTCGGGCGCGAGACGAAACACTCCCGCGTCGTCGCCGGTATTGATACCGACGAGCACGTCAGGCGGCGATCCGAGGTCGAGCCGCGCGAGGACTGCTTCGAGGTCCGCCGGACCCAGCTTACCGGCTCAACCCGCCGCCTTGCATCGCGCAGTCAGACGAATCAGTTCGCTTCGCGAATGATTGCTGCCGTGTTCCGCTGACATGCTGCGAGTTTATCGCCGCCGCGCCGGACCGCTCAACCGCGACCTGTCGGGGAGCTGATCGGTTTGCTCGGCGAATGCGGCCCTTTACTTCAGCTTTCAGAGCTCGACGGCCGGCTGACGCCGCACCGGTCGCAGATCTGTCGCGGGCCGATTCGATGCAGCAAGCCGTCGCACAGCGGGCAGTTATCGAGCGGCTCCCGGATGACGACGTAACACGGCAGGCACCATCGCTGTCCCGGTTGATGGCCCGCAGGAAGCTCTTCGTGCGTCATCTCCGCTTCATAACACGATCTGGCTGGACGCCGCAGCCGGTTGTGAAGTTGACTCAACAGCATTAAAAAGAGGCGAACGAACCCGGAAATCGCGACCGTGCCGTGGGATGAATTCCATTTTCCGCCGTCGATGCGCAAGCTGCCGCCGCCGGTGCGACACAAGGCAATCGCCATCGCGAACGCCCTGCTCGAGGAGGGCGACGACGAAGGCAAGGCGATTCGCGTCGGTATCGCCAAGGCCAGGCAATGGGCGCTCGATCACGGCGTCAACGAGGAATGACAGACGACGAGGTGCAGCGTGAATTTTGTCGATCAAGTTGATCCTGAACTGCGTGCGGTTTTGGAGAAGATGCCGACCGACCGGCCGCTCGATCTGAGCGACCTGCCGCGGGCGCGCGCCAAGATGAAAAAAATGGTCGCCGCGCTGCTCGCCGGCATGCCACCGATCGAGGGCGTAACCAGCGAGGACCGGATGGTTCCTGGCCCCAAGGGCGATCCTGACGTCCGGGTCCGCGTCTATCGGCCCACGGATCAGGCCGCTCAGCTTCCCGGCCTTTATTGGATTCATGGCGGCGGCTACGTGATGGGCGATGTCGAGGGCGACGACCGCCTGATGCAGCAGTTCGTTAAGCGCGTCGGCTGCGTTGCGGTTTCAGTGGATTATCGGCTCGCGCCCGAAAATCCCTTCCCGGCGCCTGTCGAGGATTGTTACGCCGGTCTCAAGTGGATGTTCACGCATGCGGCCGATCTGCGCATCGACCCGACGCATATCGCGATCGCCGGGGCCAGCGGCGGCGGCGGGCTCGCGGCAGGCCTCGCCCTGATGGTGCGTGATCGCGGCGAAATGCGACCCTGCCTGCAGATGCTGATCTATCCGATGATCGACGATCGCAACGCGACGCCGGCCAGCCATGCGATTACCGATCCACGCGTCTGGCATCGCGAGAGCAATCGGCTCGGCTGGAGGGCTTACCTTGGTCGCGAGGGCGGCGGCCCCGACGTCTCGCCGTATGCGGCCGCTTCGCGCGCAACCGATCTGCGTAATCTGCCGCCCGCTTATATCCCAACCGGCGCGCTCGATCTGTTCGTGGACGAAAATATCGAGTACGCCCAGCGGCTGATTCAGGCCGGAGTGCCGACCGAACTGCACGTTTATCCGGGCGCTTTCCACGGCTTCGACCTGTTCGCGCCGTCGGCCGCGGTCTCGAAGCAGTTCAAGGCTGATCGCGACAACGCGCTGCGCCGCGCCCTGCACGGCAAGTGACTGTACCGGGTGTCGGGCTCGCTCTTGTAGCGCGACAGATGGTTTGAGCAGAATCCGACAGATGGTTTGAGATCGCGATCGCCCCGGCAAGTCGCCGTTCCGCTCATCTATCTATTAGCTGCACTAATGGCGGCGCGGCAGGCAGACAAATGCGCAGCCTCGCGCATCACTCGATGCGAAAAGCTGCGCTCAGTTAGTCCGTCGGCCGCTGCTCAGTCCCTCTCCCGTCCTCCCCTCAATATCCAATTGCGATCCATCCGATCGCGGTCAGCCCATTGCCGTCGGTCGGCGATGACGCGATGTTGATCGTTCCGCCACCGCCAGGATAGCCGCCGTTGTCCCAGTCCGACTCGATAGTGATCTCCGAGAGCGCGAACGGCGTGATACATTCCAGCGTCGCCATGCAATTGGCGAACGCGCCCGGATTCCCAACCGCGTTCGACAGCCAGAAGGCGTTTTGAAACTTGCAGGCGGTGGTGAACGGTACCGCGAACGCTTGCGTGACCGTCGCGTTCTTGAGCTGCGACGCGGTGAAGCCGATCACCGAGATTTGACCGAACTGCACGATCACATTCAGGCCGCCGAGTACCGTGTCGGTCATCGGGACTTCGAAGTAGGACGGATTTCCGCTGAGCGAGCAGGTGAGCTTGGCCAGCGTCGCGAGGATGCCGTTGACCTGATTATTCAGATAGGCGGTGCGATTCGCGAGTTGCTGGTGCGGCTGGTTGTGGATACCGAGACCGCCAAACAGCGAATTTTGCCCCGCGCCCTGGCATGGGTCTCCGACCTGGATCTCATAAACTTCGTTTGCGTTCCACTCGCCCGAAGGATTGTCGATTAGCGTTGCCATTCGTTCGCTCCGCTAGAACGTCAGTTGCCAGGTACCTTGATAAGTCGCGCCCGCCGCAACAGTAAATTCCGGCACGGTCGTATGCGCGATCATCGGACCGGGCGTACTATGCAGCGCGACCAGCGTCCACGTCACCTGATTATCCGCCGTGGTTGCATTGAGTGTCGTCGCCCAGGTCGGCGCCGCCGATCCCGTGTCGCCAGCCCCGGTGATCCCCGTGCATCGCTGCAGATTGCCGTTCGAATCTTTGATGAGCGCCCCGATCGTTTTGGCAGTGGACGCTGCCCATGCTGGAAATGCGGTGACGCCGACGATGTCGGGCAGCACGATCGCGGCGGTATTCGCGAATAGTCCGAGCTCCTGGACTGCGATTCCCTGCGCGCCATAATCAGTCGTGCCTATCGCCCAACCGATCGCGGTGGTGGCTGTGCCGGTGAATGTTGCTGACACCGGCGCATTATAATAGGCGGGTGTCGCGTTCAGGCCGGTGTCGTTGACCGTCGCCGGCGTGCCGCTCGATCCATAGCCGACCGCCGAGACAAACTCGCCACTGCCCTGATTTGCGAGCAGATTCGCGAGGCAGGGCAGCCCGGCATTGACGAACAGATTCTCGCGTTCGAGCGTCCACAACAGCCGCCCGCGCACGTACTTGCGAATAGTCACTCGGCCGCGCGGGCGCGGCCGCTTTTTCAGCCATCGCAGCGCGTCGCGCACTTCGGGCGAATCAGGTCTAAATAGCATTTTGCGCAACTCCATTCACCACCACCGGGCCATCTGCGACGTATGGTTCGTTGGCGCCGCAATTGTGGCCGGTGCAGAAATAGTGACCATTACAGAGTGGTGCGATCACCGAGTATACATCGGTCGAGCGCAGCCCGACCATCTTGAAGCTCGTGCCATGATCGACCGGCGGCGGCGCGGTATCGAGCACCACGCTGGCCGCTCCGGAAAGTGTCGTGCCGTTATCGATTGGCGTCGGCGCCGAATCCTCGATCGGCGGAAAGACAAAGCTCAGCGCGTCGAGCCAGCATCGCGCGGGCTTGAAAAACGTCGCCGCGGCGGCAAGCGAACTCAGATCCGCTGGCGGCGCCTGACCGATCGCGAGCGCCCACTGAACGCGAAACACCGCCCACCCTTGATTCGAGGGCCACGACGATCCGCCCCATGCATTTTGCCCCTCGAGGATGGTCGCATTCGGCCATCCGAGCGCCGCGAACGCGACCTTCAGCGCGTATGGCGTCCCGAGCGTTTTATGCAGCGGGATCGCATTCGCGAGCAACTGCTCGAGCGTTGACCCGGCGAGCAGGAGACTCCACTCTGATGAGAGCATGTCGAATTGCCACGCCAGATACGGCAGGATCGCCGCGGGCACGCTGGCGAGGCGATAGATGAGCAGCGGCGACAGGTCGATGCGCGCCATCCGATCCTGGATCGCGGAGAAGGCCTGCCCGCGCGCGTCGTTTACGGTCGGCGTCAGACTCAAATTAGCCATCAGCTATGCTCGCTTCCGACCACGAACGTGAGATTGATCGCGGTGCAGTTCGCCCATTGTCCGGCCGTGAGCTGCGTATACGCCGGCGAGCTCAGCGAGACCTCGTAGACACCATTGACGGACAGCGCCTCGATAATCTGACTCGGCACGATATCGCGTTGAATCCGCGCCGCGAGGTTTTGCGCGAAGACACTCGCCGCCTGGTTGACCGCAGCTTCGACCGTCGTCGGATCGGCGTCAGAGTATAACGTCACGGTCGCGGTGATTACGTAGTCAACCTCGGTCACCGCCAGGACGTTCACCGTGTCGGTCAGCGGGCGCACGGTGTCGGCGCTCAATACCGCCAGCACTTCATTGAGCAGCCCAGATCCGGCGATGCCCGCGCCGTTCGGCGAGGCCGCCGGCTGCGTGACCGGACCGAGGAGAACATAGACATTAACGGTGCCCGGCGACGGCGAGACGACCGAGGCGTCGACGATCGACGGATTCACGCCGAGCGCGAAGAAGCGGTACGCGTCAGCCGGCCCGCAATCCGAGAACTGGTTCGGCGCGGCCTGAATCCGGGTGCGAAAATGGTCGTCGGTCTCAGGCGATGATCCGCCATTGGCTTGCGCGGTATTGGTCACCGACGCGATTAGCGCGTTGGGGTTGAGCAGCACGTTAATCGATCCGCTCAGATACCCATTCGCGGCGGCGCCCGCGACCGTGCAATTCGCGTTGACCGTGCCGGTGGTCGCGCCGGTCGGAATCGTCAGCGCAGAGGTCGTCGCAAACACGAACTGCCCGTCGGCCGTGCCGACCTGCGTGCCGGCGGGAATCGTCAGCGGAACCGTCAGCGCATTATTCAGGGTGAATTGCAGCGTAGTCGACGCGGGCTGCGCGGGAAGGCGCGTCACCCCGAGCATCTGACCGATGAAATCGAGCGCAGGATACGAGGCGAACGCGAGCAGGTTTTGCTCGCCAGTGTACTGGATCGCCAGCCGCACCAGCAGCTCGCGATAGGCTGCGCGATTAAGATAAAGACGCTCGGGCTGCGCGGGATAGAGGATGCGGCCGGTGGTCGTCTGGTAGTCATCGATCATGTCATTGATGATCGCGTTGACGTCCGTGCCGTCAGCATCGGTGATAAACGACGGCGGATCGCCTGAGAGCACGTTCGGGAGCGGCAACGCGGCCGGCTGCGGGAACACCGCGACCAACTCCCACACAGTCGTATTGTCCTGCGTGGTATCGCCGATATTTTGCGGCCATGGCAGAGGCGGATTCGGGCCGGTGATTCCGCCCAGGACTGACAGCTCGACGTTGCCGTTCGCGTCGATAATGACCGTTGCGGGCGGAATCGTGGCATTCGGCTGCCAGGTTGGGTTCACATTAGCCACTTGACTAACTATTCCGCCCCGCGCTCAATTCGCAATCGAGCTCCCAATCGTCACGGTCGTCGATTGTGCCTGCGCGCCAGGCGTCTTGAGCTGCCAAGTCACCGTGACGTCGAACGCCGAATAATCCGCCGACGCCGGCTGAGCAGTCACGCTGAGCAGCTTGATGCGCGGCTCGAACTTCGCGATCTTGGCCGCGACCTCGGCGACCAGCGCTGGCAGCGCCACGGTTATCGGCTGATCGATGAATTGAAACAGATCGCACGCGAAATCCGGTCGCAGCATGTCTGATCCGGGCGGCGTGGTGAGGATAATCATCAGACACTGCTCGATATCGGCGAGCCCCTGCACCACCTGGCCAAGCCCTGCGGCATATGCGCCGCCGGCGGTCGAGTCGAGCATCATCGACCAATCGGCCGAGGTAATCGAATCGACTGCGATCGCGTTCGGCGATGGAATCAGCGATTCCGCCGCGACCGCCGCCGATTGAAATAGCAACAGCAGCATGGCTCAGATGCTGTCCGCCCATACCATCACGTTGCCCGCCGCCGCCGGCGTGCGCGGCGCGATTTGCACGTAGTAGGAACTCGCGCCATTCGTCGGCACGGTCGCGAGCTCGCCGTGAAAATAGCCGGGATAGCTGACGTTGCCGCTGTAGCCCGTGTTCTGCGGCTCGACCAGCGGCATCGGCGTCATCACGCCGCCATTATCCACCAACACGACTCGCAGCGCGGCGATCACCTGCGAGGCCGAATACTCAGTCTTGAGAACGATTTTCGAATCGCCGAGACAGGACAACGCCGCGCTCGTCCAAAGCGTTCCGACCGGCTGCGGCGCCGCCATCAATGCGCCATAGGTCGGAACCCCTTCGGTGCCGAAGCTGAGCTGATCAGTATCGATCGCGGTGCGCTGAACGTTGACCGCCTGACCGTTCTCGGTTTTGTTGATCGTCGCGATCTCAGTGCCGGTGGTCGGCGTCGTGATTGGAACCGAGAAATTCATAGATGCACCTGACTAGATCGCGGCGAGCCTGCGGTCATGTCAACACCTGGTTGGGTGTGCCCGAGTTCTGACTGCCCGCGGCGACACCCTGATGCGTATGCGCGTTAAACGTCGCGATTATATTGTTCACTGAGTCGTTATACGTCCCGGTCTTCAGAGTGATATTGCCCGCCGCGGTCAACTCGACATCGCCCGACGCATCAATTACAACCGACGCGCCGTTGGCTTCGAGCGTGAGCGTGCCGCCGCTCGGCAGCGAAACCGTCATCGCATGCGCCGAGCGATCGTACTTGCACAGCGCGCCATCGCTGAACTGGATTTCGTTGATATTCGCAGTCATCCCGGTCGGCGGCGCATCGATCGTCGAATAGATCGCGCCCAGCACCACGCCATCCTCGTCATGCGCGTCCATCAGGCAGACCACCTGCTCGCCGAGGTCGGGCATGCGAAACGCTTTGTTGTTCTGCGTGTAGGGCTGCATCACCGGGAGCCACCAGCTATTCATTTGATCGCGATCGGGAAAGGTCACGCGCACGCGGCAATGCGCAACGTCCTGGGCGCTGACTATGCCGGTGCGGAACGGCGACTTGGATGATTGCATCAGTACGTTCCCGTCCTGCCCGTGTGCGTCGGCCCGCATCCCGCCGCGAGCATCGCGGCTTCGTATGGCAGGTACGCTTGGACGCCAGCCGATTGCAGATCGCTGATATATAGTTCGTCCCAGGCCGCACACGCGTTGAGCAACAGCCCGAGATGGCCCGGCATGCCTGACGCGCCATAGCCGGCGGCCGAGGCTCCCTGCGCGCCGGTCCACAACCACGGCATCCACTGTGCAATGGGCGACCAGTAAAACGTCGAGGTCGCGCCGGTGTTTTCGGCGCCCATGTTCGGATAACCGAGCATCGCCAGATCGCCGACGATCAGCGGCTGAATTGTGCCGTCGAACGATCCGGGCGCGCAGGTGCGCGTGCCGCTGTTGCTGATGCACGGCGCGGCGCCGGAAGTCATATAGGGCGCGACGACCTGATTGGGAAACTGACTCGCGATATAACCGGCGATCGTCTCGACCGCTGTCTGATAGCTAGTCGGCGTCCATCCGAGCGCCAGCCACGAGCCGACATCGTCGTTCGACGCGCACGTGCAGCCGCTCGATCCGCACGTCGAGGCGCATCCCGACCCGGTGCACGTCAGCGTTTCGCCCTGATGCCACGCGAGACTGCCGAGCTCGCCAATCTCCCCATCGCCGGGGATCCCGATGCGCGTGATGAGCGCGTTCGTGCCGTAGGTCGAGGCGATTTGCGCATATAACCCTTCGAGATCTGCCTGATAAGTTGGGTCGCGCGCATCATAGGCCGTCCACGTCCCGCAGGTGTACGGGCTGACCGTGCTTTTGTCAAAGACGCTCGTGAAATAGGCACTCGACCCGTGCGCGTTCATGTCGCTCGCGACCCACGAGGGCACCATATCGCCGGCGTTAATTCCGATCGCGAGCACCTTGCCATACGTCGTCGCCCACGCGATGTCAGCGGCGATATTGCAGTTCGTCACGTTGAAGGTGAATGTGCCTTTGGCGGGCTCGCACGCATTCCAGTTGTACGTCGCGCTCAACCCGACGACGTACGATTTATCGGTGACGCCGGTCTCAGCGCCGCCGCCGGCATGCCACGCGCCGTCCCAGACATAGATGCCGCGCGGCGACGTGAGTAATCCGCCTGGCGAGCTAAATGCGCGCGCAGACATGATCGCAAGCGCAACTGCGACTAAGATTTTTAATGCGGGGTGCTTCCTCATTTGTGAAATGAATAAACCGGCACGACCGTGGCCGTCGGCGTCGCAGTTGGCGTTCCGCCAGTCGGGGTTGGAGTCGGAGTCGGCGTCGCGGACGTATGATGCGCAATCGTAGCCGTGATCGCGTTTTCCAGCTCGGTCAAATAGCAATTGCCCGTTGATCCTGAATTAGTCAGTACGTCTTCGACGTTCGCTCCATCGGAACTGCTGCCGCAGCTATCGGCGAGCCCGTCGCCGCCGCCCTTATTGTACGCTGCCACGCAATGAAAGACGCGAGGAACGGTGCCCCCCTGGAGCAGCTTCGCCATTACGTACTGGCCGATGTAAACAACCGGGTCCGACTCGTACGCCTGCCACACAAGGAGATCGGTCGGACCGGTGTTCGGCCCGGTGTTCCACGAAAAGTTGCCGTTGCTATTGTCCCAGCTCGCGGCGGCCCAGACTGCGTCGTCAGCGCTGAAATTGGGATCGTTGGTCGCGGGATTATCGCCGCAGTAGCCCGCCGACGACGTGCCGGTCTGGTTCGTAACGTCGCCGAAGTTGCCCGCCGTATTGGCCGCGAAATGGGGATTGATATTAGCGCCCGACGCGTTGTCGCAGTCCCCCGGCGTATAGTCATTGTTGCCGCCGAAATTGGGGCTGGTGCAATTATTCGCACCGCGCGGATCGCATCCGAGGTTCATAAAATTATTGCCGGTGTCCTCGCACGCATGCTTGAAGTCGCCAGTTGGCGGCCCGGAATAGATCGCAATTGCGTCGAGATATGACGTGCCGTTATAGCCGATCGCGACCCCGAGCGCGGCGCCGCTGCCGGCCGACGTTCCGACCAGCACCGCCGGTTTCGAGGTGCCCGGTCCCCACTGATTGATCGCGAAATGCACTGCCGTCGCGACTCGACATTCACCCGCCCATGCGCCCGCCGCGCCGTTTGAATACGGGCCGTTCGGCTGATTATAGGTGCTCTGCGGGTAAGTCTGGTTCGACGGCATAAAGACCGATTTCTGCGGCGCGGTCGTGGTCTCATTTGGAAACGCGATCGCAACTCCGGTCCAATTCGAATTATTGTAGTTGTCGCGCAGATAGGAATCCGGCGTACCCCAGCCGATCCAGGTGCTGATCGGATTGCCAGCCAACGACACGTCGATCCCGTTCGCGCCGGTCGCAACCTTGACCGCAAACGCGACCTCCACGCCGTTGTCCGCGTTAGCGCATCCGCTGATAGTCGCGGTATAGCATTGCGCGCCGCTTGACCCGGCGCCTGGCGCGATCGAATTGCAGGCTGAGCCGGTCACGGGCCCCGTGAGCGTGCCTACGCTGCCCTCGCTCATCGGCCAGCCGGTCGTCGTGCCCGCGGACGGCTTGATAATCAGGCCGGCGCCGATCATCACGACGATCGCGGCGATTCGACTCGTTCTCCTCACGGCATGAGCACCACATGCGCCGCGGCGCGCGCGGCCGGCGTCGTGCCCATCGTGAGCGAGTAACCGCTAAACGTCCCATTCGTGCTGCCGCCGCTCGTATTGGTGGGAGAGAAGACGTTCGGCGTCAGACCGAGCTTTGCAGTAGTCGCGTTGCCGGTGTAGCACAGGTAGTACAGTCCCGGATTGAGCGTCACCGTTCCCTGAGTAATGGGGTCCTGGACAAACCCTGTCGTAGTGAAATTCACCCCGTTGGCGCTCGTTCCGAGGTTCGCGACGAGCGTGTCGGAGGAATTGAAAATCCCGATGTCGTAGTAGTCGCTGGTGGTGGCGTCGTTCGTAGTGATATCGACGACCATGTGCCCGACGCTGAGCGGCCACTGCACCTGGAACTGCGTGCATGAGACCGCATTCGCGCTCGCCGCAAACGCCGTACCTGTCGCGCCGGTAGGGTTGATCTCCAGCGTGGTGATCGCGCCCAGCCGCGAGGGACTCAGCGTACCACTCGAGATATTCGACGCGTTGGTCGTGTCCGTATATGCGGACGGCGCGCGCTCGAACACCTGCGGCGGATAAAGAAACATCTGGTAGTTGCCGGCGCCCGAGTTGGTCGTCGGCACATAACCGAGGATCTGCACGATCGACCCGGCCGCCGCGCAGGTCGCCGATCCGCAATCATGCAGCTTGCCGCCGCTCGTGGTGCTCGCGATTACGCCGTCGCCTGCCGTCGTCGATCCGTCGAACGCCGCGGTCACCAGGCCGCTGGTCTGAATCGTCGCCGTGCCCGATGTTCCGGCGCCGGCGGTCGTGACGCCCATTATGCCCGTCGTGCTTGAAGTCGAACCGACTTGCACCTTGCCCGACGAATCGAAAACAGCCGATTCATTCAGCACCGTGCCGGTGGAATTATTGAGCGCGGTGAATTGCGGATACTGCGCGAGCGTCACGAGCTGCCAGTTGTTCGCGCCAGAATTGAACGCGTAGACCTGGTTGGTCGTCGAGGGCGAGCCTGAGAGCGGATAGCCGTCGATCCCGGACACGACCCAGGCGCCGTTTGGGCCGGTCAGATCGCCGCCGCCCGACGGCGTATCGTCGTTGATCTGCCAGTTATTCGACGAGGTAAATTGAATCCAGACCGTCCGCCCCGACGGAATAGTCAGTGAGGTGGCGGAAACGATCTGCGCGCCATTGAGCACGTCGCCATTGCCGGCGTTCGGCGTAATCGTCACATTGTCCGGCGCCGCCATCGCGTTCGTGATGCCGAGGGTGCAATTCGCCGTCAGCCCGGATGTTGATGGCAGGTTCTCCGTGAATGAGCTCTGGCCGGCGTTGATGATGATGATCGAATCGGTCGAGCATGACGCGGTATCCGACGTGCCGGTGGTAACGACGCGGACCGACCGATGCGTCTTGGTGACGGTGGTCGCCGCCGATCCCGCCGAAGTTGTCGCATCGCCGGTCAGCGCGGGCAGCCGCGACGCGGACAGCGTGCCCGAACTGATATTTGACGCGTTAGTGGTGTCAGTCGTCGCCGAGTTCGCGAACGCCGTTCCATTCGTTTTTGTGCATGTGAAGGTGGCCGGCGCTGTGAAACTACAGTCGCCGCCGATCGTCGTTCCGGCGAGACTCGCGGAGCTCGATGGATAGTATGCGAGCTGGCCGGCCGTGCCCGTGGTCACCGGATTCGGCGGCGGGACATCAGGAATGTAGCCGTCCTCGTCGAAGGTGGATGGCGGAAAGCCGCTCGGTCCGTGATAGGTGAAATGGATCGACTGACAATGCGACGCGGTATTGATCAGCGCCGGCAGCGAACCTGAAAAGCGATAGGCGATCGAACCGGTGTCGGCGACGAACGTCCAGGTGTAGACATTCGCAGTCGAATCGTGGCAGGCGGTGATACTAATCGCCTCGCCGTCCACCGGCGAGTTCAGATGATACGTGACGTTGCCGACGATCTGCCGCGAGTAATTGACGTAGCCTGAGCTCGTCGACATGTTCAGCGTGACCGAGCCGGAATCGCCGCTGCCGTTCGACGGCGTTACGACCAGGCCGTTGCTGACCGTGCCATTGAACGATCCGCCGCCGCCACCGCCGCCGCCCGATCCGCCCCATCCGTACCTGATATGATCAGGCGTCGCGGACGCGCATCCGGCCGCCAGCGCTGTCAGCAGAGCCAACAGCCCCCACGGCCTGAACGTCTTAATTCGCGCGCTCACGGCCTGACAATCTCCGTGCAGTTCACCGTCGTGCCGCTGGTGCTCGAGCAGTAGAGCGGCCCCGTCACCTCGATATCATCGCCAGGCCCGTTGGGCTGGAACGGCTCGCCGATGTTCCCAGATTGGGACACCGTGGCATCGCCGATGTTCACGCTGTTCGAACCGGTGTCGATGCATTTCGCGTCGACGCGATACGTATTCGTGCCGAGAATTTGCGTCGCCGCGCCGCCCGATGGGCACGAGACGTTCGCATGCGACGTGATGTTCTGCGGCAGATTCTCGCCGCCGGACGTTTCATGCGTGCCGTACCATCCGTGGTGGATAATCGGCAACGTATGCGGCGTCGAGACGGCACATCCCGCGAGGCACACACCGGCCAGCAGGGCGAAGCGACTGAAATGATAATAGCGCATGGTTAATTTGCACCTACCGTTCGAATCACGATCTCTGTGGTGTAGCCGCTCGATCGCTCCAGCCGATGGCGCGCCTCACTCACGAAGTAATTGCCGTCGAACGCGCCAAACCCGCCGACTGTGATAATCGTGCCGGCGGTGATCGATGTCGTTCCCGGCATCGTTAGCCGCCCGCTCGTCTGCAGCATGTTATTGCGATACAACGCCGCGTTGGCCTTGAGCGTCGCCTGCTGCCCGTTCTCGCATCGCCGCGCCTGCTTATGCGTGTCCACGGTCGGCGTGCCGCCGTCGGCGGAAACCGTCTGGCTGATCAGGCTTTTCGTCGCCGGGTTGAAATAGTTCACCTGGGCGGCGGCGTACACCTGATGGGTTTTCGCCTTGAACGACGCCTCGGTCACGTCGGCGCGCGAAATGAGTGACGTCGCCGGACGGTTTTCCAGCGCCGTGCGCGAATAGAAAATCAACTGCGGCGGGCGAATCGTGAACTCGTAATTATGCTCTTCCGCGAGACGCTGCAGGAAGTCCAGGTCGGTCTCCTCGGACTGGGTGACGCGCGCGAACGTGGTATTGAGCGCCTCGGGCGCGCCGGTCACCGTCCAGCCGTGCTGCGCGGCGACCTTCGACGCGATCTGCAGCAGCGTCTGATTCTCGTAGCCGACGCTCTTCGGCGTCCGCAACGCATCGCTGATATATGCAGCGATACATCGCAGATGGACCGTGTCGGGCGGCAGCTTCAACTCGACCTCATCGACCTGAAAGCTCCCGCAACTGACTAATGATTCGTTCGCGTAACCGATCGCGAGCGCGACGATATCGCCGCGCGTCGGCATCCATGGCCCCTGCCAGCGCTTGTCGCGATCTTCGAGTTCAACCTCGAGCTCGGGCGATGCGCCGCCGGCATGACTGATGTAGGTAATCGACTCGACCATCCGCTCGATCTTCTTGCTGATGGCGACGCCCTTGTACGTCAGCGACCACGCAGGGACGCGCACTCCCAGCGTTTGCGGCATCGCAGCCATCAGAGCGACTCCCAGGGCGGCAGGTCGGACGACGACACGTCGCTCGCCTTCTGCAGGATCGGCACCTGCAGGCTGATTCCCGCGTCGAACGCGCCGACGATCGGCACGCTCGGATTCGCGGCGACGATCGCGTTGATGCCGGCCATGAAATCGATGCCATAATATGCCCACGCGATCGTGTCCCAGCGATCGCCGGCCTGCGTGACGTACTGGATGTAGGGACTCGACGCCATCGGTTATGACAACAACCCCCCGGTGCTCGAGTCGAAGCGCCAGATCGAGGCGACAGGCACTTCGCCCGGATTGAGTGGCGACGTCGCGCCGGTCGGCTGACTATTCGATGTGACCGCCGACGTTCCCGCGTTCGCGCTTGGAAAATTCAACGACGCTCCGCCGCTCGCATTGACTACGCCCGCGACCGATTGACCCGGCGTGAGCGGCCCGACAATCACGCCCGGCGGCGGCGCGGGTGGAATCGGCGGCGCATTCGGGTCAATCTCGATATCGCGCGCATACTCTTTGAGATCGGCCTTGAGCGCGACGCAGATCAGCGAGCCGTCATCGGCCATCTGCCGCGTCGTCTCGACCAACCTGGTGATGACGAAATAGCCGCGATGAACCCCATTGCCGAAAATCAACGGCATCGCCTGATGCGCTTCCGCTGCGGCCACGATCAGACTCAGCATCGCGAGCGGACGCGTGAACGACACGTGGAACATCAGGTCGAGTGAGATTTCCTCGAGCGCGTCCGACGTCCATTGCAGGAGCGGCTGCGATTCGACGACCTTGTGCTCCGCGTAGTCATACGCGCGCGTCGACTCGAACGATTCCGGCGCGATCGTCGTCTGAAACGTGATATTGCCGAGCGTCGC
>JAJPHI010000003.1 GCA_021325355.1 Pseudomonadota bacterium
CCGGGCGGCGAATGGCGTCGCGTGCAGCGGCCGAAGGGCTACAAGTCGATCCTCGTGAACGGCGTCGAGACCTTCAGCGAAGGCAAATGCACGGGCGCGACCCCGGGTCGGCTCCTGCGCCACGGCAAGGCGGAGTAGCGAGTCTTTCATCGGCTGAAAAGGGCGGCGTCTCGCGCCGCCCTTTTCTTGTCCCGGCGTGGCGGACCGCTCGTCGTGCCGATCACGAGCGCGGCGCAGTTTCCTCGTGGTTGAATCCCTCGCCCGGCTGCGCCGCCCGAAGAATCTCTCACTGATCCCGTTTTCCGACCGCGTCAGGTAAAATCAAAGCCTTCCGATACGGAATCTGAGGGGCGCTTGCAGGGTTGGCGATGGCAATTTCGATCTATCCGGTAACTGCCGAATTTGCGGCGGAGATTGGCGACCTCGACCTGTCACAGCCGCTCGAGAGCTCCGAGCTGGAAGCGATCAGGGCAGCGTTTGCCAGGTATGCCGTACTGATCTTTCCAGCGCAGGAACTGACCGTCGATCAGCATCTCGCGTTCGCCGCCAATTTCGGCGAGTTGGAGCGTTCAATTGAGCTCCAACTGGGACAGCGCCGCCCGCGCACGCACGAAGCTATCGCCGACGTCGCGAATCTGACCACTGACGGCGATATCTGGCGGCGGGATTCGCGCCGGCGTCAGTACGGCATGATGGGCAACCGGCTGTGGCACACCGACAGTTCATTCAAGGCGCCGGCCGTCTATGCATCGCTGCTCTACGCGCGTTCCATTCCACCCGTCGGCGGGCATACCGAATTTGCCGACATGCGCGCGGCTTACGACGCCCTCCCCGCGGCGACCAAACGCCGGCTCGAGACGCTGCGCGCTGAACACTCGCTCGTGTTCTCGCGGCAGCGGATCGGCTTCGACGGCTATACGGCGGAAGAAAAGCAGGCGCTGGCTCCGGTCGTGCGGCCGATGGTGCGCGTGATCCCGGAATCGGGACGCAAGTCGTTATATATCGCCTCGCATATCGGTCATATCCAGGGCATGCCGGACGACGCGGCCGAGGCCCTCCTGCAGGAACTGTTCGCCCATGCCACCCAGCGGCAGTTCGTCTATACCCATCGATGGCGCGTGGGTGATCTGGTGATGTGGGATAATCGCTGCACGATGCATCGCGGAACCGACTTCGACGATCTGCGATGGGCGCGCGACATGCAGCGCGCAACGACGTCGGACACCGAGGGCATTTTCGGCGAGCGCGGTGCTGCAGCTTTTGCCGTCACCGAGTACTGAGCGGCGGGTTAATCGCCGAATGGCCGTGCGCGCGGCGATCAGCGCGACCCCCCTTTATTAAGCCGGTGCGCTCTGCGAAACTCGTCGCACCAGGTCGGGCACAGGAGAAGCTGTCAAATGGGGCCGTTTCCCAAGGGGGTTTTCTTAACCAAAGGCGTCGGACGCCATCGCGAAAAGCTCAACGCTTTCGAGTTATCCCTGCGTTCAGCGGGTATCGCCGAGTATAACCTTGTACGAGTGAAATCCATTTTCCCGCCGAACTGCAAGTTGATCTCCCCTCAGGAAGGCCAGCGCTATCTCACCCCCGGCCAGATCGTCTTTGCCGTGATGAGCGACAATGCGACCGACGAGCCCCATCGTTTGATCGCCGCATCGGTGGGGGTGGCGATTCCGGCCAATCCCGCCCATTACGGTTATCTGTCAGAGCATCATAGTTTCGGTGAGACCGACCAGAAGGCGGGCGACTACGCTGAAGATTTGGCGGCGATGATGCTCGCGACGATTCTCGGCGTCGATTTCGATCCCAACTCGAGCTACGACGAACGCAAGGATATCTGGCGCGTTTCGGACAAGATCGTCACCACCCGCAATGTCACGCAGTCGGCGGTCGGTGATCGTGACGGTCTCTGGACCTCGGTCGTCGCCGCCGCGGTGTTCGTCGATCTACCTAACGGCAAATAATTGGCTGCTTCGACGTAGCGACCTTCGGTAATTGCGCCTCCCATTCCACCTCTTTTTGCCGGCGGCTTACGGCTGAGATGGATGCCAAGGGGCCAGCGCGGGCGGTGCTGCATTGATCGGAGGCGATGCAGTGGTAGGCTTCTACTATGGCGATCGAAATCCTCTATTGTCAGGCTTGAGGCTATAGACCACGCGCGGTCAGTCTGGCCGCCAACCTCGAAAAACTATACGGCCGAGATATCACTATTCGCCCCGGCAAGAGCGGCCAGTTCGACGTTATCGTCGATGGCAAGCTGGTTTTCTCGAAAGCCGAGCAGGGGCGTTTTCCGCTGGACGGCGAGGTGGAGAAAGCCCTCGCCGCGATCCTCCGCGCCTGACGCCTTCGCGCTCCGGCCATCGGCATCGCCGAGCTGGCGCCGGTGGTGGCGATAGTTTTGCGGCACTCGATCCGGCACCGCGTCATCCGGATCTGACGTGGGCGATACGGCGGATCAGATGCCCGCTTCTCGGTCGGCATGAAAGCTGCTCACCTGCCCAATCAGACACAAAAAAGCCTCGAATGTTGATAGGCTCTGGTTCGCGCGTTGCAGTATCCGTGCGAAATAGCTATCTACATCCAACCGCGGGCAGTTGGTTGCAGATGTGTTACATTATTAGCAGGAGGCGGTTAACGACGGCGGCTTGGTCGTCCGCGGGGCTCGGGAGAAAGGTAGGGTCCAAATGGGTGGCGCCAACCTGAATTTCCTCGGCATGTTCCAGGAATGGATGGCCGTCGGGGAGTTCGCCAAGTTTGCACGGAGCGCGTGGTCGTGGCCGATGCTGCCGCGCGCGCGACGCCCGCGTCCGATTCTCCTGATTCCCGGCTTTCTCGCCGGCGATGTGTCGCTCTATCCGTTCGCCAACTGGCTGCGTTCACGCGGCCATCAGGTGTTTTTCTCCGGGATGGTGTCGAACATGGATTGCCCCCGGCGAACGATGGACCGCCTCGCCGAAACTTTGAAGAATCTGCATGCTCGCTACGAACGCAAGCTGGTGGTGATCGGGCACAGTCTCGGCGGCGTCTACGCTCGCGAACTAGCCCGTCGATGTCCTGATGCCGTTGCCCAAACGATCCTGCTGGGCGCGCCGGTTCGCGACGGCGGCCGCGGCAATCCCTTCATCCGCATGCTGGCCTCTCTGACGATTGGGGTTAACCAGCGGTCGCGCGGATGTCGTTGCGAGCTTTTCGACATTTGCGGTATCCGTTCCGCCGAACCGTCGCCGGACGTGCCCGAGGCGATCATCTACTCCCGGTCCGATGCGGTGGTCGATTGGATGACCTGCATCGAGTCGGGTCCGAAGGTCCGCGTCTTCGAGGTCGATTCGACTCACGTCGGCCTTCCTTACAATCTCGAGACGTTGCGTATCGTGCGCGAGCTTATCGAAAGCGGGTACGACGAGGACGATAACCTGACCCGGACAAACGGTCGCCATAGCGCGAGTCCTGCGCCCGCGCGAGCTTCTGCCGACCGCTGACCCGTCCGCGTCGAGGGCATGGTGCCAGGTGAGGGTTAAACCTTGTCCGCGAGCCGTCGCTCAATGCGCGGCTCAATCGCGCGGGCGCACCGAGACGTACGGGTTGCCGCGCTCGTAAAAGCGCCACGGTTTGAGCGCCCAAGGTCCCGCGTAGGCGACGTTGATCCGGGCCGAGCGGCCAATCCTGACCCTCTGCCTCTGGCGCGCGGGCGGAAGATGTGCGGCGGGCTCCTCCAGAAAGAGATCGTCGCCGCACAGGTCAACGCCGTAATCAGCGCCGGTGATTGCGAACGCCGCCGTCAACTTGCCGGGACCGTTGGTCAACTGGCGCGACGCGGGTGGAAGATGGCGTCGGCGCGCCATCAATTCGAGCCCGCGCAACGGCTCGATTGCGCGAATCAGGACCGCATGCGGTTCGCCCTCGGCAGCGCAGACCAGATTGAGCGCCCAGCAAACCCCGTACAAACGATAAACATAGGCGTGTCCCGGCGGACCGAACATCGCGGCGGTCCGCCGTGTCAACCCCTTCGACGAATGGGCTGCGCGATCGCGCGGTCCGCGATACGCCTCGGCCTCGACGATGCGGCCCGCCGTCTCGCCCTCGGCTGTGCGCCTTACCAGCACCTTGCCGATACAGGCGCGCGCGACGATCAGCACGGGTCGCGCATAGAATTCACGCCCGAGCCTGGCTGTCGGTCGGTTCTGCGCGATCTCAGGTCCTGACAAAACTGATCAGTAGATGGCGCAAACCGCCGGACGTCACACCGTCGAGCACCTCGGCGTGCGCACGGGCGGAATCCTCCAGGCGCGACAGGCTCGACGGGTGTGATTTCGCTTCACGCGTTTCCGCTCCAATCAAGGCGAGAGTCGTGGACCAGAATCGCGCCGCCGCTGGCGAGACATCTTCGATACTTTCGGTCACGAAGCCGGCCGCCGAAGCCGCGTCGAGATACTCTTCCATACTGCCGATCCCACAATGCCAATGACGGCGAAACAAAGCCTTATACTTTGCATCGCCGAGGAAGCAATCGAAGGTGAAAACATGGCCGTTCCGGCGCAGCAGATGCGCGAGGTGCCGAAACCATCGCCCGCGTTCGAAATATCCCGAGCTGTCGATAGCGATGGCGGTATCGAAACAATCCTTGCCTGGGATTGCGTGTGCGTCGCAGAGCAGCGGACGGACTCGCGGGGTGACGCCGGCCTCCGCCGCGAATCGCGCGACGAGGTCGAGATGGGAGGGGACGCAGGTCACGGCAGTGACGCCGGCGCCGAACTCCTGCGCCCAGAAGATCGCGCCGCCCCCCAGTCCGCATCCGACATCCAGCACTCTCCCGTTCAGGGTGCGCGCGGCGCCCCAGACGTCCGCGGCATAGGCGAGCATCCGCTCCTGCGCCGCCACCAGTCGCCGACGCAGGAGCGGAATCGCGGAACAGGGTGCCTGCGGCTCGTCGATCAGCCCGGTGTGGTAGTGGATCCGCGGTCCCGGACCATAGCGCTCGACGATCTGCTGCGTCTTCCGCTCATAGTAGTCGGCGATTGATATTGTTCCCTCACCGGGTTGTGCACGGCCGTCTGACATCAAGGCGCCTCGTCGGGAGGAGGGTTGCGCTGGACGATTTCGTCACACCTGCAATCTGAGTCAGCGTGTGCCTTGAGATCAGAGCTTTTAGAGTCCGCTGCTCGGGTCTTTCGATTTCAGGCTCGTGATAATCCAGACGCCGCCGCGCTTGACATAATCGAAGGTAAACGGGAGTAGAATCGGCCGCGGTTTTGGATGAATTGCGCTTTGGTCCTGAAAATAGCCTTTGCCGCTCACGGTCCCGGTCGTACCGTCCGCGTCATTCGTTCCGGGAGGATTCGCCGTCGGTCCCTCGACAAAATGCTCAAAGGTTGAAGGCGCGGTGAGGCACAGGCTCTCGACAATTGGGGAGGCTCCGACAACCGGCGTGGGCCCGTTCAGCGTGTACATCGTGGCAGTCGTGTCGATGTATCTCAGGATGATGTCCTTTTCGCGTTGTGTGTACGGCGGAGGGTGCGTCAAGGTATCCGTATAGTCTTTAGCCGCGTTAAGGAAACTGGTCTTCAGGTCGGCGGCAGGTCCGGAGGTTTGGGTGGCCCCCTCGAAGAGCTTGCAATCCACCGCCGATGAAGCGACGGCTACACCGACAACCACTTTGGCGCCTGTTTTTAGAAATTCACGTCGCTTCACGGATTACTCCCGTTTTGACGAGCTTAAACGAACTAGCCTGTGATAAATTTTAAGCTAGTGGGCTTCCATTAGCTGAGAATGGCCTTCACGTCAAGCAGATCGCGGGTCGCAAAACCTTCCTCAAATGAGCCATAAATTGCAGACAGATCGCGACGCGCGCTTTCGCTGTCGCCTTGTGATTGCTCGAGACGGCAGAGACTCGTCGCTGCGCGTAAAGCCAGTGATTTGGCCTTTTGCGAGCGCGCAAGACTGAGCGAGCGGCGAAAGTAACGCCGCGCATCCTCGAGCGCCAATTCGTGGCTCATCCCCTGCGATCGCAAAATGAGTTCCCCGCGGAGCCGAGCTATCTCGGCGTTCCACCAGGATTCCTCGTGGGCCTCGGCAATCTGTTCGGCCTCGATAAGACTGGCCAGCGCCTCGTCGTGCTGATTGAGTTGACTCAGAACCTGGGCCAAAAGCGCGAGGTGGTAGGGGAGAGTGACGGATGCTCCGCCGACTTGCCGGAACTCATGCAGACCGCGGCGCATCTGCCCCAGGCCCTCCTGCGCCTGGCCCCGCTGCGCGAGCACCCAACCTTGCATGACCATGCCCATCGGCGCCCAGAAGGGAAATCCCTCGACGTTTGACAGCGCCATGGCGGTCTCTGCACGGTCCATCGTGCTTTCCAGGTCGCCGCACAATTGCGAAACCCAGGCGCACAGCACCGCGACCGTCGCGAGTGTGTAGGGCTGCGACAGCTTGCGCGCTGCCGCCATCGCGCCCTCGGCCATGCGCGTTGCCTGATCCGGCTGGCCCTGGAACCAGAGCGCCCACGCCGCATGCGAGCGACAGACGACGCCGGTATCCTGGCCGTATTGAAACACCAGGTAGCCATGGCGCTGCGGATCATAGCCATTGATTGCTCGTTCAAGATGGACGAGCCCGCGCGTAAATTCCGCGAGATTGAGCCAGGTCACGCCGAGCGCGTGGCTGGCCTCGAGCGCGAGTCCCTCATCATGATTGGTCTCGGCCAGATTGGAGCAGCGCTCGGCCCAGGCGAGCGCCTCGCGATGGCGGCCGCGGGCCGTGTAAAAGACCCATAGTCCCCACAGCAAGCCGGGGAGGATCTGCGGCGGATTTCCCAACTTCTCGCTGAGCACGCGCGCTCGACTGAAAACCTTCTCGACGTCCAGCGAGGAGAAGCCCTTGACCGCCATCAGCGGCGTTACCAGCTTCAGTTGAAGCATCAATTCCTGCGGGTCACGCGTGACCGAATCGATCGCTGCGGCATCCGCCAGCGCGCGCAGCGCGGTCTGAAAATGTCCGGCCGCTTCGCGATCCGCCGAGCGGCGCACGGCCTCGTCACCGGCCAGTTGGGCATATTCGACGGCCTTGGCGAAGTCGTTGGCGTGGATGAAGTGATGGGCCAGCGCCGGGGCGATCGCGGCCGCGCCGGCGCCATAGGCGCATTCGAGACGCGCGGCGATGCGCCGATGGAGATCGAGGCGGTGATTGGCCGGGATGCGCGCGTAGAGAACCTCGTGATATAGCGCGTGACGGAAACAGAAGCCTGCGGCCACGGTGCCGTCGGGCCATCGCATCTCGCCCGCCGGTTCGAGGAATCGCCGCTCGCGCGCGATCTCGCTGCACAGATACTCGCTTTCCTTGAGCGGGCGCTCCAGGGCGGCGGCGACCGCGGCGGCGGAAAACTCCGCTCCTGCGGCGCAGGCCGCCTCGAGGATCCGTTGGTGGTCGGTTTCGAGCTGATCAAAGTTGCGCTCGATCATCTGGCGCAGGCTGCCGGGCGCCTCGACCGCCGCGGCGTCGCGTAGGGAACCGCGTTTGCGTAGGTAATTGACGAAAGTCACCACGAACAGTGGGTTGCCCTCGGTCCGCGCATGGATCGCGGTGGCCGTCTGCGCCAGCAGCTCGCCCGTATGTCCCTGCGTCGGCGAGCGATGGAACTCCTCCGCCGCCCACGGCTGCTGCGCCAGATAAGCCGAAACTTCGCTGATACCTAGAAACGGCAGACTGAGCTCCTTGCAATAATCATGAAGCTGCAACTCCTGCTTCAGCGAGTTCAGCGGATGGTCAGCGGCAATCAGGTCGAAGGGGCGATAAGTGCCGAGGACCATCAGGCGCATCGGGTCGGTGCGTGGACCGATCGCGCGAAGCAGGTCGATGGTCGAGGGATCGCTCCAATGCAGATCCTCGAGCACGAGGATTAAAGGCTCTTCCGCTGCGATAACGCGCAAGGCCTCGGGCAGCTCACGCAGCATCCGGCGATTGGTTGCCGCGCTCTCGTTCTCCAGACGACTGCGATCCTCAGCGCTGATCATCGTTGACATCTGGGCCAGCCAGGCGGGCGCGAGCCGATGCAGCGTGCCGATCAGACGGGCCCCATCCGCACCCCGACAAAGACTGGTCAAGGCTTCCAGTACCGGCATGTAGGGCTCGCCGGCGCCGTACTGCTCGATACACTGACCACGCGCGATGCGTACGCCGCTGCCCGCGACTGCAGCCAGAAACGCCTGCACCAGCGTGGTTTTGCCGATGCCGGGCTCTCCGGAGACGAAGACCATGCGCGGGATGCCGCTCTGGACCTCGGCAAACCAATCCTTGAGCCGCTGCAACTCACGCTCGCGCCCGACCATCGTGCCCGCCGCCACCGCGGGGAAGGTCAGGCTGATCGGCCGGGAGTCCAGTCGGATCACCCGCGGCGCCCGGATCTCCTCGCGCCGATGGAAGACCTCGACCGTGATTGAACCGAGCAGCAGAACGACGAAGCCGGCGGCGAACCATGGCCAGCGCTCGTGCACGAGCATCATCACGGCGCTCGCCTGCGGAACTTCGCCCTTGGTCAGCACCGCCCAGATGAGGCTGCCGGTGAGCCCGAGCGCAAGGCCGCCGACCGGCGCCCAGAAGCGCCGGAGATGAACGAGAAAGCGCGGCATAAGCCTATTTTAGGAATACGTTAAAAAAATGTGCAAACTGTAGCACAGCGCGGCATCGACCGATCGGAGTCGGCCGTCACCTCCTGTGACCGCGAAGGATAGAGTGGGTTGCGGCCGAGGCGCGATCCACGGCGCGCGCTCGCCGATTGGCGCCTCAGCCGAACAGGCGACGCGCTTCGGCCGTCAATTCAGCGCGGAAATCCGGATGAGCGATCGCGATTAATTCGGCGGCGCGCTCGCGCTGGGATTTTCCCTTCAGCGTCGCGATCCCGTACTCGGTCACCACGTAATGCACAAACGTGCGCGGCAGCGTGCAGATGGTGCCCGAGGGGAGCCCCGGAACGATCCGCGAGATGCGCTGTCCCTTCACGGTTGCAGTCGCCGGCAGGACGATGATCGACTTACCGCCGCCGAGCGAGCTGCCGATCCCGAAGGCGGTTTGCCCGCCGGTGCCGGTGTACATTTGATGGCCGATCGATTCGCTGCCAACCTGACCGGTGAAATCCACGGCCAGGCCATTGTTAATCGAGATCAAACCCTCCTCGCGCGCGATCAACCGGATGTCGTCGGTAAAGTTGAAATCATAGAGCTGGAACGCGGGATGGCCGTCGGCGTACTCGAGTTCGGCCCGCGGCGTGGCGACGGCGAAGCCGCTGCCCACCACCAGTCCCGGAAACAGTTTCTTGTATTTGCCGGTGATTACGCCGTCGCGCACCAGCGGCGCGGTGCCGGCGGGAATGATTTCCGTCTGGATACCGAGGTCGTGGTGGTTGCGGAAGAAGGGCATCAGGGCACCCGAAGTCGAGCCGACGCCAACCTGCAGAGAGGCGCGGTCCGGCACCAATTCCCGCGCCACCAGCTCGCCGATTGCCGTCACGATGCGGCGTTCCTCGGCGGGCGGTTCGGGAATCGCCGGCATCGAGGGCGCATCGGGGGCGCGCTCGACGAACCAGTCGATCTGCGAGACATGCAGCGAATTGTCGCCGCCGATCCGCACCTTGTCCGGCACGATCTCCGCGATCACCAGGTCGGCGCGCTGTGCCAGCAGCTTCGACATAATCTGAATATCGCCGAAGTTGACGAAGCCGCCGCGGTCGGGCGGCGAGACGGTCACCAGATAGACGTTGAAATTGTCGAGACCGGGCGGCAGCACGCCCTCGCGATAATAGGAGAGCGGCACGAATTCACCGCGTCCCTCGGCAAAAATCGCGCGATCCACCGGCGAGAGATAGAACGATTCATAGCGAAAGCGCTCGCCGAGCCCCGGCAGATCCCAGTTGAACAGCGCCGCGCTGTTGTTGAGCACGACGTGATCCAGTTCCATCAGGCGCGCCGCCAGTGCGGCGCACAGCGTGAAAGGCGTGCCCTGCGCGATCGACATGGTGATGCGATCACCGGACTTGAGGTGGCTCAGAGCTTCCTCGGCGCTGACGAGTTTCGCGCCGAGTTGCGCGCGCCAATCATCGATCGGGTTGGTTTTAATCGCCGTCGCCATCTGAACCTCGCCCTGTCGAAGCTTCACGAAAACTACCAGATGCGGCATGGGGGGTGTTAACCCCGCGTCGGTAATCGTCGGAGGCTTGACTAGGTCAACTCGAAACGAAATGCTTTGGAACCCGCGGAGAGGTTCGGGAGTCAGGTTTAACCGGCGTGACTCGAAATCACGTGAGCCCTTGTGGCTCCGAGGGTTCGAATCCCTCCCTCTCCGCCACTTCAGAACAGAACGTCTGGCTGAGAATCGGGTGTCGGGCCGATGAGGCTCAGAGCTGTGACCCGACAGATGGAATGAGATCGCGGGATCGGGTGAGACCGGCTGGGATTCGGTGGGATTTTATCGAGGTTCTGCCGGCAATTTTCCGATTTTCGCGGCCTCGAGCTGCGGCGCGGCGCGGCGATCTCAATTCATGTGGCGCACCACGGTATGCGCGACGTAGCGCGTGTGATAGCGCGTAATAGCGCGACAAGGCGACGGAGCGATCTCAAACCATGTGTCGTCGCGGTCCGAGGGCGGAAAAATGCCCGGAAATGCTGAGGAATCCGGCCGTAGAGAGGGGGCGGAGCGGGGAGGTGAGCCGGCGGCGGGGGTCATTAGCGAGACTTATTGACGTGATGTGATTCGCCGGAAGCGATTTCTGAAAATCGAGGCGGCCGCGACCCTCGACCTCGAGCGAATGCCGGCGCTCGAGGTCAGGTCGGCGCGGTGGCCGAGCTGCAGGTAGGACAGACGTATCGCCGGAACGTGCGCCCGCGTGACACGTATTCGTAATCGACGACGGCGCTATCGCGCGGGATTCGCGCTCGGCAACGCCGGCAGGTAACTGTGCGCAACTGCCAGGCGCGCGCAATCGCACGTGCCTGATGCACGCGCGCATCGGGATTAGACCATCGAGCAGCCGCGCCGCGACGACCGATTTCGCGCAGCGCGTCGCGGATCGCGTTGTCGCGTAATGTGTTGTCGTCGTCCATCGCGTTTTACAGCATATGCCCGCGCGGCCGTCGATTGCAAGATGGCGCAATTTTTTGTGTACCCCTATTGACAACTGATGGCGGCCATCATACAATCCGTACATGAACGCCGGCCGCCAAGGCCGCAGAGGGAGAAAGAAAATGGCACACGGAATCGCTCGATGGACCGCAACCACGCAGCTCTTCCTCGACACCTGCGATGCAGTAACCAGTTGGCGAGCACTGAACAAGGACTTCGTCGAATTTGAGTTCGACGAAGAGGTCGAGGTGCCGGTTGTCCCGCCCGGGGTCTACTTTGAACCCGACGAGATGGACCCCGAAACGGTGCACAAACATCGGTGCCTGGAATGTGGTCGCGTGATCGACATAATCGCACTTGAAAAAGTCGAGTGCGAAAGCGTCGAAGATCACGACTTCGCATTATGCGCCGATTGCGCGGCCGAGCGCACGGAGTAACTGAAACCGCCGGCGGGTCGAGCGGCCCGCCGGCTTTCCCCGATGAGGAGGGGACTGCGACGGCGGCCGAGGGCCACGAGGAGGGAAAAGGACATGAAACGTTTTGAAGGATCACTGTCGCGTTCCCGCGACAATTGTCCGATCGAGGGACCGCACAGAGTCCACTACCTACCCCGTGAGTACGGTTACCAAATCGTACGATACGGTTACCGAACCGTACGAAACGAGTTCGTGTATAAAATCTGTTACCTCGCAAGCCCAACGGCGTGCGTGGTCTCCGGCGGCGATTACGACGCCGCCGTTGTCGAGGAGGAGGAAACCGAGGGCGAGGTCGAGCGCGAAGTAGCTCGCGCCATCGAATTTCTGCAAATGCGCGGCTATGTAGTCGCGCATCGATAAACCCCCGCCGGCGGGTCGAGCGGCCCGCCGGCTTTCCCCGATGAGGAGGGGACTGAGCGAGGATTCCAACGGAGGAAAGAGATGCGACGCAAATACACCTACAAAAACGGTACGGTCATCGAGGCGATCGACAATAGCGAAGTGCTTGTCACGCGTGGCGACGACCAGTGGCGCTACTGGTGCCCACTGCACGGTGGCTATGTGCGCGAGGTTACCCCGAACGCTCCTGGCATTCTGGGACGCCAGGTCTGCGAGGGCCTGAGCGCAGAGGGGAGCACCCTCTACGCATCGGACCCTGACGCCAAACCGCTCATAGACCTCATCCGCCGCGAGTACGCTCGCGGAATGGAACGGATGCGTAAACGAGGCTACTAAACCGCCCGCTCGGGGCGGGTACAGAGGGGGGAGCGCAGGCGATTGACCATCCCGCCTCACGCGCCCCCGGCCCGCTCGGCGAATCCCGCGAAAAACTCTTGAGTGGCCTGGTCTCACGATCCTCGGCGATGCGCGAAGAGCGAGGGTTGGTGGGTCAGGCCGCTTCATCTTCATCTCGATCCGCGTCGTCGCCGGAGGTGGGGGAGTCCATCGAGTAGCTGATGGAGCAGGTGCAGTTCGGATGAGGGTCGTCCCCGGACGGGAAGTCGGCGTCGAGCGGAATCCATCCTTCGGCCGCGTTGTTCTGGCATTCTGCGCACGATTCCTCATCGTCGCCGATATCCCAATGCTTTGATTGCGCACCGGCCTTTTCGGCGCCGAATTGACCGCCGGCCCGGCGCGACCGCGCCAGTTCGGTGCGCGATATCGACAACGCGCGCGCAGGTGAGAAGCCGTAATTGCTGCGCAGCACGTCGCGGAGCCGCCCGGCGGACCATCCTTCCTCGAGGGCGCGCGCGACGGTCGCTCGCATCATCTCTGGCGTCGTCTTCGCGAAGTCGCGGATCAGTTCAGCAGCGCGTTCGCGCGCATAGCTGACTGCGGCATGGTCGACAACCGAGCGCAAATCGATACCAACCCTCAACTGCGCGGCCGTGCTGATGCCGTGCGCAGCGAAGGCCTCGCGCATATCGAGCAGCATCTCGTCGGTCATCACGGCGAAGCCCGCGCGGAGTGCGGCGCGAACCTTGGCGAGCAATTGACTTGCGGTCGGCATATTATTCGAGGTTCGGAGAGAGCAGCCGGCGGAGTTCGCAGAAGAGCGCGCGCCGGCGTTCGGGCGTCAGCGGATTGCGCAGCGCATAAAGGATCGTGCCGCGACAAATCAGGTGAGTCTCGTGATGCTCCACGTCGCCATAGCGCGGACATTCGACGTTGTCCAGGTGGACGCGCACATGCGCAACATGGTTGGCCTCCGTCTGGCACATCCAGGAGCCTGGCGCATAATGGCCGTCGCCGTCGTCGAGCGCGATGAGGATCGCCTCGATGCCGAGCAAGATGAGGTCGCGGCGGTCGTCGTCACGCGTGCGCATCGGGGAAATTCTCCACCAGGATATCGATGATCCGGTCGCCGATCCGGCGCAAATGCTCAGTTAGTATTGCTGCCAATTTCGCCTCCTGGGGACTGAAGTTTTTTTTTGAGCCGCTTGCTTCGAGGTTTTGCCAGTCGAAGCATTTTTGCGCTGCGCGTCTTTGTTCGAATCATCAGAATCGTCTTCCGGCGGCGCGTCGGGATCGTCGCCAGTGAGCTGAGTGTTCGGCTGCAGGAGTTTCGCGCCTTCCTCGGGCTCGGGCAGCCCGAGCTTATCGAGAATCGTTCTCTGATCGACTTCGAGCCCGCGATCGGCGAGCTCGGAAATCGCGTCCGCGAAGGTCTTGATGTCCTGGTCGTCGGGCAGGCCGATCGACAACTGCGGATAGACTTTTTGCGGGCCGAATTTGAAATCGACGAGTGGCCGCACGAGATCGCGATTGATCGTGCTGCTCAGCCGCTGCGCATCGGAGGCGAGAATATCGCGGCGGACCGCCTGATGGACTTGCGCGGCGGCGCGCGATCCGCCCTCGCGCGGCATCTGGGTCGTCAGCGTCTGACCGAGCGTTGCGAGCGTGATCTGATCGTTCAGGTAGAGCAGGAAACGCTCGTAGATATCATTGCCGGCACCCGAGTTTTTAAGCTCGGTGAACTCGATCAGCATCGAGTCCGGGATGATCGCGGCGGAGTCGGTGCCGATGTTCGCGACCGCCTGCAGCAGCAGGTTTTTGTCATTCTCAGTCGCGCCAGGGCCGTACTTGCCGACGCGGAGCGGCTGGCCGTAGACCTCGGTGAACGTCACCCAGTCCTTGAGGACGAGATGCTTGAACAGGTAGGCCCAGGCGATCGCACGGGCGAGGCCGCCGCGGATCGGCAATCCGGATTTTGCTTTTGCGATGTGAGTAATGAACTTCCAGGGCGCGAGCGGTGTAGTCATCGGCTGGATGCCGACGCGCGCGCCCATCGAGCCGGCAGGAGCGCCGGTCGGCGCGAAGAAATTCGGATCAATGGTATCGGGCGCGGCCGGAATCTGTTGGCCTTCAATCGAGCGGACGAGCAATTGATTGCCCGAAATCCAATCAAATTGAAACCATCGCGGGTCCCGCCATATCAGCCGCGTCGGCGTCCATTCAGCGCCCTGGTCCCAGATGATTTCCGTCGCCGAAAAGCCCTTGCCGATCGCGTCGAGCATGTCGAAGAGCGCGTCGCTCAGGTTAAGCGGGCCGTCGAGTAATTTTTCGCGCACATAGTCGGCGTGCTTGAGCGAGTCGGCGGAGTTGTCAGCGGGCTTGATGATCAATTCGAGCTGCGCGACTGATTCTTTGCGCGTGCCGAGCACCGCCAGATAATGAAGGTCTTTCTCCTCCATCTCCTCGGCGAGTTCGAGATATTCCCACGGCTCGCCATAGTCAGTGCGTCGCAGAATCGAGACTAGCTTCCAGGGAGTGAGGTTGGACGATGGGTAATACTGCGGATAGACGTTGCGGATGCCGGCAAGCTGCGGCGCCGCCTGCTCGTCCTTCAGCAGTCCAGTATCGATGGGGCGTCCGAGGTAGTCGTAGAGCTGCATCGATTAGAGCCCCAGCCAGTTGCGGAAGCGGCTTTTGCGCGCGCTGAAAGCGTCGCGATCGCCAGAATGATCCGGTCGCGCGGGAAAGGAATCGCGGTCGAGGCGCCCGAAGCCATCGACTTTCGGCGCCGGCCGATAACCATACTCCATCGGATTGAGCGTCGAGGCGAAATATGCCAGCGCGCCGGCGATAGCCGAGTCGCCGTGCCGCTGCTTGCCGCCGTCGGACTGAGTATGGCGATCAGGCACGCGCGCAACGCCTTTTTCCATCCGCAGCGCGCGATGGTCATTGAGGATTTCCGCATCGCGCGGGATTGCGATCGTGCCGTCCTCGAACGCGGCCTTGTAGCGCGGCATGTTATCGCGATACCAGTCGATCGAAAGCATCACCTGCTGGATGCGACCGTTGTCGCCGCCGCCATAACGCAGCGCGGCCTGCTCGGCCAGGTACTGACCATTCCCGCGCGCGTCGAGCGCGCCGGCGATGAAGCGCGGCAGCCGATCCACGATGTAGAAGAGAACCTGTTCCTGTTGCCGGAACGGGATATTACGCATCTCGACCACAAACGGCGTGCGGCGCACAAGGTTGGGCATGAACTGCAGCGGCCAGATGACGGTGAGATCGCCGGAGCGCCCGAAATCCTCGCCGAAACAGCTCATCAGGTTGGAGTTGATCTTCCTGATTTCGGGATCGATAAACTCGCGACACCAGTCCTCGGCGTCCTTGACGCGTTCATACTCAGTCTTTTCTAAAAACGTATATGGCAACTCGAACCGCAGGACGGGGATTGCGGGGTCCATCCGGGACTCGATCAATGCGGTAGTGAGAAAAGCGCCGCCGCCGGCGCTGGGGATGCAGAGCAACTCCTCGTCAGCCTTATCGCCATATTCGGCAAAGACTTCGCGCCGGAAATTCTGCTCGCCGTCGCGCGTATATTCGCGGTCGTTCTCGCGACAGATGGCACGATAAAGTCCTTGCGCGAGCGCGTCGTCGAAAGTGGTGCGATGGAGTGAGTAGGGCAGCCGGCCGGCGCGGATATCATTGACGAGCTGGTTAAACGGGTTGGCGTCGCCGTCGTGCGTCGAGATGATATGCACATGACCGCCCCAGATCCGGAAGGCCAGCGCCGCTTTGAGCAGCTCGTCGAGCGCGTCGTGGAATGCGGCCTCGTCGATAATCGCGCGACCCTGCTTGCCGCGCAGGTTGGACGGCCGCGACGATAGCGCAACGATCTTATAGCCACTGGCAAACCGGATGCGATAGGCGAGGATGTCCTTGTCCTCGTCGTCGATGGTGGTTTCCTCGACCGTGTTCGCGGCCTTGTTGAGCCGCCGAGCCCACATCGCGGTCGTCTCGACGAACTCGAGCGCCATCTCGCGGTTGTAGCCGATGTACCAGCAATCCTCGCCGCGCCGCCCGGCCGTGGCGGCGGTGAGGGCGGCGTCGAAGGCCTCGGCGTAGGTGATGCCGATCCGGCGCGACTTTTCGTAGACTTTGACGCCGGCCGTGTCGGCGATCCATTCGCGCTGGTAGGGCAAAAATAGCTCGTCGAGCTTCATCAGATTCGCTCGCTCCGCTCGCGCGCCGCCATCAAATTTCCACCCCTCGGATAGCGCTTCTGATCGCGTCGGCGGTGTGCGGTGAGAGGCCGCCCTCTCTGATGATCGAATCGACCTTTTCGCCGGTCTTTTCGACGATCTCTTTCTGTAGGCGTTCGCGAATCTTGAGCTCCGCATCGGCGCCGGTCTTGAACGCGCCTTCAATGTCTTTGATCGCCTTCGCCAAGAACATCAGATCGGCCGGTTTGACCGCCGCGCCTTCTGATTCCATCGAGCGCAGTTGATATAGCGCGACCATACTGAGTAATTGCGTGAGCATCTTGCGCAGATTACCCTGTCCGGTCTCGCCGAGCTTGCTGACGACGCTGCCGGCGATCTGTTCAGCATCGCGGATGCGGCCCGCGACTTCGTCCATTGACTTGAGATAGCGGTGCAATCCCGATCGCGAGACGCCATCGTGCGGATCGCTGCCGACGTCGGCGCCATGCTCGCGCAGGAACGCCATCAGATCGTCGAGCGTCAGGCGGCCTTCGCGCCACGCGCGTTCGATTTCCTCGCGGATCGGCAATGCGAGCCGAGACACTTTCGAGCGCGACTTCGGCATCAGCTTCGTCGGGGCGCCTTCGCCAGCAACTCCTCGAGGTGGCGCGCGCGCGCTTTCCAATACGACAATTCCGCGCGCAGCGCTGCGATGCGTCGCGCGCGAGCATCCAGATAGAGACCGATGCCGGCGACGACAGTGATCGGAGCGAGGACAAATAGCAACATGGAATCTATTGCGGGCCGGGACGCTTGACGCCCGGCGTCGTTATGATGCCGCATGCGGTCTCGAGGCCGCGCTGCGTCAATTTCGCGATGTGAATATCCGCGATCACTTCCAGCGTCAACAGCCCCTGCTCTTTCAGCCACGCGAGCTCGACACGAATCGAATCGCGCGAGACCCGATGTCCTATCTGGTCGAGCGCGGCGGCGAGAATCGATTCGTTGGACTCATAGTCGGCGCAGGCTTGCAGCGTGCGCAGAATGCCGAGCCGGCGATCCTCGGCGAGAATTTCACTGAACAACTTGCTCACGTCGACTCCTTCTTCAGCAGGAAATCGGCGATTTGATCCACGCGGTTGCGCAGATATTGATGGTCCGCAGTCATCGAGTCGAGCCGCGGCGAGATCCCCTTGTAATTACCCTCGAGACTCGCGAGGCGGTCATTGATGCGATTGATGACGTCCCAATCTGGCGCCGCCTCGTCGCGGTCCTCGAGCCTGCCGACGCGCTTATCGAGCACCGCGAGGTCGGTATGAGAAACGAAGCTCCGCGACATGAGATACACGACGATCGTCACGCCGACATTCCAGGTCAGCCAGATGAGCGGCGCCCAATGGTTGAACAGCTCAAGCATGTCCGTCCCGCGCGAGCAGGAAACCGGCGCCGGTCAGCGCTCCGACTGCACTGAGATAGTCACTCGTCGCGATGTGGCCGCACAGGTACATAATCGTGACGGCGAACATCGCGACGCCGGCGCACGTGGTCTTCGGATTAGCCGCGAGCGTTTTGACAAAGTCGAGCATGATTAACTCTGCGCGGGCGCGGGCGCCTCCGCTTGCACGATGTCGAGATCTCTCTGCAGCGCGGCGGCGTCGAAACCGCTGGGCGCCTTGCCGTTCGCCTGCAGCCAGTCGGGAGGGATCGTGACGTACATCTCGTCGCAGTATTTGGCGATCGCCGGCCAGGTGATCCAGCGGTCGTCGGTGCCCCAGGTATCGATATTGATTCCCTTCGCCGGCGCGTTGAGCAGGTCGCGCGCGATGCCATTGATCGCATGGCCGCCTTCGATCGGCGACGCGGTGACATCCCAGATCGTCGCGTCCATCCATGACTGCGGAAACTCGACGCCGATTAGCAACTCGCCGAAAACGTCGAGCGCCACCTGCACTTCCCGCTGGTCCTTCGGGTTCACCGCCGCGAACGCGCCGATCTTATGATAGTTGCCGGCGCTGTCCTTGATGCCGGTGGTGCGCAAGAACTTGAGCCCATCGAGCATCACGGTGCCGTTGTCGGTCTGATCGTTGAGCTGGCTGCGCGGGATACCGAGGTAGGCGCAGTACGCGTCGAGCACCGCATCGGTAGTGAACTCGACCTTGCGGCCGGCGTTGGCGTTCCAGGTCATGAACGCATGCGCGGCCATCGCCCAGAAGCAATCGCCGTACTGGTCGTTGCCGAGCATCCCGAGCGCGAGCTGGTCCGCGCGGACCGCTGCGCCCCAATCGACGCCGCCGGGACGCGGCGCCGGAAGGCCGCCGAGCGGCGCGCGCAGATAACGCGCGATCTGCAGCGTGCGGTGATCTTTGCGGGCGGGCTTTTTGCCGAGTTTGCCACGTGACAGCATAATGATGCGCTCCTAATAGGGCTGGGGCGGACAGGGCGGCGGAAGCGGACAATCCGGCCCGAACGCCATGCTTTTGCGACCCTGCCAATTGGCACCCATCGCGACGCGTTCGGAGTCGAGATGGATACCGACGATCTCGGGAATGAGGTGCCGGCGGCCGCGCGGCCATCGCATCGCGAAGCGCATATCCGACCGGGCGGCTGTGTGGTGCTCTTCGGGGTAATCGACGACGGCCGAGACCGTCGGATTCCACATCTGGAAAAAACCGATCGGCACGTAGCCGTCGCCGTCTTTTTCGAGTCGGGCAATTCGCACGCCGAGCGGGAATGCGTCAGCAAAGACGAAGATCTGATTCTGATGCTGCGGACGCGGCGCCGACGCGTACTTGATGTAGTCGTCGAACGACGGACACATCATACGGTCAATGCCATAGATGCAGCGCGGATCGAGCGACGCTTTATGCATCAGTTCGCGAGCGCGCGGCGGCAGGACGATATCGGCGTCGAGATGGACGTACCAATCGTCGCGGTCCGGCGGGCGCTCCTGCATCAACTGACGCAGGCCATGATTGATGCCGGCTGCCTTGTTGAAGGCCGTCAAGTCAACGCGCCCATCGACGCTGCGATAAAAATCGGAAGTCAATTCGCATCGGACGTAATAATGATCGCAGACCTGGCGCGTGCGTGAATCGCGCGGCGTAGTCACGACGACCAGGCGATCGAAATGATGACGATTCTCGCGCAACGTCCATGCGAGAAGGTCGCCATAATCGACCGAGATGATTATCGCCGCGATTCTCACTCGACTCGCTAACAGTTGCCCGCGGCGCACATCGCGAAGCCGAAGGTGATGCCGCTGGCGGCAGCGCTCGCCGCGTCGATAACCGCCTTGCCGGTCGACTCGCCATTCTCGCTGGTGGTGACGACGCCCACTGCGAGCGGCTGCGTCGCGACGATATTCTCGCTGTTGAAGATTGAGGTTTGCACGGTCTTAGCGGCATAAGCGGCCATCGCATGGCCGTCGGGACCATAGAGGTAGCCGGCGGTTTGCGGCATCGCGGAGCATCCGGCGAGCGCGAGACTGAGTAATGCGAGGATCGCGGTGCGGTGCATGCTCACTTCCTGTTGGCGGCGATATTCGGTGAGCTCGCGCAGGCGGCGGGCGGATTAGCGACCGGCTGCCAGGTGAGCATCGCGAGCGCCGGCGTCACACCGCTATAACCATTGATTTGACAAAAGCGCGTGAGGAAAGCCGAGCCGACGACGCCCTGGATCGGCAACCCCTGCTGGCACGCATTCAGGATGGTGTTGTAATTGAGGATTGCATCTGAATCGCCGCAGGTCTGCCCTTCATATGCCAGCACCGACGCCATCGGGTTGACCACATTGCCGACCAACTGCATCTCAGGATTCGAGGTCGTCGCGCAGCCGAAGGTTGATACGAGGCCGATCGCGACCAGGCCGAGGAGTCCGAGGCGGATTAAATTGCGCATATAGATGTTGCTCCGAATAGACACGCCCGCCGCCGCGAGGAGGCCGGCCGGCGGACGTGATGTGATGGGGGAGATCACGCAGGCAGGTTAACCGCCCGCATGACTCGCAGTCACGGGGTGACATTTGTCACCTGTTAGTCTGAGCACCCGATGGACGTGCCGCCGCGTATAGCCAGTGCGGCGGACGATCTCCGCCACGGGCAGTCCCTGCTGGTGGAGGTCGACGATTTGATCGCTCCGCCGCCGCGCCGGCAAGTCGACTTGCTCGCCGCCGTATTCGGCCGCGAGCGCATATGCGATCTGGTAGCCGAGCCGGCGCACCATGCTCTGATGCCCGTCGCTTTCGATCCTCGGAATCCATAAGCGCGTCCCGCCGAATTGCTCGACGATTCGCGCCGCCCCCTCGAATCCGACGAGCTCGACCAGCGCTTCACGCGAGAGATATACGATCGTCTCATCGTTTCTATTCGCTCGCTGACGCTTGCCTGCGCCGTGCGTGGCGCCCCCCCGCATCTCCATGTCGTCTCCCCCGAGAAAGGCTTGCGTTACTCCGGATTTGCGCCCGCCTGCTTGACAAACGTGCGTTCCAGCCACGCTTTCAATCCTTCGATCACATTGTTGGCCTGATGCGCGCTCAGCCACGACGCGCTTTCGACCCCGGTCATCCGCTTGACGAACGATCGCAGTTGCTTCACGCATGACGGATCGCCTGGGTCGGTCACAGTGACAGCGCCGGCCTCCACCAGCGCCGCCCACAATGCGAGAATCTTCTGCGCTTGCGGGCTCTGGCCGGGGCGCGTGGCCGGCGCGGCAGTCGCTCCGTCGGCTTTGCGGAAGCCCCACGTGCGTAGCTGCTCGAGCAGGGCGCGGCGTTCCCGCGAGCCCATCAGGCCGGCGCTCGAGACCGGATGACCGAAGCGGGCGCTGACCATCTCGACAATCGAGCGATAGGTCGCTTCGTCGAGGCGCAGTTGTTTTTTCGCGACGTGAATCGCGGCGAGCTCCGCGTTGCGCGTATTATCCAACGTTGGTCTCCTGTCGATGGCGCCATTCGTCGATCGCCTCGCGATGAAAACGCCAGTCCGCTCCGATCTTGAATCCCGGGATCTGCTTCCGCTTCGCGAGCCGATAGATGGTCGTCGGATTTACCCGCAGATACGCCGCCAGCTCCTTCAACGTCATCACCGTGCTTTCGGTTCCCATCCCGCATCCTCCTTGATTTTCCAGACGATCGCACTTTTCCCCGAGGCGTTTTTGCGACGCATACCGGCATCGCAGATTTTGTCCATCCGCCTGAGCTCGCTGACGCGCGGGCGAATCGTCAGAATCGAGATGCCCAACGCGTTCGCGATTTCGTCGGCCGTGGCCGGCGGATGCTCGCGCATCCAGGCAAAAACTTTCGCGCGGATCTCGACCGCCATCATCACGCCCGCCAGATGGGTCCGCGCGGTCTGCCGCTCCAATATTGGGAGCAGCGCCGACGCGAGATCGCCCGCGCGATGAATCCCGAGCGAGTCCGCCGCCGCGACGCTCGTATCGGTCGCGAGTTTCACCGGCGGCGCGAAACGGCCGCGCGGCGGCAGGATTAGCTGCTGCTGCGGCGTGGCGGGCTTCGGCGGTTGCCATCG
>JAJPHI010000012.1 GCA_021325355.1 Pseudomonadota bacterium
ATTGCGCAATATTCCTGACTGCTGCATCCCGTAGGACTCTGGGCCGTGTCTCAGTCCCAGTGTGGCTGACCATCCTCTCAGACCAGCTACCCGTCTTCGCCTTGGTGGGCCGTTACCTCACCAACTAGCTGATAGGACGCGGACCCCTCTGGTGGTGATAGCTTGCAGGAGCAGAGGCCATCTTTTACCCCGCGCAGCGAACTGCGCGTGGTCTTATCCGGTATTAGTCCGTCTTTCGACGGGTTATCCCGGGCCGCCGGGCAGGTTATCCACGTGTTACTCACCCGTGCGCCGGTTTACTTGCCGGGTTGCCCCGACGTTCTCCCACGACTTGCATGTCTCAGGCACGCCGCCAGCGTTCGTTCTGAGCCAGGATCAAACTCTCCATTAAAGCTCGTTATCGCAACGGCTCGCCGTCCTTGCGAACGACTGAACCGATGGACTGACCGCTATTAAAACCAAAGTATCGGTACCGACTTCGACCATGCGCTCCTGCAGAGCGCAGGTTCCCGCCGCCCGATTAAAGGCATGCACTACTATTCAGTTTTCAAAGACCGGGCCTCGACTGACGCCGCCCTTGGACGGTCATCAGCAGCGGGCGCGAACTTTCAAATTATCGCCGACCTTCCCGACTGTCAATCGGACGCCGGATTCCGGTCCGCGAGAATTATCAACAATTTCAAGCGACGCGACCTTACGGCACCGTTTACAGCGCGATGCCCTTTTGCAGCCCCCGACAATACGGATGGGAAGGTTCAGCGACGCGAGGCCTCATGATGATCAAAACTCGCGACGATTGCAAGATGGTGCCGGCGGTTTTGCAAAAAAACTTCTCCACAGGCTTGTCGCCCCTGGCGTATCGTCGCCGCGCGGCGGCTATTCGGGCCAGCTCGCCGCGAAACTCGCGCGCGCCTTCATCCGCGCCCACCACGCCGCAAGATTGGCGAACTCGGGCGGAATCGTGAAGCCCGCGCGCTCAAGATTCGCCAGCGGCGGCACGAAGGAAATGTCGCCGAGGCTGTACTCGCCAGCGAAGTATTCACGCCCGGCGAGCTCCTTGTCCAGGTAGGCAAAGTGCTGGCGCGCCTCGTTCCAGCCTTCGTCGATCCGCGCCTGGACGCGCTCGCTCGCGGATTTGCGCAACTCGAAAAAGATCTTGAACAGCGACGGCATCAGGTAGGCGTCGGCATAGTCCTCGAACTTCCGCGCCGTCGCCCGGGCGACCGGATCGCGCGGCAGCAGCGGTTTTGCTGCCGGAAACCGGTCCTCGAGATATTCGTTGATAATTGTCGAATCGTGAACGATTACGCCGTCATCGATCAGCGCCGGCACCTTGCCGACCGGATTGATCGCCAGATACTCGGGCCGCTTATGCTCGCCCGACGGCAAATCGAGCCAGGTCGTTTCCCACTTGAGCCCTTTTTCCAAAAGGGCTATGCGCGTTTTCCGCGCGTATGGTCAGGGCTTGTAGTCGAACATGCGGAGCATCGGATTAACCTCCGGCGGAGTGTTCCTGCAGAACTCTACGTTCAGCCTCCAATTCGCGTCAAGCGCGCGTGTCTCAGTATGCTCGAGCGGCGCGCCAGATGCCGCTCTCGATCACCGAACCACCGGTCGTTGCGGTATAGCCGCCGCTTATCTGATCGCCGTTGACGACGCGGCCCTGAAAGATCATCCCGGTGCCGTCCGGGCAGCTCACCCGAATAAAAAGCTGGTTGCCGCTCAGCGTCGCCTGGGTCACCTTGCCGGTCGTGTTCTGCCGAAAGCAGGTCTGATTGCCGTATGAACAGGCGTAGTATCCGGTCACTCTGCCGTTGTCGTTGCGCAACAGCGTAATCTTGACCTTCTGCTGGGCGTTGCAGCGGCTCGGGTAGGTGTTGACGCCGCAGACCGCAAGCGTGGTCCCGTCCCACGACGCCTCGAGCGGGTCGCTGTTCGCGTTCGTCGCGCCATCGGCCGCGCCGGCTGCCGGCTGCACGGTCGGCCGATCCGACGACGCACAGGCCGCAGGCATCAGCCCCAGCAGGAGCATCAGGAGTGAACCGAGATTCGAGCTAAGGGACCTTCGCGGCGTTCTGCTCATGCACTAAGTAGGTCTCACGAACGATCGCGAGACTCAATAGACGCGTTTCACCTTGAAGACGCCGCTCTCGTAGACGCCGCCGCCCTGCAGACACGAGTAATTGCCGTCGACCGTTTCGCCGCGGCGCCGACCGGTGAAAAAGCACATCGAGCCGTCCGGATTCATCACCCGCATCCGCACCGTCGACCCGCTGATGGAAGCGTCGCGAATCGTCCCCGCCTCATTCAGGTTGAGACAGACCTGGGTCCCGTAGGCGCATCGGTAATAGCCGGAAATCCGCGCGCCGTTCTGCAGCATCTGGAATTCGATTTTCTGCTCGGCATGGCAGCGCTCGGGATACGGCGAAAACGCGCTGCAATCGTCAACGCTTTCGCCGTCCCAGACGCCGGTAAACGGCGCTGACATGGGATCCGCGCCGGCGGCGATACTCGCAGCGAGTCGCGCCTCCGAAGGATTCCCCGACGACCACGGGTAGGTGTGAATTGAGCCGGTGCAGCTCAGCAGCATCAGCGCTATCGGCAAAACTCCGGAGCGGTAACACATCGGGTCCTCCGCCCCCCGCAGAGCCGTTTTTCCGATCTTAAGCGGAGGGCGTGGATCGTGCCAAACGCGCAGGTCCGGAGAAATCACGGTCGGCAGTCGTCACGGCGGCAAAACTCACGGACGGAAACTGCGCGCGCAGCTCCGCCGCCGCGGCCTCCGCCGCGGCGAGGGTGCTGAAGATACCGAACGTCGCGCCGCCACTGCCGGTCATCGCGGCTGCCCTTGCCCCGGCGGCAACGAGGCCCTGCTGCAGTTGACCGATAAGCGGATACGCGGCGCTAGCTGCGGCCGCCAGATCATTGACCAGCAGCGCCGGTTCGATCCGGCCCGCGCCGAGCGCCGCAATCACCGTGTCGGCGGCCGGTCCGCTCCAGTGCGCGGGCTCGAGCGCGCGAAAAACCGCTGCCGTGGCGACGGCGATCGGCGGCATCGCGAGCACCATTGCCAAAGCGGCAAAGCTGTCGAGGGGTTCGATTCGTTCGCCGATTCCGCGCACCCGGGCCGGCCGCGGATCGAGGAAAAATGGCACATCCGCGCCAAGCCTAAGCGCGATCTTCCGCAGGCGCGGCCCGTCCTCGACCCGGAACAGCTCGGCGAGCATCCGCAGCACCGCGGCGGCGTCGCTGGAGCCGCCGCCGAGCCCCGCGCCAGGCGGGATACGCTTGCGGAGATCGATGGCGACGACGGCGTCGATTCCATACTCCGCCATGAAGGCCCGCGCGGCTCTGACCGCGAGATTCTGGTCATCGGGACCGAGCCCATCGGAGTCGCTCCGCAGATAGACCGCCGGACCGCCCCCTTCACGGAGCGCGAGACCGATGCGATCGGCGAGGCTTATCGGCAGAAAGATCGAATCGAGCTCGTGATAGCCGTCGGCGCGCCGTCCGGTGACGCGCAGAAAAAGATTGATTTTGGCCGGAGCCGCGGCGCTCAGCAGCTTGACCATCAGCCGTCCGCCGCCGAGCCTGCCGACCGCCGCGCACGGCCCTGGGCGGCGCGCGCGGCATCGCGCCGGATGAGGCTCAGGAAGCCGATACAGGTGAGGAGCAGGCCGCCGCCGACAAAGGCATCTCCAGTCATCACGGTGGCGTGATAGAAGTCCATCCGCGCCGTCGTGTAGGAGGCTTCGCGCTGGCGCCAGGTGAACGGTTCGAGCACGGCATCAGCAGATTCAAGCTCGTCGAAGCTGCGATAGGAGTCGTCGGCGGCGGCCACGGCCGGCTGTTCGCTGAGCATGCGTCCGTACTGTGCCGTGCGGATTCGCCCGACGCCCCAATTCGCGCCCCCCAGAGCGATCAGTCCGACGCCCAGTACCACCCGCCAATCATGCGAAAGATCGGTCAGCTTCATGGCTGGATCAAAGATAACCGCCGGTGGTCGCGGGAAACAATGGACCCGAGCGCCGTTTCGACGCCGCCGCCCGTATGCTATTGGCGATAGCGCGTAAGCGAGGTGCAGGCGTGGCTCATCCAATCGGCAGAATCGATCATATCGGTATCGCGGTCCGCAGCATCGCCGAGGCGCGCAAGTTCTTCGAGGGCGTGCTCGGCGCGAGTTTTCTCTACGCCCACGAAAACCCCGAGGCCGGCTACAAGCTCATCGAGCTCGATCTGAATGGCTTCGTGATCGAACTGCTGGAACCGCTCGGCGAGCAGTCGTTTCTTCACACCTTCCTCGCAAGACGCGGCGAAGGCGTCCATCACCTTACCCTCGACGTCCCCGACTCGCGGACGAAGATCGCCGAACTCAAGCAGCAGGGGGTGGCCGTGGTCGACGAGCGCGATTTTGGTCCGGCGTCCTACGAATGCTTCATCTCGCCGCGCGCCGCGCATGGCGTGCTTTTCCAGTTGGGTTCGGGTTACCCGACGCTGGCGCGCGCCGCCGAGTGGTTCGCGAAAAAGTAACGCGCGCCGCCGCGATGCCGAACCGACGCTTCGCTCCGCAGACGGTCGCGCTCAAGGCCGAGCTCGATCTGCACGCGCCCGACGGTTCCGAAATCCGTCTGCTGCCGAGCACCGAACGCGGCAGCCTCTGCCACTGCACGCTGCGACCCGGCCAGGTTTCCCGCCCGATTCGCCATCGTACGGTCGAGGAAATCTGGTACGTGCTGAAAGGCTGCGGCGAGATTTGGCGGAAGTACGCGGAGGACGCAACCATCGCCGAGCTCGCCGCCGGCGTGAGTCTCACGATTCCGCGGGGCTGCGCTTTTCAATTCCGCAATGGCGGCGGCGAGCCGCTGGAGATCCTGATCATCACGATGCCGCCGTGGCCCGGTCCCGAGGAGGCCGAGTCGGTTCCCGGTCCGTGGCCGGTCCCCGACTGCTAGCGCGTCCGATCGCGTCACGAGCCCGGTCCGCGACGCTCCGGCGCGCGGCGCGAGCGGTCAGCCGCACGCGGCGATCATCTGTGGCAGGCAGCGGCGCGAGTCGAAGAGATCGCACGCCAGTTCCCGCGCCGCCGCCTGATGCCTGCCGTAATCGCGATCGATTTCGGCGACGGCGGCGCGTGCTTCGTCGAGTGCGGCAAATGCCACCAGCCCGCGGCCGTGCGGCAGCTTCGTCGTAAAGCCGGTATCCTCCGCCAGGACCGGACGCCCGGCGGCAAGATAGACCACGCTGCGGTCGCTGAACCATCCGGATCGCAATTCCAGATGGATCGGCTTGGGGCACATGAACTCGGCGCGCGATCGCCGGATATAGTCGCGATATTGCTCGGGGGTGGCGGCGACCTCGGCGGGACGGACGAGACGCCATCCGTGCTGCCGGAAATCTGCGGCGTCGGCCGGGGGCAGGTCGGCGGCAAGTTCGAACGGCCGCTCACTGAATTGCGGCAGCTCGAGATAGCGACGGTATGCGGCGCGTTTCGAGATGCTCAACGATCGACCGCGCCATTGCAGAAACTCCCAGGTCCAGTGTGTAACCGACGTAAAGGGCGCCTGGGGACCAGGATCGGGAGTGAACTCACAGGCCGGCAAATAGACGAAGGGGCGGAAACTGTGCCATTGCCGGCCTAGCGTCGGCACCCCGCAATCCGGCTCGTTGATATTGAGCCCCACCGTCAGATAGCTGTCGTGCTCACCGATATCGAGTTCGGGATAGCCGGCGGCGCAGACCTGCAGATGACCCGGATCGACGTCGATGAAAGCGGTGCGGCGAAACTCGTCGAGCAGCGGCGCCTTGAGGCCATACCAGAAATTCCACAAAAGATCGGCTTCGCCGACAAGCTGCCGCAGACGATCGCGAGTTGCCCCGTAAATCTCGGCCTCCGCGAGATTCCCGAGCGGCGTCGTCGGAGCGCGCAGCGCGATGACGCGATCGCTTAAGCCGTAGCGGGCAGTCCGCTCGAGCAACGCCTTGATCCGCGCCGCGTCGCGCGCCGGGTCCTCACTGGCACGCATCACTTCGAGCCAATAGACGTCGTGACCAAGATCGCGCAAGCCCAGCGGATACTGCAGAAACCAATTCCAGTGTCCGCCGCCGTCGGGATACTGGGCGACCGTCGCATTGGCCAATACGATACGCATCTTTGTTGTCACCTCTTACGCATCAGCAAAATTCGAAAGACGAAAAGCCCGGCCGACGGACCTGCTTCGCGATCTGACCAATCTCTCTACAGATGGTCGCGGGCCATGTTAAGGATGCAACTATGCTGTTCGTTATAATCGGCTACGACGGACCGGACGGCGCGCAACGGCGGCCCAGCGTGCGCCCCGCCCATCTCGAAAACCTCCAGCCCCTGGTCGCGCAGGGCCGCATGATAATCGGCGGACCGTTCACCGACGGCAGCGGCAGCCTGATGATCGTCGAGATGGAATCGCAGGCCGCCGCCGAAGAGTTCGCGCGCAACGATCCCTATACGAAACAGGGCGTCTTCGCGCGCGTCGAAGTGCGGCCCTTTCGCAAAGTCGTCCCCTGAAAAAAAATACCTGCCCCGACTTGGCACGGCGGCGCGCAACGGCTTAAATCGCGCGCGGGAGGAGGACGTCTGGATGGAGGTACGTCTGGAGCCCGCGCTGGTGCGCGGCTTTCGCTTTGCCGGGGTTGCGGCGGGACTGCGCAGCGAACCGGAACGCAAAGACCTCGGGATCATCGTTGCCGACGCTCCCGCGACTGCGGCCGGCGTCTTTACCACCAGTCGCGTCAAGGCCGCGCCGGTAATCATCGCCCAGGAACGGGTGCGCGCCGGGCGACTCCGGGCCGTTGCCGTCAATTCCGGTTCAGCGAACTGCTTCACCGGCAAAACCGGCATGAAGCTCGCGGAGGATTCCGCCGCCTGCCTCGCCGACGCCCTCGGATGCGACGCCGCACTGGTCGCGCCCGCCTCGACCGGCGTCATCGGTCGCTTGTACGATCTGGAGAAGTACCGCGCGGGAATCGCGCAGGCGGTCAGTAAGCTTGCGCCGGAGGGCCTCGCGGATTTTGCGACGGCCATTCTGACCACCGATACCCATCCCAAGATGGCCGCCACGAAGCTTCGCATCGGCGGTGCAGAAATTGCCATCGCCGGATGCGCCAAAGGCGCCGGCATGATTCAGCCGATGATGGCGACGATGCTGGCTTTTATCGTGACCGACGCCGCAATCAGCGCCGCGGCGTTGCGCGGCATCATCAGGCGGACGCTGCCCTCGAGCTTCAATGCCGTGACCGTGGACGGTGACATGTCCACCAACGATACGCTGCTCGTGATGGCCAGCGGCGCCGCCGCCACCCGATCACTGGCCGGCAGCGCCCTCGCACGCTTCGAAAAGGCCTTCGGCGCCGTCGCCGAAACGCTCGCGCGCGAATTGGTGCGTGACGGCGAAGGCGCGACCAAGCTGGTCACGATCGAAGTACGCGGCGCACGCAGCGCGCCCGACGCCGAACGCGTCGCGCGGGCGGTGGCGAACTCACCCCTGGTCAAGACTGCATTCTTCGGCTGTGATCCGAATTTCGGCCGTATCGCGATGGCCGTCGGCAAGGCGGGGGTCGCGATCGATCCGGACCGCCTCGAGGTCAATCTGGCCGGCATCCGGATCGCGAGCCGGGGGACGCTGCACGTCGAGGCCTTGCCGCAGGCCGCCGCAAAAATGCGCGAGCGTGAGTTCAAGCTCGTCATCGATCTCAAGCAGGGCCGGGCGGCGGCGCGCATCCTGACCTGCGACCTGAGCTATGATTACGTCAAGATCAACGCCGAATACACAACCTGATTAACGGACTTCCGCATGAGTCGAATGGTCAAGGTCGCAACGCTGAATCTCATCCCGGAGGGCGCCTGCCGCGTGGTCGAGGTGGAGGGAACGAAGATCGCCCTTTTCAACTACCAGGCCCGGCTTTACGCGATCGCCAACGCCTGCCTTCACGAAGGCGGTCCCCTCGGTGACGGCGAGGTTTACGGCAGCCGCGTGGTCTGTCCCCTGCACGGATGGGAATACGATTTCACGACCGGCTGCAGCGTTGATGATCCCGCGATGCGCCTGCGTCAGTATGCGGTCACGGTCGCGGGCGATGACGTGATGCTCGAAATCTAGCGACCTGCGAAAAAGCGGCCGGCGCCATACGTCACCAGCGCGGCTGCGACACCGATCCCCATGCTCTCGAGTCCGCTGAGCCACCATCGACGCGCGGTCACCCGGGTCTTTATCGCGCCGACGAGAAACAGAGTGAGGACGGTGGCGATCGCCGAAACCAGGATTCCCGCCGGCGGCGCGACAATCAGGTAAGGCACCAGCGGCACCGCCACCCACCAGATAGGCCGCGCCGACGATACCGGCCGAACGCGAGGGCGGATCGGTTGCGTCGGCGCCGAAGCCGAGCTCCTCGCGCATCATGACGTTGCGCCAGCGCGTCTTGTCCGCCGTGATATGGGCGACGATCTGATCCAGCAGCGCGCCGCCAAAGCCCTTCTGCCGATAGATCGCGCGCACCTCGTCGCGCTCGCGGTCCGGCCAGCGATTGATTTCGTCGTGCTCGCGCTGCTCCTCGCTGCGGTAAAATTCGTACTGCGCGCGGGCCGAAGCGTAGCTCGCAAGGCCCATCGAGACCGCGCCGCCCAACATCTCCGATAGTCCCGCCATCACCACGACTTTCTGACTCGAGAAGGCCGCCGCGACCCCGGAAGTTACGGCAAAGGCTGCCACCAGCCCGTCGTTCAGGCCCAGGATCGAATCGCGCAGCCAGGTGCCGCCCGGCGCGTGCGCCTTCTCGGTATGCTGCTCCGGCCTGCGCCGTGAAATCGCCTGATCCATCGGCAAACTTCCCGCGAGGCTAAGCGCGCGTCAGATTCCGCGTCGCCCAGCGCCGTTCGACGCGCGCCCTGATCGCCAGGTAGTCGCGCACGATCCGCCGCGCCTCGCTGCGGCTCGGGCGTGCGCCGAGGTAATTATAAAGAAAACGCAGGCGCCGCGCGCGTGACACGAACCGTCCGATGCTGCGATCGAGATGCACCAGGTTGGTCAGACGCCGGCGCCACGATACCCGGCCGACCGCGCGAAAATCCTCGAGATCGACAAAATACAACACGAACCGCTCGCCTGCCCGCTCGACCATCAGATTGGTCTCCTGCATGTCGCGAGTATAGATCCCGGCGTCGTGCAACCGGCGGATCTCAGCCGCCACCTGACGCGAGGCCTCCTTGCGGAAGGCGGGGGTGTAACGACGACCAAGGGTGGCTTCGCTCAGCACGCGCGGCGCGCGCAGCGCCTCCGTCACGACGTAAGTTGCGCGGACCGCGCCCCATCGCCGCGCTTCACCGACCAGGAGTGGCCTCGGATGACAGAACTTATCGGCCGCCAGCAGCGCGGCGCCGCGCAGCGCGCGTCGGCCCCGCGAGCCTGTCAGCCCAACCAGCAGGCCGTGCAGGTAGCCGCGGGTCTTGACCTGTTTGACGAACGCCGCGCGGCCGTCGACGCAGACCATGCCGGCACGCGTGCGGTCGGTTTGCTTGTTCTGGGCAAAGTGTGGCCCGTCAATAAGCGCGTCCAGCCTCGTCTGCAGCGACCGCCATTGCGGGTCGGCGTACAGAATTCGGAACGCCATTAACCGCCAGCAGCATCAAACAAATTGATTGGTCTCGCGTCGATAAGCGATCGTCGAGAAACCCGGACTAGCCGTTGAACTCCCGGCAGAGGCGCATCCAGTCTTGGTCCTCGAACGCGGTCCGATACGGCAGATACAGCGACACGCGGTCGAGCAGGCCGTCAAAGCGCTCCCTGAGCTTAGCGCCGATATTCTCGTAAGTGCCGGTCACCGCGTAGGTGTCGAGCATCTCGTCGGTGATCAGTTTCGGCATCGAGGCCCAATCGCCTTTCGCCGTCATGGCGTTAAGCTGTGCAGCAACGTCGCCCCATCCGTGGGTATCGAGCACGACCTGGTAGGTCCGCGTCGAGGCATAAAAGGAAATCTGCTGACGGACGCCGGCGCGGGCGCGTTCGAGCTCTTCGTCGTTGCGACCGACGATGCAGAACGCGCTGGTGAAAATCGTGAAATCCTTGCGCGAGCGGCCGGACTTGCGGAGCCCTTCTTCGACGTGCGGCAGCAGGAACTCGCGCAGATACTTCGGCGAGGTAAACGGATGCGCGTGGAGGCCGTCGCAATGTTCACCGGCGAGCCGCAGGATATGCTCATTGACGCCCGCTATATAAATCGGAATCGGGTAGTTGTGCGGCTTGGGCGCGAAGAACGGCGTCATCAGCGACAAATTGAAGTATTTGCCCTGAAACGACAGCTTCTTGCCGCCCTCCGCCCAGCATTTGAAGATCGCCTTCAGCGCGAGAACATATTCCCGCAGCTTCGGCACGGGCGCTTCCCATTTAACGCCGTAGCGCCGCTCGATATGCCCCTTCACCTGCGTGCCGAGGCCGAGGATAAAGCGGCCCTTGGACAGCGCCGCGAGGTCCCAGGCGGTATAGGCGGTGCTCATCGGGCTGCGCGGGAAGGCGATCGCGACGGCCGGACCCATCTTGATGCGGCTGGTGTGCTCCGCAGCGATCGCGAGCGGCAGGAAACCGTCGTTGCCCGCTTCCATCGACCAGATGGCATCGAAGCCTAGCTGTTCGGCCTTCCTGGCCTCGGCGGCAACTTCACTCAGGTCGCGCGTGCTGATTCCGGTATCGAGCTTCATTGGTTGCGTCTCCCGCGATGGCGCATCAGTGGGCGCATCGTAACAGATGAAGCGAAGGTGCGAAAACTTCTCCGCCACGCCGCGCCGTTGGTCGGGTGGCTCAGGCCGGATGAGGCGCCGCCGCCGCCACTTTCAGCAGTTCGGCGGGATAGTCGCTCATGATCCCATCGACGCCCATCTGCAGCAGTTCGCGCATCTGCGACGGTTCGTTGATCGTCCAGACGTGGACTTCGATGCCGCAGGCATGCGCAGCCGCGACCAGCTCAGGCGTGGCTAGCCGCGCGCCGCGCGCCGCGGGCGGGATCTGTAAGGCGTTGCCGGGCGGCGCATAATGCGCATCCCGCGTCTGCATCGCGGCCACGAACATCGCCACTTCGGCAGCGGCGAAGTTGGTCGGCACGCCGGGCGCGAGCCGCCGTACTTCGGCCAGCGGCTCCTGATGCTCGCTCGCGATCAACACGCGCCGGCTCATCCCGGTGCTGTGGATGATGTCTAGCGTCGCCGCGGTGACGCTCGGCGTGACCTGCTTGACCTCGATCACGAAAAACTCCGATCGCAGTTCGCTCAGCACCTCGCGAAGGGTGGGAATCCTTATCCCCGCGCCGCGAAACGGATGACCGCCGTCCCGAGCGAAATGGTAACCCGCATCGAGCGCCTGTAACTGACTCAGAGTGAGTTCCTTGAGCAGGCCCTCACGACCGGTGATGCGCTCCAGCTCCGGATCATGAAACACGACGATTTTGCCGTCGCGCGTCATGTGCACATCCAGCTCAATATAGGGTGCGCCGAGGCGCGCAGCCGCGCGAAACGCCGGCAGCGTATTCTCAGGGAAGGCGCCGCTATCGCCGCGATGAGCAAAGATGCGGGGCCGTGGCGGCGCGAAGAAATCGGTTTCGAGTTCCGGCGTCATCTCGATATCCTACGATGCGGCCGCGCCGATCGCGAGCACGCAGCGCGCCCGGCCGGATAATCGCTCAGCCTAGCGTAGAACGGAGCTGCGGCCGCTGACCGGGAGCAGCGCGGCCGGCGCCCTGGCGAAGCTTTCAGAGGCGGTCGTCAGGCGCGCCGCGCGGCTGCCGCGCGTCGGGGTATAGGCGGTCGTCAACACCGCGTTACCCGGAGCCTCGGCCGCAGGCAGCGCCACCGCATAGCGCCCGCCGAGCGGGAGCCTTTCGAGCACGGCGAGGTACTCGCGCCGGAAACTCTCGAAGAGTCCGCGCAAGCGTGGCGAGACCTGATGATGGACGCCCAGCGTCTCGGTCAACGGATTTACGTACTGGCCGTCCTTTTCGATCGCATAATGGAGATGCGGTCCGGTAGCGAGTCCGGTGGCACCCACAAGTCCGATCAGCTCACCCACGCTGACGTCTTCGCCCGGCGCCGTCATGACGCGCGAAAGATGGCCGTAAACCGTAACCACTCCGCCGGAATGCTGGATCCGTACGCACTTGCCGAGTTCGCCGCACCATCCGGCCTGCTCGACCCGACCGTCGGCAACAGCATGAACCGGCGTGCCATAGCGCGCCGCGAGGTCAACCCCCGTATGTGCGCGGTACTGATGGAGAATCGGATGAAACCGATGGTAGCTGAAGCCTGATGAAATGTAATCGAAGTTCAGCGGAAAACGCAGCGCTTCCGCACCGAGCGCGACGCCGTCCGAATTGTAGAGCCGCGGTCGTCCGTTTTCGTCGGGAAACGCAAAGGCGGTCAGCGTCTTGCCTTGGAAGCTTATCGCCGCGGCTTCGAGACCCGTGGCAAAGCTCGCCGCCCCATCGTGGCTGACTTTTTCCTGATAGATCAGCTTCACCGCCGCGCCGCGCGGCAGCGAAGTCAATGGATGATAATCGTGAAAAGCGTAGTCGAGGGTGTCGAGAATCGGCCGTGGTATGGCCTGCCCGCGCGCATCGCGCCAGAAACCGTGGCGCAATTGAAAGGAAATCGCGACGGGGCGCAAAACGTAACGAATCGGTTCCTCGACCGTGCGCAAGACCCCTTCGCCATAGGTTTGCTGGCTGACCGCCACCCGCTCATCGAGGGTATAACGCAGACCGCGCAACTCCCCGGTTTCGGGATCGCGCATCAGCGTCAGCACGTGCCCACGATCGAAGCGCCGGACCTCGGCGCTGCGCGCGAGTGCCGCCGCCCAGCTCGCCGCCGCCTGCCGATCGAGGCCGGCCTCCTCGAGATACTCCTGAGTCGGCAGACTCCGATCCACGGTCAACGAGATGAGAATCGGCGGCGGCGCCGGATGGGCCGTTACGGGATCATCGATCCAATCGCTCTCGATGCGGCCTGCGGTGTCAGGATCGACTTGAGTAATTTGTGATTTACTTGAGCTATCCGGCGCGGGGAGCAAAAGCGTGCGGACCACGGCGAGCGTCGCCAGGCTTGCCACCACCACCGCAAGGACACACCTACGCACGTTGGATGTTGCCCTTCCCCCGAAGCATCCGGCGCTAGGTTATGTTACCATTCCGACCCGATCAAGCAGCGCTTTCTTCCAGGAAATGAAATCGCCTAATATGCGCGATGCCTTGGCATAAGCTGACATGATCGTCGCCGGGATTGATTATGGTCGCGCTCGAATCGGCCTCGCGGTTGCTGTCGATGGACGGACCGTGGTGCCGATCGGGGCGATCGCCGAGCGCTCGCGCGCGGCAAGCCTCGAAGTGCTCGGCCGCCATCTGCGTGAACTTCGCGTCGAGCAGGTGATCGTCGGCCTGCCCCTCAACCGGGACGGCAGCGCCGGACCGCAGGCGCAGGCGGCTGAACGTTTCGCGGCCGCACTGCGTCAAACCACTGGGCTCCAGATCGCGATGTGTGACGAGCGGCTGACGAGTTTCGAGGCGCGCGAGCGCTTGCGCACCCGGCCCGGCCGCCCGCGTCGAAACCACGGAACCATCGATGCGATCGCGGCCTGCGCCATTCTGGAGACCTGGCTCGAGAACCACCGCCGATGAGACTGCCGGTTATCTTACTGGGCCTGGCGACGATCGTCGCGACGGCGCTCACCGCGATTTATCTCGCGAGCCCACCGGCGCGCTTCGCGCAGCCGCGCCGCGTGACCGTTGCGCGCGGTCAGCCTTTCGGCGCCGTCGCGCGGAACCTGGCGCGCCTCGGCGTCGTTCGCAGCGCCCTGCTGCTCCGATGGTACGCCGAGTGGAAGGGATGCGCGACGCAGGTAAAGCCCGGACTTTACGCGTTTGCCGGCGGCGAGGGCTTCGCCCAGGTGCTCGATCATCTGACCCGCGGTGATACGGTTAAAATTGTCGTGACCATCCCCGAGGGTATGACGGTCCATCAGATTGGCCAACGCCTGCAGGCGCTCGGCCTGGTTTGCGACAGCGACTTCGACGAGGCGGCCTTTGCCGGACCACTGCCGCGGGCTTTGGGCCTCGGCGCCCTCGGCGTCGAAGGTTATCTCTTCCCGGCGACCTATGCCTTTTCACCCGATGCGCGCACCGACGACGTTTTGACGGCGATGCTCGCGCGCTTCAACGCCGTACTGACGCCGCGGGTGGCAGCGCGGATGTTCGAGCTGGGTCTCGACGAACGCCAGCTCGTGACTCTCGCCTCGATGGTCGAAAAGGAAGCTCAGGTGCCGGGAGAACGCGCGGTGATCGCGAGCGTTTTCCTCAATCGGCTGCACCGGAATATGCCGCTTCAATCCGATCCTACGGCGCAATACAATCGCGCAGGCGAGCCGGAACCGGCTCTGAACTCGGTGCATACGGCGTCTGCGTTCAACACTTACTCGATCAGTGGATTGCCGCCGGCGCCGATCGCCAACCCGGGGTGGCCCTCGATTCAAGCCGTGCTGTATCCAGCGCAAACCGATTATCTGTATTTCGTCGCGCGTCCCGACGGCACCCACATCTTTTCGCGTACGCTGCGCGATCATGAGGCGGCGATCGCCGCCTTGCGCCGCCTGCGCGCCCGGGAATCCGCCAGGGTCAACTGATGCTGAACCCGATCGAGTCAATCGCCCGGACCCGCAAACGTCTGGCGCAGCTGGCGGCGACGGAAGCCGCGCTGGTCGGCGTCCTGCCGGTTCTCGCCGCCCTCGCTTTCGCCTACTCGACCGACTTTATCGGGGCGACGGCGTGGCAGCGTTGGGGCGTGATTATCCGGCCAGCCGCGGCCAGGAATTTTCATCGGGGCATTCTCGTCCTGGCGCTCCTCGAACTGATGGCAACCGGATTCCTGATCCTCTTTGCCTGGCGGCGCGCGGCGGGATTCGTCGACGCCGCCGAGAAGGTCGACGAGCTGGTCGGCGCCCATCAGGAGGTCCTGACTCTCGCGGCTCTGGTCGATCCGTCACATCCGCAGGAGCCGAAGGACCGTTCGCCGCTTTTCGCCCTGCTGTGGCGCCACTGCATAAGTCATCTCGAGACCTTCGATCCGCGCCGGGTCTTCAGGTTGGCCATCGTTCCACCTCTTGGCCGCTCAGCGCTCGCCACGCTGGCGATCGCCGCCGGAGTCGTGCTCACGCTGTTCTTCCTGATGCATCGGCCGACGCCTATCGAAGCCGGGGCTTACGCGCTGCGTGACTTCGCCAATCGCATAGATGTGCCCGGGGCGAGCAGCGCCGCGCAGCAGATTGCCGAAGCGGCACGCGACGTTGCTAACGATTTGGAAAATCCGCGGGTGCCACCGACTCAGCAGCTTGCCGAACTGCAGGCGATTCGCCAGGAAATAGCAAAGTTTCAGAACGAGCCGAGCGGTTCGCAGCAGGCCGCGAACGGTTCCGGGGCGGGCAACGGAAACGGCAGCGGCAACGGCGCCGGTTCGGGGAACGGATCGGGCAGTGGCAACGGCGGCGGACAGGGTAAAGGTGCGGGCAGCGCGGCCGGCGGCAACGGCGCGGGCACCGGACCCGGCGGTCAAAACCAGGCCAAAGCGCGCGATCCGCAGTCCGCCCGGATGCAAAAGAGTCTCGATCAGGCGCAGGCGAAGCTCGAGCAGACCGCGACGACCCAGCAGTCACCGCAGACCGCATCGAATCAGGACAAAAGCGCATCGGGAACCCTCCCGCAGGCCGGCAGTTCGCCGGGAGCGGGCGCCGGCACGAATCCGCAAGGCAGCGGCCACTCGTTGACGGCGGAAAAAGGCCAACTGGCGCAGAATCAGACGTCGACCAGCGCCGGGACCAATCCCGGCTTTCGCCGCGATTCCGGCAGCCAGGGCGATACCCACCTCGGCGAGTTTCCGAAACCGGTCAATTACGAACGTTATTACAAACTCGGCGAGCAGGGACCGCCAATCGACCTGAAGGATGCCCGATACGTCACCTTCCGCATTCCGGCCGCGACGGTCAGCAAGGGCGGCGAAGGCCGATTGGTCCGCGATAACGGCGCGCCGGTCGCCGCTGCACCATACACCAACGCGCCTTTGAAGCAGGAAGGCAGCCCCGCGACACCGGACGAAGAACAACTGCTGCCACCGCGTTATCGGGACTTGATTCGCTGATATAGGAGGATTGATGGGAGCGGCGCCGCAAAAATCACCACCGATTTCCGCCGACGATCGGGTCAACGAATTCCGCCAGGCTTTCGCCCGGGCGGAAGCCGAAGTCGGCCGTGTCATTGTCGGCCATCGCGACGTTATCCGGAAGGTGCTGACCGCACTGTTTGCCGGCGGCCACGTGCTGATTGAAGGTGTCCCCGGTCTCGGCAAAACGCTGCTCGTCAAAACCACCGCCGAGTCGCTCGGCCTGAGCTTCAAGCGGATTCAGTTCACGCCCGACCTGATGCCGTCCGACATCGTTGGCACGCAACTCCTGACCGAGACCGAAGGACGCCGCGAGTTCAGCTTCAAGGCCGGCCCGATCTTCGCGCACGTGGTGCTGGGCGACGAAATCAACCGCGCCACGCCCAAGACCCAGTCGGCCGTGCTTGAGGCGATGGAAGAACGGCAGGTGACCGTGTTCGGCGTCACCTATCAGTTGGATCCACCGTTTTTCGTGCTCGCCACGCAGAACCCAATCGAGCTCGAAGGCACCTACCCGCTGCCGGAAGCACAAATGGATCGCTTCCTGTTCAAGGTCGTGATGGGCGCGCCGAAGCCCGAGGAATTGCGCGAAATCCTTGACCGCACCACCGGCGCCGTGAGCTATCACACGCAGCCGGTCTTCGAACCCGGCGCGGCGCCGCGCCGGATCGAGGCGCTTAAAACCCTGGTGCGCGAAGTGATGGTTGCCGAGCCGGTCGAACGCTATATCATCTCGATTATCGGCGCCTGCACGCCGAACGGGCCGGCGGCGATTCCCGAGGTTTCACAGTACCTGCGTTTCGGCCCGAGTCCGCGCGGGGCGCAGGCCTTGATCCTCTGCGCCAAGGTCAACGCGCTGCTCGAAGGACGGGTCGCGGTCGGCTACGACGACGTCAACGACGCCATCGTTCCCGCCCTGCGTCATCGCCTGCTGCGCAACTTCCAGGCGGAGGCGGAGAACGTCACGCCCGAGGCTATTCTGGAGCAGGCGCTGAAGCGTCTGAAGCGATCGCGCTGATGCTCGAGCTGCCGCCGGAACTGACGCCCGCATTCCTCGCTCGTCTCGAACACCTGCGCATCCGTACGCGGCGCGAATATGCCGGACTCGGCAAGGGTTCCCATCTGTCGCCGCGCCGCGGTTCGTCGCTCGAGTTCAGCGACTTTCGCCATTATGCGGTCGGTGATGACTTCCGTTATATCGATTGGGGCCTCTACGGCCGCAGCGACAAGCTCTATATCAAGTTGTTCAAAGAGGAAGAGGATCTGCTGACGTATATTTTCGTCGATGCGAGCGCATCGATGGGCCACCCGGGACGCGACCGCAAGTTCGATGCGGCGGTGGCGACGGCGCTGGCAATTGCCTACGTCGCGCTGGCCTCGGGCGACCGCGTGATGCTGCGCGTACTCGGTGGCCTCGGCACGCCGCCGCCGTCGGCTTTCGTTTACGGCCGCCATCGTATCGTCGAACTCGGCCGCGCTCTGAATGCGATTAAACCTGCGGGCGAAGTTGATTTCGCTCCCGCTCTCGCCCGCGAACTGATTTCGATTCGCCGCGCCGGCAAGGTCTTCGTCGTCTCGGATTTTCTTGCCCTGCTGAACTCCGTCGAGCGCGCACTCGGCCTGTTCACCGCCGCCAACATGGACGTCAGCGCGGTGCAGGTCCTCGGCGCGGCGGAGCTCGACGGTCAGGGTCTCCAGGGCGATGTCGAGGTGGTCGATGCCGAGAGCGGCGAGCGGCTGCGCGTCACGATTGGTCCGCGCGAACGCCGGCAATACCGCGACACCCTGCTGCGTCTGTCGCATCAGATCCGCGCTTTCTGCACGCGGAGCGGTTTGCGCTATGCGCTCTACACCACTGACCTCGCGTTCGACCGGTTTTTCCTCCACGCCGCAACGAGCCTCGGACTGGTTCACTAAGGCTGACTCGCCCACGATGACGGCGATGCGGTCCTGCGAGGATTGAGCTGGCGGTATGGGTTTTCTAAGCCCCGCTTCGTTTTACCTGTTCGCGATTCTGCCGCTCCTGGTGCTGGCATACCTTGCCCGGGAGCGGCCGCGACAGGCGATCGTCTCGAGCGTCCTCGCGTTCCGCGCCCTGCGCGAGATGCGCGGTGAGCGCTTCGGCGGACGCCCGCGCTTTACCTGGTGGTTCTTCCTCGAACTGCTCATCCTCGCCCTGGCGGTGATGGCGCTTGCCGGCCCCTACCTGACCCGGCCGGCGAAGCTGGCCGCGATCGTGATCGATAACTCGGCGCCGATGCAGGCGCGTCAGGCCGATGGTCGAACGCGCTTCGAAGCCATGGTCGCCGAGGTCAACGATGGGCTGAATCATGGGGAGGGCAACACCCGGGTGAACCTGTATCTGATCGCGCCGACACCGCATCAGGCGGGCAGCTTCAGCAGTCCGGACGCCGCAGTGGCGGAGCTCGGGCGGATTCATCCGACGGATGCTCCGGCCCCACCCAACGCGATCACGGGACTGGTGACTGAATTGCTCGCCGATCGACATGTCGATCATATCATCGTTGGCACCTATCGGCCGTTCGAAGCACCGATCCCGCCGCACGTCTCGCCGGTCGTCGTCGGCACCGCGGTCCCGAATTATGCGATCGGATCGTTCAGCATAACGCGCCCCAACCTCGGTACGGATATCGAGGAAGGCCATGTGGAGCTCGGGAACTTCGCACGGGACGCCGCGCAGCTAACCGTCACGATCGCGGCGGACGGCAAGCCGGTGGCCAAAGCCCAGGCCCAGGTGGCGCCCGGTGAAGTGACAACGCTGGATTTCGCCAACCTGCCGGCCGCCCGAGTCTATCGCGCGCAGCTCGAGCCGGCCGACGGATTTCCGCTCGACAACGTGGCCTACGCGGTCGGTACCGCAGCCACCACTTTTTCAGTGCTGTTCGTGAGTCCGATAACGACCGACGGTCTTTCGCTGCGCTCGATTCCGGGCGTAACGGTGACCACCCGCACCCCCGAGACGTACACGCCCGAAGACCTCGCCGGGGCCGACGTCGTGATCTTCGAGTACACCACGCCGAAAGAGCTGCCCACGACGAATACTTTGCTGGTGATGCCGCCGCCGGGCGATCCGCTTTTCAACTTTCGCGTGACGCCTTCCGCACAGTTGCGCGTCACCGCGTGGCCGACCACCGACCCGCTGACCGACGGAGTGAATTTTCGCCTGCTGAACGTGCGTTCCGGCGAATACTTCCAGCAGCATCCGTGGATGCGTACGGTGATTGCCGGCGCCGATGGCGGGCTGCTGCTGACCGGCGAGCGCGGCGGCCATCGGTTCGTTGCGACCGGCTTCAATCCGTTTCCCTATCTCGGACGGCAAAACCTGCCGATGTCGATCCTGACCCTGAATATGCTCGGCCATCTGGCGGGCTTCGGCAGCCAGACCGGGATCTTTCGCACGGGCGAACCCTGGATCGTGCCCGCCGGCGTCTCGACGATTGTTTTGCCGTCGGGCAAGAAGCTGCCGACCACGGCCGGCGCTGTTTTTACGGCCACCGATGAACAAGGGGTCTATCGCTTGGAAGGCCCGGCAAATGCCTCCACGCGCGCCGTCAACCTGTTCAACCTCAATGCCTCGGACCTCGAGAATCTGGCCCCGCTCAAGGTCGAAGCCCCTTCGGCAGCCGCGCCGACGACCGCGCCCGCCGTCCGTCAGCCGCTTGCCGCTTATTTGTTGATCGCCATCCTGGCGCTGCTCACGCTCGAAGGGCTGATGGTTTATCGAGCGCGCAAGCCGCTAATCGATGCCTAAGCCCGTGGATTGGTCAACCGCACTACAGAAGCTCCGGATGCCTTCGCTTCAGGGGCTTGCGCTGGCGGAACCACGCGCGCTGCTGCTGTTGATCCCGGTCGGCCTGCTGCTGCTCTATGGACTCTGGCAGGCGGACGGCCCGAGGCGCTGGCTCGCGCCAATTCTCCGAACACTGACGCTCGTGCTCTTCGTCCTGGCGCTGACGCAGCCCCAAGCCGTCTCCCATTCCGAGGGCCTGACGCGCCCGGTCGTAATCGACGTTTCGGCGAGTATCACGCCGGCGATGCGGGCCTACACGGTCGCCCTGCTGCGCGATCAACTCAAACTGCGCGACCGCGACCCCGCGCTGCTGTTCGCGGGCGGCACCTTGAATACGACGGTTGGGGATGCCGTGAAGATCCTCGAGGGGAGCGGCTGCAGCGCCTGTCAACCCGAGGCGACGAACCTTGAGAACGCGTTGAACCTGATTGCCGCCGACCCCGCCGCCCACGACGGACCTATCGCGCTCGTAACCGACGGCTGGGAAACGCGCGGCAACGTCGCCGCCGTATCCAGCACCCTGCGTGCCGCCGGCATCCAACTCTACGTGTTCACGCCGCCCGGAGCCGCTTCCATCCCGAATGTCGCGATGACGCAAATGACGCTGCCGACCGTGCTCGACAAAGCCGGAGCGTTCACGCTCGACGTTACCCTCAATAACCTGAATGCGGGCGCCGCCGGCGGTGTGATCACCCTCTATCGCAACGGCGCCGTGATCGCGCGGCAGCAGGTCACGCTGCCGCCGGGCGAGACGCGCATCGACTTCCCCGCGCGCACCGAGGAGTCGGGGCTGGCCTCGTATCGGGCGGTTTTCAGTCCAGCCAATCCAGCACAGGACATTTACCCCGAAGATGATGCGCTCGAGGGCTGGGTCGGCGTCGGGGCGCAGCGCAAAGTGCTGATTCTCACCGATTCGGGTCGCGACGCGAGCTACCTGGAAACGGCGGTGCGCCGCCTCGGTCTGGAGCCGACGGTCGCAACGATCGCCGGCGCGGCAATCAACCCGCGCGGTTACGACGCGGTGATCCTCAACAACGTTTCGCGGGCACGGCTCGGCGCCGCCAACGAGAATACGCTGGTCAGATACGTCGCCGACGGCGGGTCGCTGGCGATGGTCGGCGGCGATCAGAGCTTTGGCCTCGGCGGCTACGCCGGCAGCGAGCTGGCGAAGATCATGCCGGTCGTCATGAAACCGCCCGAGCATCATGAGCGCCGCCGCGCTTTGCTCCTCATCATCGACAAGTCCGGGTCGATGGGCCGCAACGATAAACTCAATTACGCCAAGGCCGCCGCGCTCACGGTTACCAAAAGTCTCAAAGACACCGACCTGGTCGGAGTGATCGGGTTTGACTCCCAACCCTTCGTGGTCGTGCCCTTGTCGCCGCTGGCTCAGGTGCGCCCCTTCTTCGCGCAATCCGTCGACCGGCTCGCCGCTCACGGCACGACCTTTATGCTGCCGGCGCTCGAGGAGGCCGACCGTTCGCTCGCCGGTAGCGGGGCCGCGCTCAAGCACGTCGTCGTGCTGACCGACGGCGAGACCGGCGGCACGCCCAACGAGTATTACGATTTGGTTTCGTCGATGCATATCGACCGCGGCGCGACGATCTCGACCATCGCCGTCGGCCGTGAAGCCAACGTCTCCCTGCTCGAGCAAATCGCGAAGTATGGCGGCGGCAGCTTCTATCAAACCGACAGCCCCGAGACTCTGCCCGAACTTTTCCTCGAAGATGTGAACCGGCGCGGCGGCGGCGACACCACGATGGTCGAAAAGGACTTTGTTCCGTTCACAGTAACGCCAGACCCGATCCTCAAGGATCTTGCCGGTCGCCGCCTCGCTCCGCTCAAGGGCTTCGTCGCAACCGATCTGAAACCGGGCGCGAGCCTGAGCATGTTCGTCGAGAGTAATGGGAACCGTGAGCCGATCCTCGCCAGTTGGCACTACGGCGCGGGCAGGACCCTGGCGCTGACGACCGATGCGAGCGGCCGATGGTCCGCCGACTGGGTCGGCAACGGCACCTTCAGCGCGTTATGGGATCGGATCATCAACTGGATGGCGCCCGCGACCACCACTCGCGACAAGTACGATGTCGCGCTGGGTTACAGCGCCGGTCGCATCACGATGCGACTTACCGATTACAGCGCGAACGCGGGCGTGGCTTCCCGCCCGCTCGATGCGATCGTCACCGCGCCGGACCATGCCCGCTTTGAAACTCTCCTCGCTCCCTCGGCTGCGGGCGAGCTGACCGGAAGTTTTGCAGCCCCGCAGCCCGGTACATATACCATCGACTTGAGGTCATCAGGCTCCGGCAGCGCGCTAAACCTGCCGCCGCTCGCCTACACGGTCTCGCCCGCGGTCAACGCCGAATTGCCGCGTCCCGCCCCTAATTACGGCCTGCTCGAGCAGCTCGCCTCGGCGACCACGGGACGCCTCAACGCGTCGCCCGCAGAGCTGGCACTGTCCCGTCCGATATTTCAGCAGACCACGTCGCTCGATCCGTGGCTGATCGTTCCGGCGATGCTGCTGATTATCGCCGAGGCCCTGGTGCGCCGCCTGACCTATTAGGGCAGCGACCGTCGCAGCCTTCGCCGCCGCTCAGGGCGCCTGCGGATGCTGCTGGGTCAGGCAATGGATGGCACCCAGTCCCCAGACGAGGTCCGTCGACGGGATCGCCACCACCTGCCGATTGGGAAACAGCCGCGCCAGCGTCGACGCCGCCACCTGATCCTCGACACAATCGAATGACGGCATGATGACGCCGCCGTTGACGATATAGAAATTGGCGTACGAAGCGGGCAGGCGCGTTTTCTCGTAATAGAGCGCCGGCGGCATCGGCAGCGTTTCGATTCGGAACGGCTCCCCGCCCGCATCGCGCATCGCGCGGAGCCGCGCGAGGTTGTCCTGCAGCACTCGATAGTTGGCGTCGCGAGGGTCCCGCTCCACAACCGTCACGATCGTGTCCGGAGCGACAAAGCGCGCGAGATCATCGACGTGCCCGTCGGTATCGTCCCCCGCGATACCATCGCCAAGCCAGAGAATCTGCGTTACGCCGAGGTACGCTTTCAGGTACTCCTCGATCTCCTCCTCCGCTAGCTGCGGATTGCGATTGCGATTGAGCAGACAACTCCGCGTAGTCAACAACGCGCCTTCACCGTTGACCTCAATCGAGCCGCCTTCGAGCACGATTCCGGGTTCGATAACCTCGAAGCCGTAGCGCTCGCCCAGCCGTCGCGGCACGCGGTCATCAAGGTCGTAAGGACCGTATTTCTCGCCCCAGGAATTGAAGTTCCAGTCGAGCGCGATTTGCGCCGTTTCCTCGAGCGGCGCGGTCAGCCGGTTGACGAAGATCGGTCCGTGATCGCGAATCCACGAGTCATTGGTGTTAATCGGCACGAACTCGATACGTTCGAGCCGCGCCGGCGCACCCGAGGGGGTCGGCGCATCCACGATCAACGCAGCGATCTCTTCGGCGCGGAGATGGTCGGCGAGGAGGATCCTGAGCGGCTCGAAATGCGCGATCGCTGCCGCCATCTGCGCAAAGACCTGCGGAATCGGTTCGAATTTTCCCGGCCAGGTGTCGACATTATGCGGCCAGACGATATAGGTGGCCGCGTGCGGCGCCCATTCAGCCGGCATCCGATAGCCCTTGAGGCGCGCCTTATCCGTCGGTGAGATCACACTCAACTCCGGAAACGGCGCAGCAGGTCGCCGTAAGCATCGATCCGGCGATCGCGCAGAAATGGCCAGTTGCGGCGGGTCTCCTCGATTTTGTCCAGATTGCAGTCGGCCAGCAGAATTTCCTCCTCACCGTGATCGGCGCGCGCGATCACCTCACCAAAGGGATCGCTGACGAACGAGCCGCCCCAGAATTCGATCGCGCCCTCGACGCCGACGCGGTTGACCGCGGCGACATAGACGCCGTTGGCGATGGCATGCGCCCGCTGAATCGTCTCCCAGGCCGAATACATCTTGCGGCGCAGCTTGTCGGGCATCTCGGCGGTCCATCCTATCGCCGTTGGATAGAAGAGGATCTGCGCGCCCGCCAGCGCCGTGAGCCGCGCGGCCTCCGGAAACCATTGATCCCAACAGATGAGCACGCCGATCTCGGCGCTGCTCGTGCGATGCGTGACGAAGTCAAGATCGCCCGGAGTGAAATAGAATTTTTCGTAGTAGCCCGGGTCGTCGGGGATATGCATCTTGCGGTAGAGCCCGGCGATCTGCCCGCGTTCATCGATCACCACCGCCGAGTTGTGATACACGCCCGGGGCGCGGCGCTCGAAAATCGGCGCAATAATCGTCACCCCGCACCGCGCGGCGACCGCGCCAAGCGTCTCGGTGGTCGGGCCGGGAACCGGCTCGGCCAGATCAAAGTTCGCATTTTCTTCCGTCTGACAGGGATACCAGGAGCGGTAAAGCTCCTGCAGACAGACCACCCGGGCGCTGCGCGCCGCAGCTTCCGCGATTCGGGTCGCCGCCTTGTCGAGGTTTCCCTGCGGCTCGCCGGCGCAGCGCATCTGAATCAGGGCGACGCGTAGATTGCCGATTTCCATCGAACGATCTGCTATCAGCATCGGCAGTGCGATTCCACCACGTATCGCAAAGTCGCGCCGCAATGAACTCTTGGGTCAGGTTTGCGCACCCACGCGTCATTCCACAAATACGCTTTCTCTAAACCATCATAGAGTAATTTTTATTGTTGATTTAGCTCAGGCACAAGCATATGAGAGTTTAGGTTGAATAATCTGCCATCAGGGTTTGTAGTGCGAACTAAACGTCTGATCCTTATCGCTGTTTCCTTAGCAGCTTCATTTGCTCTGAGTCTTGCGCTCCGCCCGCCTCGAGTCGACGCGAAAACCGACTGCGCGAAGCTGAAATGGCAGCCGGCGCCGCTCAAATTCGGTCCGGTCAACATGGGTTCGCAGGTCGCCCGCAGTTTCACGCTGACCAACACTTCGAAGACGCTGGGCGCTGAAATCAGTTCGATCGCGGTCACAACGGCGCCGATTTTTACCCTCGACGATTCCGCCACGACCTGCGCCGCAGGCGAAATGCCGCCCGGCGCAGAGTGCATCCTGGGTGTGACCTTTTCTCCCTCGGCGAAGGGCAAGGTCACGGGCAAAGCCACCGTGAGCTTCTCCGACGGCTGCAGCGCGGTGCACCGCAAGGTAACGGGTAAGGGCATCGCGGCGACGGCAAGCCCGACGCCAACCGCCAGCGCCACGCCGACCCCTACCCCAACTCCGTCCCCAAGCCCGACGCCGACCGGGGCGGCATCGCCGACGGTTGCTGCCGTTACGGAATACAATAGCGCCGAAGTGGACGTGTTCAGCTTCCCCGGAGTCGCCTCACCCACGGCCAGCCCGAGCAGCGTTCCCAGTACTGAGGTGACGCCAACCGTATCGATCGCGGGACCGAGCACCGGTCTCAGCAGCCCGATCAGCGCGGCCTTTGATAGTGCCGGCAACCTCTATGTGGTCAATGAGAACGGCGGCATCGAGTATGGAACGACCGGTCAGGGCAGCATCACGATCTATGGACCGCTCAGCGGCAGCGGGACTCAGGATCTTGCGCCGATCGCCACGATCGAAGGGGAATTCAATCTCGCCTGCACCGCCGCCGCTGTTCCCTATGCGTGCTGTAGCGGACCGGGCACCGGCACCTGCGTGGACAACACCGGCCTGAACGATCCGTCTGCGATCGCGATCGATCCGGCGACCGGCAATATTTATGTGGCGAACTTCCTGGGCGGGAGCGCCCTGCAGGGCAGCGTCAGCATCTTCCCGCCGCTCGGCAATCAGACCGGCCTGCTTAACATCGCGCCGATCGCCACCATCGTCGGCGCCGACACCGGTCTCGATACTCCGGCTGGCGTTGCCGTCCAGGACAACGGATCAATCTGGGTCGCGAACTATCAGAGTATCAACGAGTATCCGCCACTGGGTTCCAGCACTGGCGCATTGGACGAGGCGCCGCTGGCGAGCATCAGCGGCAGCGCCACCGATATCCTCGGTCTGGCGGGCCTGTTGCTGTATCCGCCGACCGCATCGACCTCGGTGTTCGCCTTCGATAGCTTCAACGGCGTCCTGCAGTTCCCGACGGCGATTAGCGGCGACGAGAATATTGCGCCGACCACGGTCACCTCCGGCAACGGCATCGCGTCACCCGCGAATGGCGCGGTAGCGGCCGGAGGCAGTGACGTGCTCGTCACCAACATAAATGGCGGCGTGGTCGAGCTCGACCCGCAGGGCAACGTGGTGCAGACGTTCACCAGTTCGAGCTTCGACCAGCCGAGCGGAATCGCCGTGCAGCCCTGAAGTCGACGTACCAGCGCAGCGCGCCTAGCGCATCAGCGGCATGACCATCTCGGCGAAGTCCCTCAGCACCTTGCGCTGATACTCCGCCGGCGGCAGCAGCGCGATTCCGCCCAGGCCGTCGCGCTCTTTGGCGCGAAGCTGCTCGGCGATCTCCTCGGGCGTGCCGACCAGGCAGGTGCCGCGAATCGCGTCTGGCGTGACGAAGACCTCCTCGCCGGTCTGCAGGAAGGTGCAGTGGCCGTCATGAATCTGGCGGAACCGCTTCTCGGGCGGCAGGCTGAAGCTTGCGACGTGCTCGAGATAGCGGCCCCAGTCGTTGCGAAAGAACGGCGGAATCAGCGCGTCCTTGCGACCCAGGTCGTTCCAGATTTCATAGGCAAAGTGCAGGATGGCGGTAACCCATGAGCCGGTCTCGAGAATCACCCGCTCGTCGGTCAGTTTTTCGCCGGGCCGCAGCACGCATGCGCTCGTCAGGACCGTGATCGGAAACGGCTGCGGCAGTTGCCGTCCGATCTTCCTGGCGCCGCTTTCAACCAGCGGCAGCTTCTTGCGGATATCCTCGGCGCCGGCGGTGATCCAGCCGTCCCCATACATCCCGACCGCCTCGCACGCCTTGGGTCCGTTCGCCGCGACATGGATCGGAATCGGCGTATCGAGATTGATGTAATGACGGTCGCGATGGAGGAAGGTAATCTCGCGCGTGACGCCGCCGAAGGTATATTCGACCGCTTCGCCGTGGAGCAGCGCGCGCACCACGCGCAAATACTCGCGGAACTCCTTGAGCGGCATCGGATGCTGCCCCATCACGCGCATCGCGGTATGCCCGGTGCCAATCCCGAGGAACACGCGGCCGGGCGCGATCTGGTTGATCGTCGCGATTGAATGGGCCGTGACGGGCGCGATGCGGGTGCCCGGTATCGACACACCGGTGCCGATCTTGATGCGTTTGGTGGCCTGCGCCGCCAGCGCCATCGTGGCGTAGCAGTCCGACCAGATCATCTGGGAATCGGGCACCCAGGCGCGGTCATAGCCGAGCTCCTCGGCATACCGAATCAGGTCCCACTTATCGATGTGTGTATCGACGCAGACGCCGAATTCCATGATGGTCTGTCCTCTGTGCCTGAAGTTTCATCCGTGACTTCGACTGGGCCATCAAGATACGCAATCTGCGGCGGAGAATGTAGTGCGGCCCGCGCCCTATCGGCGTGTCGCGAAGGGCCGCGACGCCCGGCCTGACCGGCCGGCGACCAGTGCGCGCTTTGATGGTGTCGATTTTCGCATCCTCGACACGCTTGAACCGCGCGGGAATCTGCTAATGTAGGTCTGCTCGGCGGCACTGACTGCCGGCCGCTGATAGCCGGGTCCTGCGCAAGGGCAGGCCGCGAACCCCGCCAGGTCCGGAAGGAAGCAACGGTACCGGTTGACGTCCTGTGCCGCAGGGGCGCCTGGCTATCATTCGACCGGCATCGGCGCCGCCGAGCTGGATATAATTGACCCATGGCCGCATCGCCCGCATCCCATCTCGTGCTTGCGCGCAAATGGCGCCCCGAGCGGTTCGAGGAGCTGGTCGGGCAGGAGCACGTCACGCGCACGCTGATGGCGGCGCTGCGCAGCGGTCGGATCGCCCATGCCTTTCTCTTCACCGGCATCCGCGGTGTCGGCAAAACCACCGCCGCGCGGATCCTTGCGCGATGCCTTAACTGTGAGCTCGGACCGACACCTGAACCGTGCGGCAAGTGCGCGGCCTGCGTCGAGATTCGCGGTTCCGGCGCCCTGGATACGGTGGAAATCGACGGTGCCACCTATCGCAAGATCGACGATGCGCGCGCGATTATCGAAAACCTGAGCTATCGACCGGCGCGCGACCGCTTCAAAATCTACATCATCGACGAGGCCCATCAGCTCACCGATCAGGCCTTCAACGCTTTGCTGAAGACGCTCGAAGAACCGCCGCTGCACGTCAAGTTTATCCTCGCCACGACCGAACCGCAGAAGATGCCCGAGACCATCCTCTCGCGGCTGCAGCGCTACGACTTCCGCCGTATTCCGTTCGCAACGATCCTCGCGCGACTCAGGCAATTGGCCGAGCGCGAACAGATGGCCGTTGATGATGCGGCGCTCACCCTTATCGCGCGTGAGGCCGGCGGCAGTATGCGCGACGCGGAGCGGATGCTCGAAACGGCCATCGCCGCGCTCGACGGCAATGTTACCGAGGCCGAGGTCGCCGCGATCCTCGGCGTCGCAAGCCGCAGCCGAGTGATCCAGGTGGCGGAGGCGATCCTCGACAAGGACGCCGCCAAGGCTCTGCTCGCGGTCCGGGAACTGCATCAAGGCGGCGCGAATCTCGAAGCGCTCGGGCGCGATATCCTCGAAGTGTTACGCAATATCGCCACCGCCCGCTTACCCGGATCGGACGGCCCGCAAAGTCCGCTCGCCGACCTGCCCGATCAGGAAGCCGCGGCGCTGCGCCAATTGGCCACCAAAGCTGGCCTGCGCGATCTCATGCGCCTCTTCCATCTGATGGCGGAAGCGCAGGAACAGTTGATGCGCTCGCCCTTCGCCGACCTGATCCTCGAAATGACGGTCGTGCGGATGGCTTCCCTCGCGCCGGTGATGGATGCCGACGAGCTGCTGAAAGCGATCGCCGCGGGGGGCGGCAGCGGCGGTTCAACTCCGTCCGGCGGCAGCCCCACCAAGCCGTTGCGCAAAGGCCTCGCGGACGCGGGCTCGCCGCCGCCAACTTCAACCACCACGGCTACCTCGGACAGTACGGAAAAGACCGCGTCCGCCCCCGCAACCGGCCCGCTGCGCGCCGCCTTCGAGACGGTAAGCGCGGGACTCCCGAAGACGACGACGCGAATTCCGCTGCGCGGCGAGCTAAAGGTCGATCGCGCATCGCCCGAACCGGCCTTGTCCGAACCGTCCAACGTCGTTCCCGATCTCCCGGACTTGCGCGAATTTATCCGGAGCAGACGCGCAGCGCTGGCCGGTTTCATGGAACAGGGAGCGGTGCTGCGCCTTGACGATGCCAGCCTGACCGTCACGCCGCGCAACGATATTTACGTCCGCTACCTCAGCGACAATCGCGCGGTCATCGCCGATCTCGCATCCGAGCTCTACGGCCGCAGGATCAAGGTGGAGATCGGCCCGACGGACGCCGCCGCGACGCTTCAGCCGCAGCCGGCTGCTGCCGCATCGACCGCAACCAGCCGCGGCGATTCGCCGGCAGCCTTGACCAAACTAAGCGAATCCGTCGACCAGGTGACAGTCGCGACCGCCAATCAGGGAAATCAGATCGGGCGGACGGCAGCAGAGACCCGCGAAGCGTTGTATGCTGATCCGGTGGTGCGGCGCATCTTCAATGAATTCGAGGCCCGCCTGGTTGAAGTGCGCGCCGACCCGTCGCGGACCTCCGCCGACGCGAAGAAGTAGCGGTCGGCATCAAATTTCCTGCGGGAGTGGCACTAATGGCTGAATTTGAATCCCCGTCCTTCGACTTGTCGGGCCTGCTTAAACAGGCACAGGCGATGCAGGAAAAATTCCGCGAAGTTCAGGAGCGCGTGGCCGAACGCACCGTCGAGGCCGAAGCCGGCGGCGGGCTGGTCAAAGTCGTCGCCGACGGTGCGATGCGCCTGCGCAGCCTCAAGGTCGATCCCGCCCTGCTCATGGCGAACGATCCGGCAATGTTCCAGGACCTGATCGTTGCGGCGGTCAATGAAGCCCTGCGCCGCGCACAGGCCGTGATGGCCGAAGAGATGAACAAGCTGGCGCCCTTCGGCGCGATGAATCTGCCGGGTCTGCTCGGCCGCCGGGGTTGATAACCGATGACCGCGCGCCGCGGACCGCATCCATCATCCCATCGATCATCATTGCGCCCGATCTTGCCCGGTCGCCGCGCGGATAGTCCTGAAGCCCGCGATCTGGCGCGCGTCAACCGCCCGCGATCGTGACAGGTATCGGCGTCGGCCATGCCGGAGAATCTCAAGCGCAACGACGGACTGCCGCCGGCGATGACGCGGTTGGTCAAGGAGTTGTCGCGTTTGCCGGGAATCGGCGAAAAGACCGCCTCGAGGCTCGCTTTCAATCTCCTCAATCGGCCGCGTCAGGAGGTGATCGCCCTGGCGGAGGCGCTGCTCGAAATGAAGGAGCGCGTCGGCCTCTGCGCCGAATGCTTCGGGCTCTCCGATAGGCCGCGATGCGCAATCTGCGAAGATGCGGCCCGCGAGCATGATCTGATTTGCGTGGTCGAGGGACCGGCCGACCTGATGGCGATCGAGCGCGCACGCAGCTTTAACGGTGTTTATCACGTGCTTCACGGCGCGATCGCGCCGCTCGACGGTATCGGCCCCGACGACATCAAGGTAAGCGAATTGATTGCGCGGGTGAGCGGTCCCGCTCCCGTGCGCGAGGTCATAATCGCGACCAATGCGACCGTCGAAGGTGAAACGACCGCCCTTTACCTGGCCAAGGTGCTCAAACCCACTGAAGTCAAAATTACGCGACTCGCCCGTGGACTGCCGGCCGGCGGCGATCTCGAATACAGTGATGCGGCGACGCTCTCCAGCGCTCTAAACGGCCGACGGGAGCTCTAGATCGATGTGCGTTGCCCATCATCCCGTTCGACCCCCGGGGCGCGTTTAGCTCATCCGCGAGCAGCGACGAGAGGTGAGTCAACGGTCGAGCTTGAATCGATGATATGCGGCGACTAGCCTCTTGTGGCGTATCACTCTCAACTTCTATCCGGGCACCGCGATCGTGTCCGCAAGCGAAAGGATAAGCGTATGGCCTTTACACTACCGAACCTGCCCTATGCCATTGACGCGCTCGCACCCCATCTGAGCAAGGAAACCCTCGAATTCCATCATGGCAAGCACCATGCGGCGTACGTCAATGTCCTGAACGAGATCACCAAGGGCACCAAGTACGAGACCATGAAGCTCGAAGAGGTGGTCAAAACGGCCGAGCCGGGGCGGATGTTCAATCAGGCCGGCCAGCATTACAATCACAGCTTCTACTGGACCTCGATGAAACCCAAGGGCGGCGGCTCGCCGAGCGGCAAGCTCGCCGACGCCATCAACAAGGCCTTTGGCGACTTCGAGGCGTTCAAGAAGAAATTCCAGGAAACCGCAGTCGGCCACTTCGGCAGTGGATGGGCCTGGCTGGTGCAGAACGCCGACGGCTCGCTCGCGGTCGAAGCCACCCATGATGCCGGTTGCCCGCTGACGCAGAACAAGAACCCGATCATCACGTGCGACGTCTGGGAGCACGCCTATTACATCGACTACCGCAACCTGCGGGCGAAGTACGTCGAGACGTTTCTGAACAATCTGGTGAATTGGGAATTCGCCGCATCGAACCTGAAATAGGTCGACGCGTCCGGAGGAGGGCTGCGGCGCCGCCCTCCCCCGCCTCTTTCTCTGCAAGGCACCCCTCCACTCGTGCGTCGGAGCGATTCCGCCCGACCTACCGACCGGTTTCGCGCGATCGTGAACGCCTGCCGTTCGTGGCCGCTCTCTCGCTTCTGCTGATAGCCGCGTGCGCCAAATCGCCGCCGCCAGCGCGCACTCCGGTGAGTGAAGGACGGATGGTCTATCTGGTCAATTGCGCCTCATGCCACAACGCCGATCCGCGTCTGCCCGGCAGCGTCGGTCCACCGATAGCCGGTTCGCCGCGCGCGCTGGTCGAAGCGCGGGTGCTCCATCGCTCCTATCCACCGGCGTACGTCCCCAAGCGCTCGACCCATCTGATGCGTCCGATGCCGTGGCTGGCGCCGCAGATCGGCAACCTCACCGCGTATCTGCAGGCCGCGGCAACCGGCGACACGGCTGACGACCCACGGTGAGCTTCACCGTCAAATCTTTTCGAACTCGGTCACGATCTGCGTCGGCCGCGCCACCGTCTGGGTAACTGGCGAACCGTCGATCGCCGCCTGCCATAGCTCGCGCAGGGTCTTTTCATCGGCGTCGGCCCGCACGAAGCATTTGGCCTTCACCGACGGATAGCCGGGGTTGCCCGAAGGGCTGTGACCGGCCCACTTAAGAATATTGTCGAAATTGCCTTCGAGCGCGATCTCGAGGTCGTGGATTTTGATGCCGCGCTTGGTCGCATTGAGCACGTAGCCGACCGTCAGGCAACTGCCGATGGCGGAGAGGAGCTGCTCGTGCGCGCTCGCCGCCGAGTCGCTCGCATCAAGGCCTTCGGGCTCGTCCATCTGCACGACATGCTTGCGCATGTAGGCCTTGGCTTTGAATCCGCCCTGCCAAACCACGCGCGATTTCCATGGTCCGGTGACGGCCTTCAGCGTGGCGGGATCGTCACGCATCGAATCGAGAATCGCGGTAATTTTATCGACCCGCAGCCCGTTGAGTTCTTTTTCTTCGGCCATCAGTCAGCTCCTTCCACGAAAGCAGCGTTGCGATGCCAAAACCGTGTCACGCGTGGAGTGATCGCCGCGCCTTCGCAACCGTACGCAATTACCGCACTGCCCCCGGCGATACCCAGAGTTCGACGTCACGAGATGCGGTGCGTTGATTATGCATACTCGCGACGCAGCAGCGCCGCCGCCGCGCTGACCGCCTGCAGTTTGCGATAGGCAATCTCGGGCGTGTTGACGCAGCGCTCCGCGAAGGTGCCGAACCCGCAATCGGGGTTGAGAAAGATCTTTGAGGGATCGAAGTGCTGCAGCACTTCCTTGACGCGCGCGACAATCTGCTCGGGCCGCTCGATTTCGTCTGTCCGCGGATTCACCACGCCCAATCCGAGTTCCTTTTCGTTGCGATATTCCTTGAAGACCTCGACCTCGCCGGCGCGTGGCGTCGCCATCTCGAGCACCAGTTGGTGCACGTTCATCCGCATCAGCCAGGGCAGCAGGGGACCGTAGTTGCCGCTCAAGAGGACGTCCTCCTTGCGGCTCCAGTTGCCGCGGCAAACGTGGACGCCGAAGCGCACGCCGCTGAAACCGGCCACCGTCTCATTGACGAGCCGAACGGCGAATTCGAGCTCGGTCGTCGGATCGGCGCGCGAGCCGAGCGCGGCGCACATAAAGGTCTGCTCGGCTTCATCCCCGTAAACGACCTGCGAGATTGACGGCTCATCAAGCTGGATAAAATCGATGCCGAGCCGGATCAAACCCTCGATCTCCTTGCGCAGAAGCTGCACGACGTCCTTCGCCAGGTCTTCTCGCGTCGGATACGCTCGGTCCGACAGGCCCTCGAACCAGCTCGACCGCGTGAGCAGGTAGGGGCCCGGGATCGGCACCTTGGTCTGACGCCCAGTGTGCGCTTTGAGAAAGGTTGCTTCGTCGAGCGCGATCCCCTCTTCACCACCGCGAATTTTCTCCGTCGCGATCGGACTCTTGATGGCGAATGCGGGAACGTCGAGCGCGCGCAGAATTTCTTCGAAACCCGCGCGGTCCTTGATGTAGTCGAGCAGCTCGGACAGCTTCATCAGGCGCATCCCCGACAGCTTCTCGACCACGAACGAATAGAAGTTGTCGCGGCGCATCTCACCGTCGGCGACGATATCGACCCCGGCGTCCTCCTGATACTTGATCGCCGCCAGTACTGCATCATCGGCGATCCGCGAGAACTCCTCGAGGCTGATCTCGCCGGCTTGCCGGCGTCGGAGCGCCTGCACCAGCCATTGCGGACGCGTCCACGAACCTACGACTGTGACCGGAAAAAGCGTACCGTTCGCCATGTGTTCATTCACCCGCGAGCAATTTAGGGTTCGAGCTTCGCAGCGAACGGATGCCTGCGCAAGCCCGCGTCAGGTTACGATGCCGGAGGTCGCCGGCGGTCGGCGCCGACCCGGGGAGCCGCTGGCGCGACAGCCGGCTCCCGCCGGTCCCGAGGGTCACTTCGGCTGTTGCACGTATCTCAAGTAAGGCTTTAAGGTTTTGTAACCCTGGGGATAGGTCTTCTTCGCTTCCTCTTCCGAAACCGACGGTGCGATTATCACGTCCTCGCCCGGCTTCCAATTGACCGGCGTCGCGACCTTGTGCTTTGCCGTCAACTGGATCGAGTCGATCACCCGCAGCACCTCGTCAAAGTTGCGCCCGGTGGACATCGGATAGACCAGGATCAATTTGATCTTTTTGTCGGGTCCGATCACGAAGACGTTGCGCACGGTGAAGTTGTCGGCAGCCGTCCGCTGAGAGGCGTCGCCACTCGATGAGGCCGGCAACATGTTGTAGAGCTTCGCGATGCGGAGGTCGGGATCGCCGATTATCGGATAGTTGGGCGCAGCGCCCTGAGTCTCCTTGATATCGTTGGCCCAGCGACTGTGATCGTTGACCGCATCGACGCTCAAGCCGATGATCTTGACGTTGCGCTTATCGAATTCCGGCTTGATCCGGGCCATGTAGCCCAGTTCGGTGGTGCACACCGGAGTGAAATCCTTCGGATGGGAGAAAAGGACGGCCCAGGAGTCGCCAATCCATTCATGGAATCGGATGCGTCCCTGGGTGGTCTCGGCTTCAAAGTCCGGAGCGGTATCGCCTATCTGCAAGCTCATGATTGCCTCCTTAAATCTGTTTGCGCGGCGGAATTCTGTACTTAGATGACTTCTTTTATCATATATTTTTCGCCGAGCAATAGCCCTGCGACCGCATGCGCCTCGGCGTCAGCGCCGCTTCCTGTCAGCTAGCGGCGGATACGGCTCAGGTCCGGTTTGCGTTTCTCAATAAACGCGCTCACGTACTCCTTGTGCTCGGCGCTGCGCGAGCACTTCTCGAGCGCAAAGTTTTCGAACGTCATGGCATGATCGAGGGTGCCGTCGAGCCCCTGGAAAAGCGCCTGACGCGTCAACTCGACAGACATCGGCGAGCCTTCGGCGATTTCTGCAGCGATCGCTTGCGCCTTCGAAAGGGCCTGACCGGTGGGCGCGACGGTGCTCACCAGACCCATCGCGAGGCACTCCTGCGCCTTGTAGCGACGCCCGGTCAGCATCATTTCCGCAGCGCGCGAAGCCCCGACCAGGCGCGGCAGAAAATAGGTCGAACCCAGCTCGGCCATCAGGCCGACTCGCGCGAAGATAAACCCCACCTGGGCGTCCTCGGCGATCACCCGGATGTCGCACGGCAGGCACATTGTGATGCCGACGCCGAGGGCATAGCCGTTGATCGCCGCGATCGACGGCTTGCGCATCGCGCGCACCAGATGGGGAAACGCGAGCATCGTTTGATCGGTGGGCGGAGGCGACTGCGGCCGATGAGCCGCGCTGCGCTCAGCCTCTTTGCTCTCCTCGGCCACCGCCGCGAGGTCGAGGCCGGCGCAGAAGGCGCGGCCCGCGCCGGTCAGGATGACGCAGCGCACGTCGGGATCGCGATCGGCTTCGCGAAAAGCCGCGACAATCTCGCGGCCCATCTTCATCGTGAAGGCGTTCAGCTTGTCCGGACGATTGAGGGTGACGGTCGCGATCTCCCGATCGATCTCATAGGTCAGGGTTTCGTAGTGCATCATGAGCTTCTTACGCGCGCTTCTTTTTCTGCGTGCGCGCCTCGCGGATACGTGCCTTCAACCGCTTTTCGCGACGCTTGCGGCGGCGCTTGATTTCCTTCTGTCGTTCCGACGCCATCAGTGTCTGGTCGAGCTCCTTCTATTTGGTTGCGAAAGCCTGGCGCAGAGCGGCGCAGGCCTCATCCATTGCCTGCCTACCGCGATCAAGAATATGGCCCATGGTGAAAAATCCGTGGATCATGCCGTCATAAGCACTGTGCACGACCGCGACGCCGGCCGCGCGCAGTTTCTCGGCATAGGCCCGACCTTCGTCGCGCAGGGGATCAAATTCCGCGGTGATCACGAGGGCGGGCGGCAGCTTGGCGAAGCTGGCGGCGCGCAGTGGCGAGGCATAGGGATTCGCCCCGTCGCGTTCGGAATTCAGGTAATGGTTCCAGAACCACTGCATCGCGGATTTGGTCAACAGATAGCCGTCCGCGTTGCTCTGATAAGACGGCGTATCGAAGGCATAGTTGGTGACCGGATAGACCAGGAGCTGGAACACAATTCCCGGACCACCGCGGTCGCGCGCCATCTGCGCCACGACGGCGGAGAGATTCCCGCCTGCGCTGTCGCCGCCGACCGCGATCCGCGTCGGATCGCCGCCGAGTGAACGGGCGTTGTCGGCAACCCACTTAACCGCGCGGTAGCAGTCCTCTGGACCGGTCGGAAACTTGTGCTCCGGGGCCAGTCGATAATCGACCGACACCACGATGCATCCCGTGCCGTTGGCCAGTCGGCGACAGGGGATATCGTAGGTTTCGATATCCCCGATAACCCATCCGCCACCGTGCAGGTAGACCAGGACGGGCAGCGGACCGGAAACTGCTGGTGAATAGATGCGCACCGGGATCTGCGCGCCGTCAGCCTCGACGACGCGGTCTTCAATCCGGCCCACCGTTTCGCGCTCGCCGGGCGGGGCAAAGAGCTCGCGAATGAACTTGCGCGCTTCCGCGACCGGCAACTGGTCCAGCGGTGGCGCACCCGACGCCGCGGCCTGTTTCAGAAACGCTTCCGCCTGTGGATCGAGCGGCATTAGAGTTCCTCCAGCATTGCGTCATTCCTAATACACCGGATCGGCGTGCGGTTGAAGGGATCGCACTCCGTCACGCCCCCGCGTCCACGGTGATCGGCACCTGCCGCCGACCGCGCGCAATGGGTCCCACCGCGAACCTATGCAGCCGGACAAACTTGCGCAGCCGGGCAAACTTGCAGAACGACGCGCGGCGGCGCTAGAAGCATCCCAGCGGCTGCCTGGCGATCAAAGGAGCGAAGGCGATGGGAGCGAAGGTCATTTTCGAGCGTGATATCGAAATCCCGATGCGCGACGGCTGTGTTCTGCGGGGCGATCTGTTTCGTCCCGATACGCCCGAGCGGCTGCCGGTGCTGCTCAATCGGACGCCCTACGACAAGAAATTTCCGCAGATCAACTTTAATACTCTCGATGTGATGCGGGCGGCGCAGCGCGGCTATAACGTCGTCTTTGTGGATACCCGCGGCCGCTTCGCCTCACAGGGGACCTTCACCTGCTTCCTCGATGATCAACTCGACGGCTATGACACGATCGAGTATCTCGCGCGGCAGCCGTGGGCGGACGGCAAGGTCGGGATGTTCGGCGCCTCCTACATGGGCGCGACGCAATGGCTTGCGGCCACGCAGTCACCACCGTCGCTCAAGGCGATGGTACCGTCGATCACCGCCAGCAACTACCACGAAAACTGGACCTACCAGGGCGGCTGTTTCGCGCTCTTCTTCAACGTCAGTTGGCTGATGGGCAACCTCGCGCTGGCGCGCCTGATGCGCGAGCGCGAGGACAAGGAAGAGGCCCGCAGAGAGCTCGCGCTGGTCATGAGTCAGATGGATTCGATGCGCGAGGTGGTCAAGCACACGCCGCTCAAGGACTTTCCGCTTTTCCGCACGGGCGCGCCCTACTTCTTCGACTGGCTCGAGCATCCGTACTACGACAGTTATTGGAAGCAGATCTCCATCGAGGAGTATCACCACCGCATCGACGTGCCCACGCTTAACTTCGGCGGATGGTACGACATCTTCGCCGGCGGCACCGTGCGCAACTACGTCGGCATGCGGGCCAAAGCGCCCGGCAACGGCCGCAACGCGCGGCTAGTGATGGGGCCCTGGTATCATACCCTGCCCCTCGGCAGCCTTGTCGGTCAGGCCGATATGGGTTATCGAGCCGGCCACGTATCGATTGATTACGACGGCATGCAGCTCGACTTCTTTGACCAATGGCTCAAAGGCCTGAATCGCGGCGCCCCCGCGCCGGTGCGCATCTACACCATCGGCGCCGCCGACTGGCGCGACGAAAAGGACTGGCCGCTGCCAGGCACCGAATGGCGGCGCTACTACCTTCACAGCCGCGGCAGGGCTAACACCCTCGACGGCGATGGCGTGCTTGCGGGCGAACCGCCCGATAATGAACCACCTGACGTATTTCTCTACAATCCGCTGAATCCGGTGCCGACCAACGGCGGCGGCCTCTGCTGCTATCACAATGCCGTGCCGGGGGGCGCCTTCGATCAGACCCCCGTCGAGCGGCGCGCCGACGTGCTGGTCTACACCACCGCGCCGCTGGCCGAGGACACCGAAGTCACCGGGCCGGTCTCCTTGACGCTTTATGCGTCGTCGTCGGCGCCGGATACCGATTTCACGGCGAAGCTGGTGAGCGTCGGCCCCTGCGGATGCTCGGCGATGAACCTGACCGACGGCATTATCCGCGCGCGGGTGCGGGAGTCGAAATCCGATCCGAAACTGATCACACCGGGCAAGGTTTACGAATACACTATCGACATGTGGTCAACTTCGGTCCTGTTCCGCAAGGGCGACCGTATTCGTCTCGAGATCAGTTCCTCCAATTTTCCGCGCTTTGATCGGAACCCCAACACCGGCCATGATCTTTTTGTCGACGCCGAGACGCAGCCGGCGATCCAGACCGTCGTGCACGATCGCCATTATGCGTCCTACCTGACCCTGCCGGTGATTCCCGCGCGGCGCTGATCATGGAGGACCCGCTTTGAATGAACATCCGGCGGTAATCGCCGTAATCCCTGCACGGTACGGCTCCTCACGCCTGCCGGGCAAGCCGCTTGCCGACGTTCAGGGTACGCCGATGGTCGTGCGCGTGTGGCGGCAGACCAAGCGCGCGCATGCGGTCGCCGAAGTGATCGTTGCGACCGACGATGAACGGATCGCCGCGGTCGTGCGCGAAGCGGGCGGACGGGCGGAAATGACGTCACCGGATCATGCAAGCGGCACCGACCGCGTGGCTGAAATCGCCCGCCGCTTCCCCGCCGAAATCTATCTGAACGTGCAGGGTGACCTGCCGTTCATCGCGCCGCAGGACCTCGACGCGCTGATTGCGCCGATGCGCGCCGAACCGTCGGTCATGATGGCGACCATCGCCACGCCGATTATCGACGAGCGCGAGTGGCAGAATCCGAACGTTGTCAAAGTGGTGCGCGACCAAAATGGCGACGCGCTCTATTTCTCGCGCAGCCCCATCCCGTTCTGGCGCGATCATCAGGGTCCGCCTGGTTCGGCGCTGCGGCATATCGGAGTCTACGGCTATCGGCGAGCTTTCCTGTTGGAATTCGCCGCGTGGCCCCCGGGTCAGCTCGAACAGATCGAGAAACTGGAGCAGCTACGCGCGATGGAGCGCGGCCATCGGATCCGCGTGGTGCGCTCGGTCGCGCCCTCAATCGAAATTGACACGCCGGAGGATTTGGCGCGCGCCGCCAAGGTCGCCGAGCCGTAGAGTTCGGATCGCCGCTCCGCGCGGGCCTTCAGCAATTAGTCAGCGACACGAAGGCCGTCCGCCACCGCGAGCAGATCCCGAATCGAGGACGGCTCGCGACCCACATCACTCGCGATCAGGATGCGGGTGGCCGGCGGAAGGGTTCCGCGCAACTGCTCGAGCGCGCGGCTCTCACGCGCCCGCTCCACGTTGTAGCTCTCGAGGCATCTCCGCAGTTTGTGGGCGAGCGCTGCCGGCAGGTCACCCTGCTCGATAATCGACGGATCGCCGAGCCGGGGCATCGCGCGATTGACAATGACCGCATTGATCCGCAATCCGCGTTGGTCGAGCACTGCAGCAAACTCCTGAATTTCCGCGATGCGCTTCTCGTCGGTTGTGGACACGAGCACGATGGCCGTCGCGCGATCATGCAGCAACGCGGCCGCATCGGCAGCGCGGGACGCGAAGCCTTCGTACATGCCGTCAAAACTGCGGACGAATTCCTGCACGTCGGCCAGAAGATGCAGACCGCTGAAGCGATCGAACAAGCCAAGGACGGCGCGGGCCGCCGAATCGAGGAGTCCGAACGGCCCGCGGGCGGCGGTTCGCGTCGCGCCCAGCAGGGTCAGCGCCCGTGACCCGATAAGTTCGAGCATCCGGCGCGGAGCGTCGAGAAAATCCAGCGCGGCGCGTGCCGGCGGCGTATCGAGAACAATGAGATCGGCGCCCCCGTCGCGAGACAGTGCGAGAACGCGTTCCATCGCCATGTAATCGGCCACCCCGGCCATGGCGTTGGACAGATTCTGATAGATCCGCCCGCGCAGAATCGCGGCGGCTGCCGCCGGCGTCGGCGCATAGCGCGTGACGATTTCGTCGAACGTCGCCTTGGGATCAAGACGCATCGCCCGCAGAGTACCGGCGTCGCCTGAAGCGAGCGGTGCCAGATCGACGGCATGCGGCTCGGCGGCATCCTCGCCGAGGCCGAGCGCATCAAGCAGCCGCGGCGCCGGATCGATCGTCATTACGTCGACGACGCGACCCGCGACCGCCGCCTGCAGCGCGAGGGCCGCGCTGACCGTGGTCTTGCCAACGCCCCCGGGTCCGACGCAGACAATCAATCGCCGCCCGTCAAGATCGCGAGCGGATGTCATCGCGATGCGAGAATTTCCGCCATGCAATCGGCCAGCATCTCGAGCTCCGCTCGACCGGTAATTGAACGATCAAGTCGCGGCGCCTCGACCGTCGGGAGGCCGAGACGTCGCAGGCGGCGCCGGGTCGCCTCAGTCGCGACGTGCCGCTGTTGATGGAGCCGCGCCAGTTGGTCCAAGGCCGGATATCGTGCGACGCGGGCGATTTCGGCTGGTGAGAAGTGCAAATCGCTCGCGCCATTCACCAACATCCCGGCGCAGGCGATTCCCGCCGTTTCGAGCGCGCCGCGCGTGCACAGCGCCTCGCTCAGGGAGAGTTCTTCGGGACGCAGCACCACGGCCACCCGGAAGCGCGTCGGGTCGCGCAGGAAATCCACCAATCCGGCGGCCAGTCGATGCAGCGTTCCGACCGGGGCGAGCCGCGTCAGCCGCGTCGGCACCGCCAGCAGCTCGAGCGCACCGCCGCTCGCCGGGCCATCGACGACGAGGCGTTCGTCCGGCCCAAGCCCGTCGGCGATGAGGCGAATCCGCTCGAGGATCAGAAAGGCTTCGAGCCCCGGCAACGCCGCCGTGACGAAGGCGAAGGTGCGACTGTTCAGCATCCGCCGCGCGATCATGCTGATCGGCACGATGCGCTCGATGAAGGCTTGAAGCTCGCCGTGCGGACTGAGCGCCAGCAGTCGCAGGTTGGGATGGATCAGCGCCTCGCGAAGCCCCTCGGCGAGGGCTCCGCGACGGTCGAGATCAACCAAAGTAACCCGGTGGTGGCGCTGCGCCAGCGCCAAAGCCAGCGCGGCGGCGAGCGTCGTCTTGCCGCTGCCGCCCTTTCCGGTGATGAAGGAGGTCTGGACCAGCGTCGGGCGCCGCGGGGCCGCGGTTCTGGTTGCGCGCCGGTTAGCCGATAGCGTCATAATTCCCGTATGACGCAGGATCGCCGCCGTCCGGCAACCATCACATTAACGATGCCCCCCGAAAACATCGCGCTGTTCAAAGCCATCGTCGAATCCTACGACAATCTCGCGACCTTGCGGACTGAAGATCCGAATCGGCATCACCTGAAGCTTTACTTCACGGAAGAATCCGCCAATGAGCTTCGCGAGTTGCTCGCCTCGCTCGGTCCGCACTTTTCGCTCCGCATCGTTCAAGAGCGTTACGGGTGAACATCAATCACGAAGTCGCGACCCTCCCAGCGATTGTCCTCGCGCCACAGGAAGGTGAAGCGTATCGGTGAAACGTCGGCGTTCGAAGTTTCGAGATCGACGAAATAGAGTCCGAGACCGGTCGCCGTCGAGGCGGTATTCGTGGGGTTCAGCCATTCACCACGCGCCCAATGGAGCATAAACGGCGCTCTCGCGATGATCCGCACGGTCGCTCCCGCTTTGACTCCCGGCACCTGGCGATTGAATTTCCACACCTCGAAGCGCTTGCGCCGGGTAAAGCCGAGGTAGCGGTCGGCCACTTCGGAAATTCGATCAAAGACTTCGCCGGCGGCCACCGAATGCAGCAGCTTGATATATTCCGCGTGCGCCCACATGAGCGGCATCGCGGCGCCGGTGGGCTTACCGTAATACATCAAGGCCGGCGCGATATCAGCCTGATCCCAGATCTGCTCAGGGAGTAAGCGGGTCGGCGTGGCGAAGTTCTCCAGGGCGTGGATATAGGTCGTCACGTCGCGGCCGGCCGCGAGTTCATAATGCGCACGCTCACCGGTTAGAAGCGGCCAGGGTCGGCCGCGCCCCCAGGATATAAACGGGCCGCCGTCATCACGCTGACCATAGCCATCGTGGTTGTAGCGCCGCCAGCAGGGCCCCGCTGGAAAGTCGGTTTTCAGTACCGCATCGACCACCCTCAGCGAATCTTCGATCAGCGTGTCGCCCGGCTTGCGGATACCGTAACGCACCAGTTCAAGGAAGCCCGCATCGACCACCTCCCGGGCCGGAAAGTCGCATCGTGCTCCGGGCGGCTGGTTCTTGATCGTCAGGATGCCGTGATCCGGGTCTTCGTTCGGCATCGACGAATTCGGATCCGCGGGCGCAATGCGGATATAGTGCCGGCGGATCTCCGGCACCAAGGTGCCCTGTCGAGTCACGGTCCAGTCCTCGACGTGCGCTTCGACGAAATCCGCGAATTCGAGCAGAAAGGTCGCCAGCGGACCGTCGCCGCGCTCGCGGGCGAACGCCGCCGCGCATACCAGCGCCGTGATGATACTGGCCAGCGTGGACGGCGAATAGCCGCTATTCTCCTCCCATCGCTCCTGTGGCGTAACGCAGCCGCGATCGACCAGGAATCCGGCCGCGGCCTTGACCATCGGATACGGGTCGTAGTCACGCAACCCGTCAGCGCGTCGCAGGCGCCAGGCCAGCATGATCGGGAAGGCGATTTCGTCGAGCTGAAGCCCGGTCCAGTACGGTTCGCCGTTCACCCAGAAGTTCTGCGGAAAACTGCCATCGGCGAGCTGCGAACACGCCAGATAGATCAGCGCGCGCAGGGGCGTGGTCTGATCGCCCGCCGCCAGCAGTCCGGTCGCGCTGTTGACCATGTCGCGGGTCCATACCAGATGATAACCGCCGAGATCGTCGTCGCCGTGGGCTTCACCCCACGGGATGCTCAGCGAGGCGATGAGGGCCCCGGCATAGCCCTTGTCCTCGTGCGCGAGGATCAATTCCCGACTGCGCCGATAAAGCAGTCCGCCATCGCCGCTCAACTTTTCGAGAGGTTTCAGCCCGCCGCAGGCGCGCGTCCATTGTTCGAGGAAGCGTGTCCGATGATGCTCGAACGGCTGACCAAGCGCCTGGAAAACGTTGGTCACCGCCCGATGGAGCGTGTGGCCGAACCCGAGCGCCAATGTATGACCAAAGCCCCGGGTCAAATCGATCTCGCCTATCAGCGCGATATTGCCGTCGCTCGCGGAGGCGTACTCCGCGTCAAGACGGAAATCGCGGGCCAGATCCTGCCAGCCGTCGGTGGTTCCGACATAGCCGCATGAACGCTGCAGAAAGGAGGCGTCGGCCATCAACGCCAGCCAGACACCGTTCTTATGCGCGGTCAGAAACTCGCGACCGGCCGTGCGCGTCACGTTGCCGTTGTTGCCCCATCCGCCGACGTTCAGATGCGGCGCCAGCAATGCATAAAGATGCAGCCGGCGAAGAAAATCCGCATCGCCCTCGAGCACCGTGTGCAGCAGCAGGCACGGCTGATGGGGATCCGTGATGGCCTCGATCACCAGCCGATAGCGCTTCTCGGGATCGCTGTTGATTATCCGCACACCGAGCCCATGCTCGCCCAGGTACTCGATCGCCGTGTTGAGACTACGATGGGCGTCGTGGAAGAAGGTGGCGCCGTCGGTGATCAGATACTGCAGGTCGCGGATCTGCGGACGGTCCAGCGTCGGATAATAGACCTCGCTGATGACCCCGTCCGAAACCGTAAACCATACGTGGCTCGAAGTTGAGTAGGCGGTGCCGACGACGTCCTTCGCGCTATGCGTCCAGCGCGGCTCAATCCCCGGACCGCCCTTGGCGGCAGGCGCGTATTCGAGTATCGCCATGCCTTATCCGTATATCCGCTGCTTCGGTAAGTAACTAGTTCGCGGGCGGTACTTCGGCCGGCACCGGTGACGTCTCCGGCCGGATCCGGAACAGGTAGGCCACAGCGATACTCACGCCATAGAGCGCCAGCAGCGGGATAGCCAGCAGAAAGGGTGAAACCATATCCGGCGGCGTGAGCGCCACGGCGATAACAAAGACCACCAGCACCGCATAGCGCAACTGTCGGATCATCAGCCGGTGGTCGATTAGTCCCAGACGGGTGAGGAAGAAGGCGAAGGTCGGCATCTCGAAGGTGATACCGAAGGCGAGCAGGAGCTTCGCCGAGAAGGCCAGGTATTCGCTGATGCGCAGAGTCGGCGTAACGCCGATACTGGCGTACTGGGCGAGAAAGAAGGCGTAGCCGATACGAAACACCACGGCCCAGCAAAAGTAACCGCCCGCAACGAAGAACAGCGTCGAGCAAAGCACGAACGGGACGGCCAGCCGCCGTTCGGATTCATACAGGCCCGGCGCGATGAACTTCCAGATTTCGAGGAAAACCACCGGACTCGCGATAAACAATCCGGCAATCAGCGCCACCTTCAGCTTGGTGAAGAACGCCTCGCCGATGCCAGTACCGATAAGCAGCACCTTGCCGCGCGCAGCCTCGCGCAATGGCTCGGTAAGCGCAGCGAACAGCGGATCGGCAAAAGCGTAGGCCAGCGCAAAGCCAATCACCACCGCAATCACGGCGCGAATCAGGCGGGTGCGCAACTCCGCCAGATGGTCGAGCAGCGGCATCCGCCCTTCCTTGTCCGCGCCCAGTAGTCCGAGCGTCCTGGGATCCTGATCAATCACGATGCGGCAAGGTTGACGGGGTGGCTTCGGATGCCGCGATCGCTGGCGGCTCAGTGATTGCGGGCTTCGCGATAGCGCTCGGCGGACGGTTCACCGCCGACGGATCGGCTATCGAATCGGTCAGCTCGCGAACCACCGTGTTACTCGCCAAGCGCAACTCACGCATCACCTTGCCCACCGTCCGCATCACCTCCGGCAACTTCTCCGGTGGGATCACGATAAGGGCGATGACACAAACGACGAATAACTCAGCAAGGCCCACGTTTCGGCGGCAACCTTTCAACCCCGCGGCTGCTACAATCTTCGTGGACACCCCGCGGAGAGTCAACGATGACGCGCACTGCAATCGTCGCCGACCGCCGTTTCATGGCCCATGTTGCCGGCCGCCACCATCCCGAGCGCCCCGAGCGGATCGCGGCGATGATCGAGATGACCGAGCATCTGAACCGCGCCAATCTCAAGCGGTATCTGCCGCGCGAAGCCACACCCGCCGAGATCGAGCTGTGTCATTCCAGGGCCTATATCGGCGAGGTTGAGCGCACCGCGAGGCTCGAACACTTCGATTTCGATCCCGATACGCATACCTCAGCGGCCACGTGGGAGACCGCGCGGCTTGCCGTCGGCGGCGTGCTGACGGCAGTCGAGGCGGTTGCTGACGGTGACGTCGAGAACGCCTTCGCCATTGTCCGCCCGCCCGGCCATCATGCGCGCCCGGATCAGGCGATGGGTTTTTGCTTCTTTAATAACGTCGCTGTCGCGGCGCAGTGGCTGGCGACCCATCACGGCATCAAGCGGATTCTCATCCTCGACTGGGACGTGCATCACGGCAACGGCACGCAGGAGATGTTCTACGCGTCGCCGGAAGTGCTGTACATGTCGCTGCATCAGTACCCGTTTTACCCGGGCACCGGATGGTTCGACGAAGTCGGCGTCGGGCGCGGGACGGGCTTCACCATCAACGCGCCGATCCCCGCCACCTTCGGCGATCCCGAATATCTGCAGATCTTCGACGCCGTGCTGCTGCCGATCGCCCGTCAATTCGCTCCCGACTTTGTCCTGATCTCGGCCGGTTTTGACTGTCATTTCCGCGATCCCCTGGGCGGCATGCGCGTCACCGAAAATGGCTTCACCGCGATGACCCGGCGGCTTCATCGGCTCGCCGCTGAAACGTGCAACGGCAAACTGGTCGCGGTGCTCGAGGGCGGCTACGACCTGGAGGGATTAGCCGCCGGTGGACGCTCGGTCATCGAGGAGCTTGGACGCGATCCCGACGAGCGAATCGCTGCGGCCGAGGGCGCACAACGCGCGCTGCCACTGATCGAACGGATGCGTCACTATCTCGAGCCTCACTGGCAGCTTCCGTGAGCTGAAGCAGCGGATATCGGCAGGGACGCTGACGCACCACACCTACAGAGAGATGCGCGCAGAGATATCCCAAAGGTCGGCGTGAGCTTTATTGAAAAGTATCCAACGCTGCGCAAGAATCGCAATCGCTAACTCTAGATGGCGTAGCAAGGCCCGGTGAAGACGGCAAAACTGATCACCCGTTATTCGGGCGAACTGCGCAGCTACACGCTCTCGAAGGATACGACCACCATCGGTAGCGCCGCCGCCAACGACTTCGTGCTGGAAGATAGTTCAGTCTCGCGCAGCCACGCCCGCGTGGACCGCATCGACGACGGGTTCCAACTGGTTGATCTCGAGTCGACGAACGGCACCTACGTCGGCGGCCGACGGTTGCACGCGCCGCATCGACTTCAGGCGGGTGACGAGATCCGTCTTGGTCGCGTCGCTCTGCGCTTCCAGGCGGCGCAAACTTCCGCGACCGCGCCGGCCGCATACGCGACCCCGTATCCTATCGCGCCAGAGCCGAAACGACGTTACATGAATCCCGCCGTCGCCGCTCTCGCGACTCTCGTTCTGGTTATCCTGGGCTTCGGAGCGGCGATGTTCGTGATCAATTTCGATCGCATGGACCGCGCCACTCCGGGGACTGCGCCAGCAGATCAGGGCACCGTCCCAACCGATACCCTGAGCGGCGATCGATTCAGCTCTGCGGTCGACTCAGCGCAACTCGACGCCGCAACCTCATCGCTCAACTATTATCGCGGTCTCGCCGGACTCACCCCGGTGCGTATCGATCCGGCGCTGAGCACTGCCGACGAGGCCCACGCTCGTTATCTCGTCCGCAACTACGCGGACTTCATCAGGGTCGGCAAACTTGGCGCCGAGGTCCGTACCGAGGATCCATCGTTGCCGGACTACACGCCCGAGGGCGCCAAAGCTGCGGCCGAGAGCGACATTGACGAGGGTTACGCTTCGCCGGGATTGCCGATGCCGTTCGCACCGCCCGGCGTGATCGACGACCTTATTGGCGGTCCGTTCCATCGCATGACGCTGCTGAGCCCGCGGCTGACGCGTATCGGGTATGGTCAATACTGCGCCGACAATGTCTGCGCGGCCGGAGTGAACGTCAACAGCCAGTTTGCCGAGGTTTCGATGACTTCGGCGCGCACGCCTGCACCGATAGAGTTCCCGCCGAACGGCTCACATCTGAAAATGCGCAGCTTTCACAGTGAGTGGCCCAATCCGTTGAGCGCGTGTCCGGGCTATTCGGCACCGACCGGGCTGCCGATAACCCTGCAACTCGGTCCAGGGGCTCCGGTCCGGTTGGGCGGCTACTCGCTGACGCTCAACGGCTCCCCGCCGGCGGCGATGGAAAGTTGCGCGTTCGATGCAGGCACCTACGTTAATCCCGACCCGATTCAGCAGCAGCGCGGCCGCGACGGCCTGCTGGCCTATGGCGCGGTCGTTCTGATTCCGCGCCAACCCCTTACCGCCGGCAGCTATACGGCGACGATCGTTGCTGATCGCCCCTATACCTGGACGTTCAGCATCGATTGACGAAAAATCGGAGTGACGTTGAGTACGGCGCCGTCTCCATGGTATGCGATATCAGTCGGAGCCGCCTAGAGGGATGCGTTCATGAAAATTTCGATGTTTCATCTGATGCCGTATCGGGAACTGCGGCAGGATTTCGAGAAGAAATATCACTCGGTGTGGGTCGATCCGCCGTATTGGGAGCTCGCGGATTCGTCCAAAGTCGGACAGTTCTACAACTGGACTCTCGACGAACTGATCTATGGGGCCAAGGCCGGCATGGACGGCATCTGCGTCAATGAGCATCATCAGAATGCGTACGGCTTCATGCCCAGTCCGAACCTGATGGGATCGGCCCTGGCGCGCGCCACCAACGGACTCAACTGCGCGGTGGTGCAGATGGGCGCGACGCTGCCGACCACGATCCCACCGATTCGCGTCGCCGAAGAATACGCAATGCTCGATTGCATCAGCGGCGGGCGTCTCGTCGCCGGCATGCCTCTCGGCACCCCGATGGATGCCAATCTCTGCTATGGCATCACGCCGATCGAGCATCGCGAACGCTACTATGAGGCTCACGACCTGATTCTGAAGGCGTGGCAGGCAAAGGAGATCTTCGCCTGGAACGGGAAGTACTTCAAATTGCCCATGGTCAATCTCTGGCCGCGTCCGATCCAGCAGCCCTATCCGCCGGTATGGGTGCCCGGTCAAGGCAGTCTCAGCACCTGGGACTTCTCCGCCCGCAACGACCATTGTTATTGCTTCCTCAGCTACTACGGCAACAATCTCGGCAAACGCGTGATGGACGGCTTCTGGGATTTTGTCGACAAGGCGGGCGTTGATCACAATCCGTATCGCGCCGGGTTCCTGCAACTGGTGGTGGTCTCGGAAACCGACGCCAAGGCGGAGGAGGAATACTATCCGCACATCCGCTTCTTCTACGACAAATGCCTGCACATCCTGAACGAGTACCAGATGATCCCGGGAAACCAGGATTACAAGAGTCTGGCCAATAGCGTGAAGAATCTGCTGCCGATGCAGCTCGGCCTGATGAACGCGATTCCCAACTGGAAGTACAAGGATTTCGTCGAAAACCAGTTCGTCATCGGCGGCAGCCCGGCAAGCGTGCGGGATCAATTGATGGAAGCCGTCAAGAAGCTGCACGTCGGCAACCTCATGGTGCTGTTGCATATCGGCTCGATGCCGCACGAGCTGACCCTCAAAAACATTGACTTGTTCGCGCGCGAAGTTAAGCCGCACTTCCGCAACCTCTGGGACGATCAGTGGGAGAACAAATGGTGGCCGCATGCTCTGCGCGGCAAGGAGGCCTTTCGCGCGGCGGACTATGGCGCCGCGGAGACGCGCGCCGCAAAATAGCGGAGAAGCATGCGCGAGCGTGAGCTGCAACTCAGGTTCGCGCTGATCGATCAAGGACAAACACGTGATCGCAGGCGAACTTCCGGCTCGGAGGTTCGCCGCAACCTTACTCAAGATTCTGCGAAGGACGACCAATCCAACATGCCGGCGACATCCGAGCGCACCGTCTCTCTCTGGGAAAACAGAGTTACCGCACACGTTAAAGTGGCCGGACAGGGCCAGCCACTGGTCTTTCTGCACAGCGGCTACGGCCTCGTCTGGAATGACTTCCTGGATGAGCTGGCCGGCAGCTTCACGGTTTACGCGCCTGAACATCCGGGCACCAGCGAGGGTGACCCTGACGCGATCAAGCCGCTCGATGATGTCTGGGATCTGGTTCTTTACTACTACGAGCTGTTCGACAAGCTCGGTCTCGAAGCGCCGGCGGTCGTCGGTCACTCATTCGGTGGAATGGTGGCGGCCGAGCTCGCCGCGACCAATCCCAGACGTGTCGGCAAGCTGGTCCTGATCGATGCGCTCGGCGTTTGGCGCGACGACGCGCCGATCAAGAACTACATGGTGACGCCGCAGGCCGAGCTCGAGCCTCTGATGTTCCATGATCCGAATCATCCAGCGCGCAAACTGGTGTTCATGAATCCTGAGGAGCCCGATTCGGTGATTCGCGTGACCTGGGCGCTCGGATGCACCGGCAAGTTCATCTGGCCGCTTCCGGACAAGGGTCTGCGCAAGCGGGCCCATCGGATTGCCGCTCCGACCCTTATCATCTGGGGTCAAGATGATGCGCTAACCCGGCCGGTCTATGCTGAAGAGTTCAAAAAACTGATTCCGGGGGCGCGGATCGAGATGGTTAAAGATGCGGCGCATATGGCGCCCTTCGAACAGCCGGCGGCGGTGGCGGGTCTAGTCAGGAGTTTCCTGAAATAACGGCGGTTTCTTCCCGATGACGAACGCGCCCGCGAAAACGGCGCGCCCCTCGGCGATAAATTTACGCGCATAGCCGGTTGCGCTCGCGCCGGGCACCGCTTCTGCAACGCGGGCAAAGCCGCCCTCCTCGAGCATCGCGAAAATGCCCTCGGCGTACGCGGCGACGTCGGTCGCAACGTACAGGCGGGCACCATCGCGCAGAACGCGCTTAAGACTCGCGACCAGCGTCGGCGTGAACAGGCGATGTTTCGCCTGACGCTCCTTCGGCCATGGATCAGGAAAATAGATGTGGCAGGCGCTGATGCTGTCCGCGGGCAGCATCAGGTTCACCAACGGCCGCGCGTCCATCCGCAGCACGCGGAGATTAGTGAGTCCGTGGCGGCCGGCGCGCGCCGCCATCACTGAGCTCACCTGTCCCGCGAGCTCGACTGCGAGAAAATCGTGCGCGGGGATGCTTGCCGCGCGCGCGATTATAAAGTCGCCGCGGCCGGCGCCAATCTCGAGTTCGAGCGGCGCCTCGCGGGCGAAAATCTGGCGTGGATCGACGGCGAAGTAACCGTCGCACCCGGCCACCACCAGGCGCGATATCGCGGCACGCGCATCGTCGCGACGCAATAATCGCGACGCCTTCCTCATCCGCGCCATCGATTCTCAATCGCCGGGCTGCTTTCTCGATCCGGTAAAAAAAGCCGGACGGCCGCGACCGTCCGGCTTCCAACCCATTTGCGCAGTCGGTCTAAGCGGCAGCGCGACCGTGGCGCAGCAGTTTGCCCGGGGTCGCGCCCGTGCATTTGCCTTCGCTGAAGGTCTCGACGCCGTTCACGAGGATCGACTTGTAGCCCTTCGGCCGCTGCACGCGACGCCATTCGCCGCCCGG
>JAJPHI010000023.1 GCA_021325355.1 Pseudomonadota bacterium
CGTTGCGGTAGGCGCCGATCAGCCGGCTCCCCTGCGGGATCAGCAGGTACTTTCCGGTTGCGCTGTCGAAGACGTTCTCGGCGACCTGCGCGATAATCGGTCCCGGCCGAGGTGAATCCTGTGCGGGTTCGAGTCCCGCCCCCGGCATGCAAAAAGCCGCGTTGTATTTGGCCCTCTGAAGCTTCCGCTCGACCAGCTACGCGGTCCGGACGCCGTCCGAGGATAGCGACGAGAAGTTAGCAGACGTCATACGAACGCGAGTGGGCGAGGCGTAACTTTTGGTTTGCATCCATGACGATCAAGTCTTGCTCTTATGCATCATTTCGCAATGTAATGCTTAGCTGCCGCATTCTTTCCGACGCGTCTCACCGAGGCCATTTCCTGATCTTGATGACGTAGCTGGAAAGGTGTTAGTGGACTCTGGCCATGCACTAACGCCATCAGGCGCGCGGGGAATGGGGGAATGCGGAGGCCACATCAACAGCTCAGGGCCGACGGGGTGACTGGCGACAAAAGATGGCATCCGACGCACATCAGGACCGACGCGGAGGGTTGGGCGCGGGACCGTCTGAGCGGCCTCGCAGGCACGGTACGGACTCCGATCTGTATCGGGTTGCGACGACTGAGTCGGCTCGCCGATTCTGTAGAGCCATCGCTCCACTGCTATCTTTCTGTCAAACGGTGACGGGTCCGTGAGAGCACGGCGCTTCGTCGGACGTGTGAAAGAGATGGATCGCGCGGCGCCTTTTTCCTCCGCTTCCGCGCGCCAGGTATCATGAGCGGTCGGATATAGGCAGCCTCCAGGGTGTAGTCATGTGGGCGAAATCGGCGAGGAGAATCGGCGCGGTGAGGCTGCAAAAATTCCTGGTCGTGGCCTTGCTGGCGATAGTCTGGATGATCGTGCCGGCGGCGCACGCGGCCGACGACGGCGGGACCATGGCGGGAGATGGCGGCGCTGCCGACTCGTCAGGTTTAACGTCGGGGGATTCAGGCGCCGCTCTTACGGCCGGTCAGAACACCCCGGTCGGTAATCTCGACCCGACGCAGATCGGTCAAATCAAGGACATGATGGCGCAGGGCGGGCCGACGCCTCAGCAGATGCAGCAGCTTTGTGCCGGGATTGCGGCGAAGCACGTGAGCCCGGCGGATCTCGAATCGGTCGGAGCATCGCTGGGGCTCTCACCGGACCAGATCAGTCAGTTGAAAAACTGTACAAAGAGCGGTGCCCCCGAGGAGGCTGCGCGGCCGGGTCAGCAAACCGCACAGCAGATTCGACGCCCACCAAAACCCCTGCCCAAGGGCCTCTCGCCGATTGAGGCGTCATTTCGCGACGGTTCAGCCCAGCGGCTGATGAAGCCCGATCCGAACCATCTGCGCCAGTTCGGCTACACGCTGTTTTCATCCCAAGTCTCGACCTTTGCTCCGGTCGGCAATGTGCCGGTCGGCGCCGATTACATCCTGGGCCCCGGTGATGCGCTGAACGTGCTCTTTTGGGGGCGGCTGAATCGCACGATGCATCTGTCGGTCGAGCGCGACGGCAGTGTGCTGATGCCCGAGACCGGTCCGATTCAGGTGGCCGGGCTCACTTTCGAGCAGGCCAAGAAACTGATCGAAAGTCGGGCCGGGCAGATAACCGGCGTCCAGGTGGACGTTACCATGGGCACGCTGCGGACCATCCAGGTCTTCGTCATCGGCAAGGTAAAGCAGCCCGGGCTCTATACGGTGAGCGCGCTCTCGCACGTCTCCAATGCGCTCGTTGCCGCCGGCGGAATCAGCAAGATTGGCAGTCTGCGACGGATCGAACTGCGGCGTAACAACCGGACGATCCGCACCATCGATCTGTACGATATGCTCCTTCGCGGGGACACTTCCGCCGACCTCCAGCTCGAGCAGGGCGATGTAATCTTCGTCCCGGTCATCGGTCCGGTGGTGGGCGTGGTCGGCAACGTCAAGGATTCGGCGATTTACGAGCTGCGGGGTGGCGAGAGCCTGGGGCGCGTGCTGGCGATGGCGGGCGGCGTCGGGCCGTTTGGCTACGCGCAGCGGATTCAGATCGAGCGTATCGAGAATCACGAGCGCCGTATCGCCCTCGACATTGATCTCGCAAGCTTAAGCGCCGCACGCTTCAGCGTGCGGGACGGCGACTTGATCAAGGTCTTCACCGTGCTGCCCCAGCAACAGAACGTGCTGCGGCTCAAGGGCAACGTGCACCGCCCGGGGATCTATGAGTGGCGCCCGGGTATGCGCGTCACCGATCTGCTGCAGCTCGGCGAGGGTGTCGCCGATCATACTTTTTTTGACTATGCGCTGGTGCGCCGGATTGAAGGACCGGATCGGCAGGTCCGCTTCCTTCCGGTCAATCTGGGCGAAGCCCTGGCCGATCCGGACTCGGCCACCGCGAACCTGATGCTCCAGCCGCGCGACACGCTCACGATCTACAATGAGCGCGAGGTCGGCGACCTGCCGAAAGTGGCGGTCGCCGGTGCCGTTCGCAAACCCGGCTCGTTTCGCCTGACCCAGGGGATGAAGGTCAGCGATCTTATCTACGAAGCCGGCGGTCTCAAGGATAATGCCTACCTGCCGCACGCCGAAATCGCGCGCACAATCATCGTGAACGGTACCGCTCACTACATCAATCTCGATGTCGATCTGACGCAGGTACTGAGCGGCGATCTCCTGCGCGATCCGATACTCCATCGCGGCGACATGCTCTTCGTGCAGGAAGCGTCCAATTGGCACAAGCCATGGACGGTGCGGGTCGAAGGGGAAGTGATGCGGCCGGGGCCGTATGTGATCAGCGAAGGCGAGCGACTCGATTCAATTCTGATCCGTTGCGGCGGACTCCGCCCCGACGCCTACCTTCCGGCGGCAATCTTCATCCGCAAATCGGTCAAGCAACTGGAGCAGCAGCGGCTCGACGAGAGTCGCCAGCGCCTGGAGAACGCGGTGGCGCAGCTCGCCTTGAAGCCACAGCAACTAGGCGCGGCGGATACGGACAAGTCAAGCCTCGAGATGGTCCAACGGCTGCTCGCGGACACCAAAGCTCAGCAGGCCGTAGGTCGGATTGTCATACATCTGGTCTCGGTTGATGAGCTCCCCGCGTCTCACGACGATCTGGTGCTGCAGGACGGTGACCGCCTGATCGTTCCGAAACATCCGGCGGCCGTGGCCGTGCTCGGGCAGGTCTACAATCCGGGCGCGATCATTTACGAACCCGGACTCACGGTCAGGAGCTATCTGGCGCGGGCCGGCGGCGCCTCGGAATGGGCCGACGCGGATCACATCCTGGTGATCAAGGCCAACGGCGAAGTGCTTACCGATCAGGGCATTCGCGACAGCGGCGAGAACCGCTTCTTCCCGCTGCTGCCGGTCATTTCGGGCGGTCTGATGGACGTTCGTCTCGAGCCGGGCGACACCATCTATGTTCCGGACAAGCTGGTCTACGTGAGCGGGCTCAAGTATGCGACCGATATAACCCAGATCATCGCCAACAGCGCGACGGCGCTCGCGGTGGTGGGTATCCTGGCGACGTCGCTCTGATGTTGGCGCGAACGACCATCGCCATAGTTGCGCTCCTTTGCGTGCTGGCTCCGGCCGCGATGGCCGGTGAAGGTTCCGAGCAGCGCGCCGCGGCGGCATTTATGCTTGCGGGATGGGCGTATGGGATCGATCCGGAACTGTTGCAGGCGATCGCTCAGGTCGAGTCGTCAGGAAACGCCGACGCGGTCTCGCCCGCCGGTGCGCTGGGCCTGATGCAGTTGATGCCGACGACGGCGGCACAATTCGGCGTCGCAGACCCTTTCGATCCGGCGGAAAGTATCGTCGGAGCCGCCAGAGTTTTGAGTTACATGCGCCAAGATCCGATGGTAGCCAGGCTGCCGCAGCTTCTCGCGGCCTACAACGCGGGGCCGGGGGCGGTTTCACGTTACGGCGGCGTGCCGCCCTATCAGGAGACACGGGAATACATCCGTCGGGTGTTATGGTGGTATTTGGCCGGCACCGTGCCGCCGCCAGCAACGACGACGAAACCCCTTCATCCGCGCCCGGCGCGTCTGCGCCAGGCTTCGCAGGACGACGACTCGACAATACTCCAGAGGCTTGCCCGGATTCGGGCGGCGGCGGATGGTGCAGGCGCCCCCTGAGGTTGTGAAGGGCAGGGATGACGTTGCGACGCGCGTGGATGGGGGCGGTTGCCGTGTTTGTCGCTGTGCTCGAGGCAGTCGCCGCGATCCCGTCCAGAGCGTCGACTTATGCCGTTTACATTCCTTTGGACGATCCGATTTACACCGAACTCGAGACCCTCAACGGGCTCGGTTACCTGTATACCTACCTCGACGAGATCAAACCCATCAGTCGGGTTGAGGCCGCGCGGCTTACGCTCGAAGCGGAAGAGCAACTGGAGGCTTCAACTGCGCCAGCGCCGCTGGCGAAGAGTCTGATCCGTACCCTGCGGATGCAGCTCCACGAGGAAGTCGGCTGGCTCGAGAGCAATTCCGAGGATGACCTGCCGACCATGGCCCATCCGCTCGAGCGGATGCAACTGCAGTACATCTATTCCGACGGCAACCCGCGGCGCTGGCAAACCAGCCCGATCGGTACGCAACAGCAATGCTGCATCAATGCCGAAGAGGCGACACCTCTGCTGCCGAACAATGATGGCCTGCCCACGGCGTCGGGCAGCAATGAAGTCGCGAGCCTCTACGGATGGGCCGGTGCGGGCGGCTTTCTCGCCGGCTATGCCGACGGCGCTCTGGCGGGTCCGCTGACCCATGACACGTCGGGAATCAGCCGGCTTCAGCCGATAGCGGCAGCCGCCGTCGCGAGCCTCGGCAACCTCGCAATCTCGTTCGGTCTCGAGCAGATGTGGTGGGGAGTCGGTTATTTCAACTCCCTCTCGCAGAGCAACAATGCGTCGCCGTTTCCGGCCCTGCGCCTGCAGAACATTCATCCGTTCCTGCTGCCGTGGTTCTTTCGTTATCTCGGCCAGTTCCGCACGCAGTTTGTCTTCGGGGAAATGAACGATTCCGGCTACCGGTACTTCTCGAACCCTTATCTTTTTGGCCAGAACTTCGTCTTCAAGCCGTTGCCGACCTTCGAACTCGGGTTTGATCACATGATCATGTTCGGCGGCCGCCATAATGACAATTACAGCTTCGGCGGTTTTCTGGGACGCGCCACCGGCTTCGATACCGGAAATCCCAACAACGGCAACACGCATTCGCGCGGCGGACTATATTTCAGGTTCTACTTCCCGAGTCTTCGCAATAGCCAGCTCTACTTCGAGACGATGGGCAACGACAATCTGGCCTACGAAGTTCCCGGGGTCGGCCATTTCCTGCCGTTCCTTTCAGTCTCCTACCTCGCCGGCATCTATGTGCCGCGTCTCACTGAGGATGGGCTGACGGATCTGCGCTTCGAGTTCGAATACACCGACGTCAACGAAGAGCAACATGACGATTCTCTTTACTGGGCCTACGAGGGCCAGCTCATGGGAACTTCGCTCGGACCCAACGCGACCCAGGTTGACCTGCAGCTTGGTCGATGGATCGCTCTGCGCAACAAGCTGAGCGCGGATTTCTTTTACACCCAACAGGCGCCTTATTGCTGCTCCAACGGACCGAGCGGCAGCTCCGGCTTTGCGTTTCCGGCCGCTTATTATCCCTACCCGCTCGCCAGTGAGCATAGCGAGGGTGTGGCCTTCGACTTTCTACAGTTGCCACGCCCGCTTCCCATATTGAGTGAGAGCCTCGCGACGCTGCGTGCGCGCGCCGCGGTTGAGTATGCGCAGAGCCTCAACTATCAGGCGCATGCGGACTCCGTGCGTTTCCTGCTGATGTTTTCCGGTGCGCTTACGCCCGGATGGCCAAGTTGGATCTGGAAATGAGGTTTGCAGTGATATGCTCCGGTCCGACCGTACAAAGCCGCGCCTGCCCGATGCTCTCCGGACGGCTGCGCAACCATCCGTCGCGGGCCGGTAACGGAGACGCCTGGTGAATCCATTGGAGCTGCCACGTGACGACAGTCGGGAGTTTTTCGACTATTGGCTTGCCCTACGGGCGGGATGGCGGCTGCTCGCGGGATGCGCTTTGACGGCTGCGCTCGTGACCTTCGTCATTACCGAATTCATGATGACGCCTTATTATCGGGCGACCGCCTTGTTGCGACCGGTTGCCGAACAGAGCTCGGCCAGCCAGTTGCAAGGGATGCTGACGGGATCCGCTGGCGCGCTCAGTGGGATGCTCGGCGGATTGACGGAAGAGGCGCAACGGGCGCAGGAGTACCTGGCGATCCTGCGCAGCTATCAGTTTACCCTCGCCCTGGTGAACGATAACGGGCTGGCGGCGGCCGTCGACCCGCCGGGAGGCTCAGTGTTGGATCGTTTCCTCGGTTCCGCCCCGCCGACGCAGTGGCAATTGTACGAGATCATGCAGAAACGTTTCGACTGCGATTACGATCGGCTGAGTGGCAATCTTAGCCTGTATTTCCTTGACCCCGATCCGGCGCGCGCTCGCCGGATCCTGCAGCTTTACATCGAGAACCTCCGCAGCAAGCTCCAGAGCGACGACGTTCGTCGTTCCGACGCGGCTATCAGTTCGCTCACCGAGGCGGCTCGCAGCAGTTCCGATACTCTGCTGCAGGCGCAGCTCTACGAGCTGCTGGCGCGTCAGATCCAGCAAAAGAAACTCGCGCAGGTCTCGGCCGATTTCGCTCTCAAGGTGATCGATCCGCCGGTGGTCCCCGACCGGCCCTACACCCCGCGGGTGAAACTGGACTGCGCGCTGGCGGCGGGGTTGGCATTGCTCCTCGTCACCTTCGTCATCCTCGTGCACGATTCCTCTGTGCACACCGGAAGCTCGCCGGAGCGCGCGGTCGGCCCGAGCCAAAAAAAGCTCCCGATGGAGGGCGAAGCCGACGGGCCGCCTCGCGCGCTGCGTTTAGGCCAGGCCCGCCGCGTTGACGAGGAGCGCTCGTGACCGCGCCTTGGCCTCGACCGTGCCAGTGACCTGCCAACCTGAGCAGCCATCGTGAGGGAAGTAGCCACGCCGTGAACGTCTATGACCATATGCTTGCACTCTTGCGGCGCTATCACACCAACGCCGAGGGTGAGCGTCTGGCCGGCGAGATGCTGATCGAGGGTTACAACGTGGTCAGCGATTTCCTTCGGCTCGAAGTGGGAGCGCCGTGGGTCTGGTCGGCGCGGATGGAGGAGTTTTATCGAGTCAGTGACGCTTTTGTTTATGAGCTACTGGTCTGGCATCATAAACCCTCGCGTATCGCGTGGCGCGCCGAGGTTGCGGACCTGCTCAAGCGCCGGTATCCCGCCGGAGGAAGCATCCTCTGCCTCGGCGACGGCATCGGTTACGACTCGCTCTCGATTGCCCTCAACCTGCCTGACGCGGAAGTGACGAGCTTCGAGCTTCCCGGGCATTCGTCAGCCTTTGCCGCCAGATTGCACGATGATGCCGCTCGCGATCGACGCATTGCGCTGGTTAACGATCCGCACGCTCTGTTATCCGGCGTCTACGACGCCGTGCTTTCCTTTCATGTACTGGAGCATCTGCCGGCACCCTTAACGATGGTTCGGGATATCGCCACCTACTTGAAGCCGGGTGGCTGCGCACTCATAGCTGAGGCTTTTACCGCGGTTGAGCCCAGCAAGCCCACCCACCTGGCCGCGAACCTGCAGTACGGCGGCCGCACGATCGCGATGTTCGAACAGCAGGGATTAGCCTTCGAGGGCATGCTGCCCAACTGGATCTATATTTTCCGCAAGGGAGCCGGTCGCCATCCGCTGCGCCATTTCCCCCTCCGGGCCAGATACAGGCTCGCCGGTTTGATCGCGGCCAAGCGCTTCGCGCGGGACTATCCCGAGGGCAGCACGGATCTGAAGCGGGTTCTCGGCGCGGGGCTGGCCGATGGTTGCGCGACCAGGTGAGATTAAGGGCACCGCCCGTTTTGTCGCATGAGTCCGCCCTCGTCTTCAAGTCTGCCGCCTGCCGATCTCGCGTCAATGGAGCGGCCGGAGCCTGCCAGTGTCTTCTCGATTGCCAGGGGTGCAGCGCTCACCTTCAGCATCACCGTCGGCGGCGCACTGGCGGCCTACGGCGTACAGTTCCTGCTCGCGCGCTGGATGGGCGTGAGCGCATACGGGGCCTACGTCTATGTATGGTCCTGGGCGTCGTTGCTGGCGGTGCCGGCCGCTCTCGGCTTTCCCGCGGCCCTCCTGCGGTTTATCCCGCAATACGAAGCGGAGGGGAACCCGGCGGAGCTCGGCGGCATCCTGCGCTGCAGCGTTTTGACCGCGCTCGGCTGTGGCACGATGGTAGCGATCGTCGGCGGCGGCGGAGTTCTTCTATGGTCAGCGGGCGATCGTGTCCGTGCGTTAAGTCTGGCGATTGCCCTCGGCGCGGTCCCATTCATCACGCTCACGACACTGCTATCCGAAGGCTCGCGCGCGGTGGGGCGCGTGGTTCTGGCCTACGCGCCGTATCAGTTGCTCCGCCCCTGCGTATTGGCGCTGGTGGCGTGCTTCATAGTGCTCGAAACCGGTCGGCTCGGCATCTACTCCGCTCTCGCGGCGACGTTTGCGGCCATCATCGCGACGCTGACGGTCTCAGGCTACCTCTTTCGGCGGGCGTTGCCTCATCAAATCCATCGCGTCGCACCGGCCTTCGACGCGAAACTCTGGTTGCAGGTGGCCTGGCCGCTTGGCGCGGCCGCCACTCTCGGCGCGGTGCTGGACCAGGCGCCGACGGTGATTATCGGTCTGCTTCTGCGACCGTCCGACGTCGGCATCTATTATGTTGCGGCGCGAAGCGCGGCGCTTATCAGCTTTGTGATTGCCGCGGTCAACGCGCTGGCCGCCCCGGCCTTTTCCGCTTTCCATTGGCGCAACCAGCGCGACGAATTGGCGCGGCTGGTCGACAGACTCTCCCATCTGATCTTCTGGCCGTCGCTGGCGGTTGCGCTGGTCATCGGTATTGCCGCCCGTCCGCTGCTCAGCATGTTCGGTCCCGCTTTCGAGGCTGGACAGCCGGTTCTGCTGGTGTTGGCAGGCGGCCAACTCATCAACGCGGGGGCGGGTTCGGTGGGCTATCTGCTGCAGATGACCGGTCATGAGATGGTCAATTTGAACGTGCTAATCGCCGCCGTGCTTATCGATGTAATCCTGCTCCTGACCCTGGTCCCCCTCATGGGATGCGTCGGCGCGGCGATCGCCGGCGCACTCTCGATGGCCCTCTGGAACATCTGGCTGCATGTGCTGGTGACCAGGCGGCTGGGAGTTCGTCCGTCGATCATCTTCGCGCTGCTGAGGCCGATGCGGAACTGATGAGAACCCCAAATTTTTTCATTATCGGCGGTCAGCGATGCGGCACCACCTCGCTCCGGCGCTACCTGGCTGACCATTCGCGGATCTTCATGTGTGAGAACCCGCCCGAACCGCGGCATTTTGCCACCGACTTCGTGACGAGTCGGAGCGGCAGGTTATCGCGCGCGGCCTATTTGAAGGCGTTCAGCGGGGCGGGCGAGCAGCATCTGGCGGTGGGCGAGGCGTCGCCCACCTATTTACCCTCGGCCGTGGCGATCGCCAACATTCTCCAATTCAACCCCGAAGCGAAGTTCATCGTGCTCTTGCGACCGCAGATCGATATGGCGCGGTCCCTTCACGCACGATTCTTTCTCGACGGGTTCGAGAATGTGGCGGATTTCGAGGAGGCCTGGCGTTTACAGTCCGCCAGGCGAGCCGGGCGGTTAGTGCCGAAGGCTTGTTTTGAACCGAAGCATCTTCAGTACGGCGACTTCTGCAAGCTCGGCGAACAACTCGAGCGGCTCTACCAGCAGGTGCCTGAAGAACGCGTGCTCGTGATTTTTTCGCGCGAGTTCAGGACGCAAACGCAGGCGGTCTATGAGAGGATATTGAGCTTCCTCGGTGTGCCTTCGGATGGGCGCCAGCACTTTCCCATCTATGAGGAAAACCGCCAGCGCCGCTCCGAGCTCCTGAAACGCGGTCTGCTGACTATCGACCGGCTCAAAATCAGGCTCGGCATGAAATCCTTCGGGCTCGGAATCGCCAACGCGCTCGATAACCTCAACGAACGAAAGGAGGCGCGAAACCCGTTGCGACCGGACTTTTATGCTGAATTGGTTGAGTATTTCCGAGCTGACGTGGATAAGCTGTCCCAACTGACCCACCGCGACCTGAGCGATTGGCTGCGCTCCTGAGGCGCGTCCTCAGTCCGATGGATTCACCGGTCTTGTCGTAGCGGCGGTTGGTCGAGGCCTTGGCGTGAAGTTCTCGCTCGTTTTAGCGACCGTCGATCGCATCGCCGAACCGGCGTGCTTTCTCAAGGCCTTGGCCGAACAGACCTATCGGGACTTTGAGCTGATCGTGGTGGACCAGAATCAGGACGATCGACTGGTCGCAGTGCTCAATTCTTATCGCGGACGGTTTCCGGTGGCGCATCTCAGGTCGTCGCCGCGGGGTGTGTCGCGCGCGCGCAACCTCGGCCTCCGGCATATCAGCGGCGACGTGGTGGCCTTCCCGGACGACGACTGCTGGTACGGTCCGGACCTGCTGGCACAGGTGGGGCGCATTTTCGACGAGTGCCCAGAGTGGGATGGGATCAGCGGCCGTGGCATCGACGGCGAGGTGCACGAAACGGTGCCGTTTCGGTGGCCCAATAAGTCGGCGCGGCTCAGCACGTACAAGATCTGGAGCATGGCGGATTGCTACACGGTTTTTCTGAGGCGCCCTGTAGTGGAGCGAGTCGGCCGGTTCGACGAAACGCTCGGCCCCGGATCGGGAACGCCCTGGGGTTCGGGCGAGCCGGCAGATTACTTCTTGCGCGCCATCGCTGCGGGTTTCGAGATGCACTACGACCCTCGTATTGAAGTTTACCATCCGCAGATCATTGTCGAGTATGATCCAAACGTTATCCGCAAGGCGCACGCCTACGCTTTAGGGGAGGGGCGAGTGCTCAGGCTCTACAGGTATCCGCTATGGTGGCTCGCGTATCGTTCGATGCGCACGCTGGCGGGTGGCGCGCTGGCGCTCGCAGGCGGAGAGGTCGCGCGGGCGGCGTATCATTGGCAAGTCTTCGAAGGACGGCTGCGCGGATGGCTGGCGTAACCCTGGCCAACCGCTTGCGGGTCGATGCGTCGGGCGCCGGAGTGGTCGCTTTCGCTCTGCTGCTGACCGCCGGTGCGGTCGCGGCGTGCGTGACGGTCAGGCCCTGGGTGATTCTTTACGGCCTCCTGCTCACCCTGCTCCTCGTGCCCATGGCGCTCGACCTCCTGAAGGGGCGCTTTGACCTGTTCGCCGCGCACAATGTCTTCGCCGCCTACTTCTTCCTCGATTTCGGCCTCGGCATCATCAACGACGTTGTCCTCGGTCAGCGCGAAACCGTCGACCGCGCCGAGTTCATGGCGATGCTGCCGACGGCGCTCGCTTGTGCGAATCTCTCGTTGCTGTTGTTTTACCTGGGCTACTACCTGCCGCTCGGTCCGGCGCTGGCAGCGCGCTGCCGCCGTCTCCGCTCCGACTGGAAAAGCTCTCGTGTCAACCTGGTCGTGGCCACGTCGATGGCGGTCGGTATCCTCGCCTACCTGGGACTGCTCGAGGCCAAGGGCGGACTCAGCAACTTCCTGATGGGGCAGCAGCAGCTTGGCGCGAACGAGACCGGAGTTTACTACCTGCTGATGCTCTCCTTCCGGCTGCCGTTGCTGGCGACGATGGTCTGCTTCCTATGGGCGCGTTCCACCATTGACCGGCGCTACACGATCGCTGCCGCGTGCATTGCCGCCATCACCTTCATTATCGGCGGGCTGTCCGGCGCGCGTGGAATGCCGCTGCGAACGCTGATCGCTCTGCTGGCGTGCGCCTATTACGTGCGGCCGGCGCAATCACTGTCGAAGCTCGTCAAGATCCTGCTCGCGTCGGCAGGCGTGATCGCGCTCACGATGGTGCTGATGGTCGAAACGGCGGTCAGAGACTTCGGCTATGTGCCGGGCCTCTCGGCGGTGGACGTGGTCGAGCAGGCCGGCACGAAAACCCTGACGGTGAGCCACTTCGAGAGCTTCATCACCGAGTTCGTCTCGCGCTTCATGGCATACGAGGAACTGGAGCGAGTCCTCGAGCGAACCGGCAAAAGCGTCACGCCGCAAGACGGCAAGACCTTTCTCGAAGCCTTCTGGGGCGTCGTGCCGCGCGCTCTTTGGCCCGGCAAGCCGGCCGGCGTCGCCGCGGTCGCCGGCGACCTGTTTCTCGATCATACGGCCACCGCGCAAATCTTCTGGTTCCCCACGCTGACGTGGCCCGGCGAATTGTATTGGAATTTCTTTCTGCCGGGAGTCGTCGTTGGCATGATTCTGAGCGGCGTCTTCTGCCGTTTCGTCTATGCGTACCTGCTGCTCAATCCGAACCTCTCCGGAGTGCTGCTGTACATCCCGATGCTGCTGTTCTTCCAAGTCTTCGTCATCGGCGGGCTCGGCGCCGTCATTATCGAGACGATGATGCTGGTGATTCCGACGACCGCCGCCTACTTCGTACTCACCCGTTAGCCGCGCTGGCCGCGATCGGCACCGTGGCGCGGCGCTTTGACGCGGTCGATCGCGCCGACGCGGCGCGCGGTAGCGATGCGATCGGGTATTCATAGGCGCCGATACTCGGCGCTCGGTGCTCCGGTCGCGTCCGCCCGTCAATGTCACGCGTCACGCCGTACTTTGCGGCGCCCGCGGCGACGGCCGGACTGCCCGACCGCAGATGGAAATCGCCCGAACCGTCCGGATTATATTTGACGAAGCCCGGGTCGGCATCGGTAAGGTTGTCGGCCACGGTGTTGTGGCTGTCTGCAGTCGTCAGAATCGCCAGCCCGGCGCCCGCGTCGCTGCGGCAGAGGTTATCGCCGAGCAGGTTATGGCTCACCGTGGCGTCCTCGGCGTTCGAAACCACGATTCCGCAGCCGCCGCCGAAGGAGGGTCGAAGGCAGCGGAGATGCGCCACGGCGGACAGTGAGCATTGCGCATGCCATCCGCAGTGATAGACGATGTTGTTGGCTACGACGCTTTGGCGGTTCGGCAAACGATGAACCGCGTTGGCGCCGCACTCTTCGCTCGCTGACAACAGGATGCCGTGGACTCCCGCATCGACGACGGTGTTGTTAACAATCACCGCATGCGTCGCACAGTGCCAGGACGTGATGCCGTCGCCTTCGACGCGAAAAATGACATTGTTCTCGACGCGGGCTGAGTACCGACCCTGTCGCGGATAATCGACGTCGCCGCCAAGCTCGATGTATATTCCGTGCACCAGGTCGGCGTTCTGGGGATTGCGTGGATCGCCGATGTCGTGGATGACGTTGCCGATGGCGTCGTCGTCGTGATCGAGATTGTCGGTCGTGTTCGACAGGATGATGCCGCCGCCGCCGCTATAGTGCCCGGGGGCGCACCTCCCGAGCTTGCATGGGCCGGCAACGTCGTAGACCTCGTTGCCGATCACGCGATCGTACGACGCGCTACCGCCCGCACCGGTCACCTCGATGCCGGAAGGACCACCCGGATTACTCACTGCAAAGTTTGCGAATACTATGTGGCCGGCGCTGATCCTGACGGTTGGATCATAGGTTACTCCAATAATCTGCGCGCCCCATTTCTGATCGGAAACAAACCTGACCGGCTGTTCGGCAGTGCCGCTGCGGGTGATCAATACATTCTCGCGGTAAACTCCCGGGCTGACATGCACGATGTCGCCCGGACCGGCGATCGCCGCAGCATGGCCGATCGTGCGCCACGGTTTTTCCGATGTCCCCGGGTTCGAGTCGTCGCCCGAGGTCGCAACGTAAAGCGCCCCGGTCGCCGACGAGTCGGACGCCGTGCTGCGCTCCGCGGCAGGATCGTCAGGGCCGGCGGGTGTGCTTCCAGTGCGCGCGCTGCCGAAAGCCGCGCTTAAGCCGATTAGAAGCGCGGTCAGGATCGGCGCTGATCTAAACCTCGGAGCTAGCCGAGACCGCTGACGCCGTTGATTCATAGTCGCAAGCAATAGCGGGCAACGGACTGAATTCCGCAGTTTGCCTGATGGCGGGCCTGAACGATCGCGGGCCTGAGTTAATGAACGTTAAGCGCCGGATCCCTAGCTGGCCGTGCATGGTCGTCGGTTGCCGAGCAGGCGCCGCCATAGCTGAGGTGTGCCGGCGATGCGAATCAGACCAACCAGGGAACCTAGGCCGAACATGAGATGACGTCCCGCGAAGACTGGCGGCGCGACGAGAAAGAGTCCAGCGGTCCGTTCCCGAAGAGCGATCTGAGCGGCCGCGCCCGCCGTGGCGACAACGTAGGCGATCGCGACCGCGGCGAGTGCATCCGCTGCAAGGCTCGAAAACGGCGCCGCGATAGATCCGGCAACGAGCGCAGCCACAAAAACCAAGGGCGTCAGATGGCGAGGCGAGAAGGGGAGCACCTTGCTCCGCGCCGCAGCCAGGATGACCCACATCCCGTCGCGAAAGCTGTGGACGAAAAACGATCGCAGGTCAGTGCGCGCGTAGTAGTTGCAGACTGCACGCGGCACAAGGACGAAGCGCGCGCCCATCCGTCTGAGCCTGACGGTGTACTCGAAATCCTGGTGCCGGACCAGTTGTTCGTTGAACTCTCCTGCCCGGAGCAACGTCGCGCGCCGGCAGCAAAAGAAGGGGACCAGATCGACCGGTTGCGGCTCGTCGCCGGCGGCGCGGCGATACTGCGCCGCGCCGCCGAATCGGTGGGTCATCACCGCGATGACGGCGCGGCTCACGATTCCATCGTTGCGCGGCACCACGTTCCAGATTCCCCCGGAGCCGTCCGCCCCATAGCGATCCAGCGCATCGACGCAGCGTTCGATATAGCCCGGCTGGTAGGTCGCGTGCGCATCCAAGCGTATGACCACGTCGCCGCGGGCCCCGGCGATACCGATATTAAGCGCGCACGGGGTTATGCGTCGCGGATTCTCGAGCAGGCGGACAAAGGGATACGTATCGGCGTAAGTTCGCACGACCTCGCGCGTAGCATCTTCGCTCATGCCGTCCACCACCAGGATTTCCATGCGATCGTGCGGATAGCCGTTGCTTATTACCGAGTCGAGACAGGCCCCGATGAACTGCGCTTCGTTGCGGCACGGAATCAGTACCGAGAGCGAAGGCAGATTGTGCACGTCAGGGGAGGATGGCGGGTCGGCCTTCGCGATCTCCTCGATGACGCCCGGGTCCATGAGTCGTCAGCGCGGTTCAGCCGAGAGCCAGACTGTCTTCGAAGCGCCTGGCCCAGAGTTCCAGGGCTATCGGGTTGAAAACGTCGTTGAAGGATACTGCGCCGCGCCCGCGACGGCGGCAGTACGCGTCGTAGCGGCGAATCAGAGCCTCCCGCTTGATCAGTCCCGCGTCGACAATCAGCATCTCGCTCTTCAGGAGCCGGGAAACCGTCGGCTCGAGTTCCTTTCTGAGCCACTCACCCTGAGGATTCAAGAAATACTGCTTGTCCTTGCGCCAGGCGATGGCCGGCGGCAGAAACGGCTCCATCGCCTTGCGGAATACCCATTTAGTCCACCCGGCGCGGAGTTTTACGTCCGGGTCGGCCGGCAGGATCAGGTTGACCAGGCGATAATCCAAAAACGGCAGCCGGATCTCGCGTCCCCAGGCCATCGAGCAGCGATCTTCGTAATGAACCAGGGCAGGGACCGAGAAGCGCTCCAGATCCTCGCGCTGGCGTTCCACCAGCGTGCGCCCGCCAAGATCGATATCCAGCCATCCGCCGTCCCGCAGACGGGGGCCGCGAACGTCGATCGCGCGGAATCTGAGCAGGCCGCCCATGTAGCGCTGCGCTTCGCGGAGGTCGAACTGATTAATCACCGTGCGGTTGCGCAGGAACCCGGCAACCAGACCCGCCGCTTTGAGCGGGCGTCGCCGCCGCAAAAGTTCCTGTACACGGAAGCCGAGGAACTTGCTGTAACCGCAGAGCAACTCGTCGGCGCCCTGGCCGCTCAGGATTACGGTGATCCCGAGCTGCCGCGCTTCCTGCATCAGGAGAAAATGCGCCGCGGTCGAAAAGTTGCCGACCGGCTGCTCGTTGGCATGGATGACGTCGCCCAGCAGGTTCCACCATTCCTGCGGACTGCGGTCGAGCTTCACGAAGCTGATCGGACTCCTCAGATGGCGCGCCATGATCTCCATGAACGGACGCTCGCCGTATCTCAGGTTATCGCTGGTCGCCGCCAGCAGACGCAGGTTTCCCTGGGGCCCGAGCAACTCACGCATCGCCGCCGCGATCGCCGATGAATCGACGCCGCCCGACAGGAGCACGCCAACCGGCACATCGCTGCGCAGCCGGAGCCGCACCGCGTCAAGGAAAGTCTCGCGGACCGCCCCGATCCGCTGCTGCTCGGTTCCAGCGAAGTTATCCGCGCGCGGCGCATGCCAATACGCCGTGACGGTCGGTTCTCTGGCCGGGGGCTCGTTCAGATCGAAACTGGCACTGTGGCCGGGGGCAAGCGTCCGGATTCCTTCGAAAAAGGTCTGCGGCTGCACATCGAGCAGACTCTGCGTCACAAAGGAACCCGCAGCTTCGTGGTTGAGGGCGAAGCGTCGCCGGGCGCCCGCCAGGATGCCTTTGACTTCGGACGCAAACCACACGCTTCGTCCGTCGTGGAAGTAGTGGAGGGGCTTTATCCCGAATCGATCCCGCGACAACACGAGACGCCTGGTACTGAAGTCGAGCCAGGCAAATGCCCACATCCCGTTGAGTCTCGCGAGCGCCGCGTCACCCCAGACGCGCAGGGCCCAGAGCAAGACCTCGGTGTCGGTTTGGGTGCGAAAGCGGGCGCCGTGACCCTCGAGTTCCCCGCGCAGTTCGCGATAGTTGTAAATTTCGCCGTTGAAAATGATGAGGCTATTGCCATCCGCGAGCAGCATCGGCTGCTTGCCCGCATCGCTCAGATCGAGAATCGCCAGCCGCACATGGCCGAGGGCGAGCATGCAGTTGCCGACCCGCCCGACCCACTGTCCTTCGCCATCGGGTCCGCGATGGCGTTGGGCGGCGATCATGGCAGCGAGGCGCACCGCGAGGTCTTCGCGGGGTGCAGTTGAGACGATTCCCGCTATTCCGCACATCCAAGTCGGCGAAGACGCGCCTTACAGGGACGCGAGGACATGCAACAGCTCGCGGCGCCGTCGCTCCAACGGAAACAGGTCCAGCACCCGTTCCCGCGCGCGATCGCCCAGGCCGCGATCGTCGAGCGCGGTTCTGGTCGCGGTGCAGGCGCTCTCGATATCGCCATAGTCGGCATAGTAGCCGGTGTCGCCGACCACCTCCGGCAACGAGCCCTGATGGGTGACGACCGGCACGCATCGCGCGAGCATCGCTTCCGCGACCGCCGCGCCGAAGCCCTCCATGAAGGAGAGCTGCAGATACGACCAGGTGCGGGACAGCAGATCTTGCAGTTCGGCGGCGGCGACATAGCCCGTCACGGCAAGGTTAGGCGGAGCCATCCGGCGCACGACCTCGAGGTAATCATCTTCGCCGGGGCGGCCCACCAGGTAGGCGGGAACACCGCCCAGGCGCTTCGTCACCTCGACGAATTCGCGATGGCCCTTGCGAATCCAATTTTCCTGGTTGACCTCGCCCACGGTCACGATCTTCCTCTCTTTCTGACGCGGCGCCTTCCACCAGTCAGCGAAGCCCAGCGGCAGGATCCGCAACTTATCGGGCATGCGCTTCAGCACCGTGTTGCGCAGCGCCATCGCCTGCGAAAACGCCGAGGGCACCAGCACCAGGTCAGCGCGTGAGAGTATATAGTTGTTGACCGCGGCGCGCACCCCGCCGCGCATCGAGCCGTATTTGAACCATGGTTCGTTGGCCAGATCGTAGTCAGCGGCGGCGATCACGACCTTCTTGCGCAGCGTCCTGCCCAGAAATGTTGGCAGCACGGTATGATGGCTCGCGAACCAGCCGAAGATCAGATCCGCTCGCCGAGCTTCACTTATCACTCGCCGCACAACGGCCGGCGTCCATCGAAACTTTATCCAGTTGACCTGATAGTGCGAAGCCAGAAGTTCATAATCAGTGGTAACAAAATTCGCTGGACTGCGATCGGCTACCAGCAGGACCCTCATGCTGCCTTTCTCCACTCAACGTGAGCAACCTGTCGACCGCCGGGTAGCGCTCGCCGCCCTCTCCGCCGTCCCAACATCCGCCTCTCCCTGCCTGTTGACAAACTGACAATTCCGGTGATCTGAGTCGGTAATTTCTTCAACCTGCTCGTTTCCCGACCGGCATTACGTCGGCGATCGCGGAGCGATGCGCGATCATCGCCGACGCCGCCTTGCAATTCGCTCGGGCATGACCGATCTTGAAACCCACCGTCAAAGTAACCGTACCGCCAACCAGAAACGTGCCGCCGGCGCGCCAACGGATGCAGCATATGGACTCGTTGCTCTCTGAGGAGGATCGTATCAAGGCGGTATACGCCGGCCGAACCGCGGACGACATCCGTTACTCGGCGTTCAACTCGGCGCACCTTCTGGCAGTACAGCAATTGCATGCGGAGATACTCGCGTTGTTGCATCGCCGCGGACATGCCGACCTGCGCTCGCAAACGATTCTCGACGTCGGATGTGGTCGCGGCGAACTGCTCAGGCGACTCCTTGATTGGGGAGCGAGGCCCGCGAATGTCGTGGGGATTGATCTGCTGCCGGAACGGATCGCCGAGGCGAAGGCGCTTTCGCCGGCCGATCTGCGATTGGTTTGCGGCAGCGCACGACAGCTCGACCTTCCGTCGGCGAGTTTCGATCTGGTCTTCCAGCTTACGGTGTTCACTTCGATCCTTGAACGACGGCTCAAACAGGAAATCGCCGCTGAAATGATGCGGGTCCTGCGTCCGGATGGTCTTATCGTCTGGTACGACTACTACTTCAACAATCCACGTAATCCGAATGTGCGCGGAGTCGGCAAGCGGGAAATCAGCGAGCTCTTTCCCGGGTGTGCGATCGTCCTGCGCCGTATCACGCTTGCGCCACCATTGGCGCGCGCGCTGGCGCCGTATTCAACTCTACTATGTCAAGTGCTGGGTAGAGTTGCACCGCTTTGCACACATTATCTCGGAAGCATTCAAAAGCATCATTCTTCACCAACAATAGTGTAGTAGTCAGCAGCCGGATTAGAGGGGCAACCGGTGGGAAAGCGAGCATTTGATATAGCGCTGTCGCTAACCGCCATCGTCGTGTTCCTTCCGTTTTTCGGCATTATCGCATTACTCATCAAAATCGATTCCGCGGGTCCGGTGTTCTTCAAACAGGAGCGGATTGGCCGCGGCTTCCGGCCGTTCTTCATCTACAAGTTCCGCACAATGGTCAAGGATGCGCCCCGGCTCGGCCGCGACATCACCGTCGGCGACGATCCGCGGATTACTCGGGTCGGCCGCTTTCTGCGGCGGACCAAGCTCGATGAAGTACCGCAACTGATTAATGTGCTCAAAGGGGATATGAGTTTGGTCGGACCCCGACCGGAGCTGCCCCGGTATGTCGAGGCGTTTCGCGGTCAGTATGAGCAAATTCTGGCGGTTCGCCCGGGCCTGACCGATCTTGCGTCGCTCAGATTCATCGACGAAGCGGCCGTGCTCGCGCAGGCGAGCGACCCGGAAGATGCCTATCGCGAAATTGTTCTGCCGAAAAAACTGGCGCTGGCGCGGCGATATGTGCGCGAGCGATCGTGGCGGCTTGACGTCATGCTTCTTGTCCGTACGCTTGACAGGTTGTTAACACGATCATGACTGAATTATTACTCGTTAAGTGCCGGCGGGTGGTGGTGATAGCCTTACATGTGGCAATTGTTGTCGCCGCGTACTATTCCGCCTTTGTTCTGCGCTTTAACGGCGCGATCGATCCCGCCGACTTTCGCATCTTCATGCGGACGTTGCCGCTGGTCGCTGCGACTCAGTTAGGGGTTTTCATTCCGTTCCGGCTTTATCGGGGACTCTGGCGTTACGTCGGAATCCGCGACCTCAAGAACATTATCGGTGCAACCCTCGCCAGCACCATCATCGCCAGTGTGCTGATTGAATGGGTCCTCGGGGTCCGCGGCTATCCGCGCTCCGTATACGTAATCGACGCTTTGTTGCTCATTGTCTTTCTTGGCGGTGTTCGGATGGGTCGTCGTCTCTATCACGATATTGGCGCCCTCGAAGCGGCACGGCGGGTTCTGCTGATCGGCGCGGGCGACGCCGGAGAAATGATTGTGCGCGACATGCTCAACAACCCGTTCTACAGCCTTCAGCCGATCGGCTTTGTCGACGACGACCGCAGCAAGATCGGCCACACGATTCATAATCTGCCGGTGTTGGGGACCCGCCGCGAACTACCGCAGATCATCTCGAGCCATTCCCCGGACGAGATCCTGGTGGCGATCGCTCGCGCCGAGCCGCGACTCCTGCGCGAGATCGTCCGCTCGCTCGAGCCGTACAAGCTGCCGATAAAAACCCTGCCGAACCTGCGCGACCTGCTGAACGGCGCCGTCACCGTCAGCCAGATTCGCGATGTCTCGCTGGAAGACCTGCTGCAACGCGGGCCGGCCGGGCTCGACCCGCGCCCGCTGCGCCGCCTGATCGCGGGACGCCGCGTCCTCGTGACCGGTGCCGGCGGGTCGATTGGCTCGGAGCTCTGCCGACAGCTCAGTGCGCTCGAGGCCGGTCTTCTGCTGATGTTCGAGCGTTACGAGAACGCCCTGTATGCGATCGACGACGAGCTCCGCACGCGTGGCAGCCAAAGCGAGCTCGTTCCGCTGCTGGGCGACGCCACCAACCGGGTGCGTCTCCGCGAAGTTTTCGAGCGCTACCGCCCGGAGATTGTCCTTCACGCGGCGGCGCACAAGCACGTGCCATTGGTCGAGCTCAACGTGTGTGAAGCGGTCAAAAACAATCTCGGCGGCACGCGGGCGGTGGCCGAGTACGCCGCGCGCTACGGCGCCGAACGCTTCATCCTGATCTCGACCGACAAGGCGGTCCACCCTTCGAGCGTGATGGGCGCGACCAAGCGCGCCGGCGAGCTTATCGTCAGGCATCTCAGCCGGGGGAGCGGCACCTGCTTCGCCATGGTCAGGTTCGGCAACGTGCTCGGCAGCAATGGCAGCGTCATTCCCAAGTTTCTCGCGCAGATCCGCGCGGGTGGCCCGGTTACGGTGACCCATCCCGAAATGGAGCGCTTCTTCATGACCATACCGGAGGCGGTCAACCTCGTGCTGCACGCGGCGACCCTCGAGACCAGCGGAGCGCTTTACGCTCTCGACATGGGGCGGCCGATTAAAGTGGTGGATATGGCGCGCCATCTTATCCGGCTCTCGGGCTTCATCCCGGGCGAAGAGATTCGTATCGAATTCACCGGCTTGCGCCCGGGAGAGAAGCTCAGCGAGCAGTTGTTCGACGATAATGAAAGGTCGGCGCCCTCGGCGATTCCGCAGATTATGAAGATAATCGGCGCTGCGCCGGACCGCGCGGCCGGGCTCTACGATGACCTCGTGAGGCTCGAAACGCTCGCCGCCCGCGGCGCAGAGGAGACGGTTATCGCCGAACTTATGCGTATTGTGCCGGGATTCCGTCCACTTGCGCCGGCTTACGCCGCCGATCGCCTGGATGCCCTTCGCGCTTAGAGCCCCGAGCGGCTCTGACTGCTCACGGCCAACCGCGGGCCGATCAGGTGCGAAGCCACCGCTGCAGAGCGCGTCTCGCGATAAGCCCTGCGGTATGATGCCCCTTCCATTCGATGATCGCTCCTGAGGTGCGCAAAAGGACCACGTGGTAGCTGAGAAGCCGCCAACGCCCAATCCCGCCGGACCGTCGGCCGCGGCGATGGCTCCGGCGGGACTCTCGAGCGCCGAGGCCAGCCGGCGTCTTAGCGAGTTCGGTCCTAATGCGGTAGCCGCGAAAAAGCCGCATGTACTGCGCGATCTCGTCGGCAAGTTCTGGGCTCCCGTCCCCTGGATGCTCGAGGCCACGATCGTGCTCGAGCTTACGCTGGGCAAGGCTTTGGAGGCTGCCGTCATTGGCGTGCTGCTCATCTTTAACGCCTCGCTGAGCTTCTTCCAGGAGGCTCGGGCGCGGGGTGCGCTCGAGCTTCTGCAGAAGCGGCTGAGCGTTCGCGCGCGAGTTCGCCGTGACGGCGACTGGCGAGGGATCGCCGCCGAGCAGTTGGTTCCAGGTGATTTCATTCACCTGCAGATGGGTGATCTGGTGCCGGCCGACACGGTCATTCAGGAGGGCGAATTGGCGCTCGATCAGTCGGCATTAACCGGGGAGTCGCTGCCGGTCGAGGTCGCGCCAGGGATGACCGCATACGCCGGTTCCCTGGTTAAGCGCGGCGAGGCCAGCGGCGAGGTCAGCGCGACGGGCGCGCGAACCTATTTCGGTAAAACCGCCGAACTGGTCCGCTCCGCCGAAACGGTCAGCCACCTGCAGAGCGTCATCTTCTCAATCGTTAAGTATCTCGTCGCCATGGATGCGATACTCGCGGCCGCGGTCTTCGCTTATGCGGTGGTAACCGCTCTGCCGTTGGCCGAGACGCTGCCCTTCGTGCTCATCCTGCTGGTCGCATCGGTGCCGGTTGCGTTGCCGGCCACCTTTACCCTGGCAACCGCGCTCGGCGCACTGGAGCTGGCGCAGAGTGGTGTCCTGGTGACGCGCCTGTCGGCGATCGAGGAAGCCGCCGCCATGGACGTCTTGTGCAGCGACAAGACCGGAACCATCACGCAGAATCAGTTGTCGCTGTCGGTGGTGCATCCGTACCCTCCATTCAGCGCGCGCGAGGTGCTGCGGTTTGCCGCGTACGCGAGCGACGAAGCGAGCCAGGATCCGATCGATCTAGCCGTGTTGGCTCGGGCCGCCGCTGAGGGCCTATCGGCGGCCGCCGCTCAGCGAATCAGTTTCATTCCATTCGATCCGCTGACGAAGCTTGCCGAAGCAACCGTCGTCGTGGACGGAAAGAAAGTGCGGGCTCTCAAGGGCGCACCGCCGGCGGTTGGCGCGCGGTCAGACGGCGCAACTGAGACGGACGACGACGTCGAACGCCTCGCGCGCGACGGCTATCGCGTGTTGGCGGTGGCCGGGGGCGAAGGGGCCTCGCGTCTGATGGGTCTCCTGGCTTTCGCGGACCCGCCGCGCGCGGATTCCGGATCGGTGGTGAAACGGCTCAACCAACTGGGGGTGCGGGTTGCGATGGTGACCGGCGACGGACTCGCGACGGCGCGGGCTGTAGCGGCTCAGGTCGGAATCACGGGCCGCGCGTGTTCGTCGCGTGAGCTGCGCGCGAATCTCACGGACACGCTCGATTGCGCGATCTTTGCCGGAGTCTTCCCGGAAGACAAGTTTGAGCTCGTGCGCGCACTCCAGCACGCCGGTCATGTCGTGGGAATGACGGGGGATGGGGTTAACGACGCGCCGTCCCTCAAGCAGGCCGAAGTCGGGATCGCCGTGGCGACGGCCACGGATGTCGCGAAAGCCTCGGCCAGTCTGGTGCTCACCGAGGCCGGGCTCACAGGGATACTGGCGGCAGTGGAGACCAGCCGGCGCATCTATCAGCGCATGCTGACCTATACGCTCAACAAGGTGATCAAGACCGTTGAGATCGGACTGTTCCTGAGCCTCGGCGTCATCCTTGCGCGTGCGTTTATCATTACGCCGTTGCTTATCGTGCTGCTGCTGTTCACCAACGACTTCGTCACGATGTCACTTGCGACCGATCACGTAACGCCCTCGGCGGCACCCGATCGCTGGCACATCCGGCCCCTGATGCTTGCCGGAATGAGCCTCGGCGGACTCATCCTGATCCTCTCATTCAGCCTGTTTTTTTACGGGCGCGAATTCATGCGATGGTCGCTCCCGCAGTTGCAAACTTTGGTGTTCATCACGCTCGTGTTCAGCGGCCAGGGGATGGTCTATCTGGTGCGCGAACGCCGCCACTTCTGGAGCTCCGCCCCGAGCGGCTGGATGATTCTCAGTTCGCTTGTCGACGTCGCGGTGGTGTTCGCGATGGCGGCGCACGGTATCTGGATGGCGCCGCTGCCGCTTGATGGACTGACGTTGGTGTTGAGCGCCAGTGCGCTCTACCTGATAGCGTTGGACTTCGTGAAGGTGCCGATTCTGTCGCGCCTGCAGTAAACGCTTGCCCGGCGGATGGTCGCGGGCACTGGGCGCGACTGGAGACGTGCGCCCGCCGGACTCTATGATTCAATCCGGCCCTCAGGCCGCCGGGAGGCAGGTCTTGTTATGACTCCGCCGTCGTTGCGTCGGCGTATCCGCAATGGCACGTTGTCGATGCTGGGGATTGCGCTGGTCTTCGGCACCGTGGCGCTGCCGCGGGTCCATCGCCTCGGCCGAGCTATCCGCGACACGCTCTACCGCAATTACACTAGCATCAAGTCAGCGACACACATGCAGCAGGCGCTCTATCAGCTCGAGCTTGCGCAGAGCGCCGGGACCTTGAGCGCGGTCTTGCCCGCAAGTCGCGCGTCGTTTGTTCACTGGCTCGATCTCGAGAAGCATAACGAAACCGAGATCGGCGAGGCCGAGGTCGTGACGACAGTCGAAAGGCAGTGGCATGAGTTGGTGGCGCGCCTGCAGGATGGGCAGTTGGTCCCGCCGCAGGATTTCAGGAACCTGGACAACCAGTTGACGAAAATCAGCGAAATCAACGAAACCGCGATGTTCCGCGCGGATAGCCGGGCCAATAAAATGAGCAGCGAGGTCGCCTCCGAGTTTACCATCGGACTGACTCTGCTGCTCGTCCTGGGCACCGTGCTTTCCTTGACGCTCGCGCGGAACATCGCGCATCCGCTGTCCGAGCTCTCCGATCGCCTGCGCAATTTCGATCTGCCCGGCAATCGCGCTCGGCTCGCCGATCAGCCGCTGGCCGAGCTGCAGGCGGTGGCGACGGAATTCAACAAGATGGCCGATCGCCTCGAACAATTCGAGCGCCTGAACGTCGATCGGCTGGTCATGGAAAAGAACAAGACCGAAGCAATCGTTGAAAATATCGACGACGGTATCGTGCTAATCGACCATGACGCCAGAATCGCCCATCTCAACGAGGTGGCCGCGACGATTCTCGGGGTCGATCGCGCGGCGGTGATCGGCAGGTCGTTTGCTTCGCTCGGCAGTGCGAGTCCCGCCTACACCAGGATTCGGGCGGCCTTTGAGCACGACTCGAACCAGAACGCCGCGACCGGCCGACTCGAAGTCGAGGGGCGCCGCGGTGCCGAGCGCCGCCGCTATGCGTTGAAGGTGCTGCGCCTGCGCGCCGAAGGCGATCAGTCGTCGGGCAGGATCCTGGTCCTGCAGGACGTTACCTATCTGCGCGATCGCGCGAATCTGGTCGCTACGCTCTCGCATGAACTAAAAACCCCCCTGACTTCGCTCGGCGCGGCGGCCGAGCTTCTTCACGAGGCGCGCCCCCGCTTGGATGACAAGGATCAGGAGCTGATCGCAACCATCAATGAGGATATCGGCCTGATGCGCCAACTGGTCGAGGACCTGCTTGCCCTCGCGCGCGGCGAGATCGGTTCGATCGCCATCCATACGGCGCCGCTCGACCTGGAGGCTCTGATTCGCTCCGTGATGAGAACCTTCACGCCGCAGGCCGAGCAGAAGGGTGTCACGCTGCGCGCGATAACCACCGCGTCGTTACCCCCGGTCAGCGCCGACCGGGTGAAGCTCTCGTGGGTCTTCTCAAATCTTATCGCCAACGCCTTGCGTTATACGCCGGCCGGCGGAACGATCGCGATCTCCGCTCGCCCGACCCCCGGCGCGGTCGAACTTGAAGTGCGGGATAGCGGTATCGGAATTGATCCGTCGATCGTCGATCACCTGTTCGAGCGATTTACCCAGTGGGAAGTCGACGGCGCCGTGCCCGGTTCGGCGGGCCTTGGCCTGGCGATCGCCCGCGATATCGTCGAGGCGCATGGCGGCCGGATTTCAGTGGACAGCAGGAGCGGGGAAGGCACCTGCTTTACGGTTGAGCTACCCTTTCCGCGGCAGGACGCATGGCGCGACTTCTAATAGTCGATGACGGCAAAAACATCCGCCGCCATCTGGCGACCTACTTCGAGCGGCGCGGCTATCAGGTGAGCACCGCCGCGAGCGCTCTCGAGGCGCTCGCGATGCAATCCGCCGAGCCCGGCTATGACGTGATCCTGACCGACTACCGGATGGCCGAGATGAACGGTCTTGAACTGCTGCGCGAGGTTCGCCGCCGCGACGCCGGCGCGATCGTCATCCTGATGACCGCCTATGCGACCGTGCCCAACGCCGTGGCTGCGCTCAAGGCCGGGGCCTATGACTATCTGACCAAGCCGTTCTCGCTCGAACATGTCGCGCAAGTGGTGGAGCGCGCTTTGGAGCTACGGCGGCTGCGCTCGCAGAATCGCCGGTGGTTGGATCGCACCGAAACTCAGCCGTGGCTGGAGTCGCGCGACGACGAGATGAACCGCCTGCTGCGGATGGCCCGGCAGTTGGCCGTGACCGCCGAACCGATCTTGATCGTGGGTGAGCGGGGCGTGGGCAAGAAGGTTCTGGCGCGTCAGATCCATCGCTGGAGCGGGCGGCGCGACAAGCCCCTGGTGGTCGCCGATTGCGAAGGTTTCCCCGAAGAACTGCTCGACCGTGAACTGTTCGGCGCGGAATCGCCGGCGGCGAGCGGTGACGGCGGTGAGCGGCCCGGGCTGGTTGACGCCGCCGAGGGCGGCTCGCTGCTTCTGGAAAAGGTCGAGAGCCTCGGTGCCATGCCGCAGAACCGCCTGTTGCGCCTGATTAAACATTCCACCTTCGAACGTCAGGGCGGCGTCGCGACGGTCGCCGCTGACATCCGGCTCCTCCTCGATTCGACCGTTGAGCTGAGAGAGCGCGTGACCGCAAAACAGTTCCATCCCGATCTCTATCATCACTTGAGCGCGGCGATTCTGCGGATTCCCCCGCTGCGGAGCCGTCCGGAAGATATCCTTCCCCTGGCCGAACATATCCTGTCGAGTCCCGCCCTGATGGCCGGACGACGACGGTCACTGTCGCCGGCCGCCGCGGCCCGACTCGTCCGCTATCAATGGCCGGGCAATGTGCGCGAGCTGCGCAGCGTCCTCGAACGCGCCGCACTGCTCTCCGACAAGGATACGCTCGACCTCGAGCATCTGCCCGAAGTGGTGCTGCGGGGCCCTGCGGCGGACGGGACGGCGATGCTGACGACGACCATGAATGAGCTCGAACGCGACCATATCATGCACGTGATCGCCACTACGGCCTCGCTCGAAGAGGCGGCGGAAAAGCTCGGGATCAATCCGGCGACGCTCTGGCGCAAACGCAAGCGTTACGGTATCGGCTGAGCCGACCCCGTCGCAGTCGCCTCGCCTACCCTAAGCCGCGGGGCGCAAGCCCTTCGGAGCGGCAGATGCCGCTGATTTGAACACCGCCGGACAGGTCCTCCGGCAGCCCGACGGCGCTCCGCGTCATTTCACGTTAGATTTCCGTATTGCATTTCTGCAATTTCTTCGGATTGCAGAAATGCAATACACGGGCATGTCATTTGCTGAGCCTCGGTCGCAAACCCAACCGCAGCGGTGGGTATGGCTCGCATTGTCGAGCGCGAAACGCACACGACGGAGGATGAAGCAGCGCATGAACCTGTGGTCTACCCAACTGGCTCGGCGGTTGATGGAACGGCTGAGAGATCCGGAGGTCCGGCGCAAGGCCGGGATGCTCCTTCTCGGCAAAACCATCGGTCTCGGGATCGTCGTCCTGCTGATGTCGAAATGGTATCTGCCGGACGCCGCCTATGCGGATGCGACGCCGCCTTTGCCGCCGCCGCATATCAACGCAATTAATACGGTCTGGACCCTGGTGGCCGCCTACCTCGTCTTCTGTATGCAGGTCGGCTTCGTGATGCTCGAGTCGGGGTTCGCCCGCTCGCGCGAAACGGTCAATATCCTGGTTGAAGGGATTGCCGATACCTGCATCTGCGGCGTGACCTTCTGGCTCTGGGGCTTCGCCTTCATGTTCTGTCCGGGTACGCCGTGGATCGGTACCACCGGCTTCATGCTGCACGGGCTGCCCGCAACCTACGGCACCACGGGTGTGCCTCTGCTCGCTTACTGGGTTTTCCAGTACGCCTTTGCCGATACCTGCTCGACCGTGACTTCGGGCGCGATGATCGGACGCTGCGACTTTATCGGCGATCTGCTCTACAGCGTCGGCGTCACCGGCTTTATCTATCCCATCATCGGTCACTGGGCGTGGGGTCCGGACGGCTGGCTGGCCAACATGAACCCGATCCCGTTCCACGATTTCGCCGGATCGACCGTGGTGCATACCATCGGCGGGACGATTTCCCTCGCCGGCGCTATCGTGCTGGGTCCGCGGCTCGGACGGGTTTTCAAGCGCGACGGCGGCGAGCCAATGAAACCCCACGACCTCATTATCGGCGCCACCGGCGGCTTGATTCTCTGGTTCGGCTGGTACGGCTTCAATCCGGGAAGCACGCTGTCGGCACTCGACGCGCAGGGTATCGGGCGCGTTTCCTTCAACACCACGCTGGCGGCCTGTTCGGCCGGCCTGACCGCCCTCTTTTATTCGTACATCAAGCTGCGCAAATGGGATCTGGCGCTCACGGTCAACGGCTTCCTGGCGGGACTCGTGGCGATTACCTGCCCGTGTTACTGGGTCGATCCCGAAGGCGCCTTCCTGCTCGGCATCGGCGCCGGGATCGTGGTGGTCTGGGGTATCGATCTGCTTGAGTACCTGCGTATCGATGATCCGATCGGCGCCGTGCCGGTCCACATGATCGCGGGCATCTGGGGGACCCTTTCGCTCGGATTGTTTGCCGCAGGCAAGTACGGCGCGCCGACCGCGACCGGCGCCGATACCAGCACCGTGGTGACCGGCCTCTTCTACGGCGGAGGATTCGGCGTACTCAAGGCGCAGATGATTGGCAGCTTCTCGATCACCATCGCCACCTTTATCGTCTCGATGGCCCTGATGTACGCAATCCACGTCGGCTTCCGCCTGCGGATTCCTACCGAAGGCGAGATCGAAGGCCTCGATCTCCATGAACACGGCTTCCCGGCCTATCCGGAATACGTGGTGACGGGCGACGACGGCTGTCCGAAGTCGATCGACGACGTTCCAATCGGGCGCCGCACGCGCACCCGATTGCCACGCATCAAAATGAAAGAAGCCAGTTAGTTGCGATCCGCATCCGGCCATCCGCTGGGGTGGCCGGGGCGTTCCTTCCCGTAGGTGTGCTGCGAAATGATCCTGATACCGAAACGAGTGTCGATGTGGCTGGTACGTCTGATGGCCAAGGTGTCGAATTTTTATCGTGCGCACGTGTTCTGGCGAAAAGTTGAAAGTGCGCTCGCTCTCCATCAGCGCGGCGAAGCGCGCGCCGATGGTCTCGAGATCCTGTCGGCGAAAACCGTCCTGCAGATCGAATGGCTGGCGCGCGCGATTCATCCGTGGGATCGCGATCTGCCGCCGAGCGCGATCGAACGCCGGTTTGCGAAACAGTGTCTGACCGATACCGACGCGGCGCTCAAGCGGCTGTTCGACGAAATTCCCATACTCGATCGCGTCGAAATCGCCGTTCGACGCGCTCCCACCCGTCCGCCGCTGATTCGGGGAACGGTGCAGCGGAAGCATCTCAATGAGAGCCGCGCCGAGTCGGTCGGCATGCGGCTCCGGGCGCTCGGCCTGGGCTTCCGCATGAGTAACCTCGGCCTTGAGGAAATGGAGTCGCCCTGATCGTCGCGGTGAGTAACGGCGGCAGGGCTTCCGCGGGGCGCGCGGGAATGACGTCGCGGGGCGCAAAGGACAAAGGGGGATAGTTTTGCGCGCGGGATTCCTCGCACGCCGCGGCGTGCGAGGAATTCTCGCGTCGCGCTCAGCCGGTCGCGAGCGGCACTATCTGCGGTCAGGAGGCGAGTTGGGCGGGCGGCCTCGGCTCGGCGTCCAGTGGCGGCCACGGATCCTCGGCGGCGCAGGGAGAGGACCGTTGACGGCAAACATCGCAGGATGGTACTGCGTGGTTTCACGCCGCCATACCAACCAGCAAGTGGGCGGAAATTACCTGACTCTGGAGACCAAAGCAGGGAGACCATGCCCAAACAGTCACCGATTCCCGACGAGCTGGACAAACCCTTCTACGACGCGTGCAACGCCGAGCGACTGGTCGCCCAGTATTGTACCAGTTGCCGCAGATATCAGTTTCCGCCGCGTCCCAGGTGTATCCGATGCGGCAAAGATACGGCGGTCGAATGGCGGCCGCTCAGCGGGCGTGGACGCATTATCAGCCGCGTCGTGGTGTACGACACCCCGACCTCGTCGCTGATTCCGGGACAGCCTTTCAATGTTGCCGCGATCGCCCTCGACGACGAGCCCGAAATCATCATGTTGTCCCATCTGCCAGGCACGCCGGTGGATCAAGTGCCGGTCGGGGCGGCGGTCGAGGTGATTTTTGAAACGACGCCCGCGACGGGTCAGAAGGTGCCCGAATGGCGGGTGATCGCCTAGGGCTTGTCAGGATCAGGTACGAGGGCAAAGCACCGCAGGGAGAATACTCATGCCGCATCCGGTAGTTCCGCGCGAGTGGTTTCGCAATAAAGAGGGCCTGGGGCTGTGGGAAGGGCGAGGCAAGGTGGTCGCCACCGGAGTCGGGACTTCGCCTACCGCGCGGCGCTGGGACGAGAAGCCCGAGACCAGCATGGGCGCCCTGACGATCCTCGCGATCCGCAAGGCGATCGCCGATGCCGGAATTGCTCCCGAAGAGATCGACGGACTGGTCCTGACTCCTGAGTCCACGACCGGAATTTCCAAAGATCCCAATACCCCGCCGCCGCCGGGTTGGGAGAAGCACTTCAAGATGGCATCCTTCCCGCAGGCCGGCATCACCCGAGGCGACATCGACTGGCTCCTGTTGAACATGCCGGAGCTCAAGAATGTCAAGTTCATGATGAACGGTCCCATCTGCATGTCGGTGTCATTCGTTGCGGCGGCGGAGGCGGTGGCGCGCGGTCTCACCAAGACCTGTCTCGTCGCGCGCGGATGGCACAATCTGGCCGGCCGCTACTACGTCGGCGTCGGCGCGAGCGCGCTCAACACCGCTTCCGGCCGCTTCAAGTACAGCAGCATCTGGGGCCTGCCGGCTTGCGGCACCACTGCGATGGTCTTCGAGGAGTACTGCCGCAAGTACGGCAAGAGCCATGATCAGATGGCTAACTTTGTCGTGACCTCACGCCGCAACGGCCTGATGAATCCCGACGGCTACTATAGCCAGCATCGGCCTGAGATGATCACCGTCGAGGACTATCTGACGGCGCGATGGATCGCCAAGCCGGCCAATATCTACGACAACGACCTGCCGATTATGGCTGCCCTGGCGGTCGTCTTCACGACGCCGGAGCGCGCCCGAGATCACAAGCAGAAGCCGGTTTATATCCTGAGCCATGGCCAGACCCGGCCGGAATCGATGGGTGTCGTGCCGACCCTCGAGCAGTGGGAGCGAAGCACCGACCGCATGGGCCGGATCCTTTACGAAGGCGCCGGCGTCGGTCCCGACGATCTCGACTTCGAGAACATGTACGACGGCTTCACCCTGTTTCATCAATTCCATCTGGAAGGGCTGCGCTATGCGGCGCGCGGAGAGAAGCGGGGCTACGCGCTCGATCTCTACGAGACGGATATCAGTATCGAAGGGCCGAATCCGGTGTCGCCGAGCGGCGGCAATAATGGTAACGGACGCACCCGCTGGTGGAACCACCGCGACAGTATCCTGCAGTTACAGGGACGGTCGCCGTCGCAGATCCGGAAAAAGGCCGAGATCGGCGTCTCGGGTGCGCCGATGCCCGATAGCTGCGACGCCCTGATCTGGAGCGCCAAGCCGCCGGTTTAGGGCGCGGTTCGAATGCGGCATGACAGGTCTTGACGCGAGGAGGACGGAAGTTGGCTTTTCTGATCAGCTTTGACATCGACGGCACCATGGAATTCGGCGATCCGCCCGGCGGTGTCACGGTAGAGATGGTCCGCAGAGCCAAAGAGTTGGGCTTCATCGTTGGCAGTTGTTCCGACCGCTTTCCTTCATGGCAAAAACAGGTCTGGGACAGTCACGGTATCCCGGTGGATTTCTGGGTGGCCAAGCACATGCTCCCTGACGTAAAGGCCCGTTTTCAGGCGGAGCGCTACGTTCATATCGGCGACCGCGACATCGATCGCCAGCTCGCCGAACAGGTCGGATTCCATTTCTGGTGGGATTACGAGGCGGTGGCGGAGCCCTGGCTGGCCTGGCTGGCCTGGCTGGATGATCAGCGTTGAGCGGTTCAACGCCGAAATCCTAACTGCGGCATGAAGATCGGTCTCATCTCAGACACCCACATTCCGTCGATGGGGCCGGAGCCGCCCGCCCAGGTGATCCGGGCTTTCGCCGGCGTCGATCTCATCCTCCATGCCGGCCACGTCGACATCCCGTCCTGTATCGAATGGCTCGAGCGCATCGCCCCGGTTACGGCAACCACGTCGTGGCTGGTCGGCACGGGGGAGGCGCTGCCACGGGTGAACACCACCGCGGTGATCGAGGCGGAGAACCACACGATCGGCCTCTGCCACGAACTAATCCTGACGAGCCTCGGCGACGACGTCATCCCGGGAGCGATCGGGAGGTCGTTCCCTGCCGAGGAATCGCTGCCCGCGGCCGTCGCGGATATTTTCGGCAAGCCAGTGGACGTCGTGGTCTTCGGCTACACGCATGAGGCGATGGTCGAGACTCATCAGGGGGTGCTTTTCGTCAATCCGGGAAGTCCCAGTCTGGTGCGGCAGAATCCACGGCTCGGCACCGTCGCCATTTTGGAGCTTACGCCCGCGAGCAGAACCGCGCGGATAATTGATCTGGCCGCACTGGCGAAGTGAGCGAGCCAATCTGCCGCTATGGAAAACAGGCCAACTGGCGATTTGATCCGTCTTCTAACGGAACCGAAGTCCGGAGCCGAATGCTTTCACTCCAATGGACATGTGTTAGGACCAACGTTACTAGATTTTTGGAGATGGAGCACATCGGACCTTGTCAGCAACGTAACACGTGGACGGCTGGCGGAGTTTATTGTCGCGAGCGCACTGGGACTTTCGACCGTAGGCGTTCGCGACGAGTGGAGTCCGTTCGATCTCCAGACTAAGGACGGCGTGAAAGTCGAGGTTAAGTCTGCGGCATATATTCAGAGTTGGTTTCAATCGAAGCTCTCAGCAATCAGCTTCAGAACTCCTAAGACTCGAGCCTTCGACGCAGGAACGAATAGTCATGAATCAGAGGCAAGGCGTCAGGCAGATGTGTACGTCTTCGCGCTGCTAAAGCATCAGGACAAGAACACGATAGACCCTTTAAACGTGGATCAATGGGAATTCTATGTGGTGCCAACCGCTGACTTGGATAGGCGAGTTCGCAGCCAGTACGGCATAACGTTACCGAGCCTAATAAAGCTATGCACGCCAGTCGATTTCAACGGATTGCAAGCCGCCGTGTCACGAGCCGCGCATAGGTAGGAGGCTCGATGAATCGCGCGCCGGCCTTCGCGGATGGCATGCTCAAGCCCGCGAATTTGCCTGGCGCGAATAACCGCGGGCTGCGAGCAAGTTGAGCTGACCTCGGTGTTTGTCAATTCGCGCTTATCTGTGAGAATCTGAATCAGAATTGAAACTGGAAATCTCCGGATTGGAGCATTCCAAGGAGACTCGGCCATGAGCTTCGAATACAAGCGCATCGATGTGGACAGCCATTGTCAGGAAAAACCTGATACCTGGACCAGTCGGATGTCCAAGGCCAAATGGGGCGACCGCATTCCGCAGATCGTCGAGCAGGACGGTCGCGAAGTATGGATGTGCGACGGCCGCGTGATGGGCTTCGGCTGGCTCTGCCTCTGTCACGGCGTCATTCCTGATCGCAAAACCCTGCCGACCCATTGGCGCGACGTGCCCTCGATGGTCTATACGGCGGACGGGCGGATGCGCGCGATGGACCGCGACGGGGTTTCGGCGCAGGTGCTCTTCCCCAACACCGCCGGGGTCGGGGGCGAGGCCTTCATGATGAAGATGGATCCCGAACTGCAGAAGGATTGCGTGCGAGCGTACAACGATTATCTCGCCGAGGAATTCTACGACGTTGCGCCGCATCGCTTCATCACGCTGGCCGAACTGCCGCTGGCCACCGTCGAGGCGGCGGTTGCCGAGCTGCAACATGCGGCGAAGCGCGGCCATCGCGGCTTCCTGATGATCGGCGCCACCGAGCAATATCGTCTGCCGGCGTTTGCCGATCGCTACTGGGATCCGCTGTGGGCAACCGCCCAGGATCTCGATATGCCGGTGCATTTCCATAACGTGGCCGGGGCCAAACGCCTCTCGCTGGGTACCGAGCCCGGCGCGAGCGATATGAAGACCCTGGCGATGGGCAGTGCGAACTCGTTTGCGCTCTCCTCGCAGATCTTTGCCAATCTGTTGTTGAGCGGGGTGCTCGAGCGCTTTCCGAAACTGACCTTCGTCGGCGCCGAGAGCGGTATCGGATGGGTGCCGTACGTGCTCGAGGCCTGCGACTACGAGTGGGAGCGCAACCAGCTTTACAAAAACGGGCTCAAGCGCAAACCCAGCGATGCGTTCCGCCAGCAATGCTACGTCGATTTCTGGTACGAGCGGGCAGGGATCGAGCTGCGCGATTTTATCGGTATCGACCGTATCCTGTGGGAGACCGACTTCCCCCATCCGACGTCGATTTGGCCCGCCGCGGACAAGTGGCTGAAGTGGAGTTTCGAGGGCGTGCCGGAGGCGGATCAGCACAAGATTCTGGTCGAAAATCCGCGCCGCGTGTACAAGCTCTAGGCGAACCGCGGCGATCAGGAGCAAACCCGCGACGGCTGCCGGCTCACCGGCATGAAAGAGTGACGCCATGACCTTGCGATTCGGCGTGATCTCGGTCGACGACCACGTAGTCGAACCTCCAGATCTGTGGACGCGTTCCATGTCGCGCGCGAAATGGGGCGACCGTTTGCCGCATCTGGCGGTGCAACCGGACCGCACCGAACGATGGGTCATCGATGGACAGGTCAGTACTTTGGCGTCGCCGGCCCCTGTCGGCGCTTTATCCGACGATCGCGGCGCCGAACCTCAGACCTGGAGCCAGGTGCCCGGCAGTGCGTACGAGCCCAAGGCGCGGCTGGCTGCGATGGACGCCGACGGCATCGACTGTTCGGTCCTGTATCCCTCCGCCGCGGGGGTCAGTGGTGAGGCGATAAGCGCCATCAAGGACCTCGAGCTGCAGATTGAATGCGCGCGCGTCTACAACGACTGGATAATCGATGTGTGGACGGCGACCAGCCCCCGCTTCGTGCCGCAGGCGATCCTGCCGACCGGATCAGTTGAAGCGGCGACCGCCGAGGCCAGGCGCGCGGTGAGCCGCGGCCATAAGGGCGTCATCATGCCGGCGCAGCCCTCCCAGGTGAACCCGGCTTCACCGCATTTGTATAAATCCGAGTGGGACGCGCTCTGGGTCACCCTTCAGGAGTTGGACGTTCCCGTATGCTTTCACGCCGGAAGTGCGCCCAGCGTGATGTTCGAAATCAGCCCGGCGTATGATACGGCCGGCGCCCGCGCCTTCGATAACGTCCGTCAGGCCGCGGGGAGCGCCGCACTGATCAACGGCATGGTGCTGTCGGGGATTCTCTATCGCTTTCCCCGATTGCAGCCGGTCTTTGCCGGCAGTGCGATCGATTACGTCCCGTTCGGGCTCGAAGCGCTGGACCATCAATGGGAACGGCAGCGTCTGGCCGAAAACGAAGGCTTCGCCGAACGTCCGTCAGCGATCTTCCGTCGGCAATGTTACGTGACCACGTGGAAGGAAAAAGTAGGATTGCGCAACCGCAAGTATATCGGCGTTGACCGCATCCTGTGGCAGTCGGAGTTTCCACGCGCGAGCTCGACCTATCCCGAGACCGCGCGCATGATCGATCACAATTTCGCCGAGGTTCCGCAGCCCGATCGCGACGCGATCCTGTGGCGCAACGCCGCCCGGCTCTACAAACTGACGATTTGAGTTGCGGCCCGTCCGATGACCGCACGCCGCCCGTCCTAGGGCGTGACGCTGAGCAATTCGACGTCGAAAATCAGCGTCGCGTTCGGCGGAATCACGCCGCCGGCTCCGGCTGCTCCATAACCGAGATTGGGCGGTATGATCAGTTCGCGCTCGCCGCCAACCTTCATCCCCTGCACCCCTTCGTCCCAACCTTTGATCACCTGACCCTGCCCAAGGCCGAATTGAAACGGCTGGTTGCGGTCTTTGCTCGAATCGAACTTCTGTCCTTTACTGCCGTCGGGCTTCTGCAGCCAGCCGGTGTATTGGACCGACACCTGATCGCCGGCCTTCGCAACTTCGCCCTTGCCGACGCTGAGATCCACGTATTGCAATCCGGAAGGAGTGGTAATTTTTGCAGCAGACATAGCTTGTGAACTCCACAGCAGCGCGGCAATCAGCGCCGCAGTCAGGCTCAGGAACCGTTGATTGACGGTAAAGTTTCCGCGCATCCGGCCTCCATCCTCGCATCGCTTGGTCGCGGTATTCTGCCGATATTCGCCGCTTCCCACAACCGCTGCCGTCACCCGGAAGCCGACGCGCCGGCGCGGGACGATAAGCGACGTCGTTTCAGCGTTGATGACAGGGGACTGCGAGGAGCGCCGGCATCGCCGCCTACCGATTGGCCTCCGCGCCGCCGTCGAGGACGCGTGCCTGCAGAAAGGCCGACAGATCGCGCACGCCGTCGGCGCTCACTTCGTGACCGCAGTCGTACTGGCGAAAATCGACCGTCGCGCCGAGTTCGCGCAATAGCTCGACGGACTTTCGCGCGCGGGCCGGCTCGAGCATCTCGTCGGCCCGCCCGTGTTGAACCATCACCGGCAGTTTGGCAATCGCTTCCCGATTCTTGGCGCGCTCGAACAGATAATCGGGAAATGCCGTCGAGATGCCGACGAGCGCCGCGAATTTGTCTGGCCAGCGCATCGCCAGGTTGTACGCCATCATGCCGCCCTGGCTGAAACCGATCAGCACGATTTTTCGCCGATCCACCGGATAGCGGCCGCACGCTTCATTGATGAAATCCCGCAGCTCGTCGATCGCGGCGTCGACCTTTTCCTCGTCGGGCCGCCCGCCCGGCTTCATTTCGTACCATCCGAAGCCATTGACTGCGCCGATTTCGACTTCGTGCCGTCCCTGGGGACAGATTACGAGAAAGCGTCCGCCGGCGATGAACGGCGCAATACCATGCAGATCGAGCGCGTTCGATCCCCATCCATGCATCGCCAGGATCGTCGGAAAAGGACCTTCGCCCGCAGGCTCATAAAGGGTGTGGACCAGTTTCATCGGCGGCGCGCCTCCCTCGCCTTCGCATCTTAATCGCAGCGCGACCCGTCCAGCCAGCGCCGTGATTCAGCCGACTCGGCCCGTGCGCTATGGTAATGGGCTTGAGCTGAACCCAGGAAGGGAAACGATGATCGCGGGAATGGTAACTGAGGTTTCGAGTCGGCACCGCTCGGCCGCCTGCCTTCTCCCGGCACTGTTTCTGTTCGGGGCGACCGCCGCCTTTGCCGACGAAGCGATCCCGACCTCCTCGACTGGTGATTGGGCGGCCGGAGTTTTCGCCGGTCTTGCGCTGAGCGCACTGGTCGCCTACGCGCTTTATCTCGCGGTGCGTCAGCTTATCGCTGCGCGCGATCGCGGCTTCTACTACGCGATTCTGTGTCTCGCCGTACTCTGGATCGTCAAGGCAATCGCGGTTGTCTATTGCCCCGGCTTCAAGGTTGACGTCGGAACCTACGAGGCCTGGGCGCTCGATATCGCCCGCAATGGTCCGGCGGCGATGTATCGTCCCGGCTCCTTCCTCGATTATCCGCCCGCCTATCTTTACCCGTTGTGGGCGGCAGGCGCGTTCGCCCGATGGGTTCAGCCGGCCGATTCGACGCTCCGTGTGATTACCGAAACGCCCGCACTCGCCGCAGATTTCGCCCTCGCGGTCCTCATCTTCGCCGTCGTTCGTCGCCGCGCGAGCCTCGCGATGGCCTCAGTCGCGACGGCGTTCTTTGCGCTCAACCCGACGCTGCTCTTTGACACTGTGGCGTGGGGGCAGGCCGATTCTGCGCTGGCCCTCGTGATGTTTCTCGGCGTCGCGATGATGCTCGAGGACGAAGTCGAGCTCAGTTGGGCACTCGCCGCGCTCGCTCTACTGATCAAACCACAGGCCATCATGTTGATGCCGGTCCTCGGGGTCTGGACCCTCCTCAAGAGCGGACTCTCGGTCTGGATAAGATCCGCCCTGGCGTTCCTCGCGGTTGCCGTCATTACGGTCGCGCCGTTCCAGATAAACCATGACTGGAACTGGCTTCCGCAGCTTTATATGACGACGGCGCAGTATTATCACGAGACCTCGGTCAACGCCTTCAACTTCATGGCGCTGATCGGCGGGCTGCGCCAGAACGACGGCGGTACGCTCTTTGGCGTCAGCTATTTTGCTCTGGGGATGGCGCTCCTCGCGCCATTGTATGCGCTGGTGACGTGGGCGCTCTGGCGCAACGCTTCGCAGCGCAATCTCTGGATGGTTTCCTTCATCGCGCTCTTCGGCTTTTTCATGCTCGCTCCCCGGATGCACGAGCGATACCTCTATGCGGCGCTGGTCTTCGCTATTCCCCTGACCATTTCGGAAACCGCGATGCTTGGCGTGTTCGCCCTGGTTACGGCAACCGGATTGGTGAACCTCGCCTACGTCCTTCACACACTCAATACCGTCGTATTTCTCGATCCGCGGGACGGTCTCGCAATGCTCTGTGCCGGAATTAACTGCCTCGCGCTCACGCTCGCGATCGTGTATGGGATGGCGCCCGCGCGGGTGGATAGTCCGGATTTTGCCGCGGCGCCCAACGCTTTCAGCGCCCTGTTTGCCGGATGGGGCGACAGCATGGTCCGCGCCGTCCCGCCAGTCGATACCTACCTGCAGTTGCCGTGGCTTCGGCGCGATACCGTGGTGCTCGCACTCCTGGTGCTGGTCAGCGGGGTATTGCGTTTCTGGCACATCGGCCATCCGCCCGAAATTGTCTTTGACGAAGTGCACTTTGTTGGTCAGGCCCGCCATTATCTTCACAACGAACCCTTCCTCGATCCGCATCCGCCGATTGCCAAGCTGCTAATCGCCGCCGGCATCCTCCTGCACGGCGATACGTCGGCGAGCTGGCGGCTGGCCAACGCGACGCTCGGCACTCTGATGGTCGCGATAACCTATCTTCTCGGGCGCCGTCTTTTCCGCTCGCGTCTCGCCGCTTTCTTCGCTGCCGCCCTCGTGGCGCTCGACGGCTACTTCATCGTCGATTCGCGCATCGGCTGCATCGACATCGTCTATCTGACCTTTGCCGCTGCCGCCTACCTGTTGCTGTTTCGCTTTCTCCAGACGCCGAGCCTGCTCGGCCGGCGGCGCGTGCTTCTGCCCCTGGCCGTCGCCCTCGGTCTGTGTCTGGGATCAAAGCTTTACGTTCCGGCAATTACCTTTCTCCTGGTCGCGTCGTTTGCGTTCTATGCGATGCTGCAGCGGCCGCTTCCAGAAATTGCATCACGTCGTCAGAGCGGCAGTGCCGATCTAAATCGCATGCGACCGGCGTTCGGCGCCCTGCTGATGACGAGCGCTATCGCCGCTATGGTGTACATTCTTTCCTTTACTCCGCATTATCTACTCGGCTGGTGGGGTGGAATCGCCGATCTCTTTCACTACTACAAAGATGTCATCTGGTATGAAAAAAGCGTCGCATCCGCCACCCATCCGTACGCTTCGCCATGGTGGAGCTGGCCGCTGATGCTGCGCCCGGTGGCCTATTGGCAGAATTTCCCTCCCCAGGGCGCCATCGTCGCCACTATCTGGGGAGCCGGTAATCCTCTTACCTGGTGGGCCGTAGTGCCGGCGATGGCAATTACCGCAGTGCGCGCGCTCGAGCGTCCCAGCCTGACCCGCGTCTTCCTGGTTATCGGCTTTATCGCCTACTATGTAATCTGGATTCCAATCGGACGCGTACTATTTCTCTATCATTATATGCCGTCAGTCTATATCGGTTATCTGGCGCTCGGCGGCCTGCTTGCCGACTTCTGGCAGGGTGAGGCTGAACTATGGGAGATGCTGGCGGTGCTCGGCGCGGTGATGCCGGTCCCGTTGCTGGGAATTAATCACATTGTGTTTCAATATTATCCCGACGCAACGGGGCCGATAACGTACCTTGGCTTTGCTGTCGCCGCGGTGATTCTGACGGCTTGCCTTATCGCCGCCTATTACGGACCGCGCGCCGCCGGCCGTGTGGTGACAGTGGTTTTCAGCGCTACCGCGGTCGCCCTGTTCATTTACTTTCTGCCGGTGTGGTTGGGGACTCCGATTTCGCGAGTCGGCTATTACGCGCGGATGTGGCTGCAGGGACCCGGACTGAGAAATTGGATATGACCGCTGTCGTTCGTCCAGGGTTCTGGCTGCTGCTGGTTGCTCTGATGGCTGTGCCGACGCTCGATGCGCGCGCCGCCGCGGCGCCGAAGAATCTGTTGAACAACGGTTCCTTTCGCGTCGGCTCAGGAAACTCAGTCGATGGCTGGCGACAGGACGCCTGGATCCAGGACCCCGGGTCCACCGACTATATATGGCATCCGCCGGAGCCCGGTAAGCCGGGCGAGCTTGAAGTGCTGAGCCATCGTGATAACGATGCGCGCTGGTCGCAGTTGCTGAGCCTCGGACCGGGTTGGTACCACATCAGTGTTGAGTCGCGCGCCATCGGCGCGCAGCCTTTTACTACCGGGGCGAATATCAGTCTTCTCGAAGATGGTATCACCTCACGTGATCTGCGCGGCACAACCGATTGGCAGCGTATCGGGTTCTACCTCAGAATTGGATCGCAGGGGGCGGATGTCGAGGTTGCCCTCCGCTTGGGCGGTTTTGGTCGGCTGACGCGCGGCGATGCGCGTTTTCGCGAGGCGCGGGTGGTCAAAGTCGCGGGGCCGCAACCCGGCGAACCCGCATATGATCTGGTGGCGATCCGCAAGGCGTCAGCGACCGGGCCAATCGGCTCGCCGTGGACGTTGGTCGCTACCCTGCTGTTCTTATTGCTGCTCGCCGCGGTGGGATGGCGCATGATAGCCGAACCGCCTGCGGCGGTCGAAGCCAAAGTCGAGCAGCGTGCGTCGAGAAAGCGCAAAGCCGGTGCACGCTGAGCCGGCGCGATCGCCTGAGCGTCTATATTTCGCCGGATTGTGCAGCCGCACCGAGGCTTACCTTTTCAGTCTCGCCTTTATTACTTTCGCATTCTTCTACCAGGGCGCCGATCAAAGTACCGCCGCGCGTTTTGATCTGATGCGATCTTTGGTCGAGCGTCGGACTCTGTGGATCGATGGCTACTGCGGCTATAACACCGCGGATATTATTTCGCTATACGGCCACTACTACTCAGTAAAGGCACCCGGCGGATCTTTTACCGGATTGATCCAATGGATTTTTTTCAGCCTTATCCTGTGGCCACTGAAGGTCGGTCACGAGGCTCTCTACTGGGCGCTGACAACCTGGTTGACGATTATTTTTTCGACCAGTCTTCTGGTCGCGTTTGCGGCCGTCCTGATGTACCGACTGGTGATATTGCTGACGGCCGATCGGGCACGAGCGATCATCTGCGCAGTTGTGCTGCCATTTGGGACGATTATGTTTCCCTATGCGACGGAGATGACTGGCGAACCGATCGCGGCAGCGGCCTGCCTTCTGGCATTCTATCTGCTCGTAAGCGAACGCACGCTTCATGATGCGGGTCGCGCGATGGTCGCCGGCGCCGCAGCCGGCTGGGCCGTGTTGTGCGACTTTCCAACCGTTCTGATCGCGGTTGCTCTGGCTGCGTATGCTTTGTGGCGGTTGGGCCCGACGCTCAGACTGGTCGCGTTTGCGGGCGGTGCGGGGGCCATTGCGCTTTTGCTCTTCGCATACAATTTGCGAGCCTTTGGAAGTCCATTTTTTCTGAGTTATGAAGCCTACAAGCTGGCGGGAAACAGTCAGTTTCCCGAGCAGGCCGTGGGCTTTGTCGGCTTGACCTATCCGCGACCCGCGATTCTTTACAAAATACTGCTCGATCCTCAGCGCGGACTGTTTTACTGCAACCCGGTGTTAATTCTCAGTCTCTTCGGCGTCGTTGGGATGGCGAAGCGTCGAAAGCTCCGAGCGGAGTTTTTGATTGTAGTCTCTGCCGCAATTTCGATGATCCTTTTTAATTCCGCGTTTGGTGCTTCTATTGTGTCATGGGGCGGCGGCACCGCGACCGGTCCGCGTCAAATCGTCGCCGCGATTCCATTTCTGGTCCTGCCGCTGGCGTTTCTGCCCCGCGGGGCCAAATGGTGGTTGCTGGCGCTCGGCTTTCTGTCGGCCTTCCTGATGCTGATGGCGACCGCGGTCGAACCGCACTTTCCGTATGAGTACGGCAATCCGTTGCGCGACTTTATCTGGCCGGCCTACCTGCGCGGCGATCTCGCCTACAACAGCGACGCCTATTTCGGCGGACCGCCCATTGTCGATGAATCGACCGCTTTCAACCTCGGTAAACTCGCGCGTCTGCCCGGGGCGATCGCCTTGCTGCCGCTCGCGGCGTTATGGTTGTGGGGCGCCGCAAAACTGATGGGCGACGATGGTTTCAAAGCTGTCACGAGCACCCATCGTGCCGCGGTCTATTGTGCGATCGGCGCGATGTTCCTGCCGCCGCTGCTCGGTCCGTCGCTCGGCCGATTACGAGCGCCGTCGAGTCACGGTTTGATGGCGCGTTACTATCGCGGGCTCGAACCGAACGGCTTTCCACCGCATATCGAGCGTGTCGATCGCGAACTTGATTTCGGCAGCGTGGCCGAGCTTGGTGCCTTGCCTGCGCCGTCGCGAATTGTATGGAGCGGAACTCTGCTTGCCCCGATCAGCGGGCGGTATCGCTTTGCAATTAATGTTGATGACAGCGGATGGCTGAACGTCGACGGCCGTGCGGTGATCCGCGACCCCGGTGAGGTGACGCAAGGCATCGGCGAAGGCACGGTCGTGCTGACCGCGGGGCCGCATCGTGTCGAAGCCGGCGAGCGTAATCTCGCCGGCGACGCCGCGATGCGGCTTCTGTGGCAGCCTCCGGGCGCCGCCGAGTTGCAGGTCATACCTTCGACCGCGCTGCTGCCGCATTGAGGGGGGCGAGTGGGAGGGCGGCGCCGCCGCCCTCCCACTCGCCCCCCTCAATGCGCGACCGCTACTTCAGCACATTCCCGTGCGTCGGTTCCGGCCGATGCTCCCGCGTGGCCTCGATCTGGATCTCATTCAACAGGCGCGCTTCCTGCCGCCCGCGCGAAACACAGTGCACGCTCGACAGCGGCCGCAAGGGCACATGCAACGGTGCCGTAAACGTCGCTGCAACGCTCACCGTGCTTTGCTCGCGCTCGATGGGCTTGATGGTGAAGTCATAAACCGCCGATGAGTCCGGGTCCGGCTCCTCGTTGACTTTGCCGGCGATCCCTCGCAGTGCTCCGCAATCGGCGTCCTGCAGGGTGAACGGGACGGGGGCCTCCGCCTCGAGTGTGCCGTCGTTCGGGTTGGCGGTGACGATATGAAATTGGTTGTTCGCGACCACGGTCTGCACCGCGTCCCACGCTAGATCGTAGGGCAGGGCGAGCGTTACGGTGGTTCGGTTTGCTGCCGGCGGGTTCTGCTGGGGCGCATAAACGCATCCAGCGACGACGGCGATCAGAACAGGCGCAATGCGGGATTTCATTCGTGCGGCGAGCGCCCATCATAGCAAACGTCCTCGTGAAAAATGCACCCTGACGCGATGCTTCTTGTGTCGGCCGTTATGGTAAAATGCTGCGCATATCGGGACCCGGTTCCGGCGGAGGCATGCGGTCATGTCCGGCCATTCCAAATGGAGTTCGATCAAGCACAAGAAGGCGGCGCGTGATGCGAAGCGCGGTAAGGTTTTTACCAAGCTGATCAAGGAAATCACCATCGCCGCGCGGCTCGGCGGCGGTGATATCAACGCCAACCCCCGCCTGCGCACCGCGGTTGCCGCCGCCAAGGCGCAGTCGATGCCTAACGATAATATCGAGCGGGCAATCAAGAAGGGCACCGGCGAACTGGGCGGCGGCCAACTCGAACAGGTCGCCTACGAGGGCTATGGACCGGGGGGCGTCGCCCTTATCATCGATGTCCTGACGGATAACCGCAACCGCACGGTTTCGGAGCTGCGGTTCCTTCTCTCGAAAGCCGGTGGCAATCTTGGCGAAACCGGATGCGTGGCCTGGATGTTCCATCGGCGCGGTGTCATCACGATCGAACGCGCCGCGGTCGATGAAGACCGCCTGATGGAAATCGCGCTCGAAGCCGGTGCCGACGACGTTACCGGCGACAGCGATTCGTACCAGGTGCTGACCTCGCAGGAAAGCTTTGCCGCCGTGCGCGACGCTCTCGAAGCGGCGCGGATCCCGATGACGGCGGCCGAGATCACGATGGTTCCGGAAACGACGGTCAAGGTATCGGGTCATCAGGCGGAGCAGGTGCTCAAACTGATGGAAGACCTCGACGATCACGACGACGTCCAGAGCGTTTCGGCGAACTTCGATATCGATGAGGCCGAGATGGAACAGTTGTCGGCCGCCGGCTAGTTACAAAGGCGAGGCAACGGCTGTGGGGGGAAGCGGGATGCGGATAATCGGCGTGGACCCGGGCAGCAGCGTCACGGGTTTCGGCATCATCGACCAACATCCCGCGCCATCCTACGTTGCCGCCGGAGCTATCAGGATCGCCGATACGATGCGCGGCGGCGTGCGTCTGGCCGAGATCTACGGCCGACTGCTCGCGCTTATCGACCAATACGCGCCGACCGCGATGAGCCTCGAGCGCAGCTTCGTCGCCGTCAATATCCAGAGCGCTTTCCGGCTCGGCGAAGCGCGCGCGGTGGCGATGCTCGCTGCGGCCCATTGTGACCTTGCGCTTTTCGAATACAGCCCGACCGACGTCAAGCTGACAGTCGCCGGCTACGGGCGCGCCGACAAGGCGCAGGTGTCCGCGATGGTGCGGCGAACGCTCGGTCTCGAGGGCGGCGCGGCATTGCCGCACGACGCCACCGACGCGCTGGCGCTGGCGCTCTGTCATGTTTTTCGCGCGCGCTTCAGTGGCGCCGTCTCCACCGACTCGACGCGACCAAACGCCAGGGTCCGCCGATGATCACCTCCCTCAGCGGACGCCTGCGTGTCCGCGAATCCGGACGCGTGGTCCTGCAGACCGGCGGCATCGGCTATGAAGTCTTCATCCCGCTCAGCACCTACTATCGCCTGCCCTCAGCCGGCGACGAAACCGAGCTCGAGATTCGCCAGGTGATTCGTGAGGACTCGATCACGCTGTACGGCTTTGCCACGCTCGCGGAAAAGCGCGCATTCGACCTCCTGATGGGCGTGCAGCACGTCGGACCCAAGCTCGCGCTCGCCGTGCTCTCGGTGCTTGCGCCTGACGAACTCGCATCGGCGATAAGCGACGGCGACGTCGAGCGGATTGACGCCGTACCCGGAGTCGGCGCGCGCGTGGCCGAACGGATCGTGCGCGAGTTGCGCAACAAGATTGCCGAACTGAATTTCACCGAAGCCGCGCCCCGACCTTCCGTCAACGGGAGCGGCCGCAGTCCCGCCAACGCGATGCTCGACGATGCCGTCTCGGCCCTGGTGAATCTCGGCTACAAGCCGGCCGAGGCCAAACGCGCAGTCGAAGTCGCGGGAGAGGAGGGCGGACTCGAAGCGATACTCCGCCGCTCACTCGCGGTTATTCTGGGTGAAAAATGAACCACGCCGACGACGACCTGCAGCCGGACGCGATCCTTGAACGCCTGAAGGGGGCGGCGGAAGCGTCGAAGAAGCGCGCGGACAAGAACCGTGTTGCCTCGCCGTCGGCCGACGTCGCCGAACAACAGATCGATCTCTCTCTGCGGCCGCGTTCACTGGCGGAGTTCATTGGTCAGCAGCGCATCCGCAAGGTCCTCGGCATTGCCATCGCGGCGGCGCGCGGGCGCAACGAGGTGCTCGATCATGTGCTGTTCTCGGGCCCGCCCGGACTCGGCAAGACCTCGCTCGCTCACATCATTGCGCGCGAGCTCGGCGTCAACCTGCGCGCCACCTCGGGTCCGGCGATCGAGCGGGCCGGCGACCTTGCCGCGATCGTCAACGATCTCGACCGCGGCGATGTTCTTTTTATCGATGAAATTCATCGGCTGTCCCGCGTCGTCGAGGAGATTCTCTATCCGGCGATGGAGGACTTCGAGCTCAATATCGTGGTTGGCAAGGGTCCGGGCGCGCGCACGATGCGGCTTGCGGTCAAACCTTTCACTCTGGTCGGCGCGACCACCCGCTCGGGCCTCCTGAGCTCGCCCCTGCGCGATCGCTTCGGCCAGCACTACCATCTCGATTTCTACTCGCGCGCCGAATTGACCGAGATCGTGCGACGGTCCGCCGGCCTGCTCAAGGTCAGGCTCGACGACGACGGGGCGGCCGAGCTGGCCGCGCGATCGCGCGGCACGCCGCGCATCGCCAATCGTCTGCTCCGCCGGATCCGCGACTATGCGCAGATTAATCACGCGGCCGTTGTCACCCGGGAAGTTGCTCTCGGCGCGCTCGAGCTGCTCGAAGTCGACGGCTTTGGCTTCGACCGGATGGATCGCGCGATTCTCTCCGCGCTGATCGAAAAATTTAATGGCGGGCCGGTCGGGATCGAGAGCCTCGCTGCCGCCGTCGGCGAAGAGGCCGATACGATTGGCGAAGTGTACGAGCCTTATCTCCTGCAGGAGGGCTTCATCGCGCGCACCAATCGCGGCCGCGTCGCCACCCAGCGCGCCTATGATCACCTCGGCGTCAAACGCCGCGGTACTCTGCTCTAGTTGGTTGCCGCTCGGCGCGATTCGCGCAGGTCGCACACACCTGGGCTCGCCGCGCTTTCAGGTCCAGACCGAATGCGCGACCTCGGCCACCAGGCGCATCTTCGCCTCCTGCACCTCCGGCGTAATCGGATTGCCACCGACGCCCGAGGCGAAGCCGCACTGCGGCGACAGGGCCAGTTGCTCGCGCGGAAAGAAGCGCGCCGCTTCGTCGATGCGGCGGCGCAGCTCCGCCGCCGATTCCATTGCGGGTCGCTTGGTTGACACCAGACCCAGCACCACCGTCTTATCCGACGAGACGTCGGCGAGCGGAGCGAAGCCGCCCGATCGCGCGTCGTCGTATTCGAGGAGCAGCACCGCATAACGCGGCGCCCGCCGGAAAACCTCCTTCGAGATGGCCTCGTAACCCCCTGACGCCAACCAGCGCCCGTCGTTGTTGCCGCGACACAGATGAAGACCGAAAGTCACACCCGAGGCCTCGGCGAGTGAATTCAGGATTTCGAGGCCCTCGGTCAACAGCCGGCGCGAAGCGATCCCGCTCTGTTCAAAAACCCTTTCGGCCGCAGCCGGATCTGTGAGCATCGCGAGCTCGGGCGCGTCGATCTGCACGTACTCGCATCCCTGTCGCGCCAATTCCGCGATTTCGGCCTGGATCACGCGCGCCCCGTCTTCGAACAGCTCGAAGGGATCTCGATAAACGTCGCGCGCCGCCTCCGCCGACCAGAACAGGTTGAGCATCAGCGGACTCGGCAGACTGACCTTGACTGGTCGCTGCGCTCGACCACGCGCATACGCGTACTCTTCCGCGACCATCGAACGGGTTCGCCGGACTTTGCCGGTTACGACCAACCCCAATGACAGCTCGCTTATCCGGCCGTCCTGCTCGTGCCAGGGCTTCGTCACCGCATCGCTGCGGGCGAGGCCCTCAGTCGCCTCCAAGAGCGCGCCGAGAAAACTTGCGCGACGCTGTTCGCCGTCGGTTACGACGTCGAGTCCCGCTCGTTCCTGGAGCGCGATCGCTTCGTCGACCGCGCGATCCTCGATTCGCTTGAAAGCCGCGGCCGCCAGTTCGCCGCGGCGCACCTGGCGGCGCGCCTCACGCAGCCATTGCGGCCGCAGCATCGAGCCCACGGTTTCGGCGCGAAATGGCCGGTTCATCGATCGAGACCTCAGGGAAAAGTGGATCGCGTTTCCTTTGAAGCCCGGTACTATTCCCGACTTTTCGCTCCCGTCATCCAGGAAAGTATCGGCACGGCGGCGACGGCTGTCTGCGCGGCGGCAGCTTCGGCGTTTCGCACAAACTTAATGTTTTGGTTCAATCCGGCGACCGTACGAAACCTCGCCCTTATCGACACGCAGACTAAAGCCGCACTCCGGATTGGTGCAGGCCCACGCCTTGAAAATCACCGAAGCGCCCTCCTGACCATAGTCTGAGAGTGGAATCAGCGTGCCATTGTTGCACTTTTGGCACTTCGGCAGCTCCATCAACCCGCCTCCTTGGCCGTCCACGGCGACCCTCCAACGCCCAAACTATCGAACGGATTTTGCTAAAGCAATGAAATCAGGACGCCGTCGCCGAAAGCATCGGATAGCGCCAAATTGTCCATTAGTTTGGCTGTGTTACACTGTCACTGATGACCGCTGAAGCTCCCGGGTTTCTCCTCCGCGAGGCCCGGATGCAGGACCACGACGACCTGCTGGCCCTTGCGCGCGAACTCGATTCGATTAACCTGCCGACCGATCCGAAAAATCTCGAGCTCGCGCTCGCCCGTTCGCTGCGCTCGTTTCGCGGTCGCGTCCGCAATCGCGCGCGCGCCGTTTATATCTTCTGCGCCGAAGAGACGGCCAGCGGACGCGTGGTCGCCGCCTCGATGATCATCGGCAAGCATGGCACGCCGGAGGCTCCGCACTACTACCTCGAGTTGAATTCCGACGATCGCTATTCTCACTCGCTCCGCAAGATGTTTCGCCATCCGTACCTGCGTCTGCGCTACTCGATGGAGGGTCCGACGGAGATCGGCGGGCTGATTGTCTCCCCCGCGATGCGCGGTCATCCGCAACGCCTCGGCAAGCAAATCTCGTGGGTGCGATTTCTTTATATGGGGCGCCATCTGCCGCGCTTCGAGCCGCAGGTGGTCGCCGAAATGCTTGGTCCGATGCTGCCCGATCACGGCAATCTCTTCTGGGATCACTATGGCCGCCGCATCACCGGGCTGTCGTTTCGCGAGGCCGACATTCTCTCGACCCGCGACAAGGAATTCATTCGCGCGCTTTTCCCGGAAGCGCCGCTGTATACCTTCCTCCTCCCCGACCCGGTGCGCGACGCGATCGGCAAGGTCGGCAAAAATACGATGGGCGCCGTTCTGCTCCTGCAGCAGGCCGGGATGCGGTTTTTGAATCAGGTCGATCCCTTCGACGGAGGTCCCTATTACGGCGCGGCGACGGCCGAACTCGAGCCCGTCAGGAATCGGCGCGTCCTCAAGGTTATCAGCGGCGAGCCGACTCCGGAAAAGTGCCGCACCTTCCTGCTCGGCGTTGATGACAAGCGAGGCTTCCGCGCCGTCCGCGCCGAAGCCGAGCTTACTGAAGATGCGGGTCTTCTGGTGACGCCCGCGGTCCTCGATCGGCTTGAGATAGCGCCGGCGTCAGCCGTCGATGCCATAAGTTTGCCTTAAGTTTATTTCCAGCAGGACTTGTCAGGGACCGGGCAAAAGGGGTAGTCCTACGCGGATGCGAAGGCAGTTACCGCAAAGCTCCCGGGTGAGGTGGTCTCATGAATGGAATGCGTGATCTGGCGGCGTTGATCGGCAGGATCCTGATCGCCCTGATTTTCATCATGTCCGGATGGTCCAAGATCACCGGCTTCGCCTCGACCGGTGGATACATGGCCAGCGCCGGCATCCCCGCAGCTTTGGTTACTCCCGGCCTGATTGCAAGCATCCTGGTGGAACTTGGCTGCGGCCTGTTGATAGTGCTCGGCTTCAAAGCGCGCTGGGCCGCCCTGATTATCTTTCTCTGGCTGATTCCGGTTACCACGATTTTTCACCTGATGCCGATGCGCGCCGGTCAGAACGCCATGATCAATATGGTCATGGTGATGAAGAACCTCTCGATAATGGGCGGGCTGTTGATTCTCGTCGGGATGGGCCCCGGGGCCTACAGTCTCGATGGCGCGGATTTGACCACCCGCAACGAGCGACTCACCGGCCGCGAAGCCCTGGCCTGAGTCGGCCGCCGGCCGCTTCGCATTTCAAGGTCGAGCGCGCCCTTCCGAGGGTCGGCGTTGCGACCGGATGCGGTTATTTGTCGTGCATCGCACCGTTGACGTGTGCTGAGTTGGGCGGCAGCAGCTTGTCCTCGAGACAGTTCTGCCGCTCTTCCATCTCGTCGAGCCGGACGCCGAGTTTGTTCAACTTATCGACCAGTGTGGAGAGCGCCTTCGCGACCGGGTCGGGCAGACGCGCGTGGTCGAGCTGCGCGACGTCCTGCCGCGTCGTTTCGCCCTCGATCACCTTGCCGGGGATACCGACAATCGTCGAATAGGGTGGGGCGGAGGAAACCACCACCGCGCCGGCGCCGATCTTGCTGCCGCGACCGATTCGCACGGGTCCTATCACGGACGCTCCCGCGCTGATCATTACTTCGTCCTCGATCGTCGGATGGCGCTTTTCCTTCTTCAGGCTGGTGCCGCCCAACGTGACACCCTGGTACATCAGAACGTCGTTGCCGATTTCCGCGGTCTCGCCGATAACCACGCCCATCCCATGATCGATAAACAACCGTCGGCCGATCCGGGCCCCTGGATGAATCTCGATACCGGTCACGAAGCGCGACAGTTCGCTGACCAGACGCCCGAGCAGCTTGAGGTCGTGAACCCACAGCCAATGGGCGACGCGATGGAACCAGATTGCATGAAGACCGGGGTATGCGAGGACCACTTCGAGCGTGGTGCGCGCCGCGGGATCATGCTGAAAAACCGCCTGAATATCTTCCCGCATCGATTGGAGTATGCTCATCGGCCGTCCTCCGCAGGATCGCCAGTAACCGCCTACCGCATCGCCGCCCGCCCCAATCCGCACCGTGGTCTGTACGACCCTTGCACAGGTCCTCCGCGCCGCGGAGGACTCATCGAATTCCGCCTAGCGCGACTCGCTCGAGGCCGTTGCCACAGTCGGCCCGCTGCGCTTTCGGCCGGTTCGTCGGGTGGCGCGTCCGGCGCCGTTGGTCAGCGCGGCCGCCGCTTTCGGCACTTTCCGCGGGCTCCGACCGAGTCGGGGTCGCGCGTTGTCTTTGTGCAGCTTGTACTCGATTGAGTCAACCAGCGCCTGCCAACTGGCCTCGACCACGTTGCTCGACAGACCGACCGTGCCCCACTGCCGCGTGCCGTCGGTTGATTCGATCAGCACCCGCACCCGCGCGCCGGTGCCGACGCCGTCATCGAGCACCCGCACCTTGTAATCCACGAGCTGCATCCGCTCGAGCTTCGGATAATAGGGTAAGAGGGCGCGTCGCAGCGCCGAGTCGAGCGCGTTGACCGGACCGTTGCCGATCGCCGTCGTTCGCGATCGTTGCCCGTCCGGGCCCTCGATGATGACCACCGCTTCGCTGAACGGCGCCTGGTCCTCGTGCCATTTGTCATCGAACACGCGAAAGCTGACGAATCTGAAATGGTCGGTAGCGAGGCCCAACGTCCGCATCATCAATAATTCAAACGAGGCGTCGGCGCCGTCAAAGGTGTAACCCTCGCCCTCGAGACGCTTGAGTTCGTCCAGTAGCCGGTCGAGCTGCTCCGGCGTGAGCTCGGAGCGCATCCCGAACTCTCGGGTCTTGTAGAGAATATTCGCGCGGCCCGAGAGCTCCGACAGGAGCACGCGGCGATCATTGCCGACCAGCGCCGGATCGATATGCTCGTACGTTCGCGCATTGCGCTGAATCCCCGACACGTGCAGTCCCGCCTTATGCGCGAACGCCGACCGTCCAACGTACGCCTGGCGCGGATGGGGCGGGATATTGGCGAGCTCATACACCAAACGTGAGGTCTCGCTCAGCATCTTGAGCCGCTCGGGCGGCACGCATTCGTACCCCAGCTTGAGCTGCAGGTTGGCGATAATCGAAATCAGGTTCGCATTGCCGCAGCGCTCGCCGAGACCGTTCACGGTGCCCTGCACCTGGACGGCGCCATTGCGCACGCCCGCGATGGTATTGGCGACGGCCACTTCCGCGTCGTTGTGGCAATGGATTCCCAACGGCGTGGGGACGGCTTCACGCGCGGCTCGTACCGTCGCCCCGACTTCCTCCGGCAGCCGTCCGCCGTTGGTGTCGCACAGGCAGATAAGGTCGGCTCCCGCTTCCGCCACGGCCCGGATACACTCGAGCGCGTACTCGGGATTCACGGCGTAGCCATCGAAAAAATGCTCGGCGTCGAAAAACACCTCGTCGAGGCGCTGTTTAAGGTAGCGGATCGTGTCCTGCAGGATCTCGAGGTTGGCCTTCAGCGGAATCCGCAGCGCCTCGCGCACGTGGAGATCCCAGGTCTTGCCGACGACGCAGGCCGCCGAAGTGTTCGCGCGCAGGATCAGCTCGAGGTTGCGATCCTGACCGGCCTTGACCCCATGTCGGCGGGTCGATCCGAAGGCGACGATCCGCGCATGTCGCAAGCGGACCCGCTTGATTTCGCTGAAAAAGGCCGCATCCCGCGGATTCGACCCCGGCCATCCACCTTCGATATAGTCGATGCCGAAGTCGTCGAGTCGCTGAGCGATCTGAACTTTGTTCTCGACCGTCAGCGAGACGTCCTCGGACTGACAGCCGTCACGCAGCGTGGTGTCGTAAAGCTGGATTTTCCTCGTCGCCGCCATCTGGATCAGGCGCCGGGCCGCGCGCCGCCTCCTTCGCCCAGGAATGCATCATGCAGCGCGCGCATCGCCAACTCGCCGTACTTGGCGTTGACCACCACTGATACCTTGATTTCCGAGGTCGCGATCATTTCGATGTTGATCGACTCGCTCGCCAGCACCGCAAACATCCTTGCTGCCACCCCGGCATGCGTCCGCATGCCGACGCCGACGATCGAAACCTTCGCGACCTGCTCCTGATGCATCACGCCGGTTGCCCCGATTTCGCCGGCGACGACGTTGATCAGTTCGAGCGCCCGGCGCAGGTCGGCGCGCGGCACCGTGAAGGTGATGTCGGTGCGACCCTCGGCGCCCGCATTCTGGATAATCATATCGACGACGATCCCGGCCGCGGCGATGGGGCCGAAGATTTTCGCTGCCAGACCGGGACGATCCTGCACGCCTGCCAGGGTTATCTTGCTTTGGTTCTGGTCGAGCGTCACGCCCGACACCAACACGTCCTCCATCGCGGCTTCCTCCTCGCTGACCCGCGTGCCTTCGCCCTCGACAAAGCTTGAGCGCACGACCAGCGGCACGTTATAGCGGCGCGCGAGTTCGACCGAGCGCAGCTGCAGCACTTTGGCGCCGAGTCCGGCCATCTCCAGCATCTCATCGTACGAAATATGCGACAGGCGCCTTGCGTGGGGGCAGATATTCGGATCGGCCGTATAGACCCCGTCCACGTCAGTATAGATTTCGCAGATATCCGCCTTGAGCGTCGCCGCCAGCGCGACCGCTGTCAGATCCGAGGCGCCACGCCCCAGCGTCGTGATATTTCCGTCGCTGTCTATCCCCTGGTAGCCGGCGACCACCGGAACCCGCCCGCTCTCGAGCGCGGCCCGCAGGCGCGTGCTGTCCACGGCCTTGATTTGCGCGCCGCCGTGGCGCGAGTCGGTCACCAGCTTGAGTTGATGGGCCAGGAAGGAGACCGTCGGAACCGCGAGCTCCTGCAGCCGAATCGCCAGCAGCGCCGCCGAGACCTGCTCACCCGTCGCGACCAGCACGTCGGTCTCGCGCGGATCGGGTCTGCTGCTGAGCTGCTCAGCCAGCGCAAACAGCCGATTCGTCTCGCCGGCCATCGCGGAAACCACTACCACCAGTTGAGCGCCGCCGGCGCGTGCCCGCGCCACCCGCTCGGCCACCGCCTTGATACGCTCGACCGAGCCTACCGAAGTCCCGCCGTACTTCTGAACAATTATCGCCATCAGCAAAGCCGGGCTTGCCCGGAAAGATCGCCCATTATGCGTTGAACCGGCGCGTTAAACCAGTAGCCTGCCGCCGGCGGCTAAGCCTCGTCGAGGTTCTGGCGCGATCGCAGACGTTCGACCATCGCGCGGTAGGGCGCGCCGATCCCGACAATTTCGATGGTCCGTCGATTCGCCGCGGCAAACCGGATCTGGATAGCCAGCCGCTCGATGGCTTCGCCTTCGCTCAGCCGGTCGTACCACTCGACCGCCGCCACCCCCTCGGAAAACAGGTATTCGCGCAGCCCCAAATCGTCCAGCCCCACGCGCTCCAGCCGATAGAGATCAATATGGTAGAGCGGCAGGCGGCCGCGATGCTCCTGGATCATGGTGAAGGTGGGACTCAGAATCTGCTCTTCGCGCAGTTGCAGACCGCGTCCCAGGCCCTTGATAAAGCAGGTTTTACCGGCCCCCAGATCGCCCACCAGCGCAATCAGCTCGCCGCCCTTCAACAGCGAAGCCAGCCGCCGCGCCCAGGCCTTGGTTTCGCGCGGTGACGCCGTCTCCAATATCAAACGCGTTTCCTCCATCGACTCTGCCCCAGACCAGCTCCGATGATGCCACCGGGACTATTGCTTGTAGCCGAAGCGCCGCAGCATCGCGTGCCGCGCCGCGCGATCGTTCTCACTCTCGACGCCCTTGGGCATCGCCCCGTCGATTACGCCGACGATCCCGCGTCCGCCGTCGTCCTCGGCGACAATCACCTTCAGCGGATTAGCCGTGGCGCAGAACACCCGGCAAACCTCGCTCACCGCCTTAATCTGATTGAGCACATTAATCGGAAACAGATTGCCGAGCATCACGACGAAAACGTGCCCCGCGCCGATCAGCGTGGCCGCCGCGACCGCAGCCTCTTCGAGCTCGCGGTCGGTTCCCGTGTGCCGCACCAGGCATGGTCCGGAGGCTTCACAGAAGGCCACCCCGAATTTCGCGCCCGGCACCGCCTGCACGATAACCTCGTAAAGGTCCTCGACCGTCTTGATGAAATGGGCCTGCCCGATAATCACATTCAAGTCGGCGGTTGGCTTCGGCAGCGGAATTATCTTCAGTTCCATGTTGGTATTCGACGCGCGACGCGTTGCTTTTCCCGCGGCGCCTCCCCACGATCATAATGCGGTGGCGGCGGCAGACAAAGATGGCGGGCGGGGCGGCGGCGAGCATCTGCCCGCCTGGTTCTATCGACTGTCACCGCGCGCCCAGCGCGTTTATCTCAAGAGCGACGCCATCGATCGGTTCGAGCTCCGCCCCGCCGAAACCGCTGCGCGTCTTGTGGAGGACCTGGTCGCCGCCCTCGCGAGCGGTGCCGCCACCACGGTCGAGCGCGCCGCCCAGCGTCTCCTCGACGATCTCGCGCAGCGCGCCGGTGTCGCCCCGGTGCGGCTTGAAGTTCGCAACGTGCGGCCCCATAATGCGCGCGGCGAGCTGCACGGTATCTTCTATCCGCGCGGTTGCGGCGGTCGTCCCGCAGCGCCCCTGATCATCCTCTGGATGCGCACGGCGCAGCGTCACGACGTCGTCAAACCACGGACGTTTGTGCGTACCCTGATGCACGAGTTCGGCCATTACCTCGATTATGCGCTGCTGCGCCTCGGCGGTTCGCCGCACACCGGCGGCTTCTTCCGCCGTGAATCTTTTCTGGTGCGCGCGCTCAGCCCGACTCTCGACTGAGCCTGCAACGATGGATGCTGTCACGCGAGCGTTGCGTTCGATTTCGCCACAGGCGCGCCGTCTGCGGCGCCTGGCGGCGATTGCCGGCGCCGCCGAAGCCCAGGCCGCGATTCTACGCCGGCATGCGGCGATCACGCGCCTGCCCGGCTTTCGCCAAGCGCTCGAGAGCCTCGCCGCTGCCGAGAGTGCGGACGCCAAAGCCCTTCGCGAACTCCTGCTGACGCATCGCCTATGGCCGATTCCGCCGGCGCCGGCGGTTACCGAGGGCAGCAACAACTGGCAACGGATCAGCCTCGATCTGCAGGCTGAGATCGAGATGGCCCGGGCGCTCGGTCGCGCGATCGCCGAATGGGAAGGCCGCGACCGGCAGCTAGCCGCAGAGCTTCGCACGATCGCCGCCCATAAGGAGGAGATCGCCGGTCATCTGCGCGACCTCGCCCTGCGATGCGATCCGCAGGCGCTCGATTAGGCGCGCGCGCTTAAAGAAAGCTGTGCAAACCGCGCCGCTTCAGTTCGTCGAGCACCTGGCCGACCTCCTGCGATCGCGATTTGTGCGCGATGAGCAGCGCGTCTTCGGTGTCGATCGCAACGAGGTCTTCGACGCCCAGCAGCACCATCAGGCGTTTGCCGCCGCGGGCGAGCACGCCGCTGCTGTGCAGCGCGACCACTTGGCCGGTGACGACGCTGTGCGACTCCCCGCGCATCGCCGCCCATAGGCCTTCCCAACTGCCGACGTCATTCCAGGTGAAACGCGCCCGCACTCCGAGCAGGCGTCGGCTCTTTTCCGCGACCACGCGATCGAACGAATCGAAGACGAGCCGATGATAGACCCGGCCGAGCTCCGCCGGCTTCATCGCGCCGAAGCGATCCATCATCGCCGCGAGCGCCGGTGCGTGCTGGTCGAGCTCGCGGCGCAGCGTGGTGAGACTCATCACAAAAATGCCGGCGTTCCACAGGTACCTGCCCGATCGCACCATCCGCCGTGCCCGCGCGGCATCGGGTTTTTCGACGAACCGCGCGACCTGGAAACCCGCACCGATCGCTCTACCGATCTGCTGGTAGCCGTATCCGGTCTCCGGCCGCGTCGGCGTCACGCCGATGACGACAATTGCGTGCTCGCGCCGGGCCAGTTCGCTCGCCTCGCCGATCGTGCGGCTGAAGGCTTCGGCTTCGGGCACGAAATGGTCGGCGGGCATGATCGCGACGATCACTTCCGGACCGACGCGATGCCCGATAATCGCCGTGCCATAGGCGATTGCCACGGCGGTCCCGCGGCCTTCCGGCTCAACGATAAGGTTCGCGGCGGGCAGCAGTCCTTTCAGCGCGCGTTTGAAGGCGCGCGCCTGATCCGCCGCCACCAGCACGAAAATCCGTTCAGATGGAATGCGCGGCTGCACCCGCGCGATCGTGTCTTCGAGCAGCGACCGCTCGCCGTCAAAACGAAACAGCGGCTTCGGTCGATGGCTGCGGGCCTCGGGCCAGAAGCGCGTGCCGCGACCCCCCGCGATGATCAACGCCGCCAGCGGCTGGGTAGGCCGTTTCACCGCTTCAAAGGCCCTTGCCGAGTTCGTTCAGCTTGTCCTCGAACAGTCGGCGAATCTCGCCCAGCCGCTCGGCGCTTTCCGCCTCGAAGCGCATCACCAGCGCCGGCTGAGTATTCGACGCCCGCACCAGACCCCATCCGCCGGGCAGGTTCACCCGCACGCCATCGACGTCGATCGTCTCGTAGTGCGCGCGGAAGTACTCCGCCGCTCGCCGCACCAGTTCGAACTTCCGGTCGTCGGGGCAATCCAGCCGAATCTCCGGCGTGAACTTCGTCCGCGGCAGGTCGCTCAGGATCGCGCCCAACCCCCGATTTTCGCGCCCGAGCAGCTCCAGCAGGCGAAACGAGGCGTAGATGGCGTCGTCGAAACCGAAGTAGCGGTCATTGAAGAACATGTGCCCGCTCATCTCGCCCGCCAACGCCGCGTGTTCCTCCTTGAGCTTGGCCTTCATCAGGGAGTGGCCGGTCTTCCACATGATCGGTTTGCCGCCGTGCCGCCGGATATCCTCGTACATGCGGTTCGAACACTTGACCTCGCCGATTATTGCCGCGCCCGGGCGCTCTTTCAGAATCGATCGCGAAAACGCGACCATCAGTTCGTCGCCCCACACAATCTGGCCGTTTTCGTCAACCGCGCCGATGCGATCGGCGTCGCCGTCGTAAGCGATTCCCACATCCGCGTGATGCTGTCTGACCGCGGCCTGCAGATCGCGCATGTTCTCTTCGACAGTCGGGTCGGGATGATGATGCGGGAAGCGGCCATCCATCTCGATATAAAGCTCGATCGTCTCGACGCCCATCGCACGCATCAGCGGCGCCGCGATCGCCCCGCCGGTGCCGTTGCCGCCGTCAACCGCGACGCGCATCCCCGGCTTTAACGAAATGTTTTTCTTGATGTACTCGTAGTAGTCAGGGATCACCGGTCGCGCGGTCAGGCTCCCCTTGATGCCGAGCGTCCGGAACGCCCGTTCCTCGATAATGCGCCGCACGCGCTGAATCTGCTCGCCGTAAATGGTCGACGGTCCCACTCCCAGCTTGAAACCGTTGTACTCCGCCGCGTTGTGGCTGCCAGTGATCATCGCGCCGCCGTCCATGCCCCAGTGGAGCACCGAAAAATACAGCAGCGGAGTCGGCACGACGCCGACATCGACGACGTTGATTCCGGCAGGCAGCATGCCCTCGATCAGCAGATCGCGGAGCGCATCGGAGGTGAGTCGGCAGTCCCGGCCCAGCGTGATGGTCTGCTTGCCCGCTTCAATCAGGATCGTGGCATACGCGCGACCCAAGCTGATGACAAAATCGTCGTCGAAATCGTTCTCGACGACGCCTCGGATATCGTATTCGCGGAAGACCTGGGGATTCATCGGCTATTGATTGTCGGCGCGAAGCTCCGTTGAATCAATGCGGAATCTGAGGAGGCGCTCCGCTCCGGCTTGATCCCGCTGGACGCCGACGGCTCTTTAACAGCAATGACCGTGAAGGCCGAAAAAGTTGCCATCGTAACCGGCGCCGGACGCGGAATCGGCCGCGCCGCGGCCTGCGCACTGGCCCGCGAGGGCTATGCGCTCGTCCTCGCCGCCCGCACCTTTGCGCAGCTCGAGGAGACCCGGGCCGACACCGGACTGGCACCGCGCGACGCGCTTATCGTCCTGCTCGATCTCGCCGATCCCAACGCGCCCGAAAATCTTGTCGGCGCCGCGCTCGATCATTTCGGACGGATTGATCTGCTGATTAACAACGCCGGATGGGCGCCGCCGAGGACTCCCCTGATGAAGCTCGGCGCCGATGATCTCGACCGCATGCTCGCGGTGAATCTGCGCGCGCCCCTTGAACTGGCGCGCCGCTGCGCGCGACGGATGGCAAACCAGACCGAGGGCGGGTTCATCTTGAACGTCGCCTCGGCGGCCGCTCGTCATTGCCCCGCCGGCGAAGCGGTCTATGCCGCGACCAAGTCGGGCTTGATCGCCTTTACCCGCGCCTGCTTCGAAGAATTTCGCGGATCCAGGCTGCGCACGGCGGTGATAGTTCCGGGACTCACCGACACCACGCTCATTCCGCAAAACAAGCGCCTCGATCGCACCGCGATGCTGCATCCGGACGAGGTCGCCGAGGCGATCGTGCGGATGGTCACGACGCCGCCGCCACTCTGCCCGCTGGAGCTGGTCCTTGAGCCCTCGCGAAATCCGCTCCGCGCCTGAGATCTTTGCCTCGCGCTCGCGCCACCAGTCCTTCCTGGGGGTCTTCGTACTAGCCCTGATAATCGCGATCGGCGCGGCGGCCATAATCGCGCCTTTCGCCGCGGACGCGCTCGCTCTCGCCGGGTTTCGCTTTCCGTTCCCGCGTATCTTCGATCGTGTCGTGATGGTTGCGGCAGTTGTCACACTGCTCTGTAGCGCGCGATGGCTCCGCCTGACCGTCCTTATCGGCGACGCGCTGGCCGAGCCGCGCACCGGCATGCGCGAGATACTGTTCGGTTTCGCCGCGGCTCTCGCCGCCATCGTGATCCTGTTTGCGGTTGCCGCCGTAGTCACGGTTCATCATCCGACCGTATTGAACCTGACCGCCCACGCGATGCTCTATCTGCCGGCGGCGCTAACGATCGCGCTCATCGAAGAAGCCTTCTTCCGCGCGCTCATTCTCGGCGGACTTAGCGGCGATTTTGGTCGTCCGGCGGCCTTGATCATCAGTGCCGCCATCTATGCGCTGACTCACCTTATCCGGGCGCCGGCGCACTACTATCTCGTCGGATTGCATCCCGCCGCCGGCCTCGCGAACCTCGTGGCTTCGGCCTCGCGCCTGGTCCATCCCGGCGCCTTGCTCGGGATGGTCTTCGGGCTGTTCCTGCTCGGACTCATGCTCGGCCGCGCCTTTCTTCTGACCGGGCGCATCTACCTGCCGCTCGGCCTTCACGCCGGAGTGGTGCTCGGCGCGAAATGCTGGCGGACGCTCGTCGATGGTGAGGCGCTCCCGCGATGGCTCGCCGGTCCCGGCCCGGTTCCGCTTATCGCGGCGCCGGCCGCCTGGCTTCTCGCGGTGGTTCTGTTCCTGATCCTGCCGAGCCTCTGCCGACGGCGCGAGTCTCAGGCGTCGTAGATGGGTGGATCCTCGCGCCGCGGGCGCGTCCGGTAGCGCCGATGCATCCACAGGAATTGCTCCGGATAGCGTCGCACGATGGTTTCGATCGCGCGGACGAAGCGCCGCGTGTTCTCGATCACGTCGGCTTCCGCGTCGGCCGAGCGCTGGAGCGGAATCTCGTCGTGGATCTCGATCACGTGACTGCGCTGGTCCGGCTGACGCACGATAAACACCGGCGCCACGGGCGCACCGGATAGCGCCGCCAGGCGCGCCAATCCGCTCGAGGTGGCCGCGATTTCGTTGAAGAACGGCACGAACACCGCCTCGCTGCGCTTGGCGTTCTGATCGAAGGGGATACCGACCAGTTCGCCTTCGCGCAGGGCCTTCAACACCGCCCGCGCGGCCGCGTGCTTGCGAATGATACGCACGCCGGCGCGCTCGCGCACGAAACTCATCAGCGCATCCCCGGCCAGAAATCGTTGGGTATGATGAACCAGCGAAATCTGATGCCCGTGCAGGGCGTGCGCCGCCAGCAACAGTTCGAAATTGCCGAAATGCGCCGACAGCACCAGCACCCCCTTGCCCGGATAGCGCCGCTGAATCTCGGCCCAGTACTCGAAGCGATGGTAGCTCACTTTGCGGCGAAAACGCTTCGCGAAAAACCCCGCCAGACGCACGTACTCGGCGCCGCTGCGCCCCAGATTCACGTAGGACGCGCGCAGGATCCGCCGCCGTTCGGCCTCGCTGCGCTCGGGAAAAGCGATCGCCAGATTACGCATCCCGATGCTTACGTGGCGCTTATCAAGCAGGAAGGTGAGCCACCCGACCGCTATCCCGATCGGATACAGGAGGAAATCCGGCAGCAGGCTCAGCAGATGGATCAACCCCACCATCAGGTAAAACAGCAGGCGCTGGCCCGCATTCAGCTTGAGTTCGACGACCTGCTTGCGATGGGGCCGGCCGGTCCGGCCAACTCGCACCCGCGCGCTTCTCGCGCTGGCCGACTCGTTGCCGCGCGCGCCGGATGCGGAACGCTCCGCTTCCGGCGAAACCGACTCGCTAGGTGCCTGGCGCATGCTTCAATTAAATACCGGGTCGTGCTTGGGCGCCTTGGGAATCACCACGATCCCCGAGTCGGTGACAAAAAAGCGCTTGCGGTCGCGCTCGAGGTCGTAGCCAATCTCGTCGCCCTCGGGGACCTGCACGTACTTGTCGATAATCGCCCGACGCACTCGGGCGTTGCGGCCGATGTCGCAGTAGTCCATCAGCACCGAATCTTCAACGTGGCTGTAGGAATGCACGAACACGGAACGACCGAGGATCGAATTGATCACGGTTCCGCCCGAAATAATCGAGCCTTCAGAAACGATCGAATGCAGGGCGCGACCGCGCCGCGCATGCTCGCTGAACACGAACTTCGCCGGCGGTTGATTGTAATACGCGGTCCGCAGCGGCCAATAATGATTGTAGAGGTTCAGTTGCGGCCGCGCGTCGCGCAGATCCATGTTGGCCTCGAAGTAGGAATCGATCGTGCCGACATCGCGCCAGTAACTCAGATTTTCTTCCGAGTCCCCGCGAATCCGATTGGTCATGAAGTTGTAGGCGTAGACCGGCACCCGTTCGATCAGGTTCGGAATGAGGTCGCGGCCGAAATCGTGATGGCTGTCGCTCCGTTGCGCATCCTCGATGAGCGCCGAGCGGAGCGTTTGCGGATCAAACAGGTAGTTGCCCATCGAGGCCAGGCACCTGCCCGGCGCTCCCGGCATCGGCCGGGGTTCGGCCGGTTTTTCCTCGAAGCCGACGATCCGCAGTCCGGAGTTGACCTCGAGCACCCCGAAACTCCTGGCCTCCTCGAGCGTTACCGGCAGCGACGCGACCGTCACCGCGGCCTTGCGCTCGACGTGAAAGTCGATCATCTGCGCCACGTCCATCCGGTAGATGTGATCGGCACCGAAGACCGCCACCAGGTCGGGCTTAAAATCGTCAATCAGGTTGAGGTTTTGGAAGATGGCGTCGGCGGTGCCCTGATACCAGTTCTCGCCCATGCGCATCTGCGCCGGCACCGGCACGATAAAGTGATCGTGCATGATTCGCCCGAACTGCCAGCCGTCCTTGAGGTGCTCGATGAGCGACTGTGAGCGCCATTGCACCAGCACGTAAATCGAAAAGATTCCGGAATTGACCATGTTCGAGAGCACGAAATCCACGATGCGATATTTGCCGCCGAACGGCACCGCCGGTTTGGCGCGATCGCGCGTCAAGGGGTAAAGACGCGTGCCCTGTCCTCCCGCCATGATCAAGGCGAGTGTTCTCATCGTCTCGCAGCTCCGCCTGTCCTGCCGACGCCGTCAAGCATAGCTTTTCGTTAACATCCGTAAAGGCCCCGGAGTGATCGCCTGCCGCCGCGTCGTCGGCATGAACTCTTTTTCTTAACAGTTTCGTTTAAGTTTCCGATTCTGCCGCGCGCGAGTCCAACCCCGGTCGTGACTGGGCAGGCGCGCTGTCAAATCGAGTACGCAAGCGCGATCATCGGGGGCGCGCCGCCAGGTGTTCGCGCTGCCGACGTTCGAGTTCCTCGAAGGAGGGCAGGGGGCGCCGCTTGCGCAGGGAATCGCTCTTACCGCGATGCCCAACCCGTCCGAAAACCTGAAGGAGAAAGGAGTGGCGGCGCGGAGACTCGAACTCCGGACACTGCGGATATGAGCCGCATGCTCTGACCAACTGAGCTACGCCGCCAATGAACGCATCAGGATAGCGAGCGTGAAGCGATTGCGAAAGCCCGCCCTCAGCCTAAATCGACGGCAGTCTTTTTGACCGCATGGCTGCCGCGACTCACCTGGTACAGCACACCCTCGGTCAATTCAATACAGCTCAGCTTGCCGCCATAGACCAGGCCGGTGTCGATCCCCAGCTTGAACGGCGGATCGACCATTACCGTACGCATCGGCGTATGTCCGAAGACCACCGTCAGCCCCAGTTGATGCTCGTTCAGGACAAACTCCTGGCGAATCCACAGCATATCCTCGACCGTCTGCTCCCCCAGCGGACGCCCCGGCTGGATGCCCGCATGGACGAACAGGAAGGGATCGCTGCGATAGCTGTCGCGCAGGCCGCTGAAGAAACTCAGATGGGACTGTGGGAGCGCGCCCCGCAACTCCTCAGGTTCCGCCTCGGTGCAGCCGTAGCTCGCCAAGGTCTGGCTGCCGCCGTTGAAGATGAACGCGTCGCCGTAGCGACCCGGCAAGCCGAGGAAGTTCAGCAGCATGTCCTCATGGTTGCCCTTGAGGCAGATAATCTCCGCGGGACCGTTACGATAACCCAGCAGCAGCTCGACCACCTCGCAGGAAGCCGGGCCGCGGTCGATATAGTCACCGACAAAGACCACGCGATCCCCCGCGCCCGCCGCGATCGCCTTGAGCATCGTGCCGAGCTCGTCGACGCAGCCGTGGATATCGCCGATAGCGAATAACCGATGTTCCGCTGGTTTTCTTCGTCTGGACATCACCGTTGTGGCTTCAGTTCGCGCGGCTCTGCCAGCAACTCCGCGATCGCCATACGGTTTTCCATTATACGCCGGCAGGCGCTATATGGGTTAAGCTTACCTTCACGCACTTCGCGCACCACCTCGCGCGTGCCGTCGGCCCCCTCGCGCAGCGCTCGCGTCGCCCGTTCATCGATCGCGGCGGTCAGCACTTCGACGAATTCGCGGGCCCGTCGTTCGGCTTCGCGCGCCGGGTCGCGATGGCTCGCGAGGTATTCGCGATGACGTTGGATCGCCGCCACCAGCGCGTCAATCCCCACATCGGAAACGGCCTGGGTCAGGACCACCGGCGGTCGCCATCCTTCGGCAGGCCGCAGATGGACGCTCAGCTCGAGCTCGGCCTTGATGCGATCGGCACCGTCACGATCGGCCTTGTTGACCACGAAGAGGTCGGCAATCTCGTTGAGCCCGGCCTTCATCACCTGCACGCCGTCGCCGCCTTCCGGCACGGTGACCACCACCGTGGTGTCCGCCAGATCCATCACGCTCAGCTCGGTCTGACCGACGCCGACGGTCTCGATAATGATGAAATCGTGGCCGAAGGCGTCGAGCAGCTTGACCACCTCGCGCGTGGCACGGCTGAGGCCGCCGTGGTGGCCACGCGAAGAGATGCTGCGAATATAGACCCCGGCGTCCCTGTAATGATCCGTCATGCGCACGCGATCGCCCAGCACGGCTCCGCCTGAAAACGGACTCGAAGGATCGATTGCCAGCACGGCGACGAGCTTGTCCTGCCCCCGATACTTGGCGATCAGCCGATTAACCAGGGTGGACTTGCCGGCGCCGGGCGCTCCAGTCACGCCGATCACATAGGCATGACCCGTCCGCGCGTAGATATGCTCCATGACGCTGTCAGCCTCGGGCGCGCGATTTTCCACCAGGGTCACTAATCGCGCCAGCGCGAGACGGTCGCCGCGCGCGAAGCGCTCGAGCAGGGAATTGATTCGATTATCGGCCATAGATCAGAAAGGCTCGGCTTAATCTATTAGTATCGGGCCGACGGTTAAAGTCTTTGGACCGGCGCGGGCGAAGGTGGGGCGGAGCCGCCGCTTTCGGTCGCCTCCCGCATACTTTGCAAGCGCAGAGGTTCGTGCCACGATCGGGCTGACTTACCCATGCTTCGTAAGCTCTGCTTCCCGGGTCTCCTGCTCGCGTTCTGCGGCATCATCAGCGTCTCCGCCTATGGCGCCAGCGATATCGCGATCGCACCGTCCGGCGCGCCGAGTCCCGTCGGCGACGCCACTGCCTACAGCAATCAGGAGAAGGCGCGCCAGCTCGTCGATGCGGCGATTAACATGACCGACAGCAATCGCGCGGTCGGCCTGCTCTGGCAGGCTATCAGCCTCGATCCGAACCTGACCGAGGCCTATCAGTACCTCGCGCTCTTTTACAATTCGCGTTCGCAGTTTGATCAGGTCGTGCAAGTCTATCAGAAGCTCGTCAAATACCGGCCGCAGGACGCGACGGCCTGGCTCAGTATCGGCGAAGCCTATCTCTCCGAAAGTCCGCCGCAATTCGATAAAGCCCTGCCGTACTTCCAGCGCGGCTATCAGCTTGATCCGAACTCGAGCCTGGCGGCGCTGCGACTGGGCCAGATCTATGCGGAGGAAATGAACCGCAACGAAGCACTGCGCTACCTGCGCATCGCCAGCGCCGATCGCGATAAAGACCCCGACGTCGCGCGGGAGGCGGATAAGCTGATTCGCCAGCTCAATCAATAACTATTGCGCGGGTGTTCCTGGCGCCGAGCTGTCGGACGCAGGTGCCACGGTCCCCGCATCCCTGACTTCGGCGAGCAGCTCGGGCGAGACAAAGTCGCGATCGAGGAGCGCCTGCTGCGCCGGATCCAGATCCGAGCGAATCTGCCGATAGGCGTCGAGGATCATCTGGTGACGGCGCTGCTCGTAATCATGGCGCGCCTCCGCGATCCTCGCCCGGGTGCTTTTGAAGACCGCGCGCACCTGCACCTGCTGCGCAGGGGTCAGCCGTAACTCCCGCACCATCTGCCTGTAGACCTGATCGCTGCTCCGATGGAGCAGCGCCCGATAGGTATACATACTGCCTGTAAAGCCAATCGCTGCTCCCGTGAGGAGCGCGATCACGATTACAACAGTGCGATGCTTCGAGGCGATTTTTTGCAGCGCGGGGAGCGTCTTTCACTCTCCACTTTCGATCCAGGCAACGGGCGTGGGATGGTCATGGCCGACCGATTCGTCGGGTGCAGGGTAGGCGGTCAGCTCGAGGCCCGAATCTTCTGTAAAGGCATCCTCGAAGGTGGCGTGCAGCGGGCGGAAGAAGCAGAAGGCGATCGCCGCCGCGGCCGCTACCGCAAACGCGCCGCCCATCGCTCCCCAGATTTTCCGGCGAAAACCCGAACGCTCGATACGCGGCTCGCCGCCGCCCTCGTTGAGCGCGTCGAGCGATAGTTCGCGCGGATCGTCATGAAGCACCGGCGCGGTAAGGGCAAAGTGGCGGAACGACCGATCACATCGCGCGCAGCTCGCCAGATGGTTCAGAAACTCGCTCCGCGCCTCGCGCGCGAGCGCTTGACGCCAGAATGCGGCATAGGAACGACGCGTCTCAAGGCAAGTCATCTTCGTACCCGGTTGCGGCCGAGCGCCAGAAGCTGCTCGGCGCGCCGCCTCATCAGTTGTCGCGCGCGAAACACGCGAATCTTTACCTTCGCCTCGCTCCAGCCCATCACCTGCGCGATTTCGCTTACGCTCAGTTCCTCGCTCTCTTTCAACGTCATCACGATACGATCTTCCGGGCGCAACGCTTCGAGCAGTCGATGCGCCAGACTCACCGCTTCGGCCCGCTCCTGCGAGGCTTTGACGAGAGCCTCGGGCGTAGCCTCGTTGACAAAGTGAATCCAGGTTTGCTCTGCCTGCCCGACATCCGGGACCAACTCCTCCGGCCGTCGCTGACGCCGCCGCAGCTCGTCGTAACAGACATTAACCACGATCGCGCGGATCCATCCACGAAACGGCAACTCCGGCCGATAGCTCGCCAGCCCGGCAAAAATCCTGATGAAGCTCTCCTGGGCCAGGTCCTGAACCGCTTCGCGATTCGCAAAGAAACGATGGCACCAGCGTTCGATCTGCTCGCGATGGCGTAAGGCGAGATCGGCAAAAGCAGCACGCTTACCTGCAAGGACCTCGCTGACCAGGACCTCATCGGTCTTTTCGCCGGCAACTTCCGCCGACGATCGTTTCACCCCCAGTCTCGAGCCCACCTGCTGGTCATTACGCTCGAAGTCGCTGGCGGTTTCATCGAATCCGCTTCCCTCGCGCGGACGATTTTTGGAGCCGTCACCTGGCATGAGATACCGGTGGCGGCTCGAGACCTGCCGCAATCAGGTCGGCCGGCGTATCGAGATCCAGACTGACGCCGGGATCCTCGACCTCACAATAAGTCACGCGGTCCGGGTCAGCGTTCACCACGATCCGCGCTCCCTGGTTATCCGGTGCAGCCAGAAGCTCATCGAACAGCCTGCGCTCGAAGATTACCGGATGGCCGCGCCTGCCGCGATAACGCGCGATCAGGATAGGAGCGGGCGAGTTGCGCCAGGTCTCCACCATCTGTGAGAACGTCGTCGAGGTTACCGTCGGATGGTCGATCAGGTGGACCATAACTGCCGCGGCGTTTTCGGGTATCCGCCGGAGCGCGACCTTCAGCGAAGATAGCTGACCGTCAGGATAGTTGGGATTGGTGACGGTCGATATCCCGGGTCCGCGTGGGATCGCGCGGCTGATCATCTCGCGATGGGCCCCCAGAACGATGATCAAACCGTCTACCGCGGGCCGCATCGCCGCGACCAGCCGTTCGAGGTAGGTTTCCCCGTCGATTCTCAACAGCGGCTTGGGAAACCCCATCCGCCGCGATTCCCCTGCGGCGAGCAGGATCCCATAGACCGCCGCGGTTCGGCTCAAGCGCCTCAGCCGCGCGCGCGCAGCCGTCCGCTGCGCACGCCGAGGGTGAAATCGTCCCGCTTGCCCGTCCGGCGCTCACGAATGATCTCGGCCATGATCGACAGCGCGATCTCTTCGGGCGTTTCCGCTCCGATATCCAGCCCGAGTGGGGCATGGATTTCGTCGAGCCGCGCCGGGTCATAGCCCTCTTCTTCAAGCCGTGCCAGCGTTGCTCGTACCCGCCGCCGCGATCCGATCATCCCGATAAAACCTGCCGGCTGCCGCAGTGCCGCGCGGATCGTTTCGTCGTCGAAGGCATGTCCGCGCGTCACCGACACAAGGTAGCAGTGACGATCCAGCTTGAGACTATCGACGGCGGCGGCGAAAGGTTTGACAATTATCTGATCGGCCGTGGGAAAGCGCTCGCGATTCGCGAACGAAGCCCGATCATCGATAATGGTGACGCGAAAACCGAGCATCGAGCCGAGCGACGCCAGCGGCTGCGCAATATGACCCGCGCCGGCGATAATCAGGTGCTGGGTGGCGCCGACCGGGTCAAGAAAGACCCGGGTTGCGGTGCTCGGATCCAGACGTACGACCGGATGGACCCCGCCGGTTGTATCGAGTTCGAGCAGCGCCGGCGAGCCCACCTGCGCGAGCTGACGCAGTTGCGCAAGCGCCGCTTCATTGAGGAACAGCCCTTCACGGTCACCGCACTCGCGCGCCGGGTTGATCAGCGTCTTGGTGCCACCGACGAGCGGTGCCGCGCCGCCCTCGATCACGGTTAATAACGCCGCCGGGAGATTGCGCGTGGTGGCTTCGGCGAGACCCCGCGCGATCGGCAGATCGGCCTCGGGCGTCCAGCGATCGATAAAAACGTCCATCAAGCCGCCGCAGGACCCAATTTCCGTCTGCTCGAGGTCGCCGGTTAGATCCACTTCCGCCAGCCGACTGCGCTCCCCTTCCGTCAGCAGTATCCGGGCCTTGCGAAAGACCTCGGCTTCGCCGCAGCCGCCGCCGATCGTGCCGGTTTGGCCGGTCTCGTGGACCAGCATCTTGGCGCCCACTTCGCGAGGAGTCGAGCCGCGAACATTGATCACCGTGGCCAACGCAAACGGCCGCGACGCTTCGAGCACGCGCACCGCTTCCGACCAGAGATGGTCTGCTTCCGCCATTGCAGATCCATCTTGTCGCAATCCGCCCGTCTATTCCAACACCGTCAGCGATCATGACGGACGATTACTGTGGCGGGCGCGAACGGAACTCCGGCGGCGGCCCCTGAGAATCATGAGATGCAATGATCTCGGGCGGCGCCGCCGGAAGATTATCTATTGCGGCCGCACGCCGCGCCCCGTTTCCTCCTCCGCCAGGGAGTACCGGACCAGCATCCGGTAGAGCGTGGAGCGTGAGACCCCGAGCAGACTGGCCGCGCGCCGCCGATTACCTTCGGTCTCTTCGAGCGAACGGATCAGTGTGCGGCGTATGACCTCATCCAACTTGAGCGGTGTTCCGTCATGCTCCGCGGGAATGGTCGCCGGCGTCGGTGCCGCCGCGGCGCTGGCAGCCGGGGTCGCCGGCTCGGATGCGATCGTTTCATCGCTGCGGCGCGCCCCATCGTAGACCGAGCGCAGCACCGCTTCCGGCAGCGTGTTGATATCGATGCCGTCACCCTCGGTGAGCATCACCGCCGCCTGCAGCGCATGGGAGAGCTCGCGCACGTTGCCCGGCCAATCATGCCGTTTGAGGGCTTCGAGGGCCCGCCGCGAGATGCGGCGAATCGATTTGTTGAGTGTGCGGGTATGCTGGCTCAGGAGATACGCCGCGAGCGCCTCGAGGCCGTCGAGCCGCTCGCGCAGCGGCGGGATCGTGATCGCCGTCGCACTCAGCCGATAGTAGAGATCGTCGCGAAAGGTGCCCGCCTCGACCATTGCCTGCAGGTCGCGATTGGTCGCGGCAACCAGTCGAAAGTCAACTTTATAGCTTTGCGAAGAACCGACCGGTTGCACCTCGTGGAGCTCGACGGCGCGCAGCAGCTTGGGCTGCAGGCGCAGCGGCAACTCGCCGATTTCGTCGAGAAACAGCGTGCCACCGTTGGCCGAGCGAAAATATCCCAGCGAGTCCTCGCGGGCATCGGTAAAGGCGCCGCGAATATGGCCGAACAACTGCGACTCCGCCAGACTCTCCAGCAGATTCGAACAATTGAACGATACGAACGGTCCTTTGGGCGCTGGACCCAGGAGATGCAGGGCCCTCGCCACCAATTCCTTGCCGGTGCCTGATTCACCATGAATCAGCACCGTCGCCTTGTAAGGTCCCAGACGATTGATGCCGTTAACCACCGGGCGCATCCGCTCGGAACCAACCACCATCCCGCCAAGCGTCTCGACCCGCCGCAGCAGGTCGTCGAGCTCGATCCATTCCACCACCGCCCCATCCGCAGCGTACTTCGGCCCGGCTTCCGGCGCATAGCTGTGGTCCATTTCCTGCTCCTTCGCGTCTTGCGCTCGCCCGTAGCCGGTGGGCGTGCAGCGTCGGAGCAAAAGGTGGACCGCCGCTTGATGCGAATTGCTACACTCTTAAGCCTAAATGAAGCAGTTCCGTAACGACGAATTCTTGGCGGCTGACAAAAGCTTGCCGGCGATCCCGATGGCGCCTCAGCCTGTGCGGTCGATCAGCTCGGCGAGCACTTGCGCGGCGTGGTCGCGTGGATCAACACTGTCGTAAACTCGCGCAATCCGGCCGCTTTCGTCGATCAGGATACTGATGCGTTTCGCGTAGCGCGCCTTCGGGTTGTCGCACGCGCCGTAGGCCATCCCGAGCGACCGCTCAGTATCGCACAGGAGGGGAAAGTTATAGCCATTCTTGGCTGCGAACGCCGCGTTTTGCTCGACTGAATTGAAGCTCGCACCGACCACCACGATATTTTCGGCGTCGAAGTATTCCTTCTGATCGCGGAACCCGCGACCCTCAACCGTTCAGCCCGGTGTATCAGCTTCCGGATAGAACCAGATGAGAACCTTGCGCCCCCGATGGGCAGCCAATGAAAAACTGCGACCGTCATGGGTCGGCAATTCGAAGTCCGGCGCCAGGTCACCAGCTTTAACCGCCATCCCGTGCCCTCCCGCTTCTCCTCAGCATCCCGCGTCCGCAGCTCCGGCACAAGCCGTCAGGATGGTGACAGCGGATGGCTATCGGGGGTTACCACCTGGCTCGGCGCGGCTTCGTCGGTCCACTGACGGATAGCCGGCGCGATCACTTCCTCGACTAGCACCTTGCATCCAGCCGCAATCGGAATCGCCACCAGCGCGCCCAGCAAACCACCAACCACGCCGCCCGCGAAGAGGGCGATAATCACCAGCGACTGCGAGATATCGGTCTGCCGCCGCATGATATTCGGCGCTATCAGATGCCCTTCGATCTGCTCAATCACCAGATAGAAAATCACCGTCCAGAGGGCGAGGACCGGCGATTGCAACCAGGCCGAAAGAACCCCGGGGACAGCCGCCACAATCGGTCCGACATAGGGGAAGAACTCGCCGAAGGCGGCGAGCACGCCGAGCGCCAGTGCGTCGCGCACACCGAGCAGATAGAGGCCGAACCACACTGACGCGCCGACGACGAGCCCGCCGAGAAACACCCCGCGAATATAGCCGCCCATCGCGGTCAGCATCCGCTCGACCACCTCGCGGACGCGTTCCTGCTGCTTCAGCGGAAACAGCGAACCGACCGCCGCGCTGATCTCCGGGAGGGCGAGCAACAGGTAAAAGGACAGGAAGAACATCAGCATGAGGGTGAACAGTCCGCCGAACAGCATCAGCGGAATCGCCGCAAAACTGTCCAGATGCGCGGTCACCACCTGACCCAGATGGGGACTGGCGCCGCTCAGCCGCAAAAATCCTTCGTCCAGGCGGAGCTTGATTGGCCGCAGCAGGGTCCCCGAGCGATGAACAAATTCACCCAGTTCGGCATCCAATTGCGGCACCACGAACCAGGCGGTGGAGATCAGAAAGGCGATCAAGATGAGATAGACGACCGCCACGGCGACCGCCCGCCCGACCAGCCGCGCGAGTTGCAACGCCGGCGGATCGAGCGCGCTCGCGATCGTCAGACTGAGGATCAGAACCGCCAGGGCGAACGCGAACACGCGCAGCGCGAGCAGCAGGCCGAGACCGAGGAAAATCGCAATAGCAAAGGGGATCGCCAGCCGAAACCAACTATCCGGTCGCGTCACCGGCATCGTGCGCACGATTACCGGCTCGCCGCCGGGGCGATTGACGCCGGTCAGCAAATTTTCTTCTGGTCGCACCAGCATCCCCCTGACCTCGAGCGGAAAATTCCGCGAAAAAGGCTAAACAGTTGCCCGTCTCCCCGTCGATGCTTCATGATGGAGCCCGCAACGGGAGAGGTGGCCGAGTGGTCGAAGGCAGCAGATTGCTAATCTGCCGTACTCTTTACCGGGTACCGAGGGTTCGAATCCCTCCCTCTCCGCCATCGAGCTGCGTTTTCTGATGGGCATCGGGGTTCATCAGCAAGCACGATGCCAAGCTCCGGATAAAACGCGACAAAACGCCTCCGCAGGGGAGAGTGGTGGATTGCACGCGATGGTGATCCCAGCGGGAGTCGAACCCGCGTTCCCGACGTGAGAGGCCGGTGTCCTGACCACTAGACGATGGGACCAGCGGTGATAGCTGGCTGAGGAGGGAGGACTCGAACCTCCAATCGCCTGATCCAGAGTCAGGTGGCTTGCCAATTAGCCGACTCCTCAGCGGACTTACTGTTATACCCAATCGTCCGCCGGCGTTCCAATAGCCGATCGCGTTTCGTTACGAAAGGCCGTTTCCTAATTCCCTCCTTAAACGGCGCCGAGCGGCCGTAGCCGCCATCTTAGCAAGCAGCGAACGAGCTCGACGGCGGCTGCCGGCGTGCGGCTCGCGCAAGGCGGAAAGATGTCTCTCCCAGAACACGCATCGCAGTGGGTGCCTTTGGACGCAATCGCGATCGTCCCCGGTCCGGGTGGTATCGTCGGATGCGCCCGCGCGATGCAGGTGATGCTCGAGGCGATCCGGCGCGTCGCCCCGTATAAGGGCACGGTATTGGTAATCGGCGAATCGGGCAGCGGTAAGGAGCTGGTGACGCGCGCGCTGCATCTTTTAGGGCCTAATCCCAATGGCCCCTTCGTCGCGGTCAACTGTTCGAACCTCGTCGATGGACTCGCCGAATCACAACTTTTCGGCCACGTCAAAGGGGCTTTCACCCATGCCCGCGAGGCCCATAACGGTTACTTTCGCGAGGCCAACGGCGGCACCCTGTTCCTCGATGAAATCGGCGAACTGCCGCTGGCGATGCAGGCCAAACTGTTGCGGGCGACGGAGTCACTCGAGGTGCAGCCCGTCGGCTCAAGCGAGACCTACCGAGTCGATGTGCGAGTGCTGGCCGCGACCAACCGTGACCTGCGCGCGATGGTTAAAGCGGGAGAGTTTCGCGCCGACCTCTATTACCGTCTCGACGTCGTTCAGATTCGCATTCCGCCGCTGCGCGAACGCCGCGAGGATATCGCGCTGCTCACCGCCCATCTGGCCAGAGTTCACGGCGCGCGTCTCGGCCGTACCATTCGCTGGATCTCGAGTGGCGCGCTCGCCGCACTCGAAGCCTATCGATGGCCGGGGAATGTTCGCGAACTTTCACACGTTATCGAGCGATCGATCATGTTCGCCGAGGGTGACCGGATCGACCTGACAGACCTTCCGGCAGAGCTGATCGCGTCGTCGGCGGATGACTCTCACGCAGCGGTGACCCGGCGCTTGCCGCCAAACGAGCTGCAGACGGCGCCATCGCGTTCCAATACGCTCGAAGCGGTGCTCAAGGAGACAGTCGAGCGTTCACTTCGCGTCGCCCGCGGTGACTGTGCCGAGGCCGCACGCCTGCTCGGCATCTCGCGCCCGGCGATTTATCGCAAGATGGCGCGATTGGGCATCAATAACGCCTCGCTGCGTCAGTTTTACGGCCGCCAGCGCGGACCGAGCCGCGGGTTGCTCAATTAGCTGCTCGCGATCGTCTCGTTTCACATTACTTCCCCTGTGGTAGGCTCAAGCCTCCTCAGATATATCGAGTGCTGGCTTCTACTCGCTATTCTGAGCTATGCTCGCGTTATTGAAAGTGCTTGGATTGGCATCGCCCATTAGAATTGATCAAAAGAGCCGGGCGCCTAATTGACGCACCGTGTGCGAGTAGCCCAAAGGGGGCTTCCAGCGTCCTATGCCCAAACGAGTCTCCCAGCCAGCGCAGTCGGAAAAATCCACTCCGGTCACCGCGGCAAGAGCGCCGGTGATAAGTCCGATGCTGACGGCAAACGAGTTGGCCAACTATCTCCGCGTCAATCGATCGACCGTCTATCGTTTGCTGAAGCGCGGCGAGCTTCCAGGGTTTCGCATCGGCAGCGAATGGCGCTTCCAGATCGAGGAGGTCAACCGCTGGCTGAAGTCGCGCGGCGCAACTCTCGAATAGTCGCGCGCTCTTGTCCGGTGATCGGCTCTCGATGGTACGATGAGCCATGCCGATCACTGAGGCGGTACCCGCGCTTCCGCGTTTCGATCAGGTCCTGCGCGCCTTGGGTCTGCCGCAACTGAGTCGCGGACAACCCGAAACCCTGCAGGTAAACGTCGGCAAGCTTTGCAATCAGGCGTGTCATCATTGTCACGTCGACGCGGGTCCGGCGCGGCGCGAAATCATGAACGAGGCGACGGCGCGGCGCGTAATCGGCCTGCTGCAGGCGTCACGTTCGGTCCGCACGGTTGATTTAACCGGCGGCGCGCCCGAGCTGAATCCGTTCTTCCGCCTGCTGGTTGCGGCCTCGCGCGAGGCGGACCGGGAGGTTATCGTCCGCTGCAATCTTACGGTCCTGTTCGTGCCAGGCATGGAATGGCTGCCGGAGTTTTACCGCGATTACGGCGTTCGCCTGGTCTGCTCGCTGCCCTGCTACGGCCCCGACAATGTGACGAAACAGCGCGGTGCCGGGGTGTTCGAGAAGAGCATCGACGCGCTGCGATTGCTGAATCGGATGGGTTTCGGCACCGGGCGGCTGCGGCTCGATCTTGCGTACAATCCGGTCGGCCCCTCGCTGCCGCCACCGCAAGCCGCGCTCGAAGCCGAATATCGTCAACATTTGTCGCACGATTTCGGCATCAGCTTCGACCGCCTGCTGACGATCACCAATATGCCGATCAGCCGCTTCGCCGCTCAGCTCCATCGCGAGGGTCGATACGATGAGTACATGGGGTTGCTGGTCAATCACTTCAATCCGGCGACGGTCGACGGCCTGATGTGCCGGACGCTCGTAAGCGTCGGATGGGATGGCGGCCTGTACGATTGCGATTTCAATCAGATGCTGAGCCTGCCACTACTTGGTCGGCAGGGGAGGGCGGTCACGCTGGACACGCTCGAAAGCCTTGACGAGTTGAGCGGCGCCGCGATCGTCACCGGCGCGCATTGCTTTGGTTGCACGGCCGGGGCAGGATCGAGCTGCGGCGGTACGCTCACGTGAGAAGACACTAAGATGAGTTCCGGAGTCGCGGTCTGGTTTCCTATCGGCGTGATGATCGTCGGCAGCGCGGTGGTTGTCGGCACGATGGTTTCGATCAATCGGCTCCTCGGCCCGCGCGGTCGTGACAGCGCGGTCAAGAGCGAGGCGTTCGAGTGCGGAAATCCACCGAGCGGTGGCGCCTGGGGCCGCTTTTCGGTGCGCTTTTATCTGACGGCAATTCTCTTCCTGCTCTTCGATGTCGAGCTGGTGTTTCTCTATCCGTGGGCAGTCGCGTTGCGCGACCTCGGGATGTTCGGCTTTGTCGAAGCGCTGGTCTTTATCGCGGTGCTGGCGGTCGGTCTGATCTACGCCTGGCGCCGCGGCGCGCTCGATTGGACGTGAGCCGCGAACGCAGGTAACCAACCGCTTGCAAGCGCTTAACCTCGCCGAAGGTGGCTCTTTTGCCGCTTCGCGGGGGTCGTTATGATCCATTCCTCGATGGCGGATGAATCGAGCGGGGTTGCAGACGCACCGGCGCGCGTCCTGATCGTCCTGCTCGGCTCGATTGGCGACGTCGTTCGCGCCCTTCCGCTGCTCGGACGCCTGCGTCAGAACTGGCCGCGCGCGTATATCGCATGGGCCGTCGAACCGAAATCCGAGCCGATCTTGCGCGGCCATCCGTGGCTCGACGAAACGATCATTTACGATCGCTCGCGGGCGCCGCGCTCTTTCCTGACGTTTTTGCGCCACATTCGCCGCGGCAGGTTCGACCTTGCGATCGATCTGCAGCGCCATCTGAAGAGTGGAATTGTCGCCCTGGCCTCGGGGGCGCCGCGGCGCCTCGGTTTCGCGCGGGCCAACGTCAAGGAATACAACCACTGGTTTTCGACCGAGCAGATTCCGCCGCAGCCCGCGATGCGTCTGAAGCTGATGCAGTATCAGCAGTTTGGCGATTTGCTCGGATTGGCGTCGGGTCCGATCGCTTTCGGCTTGCGCGGTAGTCCGGATGCCGATGAGCGAATCGCCGAGCTTTTGCAGCAGGCACCGCGCCCAATCCTCGGTGTGATTCTCGGTTCATCGTGGGCGAGTCGCCTTTATTTTCCCGAGGCAATCGCCGAGGTGGTGCGCTCCTTGAGCGTCGCCGACGATCGCGCGCCGGCGTTTTTCCCAGTTCTGATCGGCGGTCCCGACGATCGCGCGCTTGCCGCTCAGGTAGAGCATCATCTCGAGACACTGCCGCGACTCAATCTGACCGGTAAAACCCGGCTCGACGAGCTGCCCGCGCTTTTCCGCGCCTGCGCGGCGGCCTTCGCGCCGGATTGCGGGCCGATGCATATCGCGGCGGCCGTCGGATGTCCGGTGGTCTCGCTATGGGGCGCGACAGCCGCGCAGCGGTCGGCGCCCTGGGGCTTCGCCGATTTCGCGATCACCGGCGCGATCGGCTGCTCGCCGTGTTATTTGCGCCGCTGTCCAGTCGGACGCGAATGCATGCGACGGATCGATCCGGCAAGCGTGGCCGCAGCCGTCAGACGGGCCCATATGAGCCGGATCGCGCGAACCGAGGAAGATGCGAACGCTCGCCTGTCGGCGGTCGGAGGCGGGCGGTGATCCTCGCTCAATCCCGCCTCCATGATGGTTGGCTGCTGCGGCTCACGCTGCCGCCTGAGGTTGAGGGTTTGCGCGACGAACTGCTGCATCTGGTAGTACGTGCGGCGCGCGGACATGAGGTGGCGCCGCTACGAAGATCACGTCACGCGACCACCTTCAATGTGCGCTTCTCCGCGCGCGGATCGCGCTTCAGCCTGTACGTCAAAGCGATCGACGCCCCGGCCGGCTTCAGGCGCATCCGGAGAATCTTCCGAAGCGGACCCGCGATGCATGCGGCGCGGATCGCGCAGCGGCTGCAGGAGGTGGGTCTCGGCGCGCCATCGGCCTGGATCTGCGGACGCGAGCTCGCGACGCGGCGCGAGTTGATCGTGACTCCGCGCGCTCCCGGCAACGGGCCGCTGCGGACTTTGGCCGAAGCCGCTCGCTCGCCGCAGCAGAAATGGGCGCTGATGCGCGCCCTTGGTCGCGAGGTCAGCCGGCTCCATCGCGCCGGTTTTGTTCACGGCGACCTGACGCCATTCAATATCTTTGTCGTCGCCGGAGAACCGCCGCGCTTCATCTTTCTTGACCACGAGCGCACTCGCCATCGCTTCTTCGGCGCCGGCCGCCGGCCGCAATTGCGTAATCTGGTGCAGTTGGGCCGATTCAAATTGCCGTATCTCAATGCGCGCGATCGCTTGCGCTTTCTCGCCGCGTACTGCGCCGATATGGGTTACGCGCATCCGCGCGAACACGTCCGCAGAGTTAATGCGATGCTACAGAAACGGCTGGAGCGTGACGGTGGCTTTCAGACGATCCCGCCTGTGACGGGGTTTGGCCGGCAATGATGCCAGTCGATCCGAGTTCCCGTGCGCCGGCGGGCCTGCTTGCCCGAGCGTGGGGCGTTGCCGCGACGCTGCTTTCGGTTCTCTACACGATAATTCTGGTGATACCGGCGGCGGCGTTTGCGCGCTTCAACGACGGTCACCTGGTGACGCCGATTATGCGCCTGTGGTGCCGGTTGATCTTTCTAACCTGCGGCATTACGGCCGAGATCGAAGGGTTGGAGCATCTCGCCGGCCTCGACACCTTCATCCTGGTCTCCAACCACAAGAGTCTGCTCGATATCCTCGCGGTGCTGCGATGGATACCGCGCGAGACCCGCTTCCTGGCCAAGCGCGAAATCATGAAGGCGCCGGTGTTCGGCTATGCGATGGCGCGGTCGGGCAATATCGTGATTGATCGCCAGAGCGGCGGACGCGCCGTGCGCCATGCGATCGCGACAATGCGCGCCGGCTACTGCCTCTGCGTCTTCGCCGAGGGCCACCGCTACAATGACGACCTGGTGCACGAATTCAATGAAGGAGCGGCGTGGCTCGCGCTGGCGACCCGGAGTCCGTGCGTGCCGATGGCGATAATCGGGAGCGGCGCGCTGATGCCGCGCGGCGCCAGATTTGTCGTCCCGGGGCGCCGTATCCGGATCGTGCTCGGCGCGCCGATCGGCGTCGAAGGTCTGCGCGGCAGCGATCGCGCGGAGCTGACCCAGCGTCTGGAGAGCGCGGTGCGCGAATTGTACGCCAGTGCGTCGCATCGCGCCGCCGACGCTTCGTCGGCGCCCGCTAGGGAAGCGGCTCAGCCGCGACGATCGAAAATATAGAGCGGCACGCAGTTGGCTGATTGCGGATCGACGGCCACGACGCGGCGGCCGTTTTCAATCCGGATCGGCGCAACTTTCGCGCCCGCCTGACGCAGTGCCGCGCTCGCCGCTTCGACATCTTCCGCTTCGAGCCATACCGCGGCCAGGCCTTCGCCGCTCGCTGCGATCAGATCGCTAACGGCCGCGCCCGAGCGCAGCCGAATCAAACCGTCGCCGATCGCGATCGTCGCCTCGTCGCCCTCTGTACGAATGCTTAGACCGAAGTTCTGCCGATAGATTCGGCTCGCGTCGGCGAGGTCCGCCGTTGCCACATCGACACTATCGAAGCGCTTGATCATCAGAGCAATCCTACCTGGACGCGGGCGCCATCGTGAAATCCACCGTGACGGTCTGGCCGGGCGCGACGGTTACGCGGCGCGTCCGTGTGCCGAGCTTTTCCTGCCATACTTCGATCTGATAGGTGCCGGGCGGCACGTCGCTGACCTCATAATGGCCGTCGGCGCCCGAGACCGCATAATAAGGATTCGCGGTGACGTACCACCATCCTTCCATCCAGTTGTGCGCGTCGCAGCCGATTTTGATCACTTCGGGTTTTTCAACCTTGAGCTTGATCACTTTCTTGAAGCCGGGCTGCGCCACATCGATCACTGGATTGAGGGTCGATTCGCTATGGATATTGTGCAGGATATTGTCCGAATTGATGACATCGACCTCGTCGCCGGCGGGAAAGGCGGCTACGTGCGGAATGTATTCGCATCCTTTTTGATCGAACGTGACCGGCTTAAGCGCGAGCGGTTTGCCCTTCGCGATATCCGGCAGGCTGACTACGGCATTGGCGATACCGCCGTTTTTGCCAACGATCAACGACTGGTCAAAAAGCGGATGGGCGCCGCAGACGTCGCGATCCTTGCTCACTTCGAGCGGTAGCGGCTTGGGCGGGGTGCCGGCGTAGGTGATCGTGCCGACGATTTTTCCGGGATTCGCAACGGTCGTGGCCTGATAGGCGTTGGCAACTGATGAGCGGCAGAGCGCTGTCGCGCCTAAAGCGCTCAGCGTGAGGGCGAGAAGCACTCGCGGCGGGCGGCTAACGGAAGCGGCGAACATTCTGAGTGGTCGGCAAGCGGGACGGCAATTTTGGCATCGGCGACCTTTCAGGACTCCTTGCGGGCCACCACCACGAAATGGACCGACCATGGCGAGAAGCGTTCGAAACGTTCGACCTTGATCCGCTGGCCGTTGAGGACATCTTTCCAGCGAAGACTGGTCGTCCAGCCGAGGCGCTTGGTCAGCGGCGTCACCGCCCTGCCGAGGACATAGAGCCAGGGCTTTTCACTGGCGAAATGGCTGATCAGCGCGACGCCGCCGCCCGGCTTACATACGCGCACCATCTCGTCCATCATGCGGACCGGGTCCGGCACCACCGTCATAACGTGAAAGCTGGTGACCCAGTCGAAGCTCGAATCGGGGAAATCGAGCTTGAGCGCGTCCCCGCTTCTGACCTCGACATGCTTCCAGTCGTTTTCGAGCACTTTCTCCCGCGCCTGCGCGAGCATATCGGCTGAAGGATCGATCCCCACGACGTGGACGTACGGCGGATAGGCATCGAGCGAGATACCGGTGCCGACGCCAACCTCAAGGACCCGCTGACCCGGTCGAAACGACAGGCTTTCGATAACCTCGTGCTCGTGGTCGACGAACGCGCGCCCGAAGACCGAATCATAAAGGTGGGCGAAATCGGAATAGACCCGACTTTCGTGCGGTTCAGCCATCACTTGCTCCTGGAGGTCGATAGGCCGTAAGTGACGGCCGAATTCAGTTTGTCGAGCAATTACCCCGCCACCTCTACCACTCAGGCTGCCGCATTGACGCCGCGAAGATGGCGCTTGAACGAGGCGATATCGCGCTTGCGAAAACGCCACTGCCGTCCCTTTTTGAAAGCCGGCAAAAGATTGCGTCTTGCCAGCTCATTAACCGTATCCGGGCTGAGGTCCAGCAGAAACGCGACCTCACGGGAATTCAGAAAGATATCGTCCTTGTCAGGCATAGCGGTCGCGACGCCGTCGAAGTACTGATAACGGTCGCTTCGCCGATGCATTCTGGCAAATCCATAAGGCGACCGCCACGCCTCTTCAGCAATTTCGTGCATCAGGAGCAGCTCGATACGGTTTGATTGGCAGAGATTGCTAAACGCTAACTGCGGTGAGCTTACGCATCCCAATCTTCCAGTCGTACCACGCACGCGTGACGACGAAACAGGAGAACACGCCGGTCAGCACACCGACGCACAGGGTGACCGCAAAACCCTTCACCGGACCGGTGCCGAACTGGAACAGGATAAGGCCGGCGACAAAGGTCGAGATGTTGGAATCGCGAATCGCCGACCAGGCGCGCTCGTAGGCGGTGCGCACCGCTTCGCGAGCCGATTTGCCGGCGCGGAGTTCCTCGCGCATCCGTTCATTGACCAGCACGTTCGCATCGACCGACATGCCGAGTGTCAGCACGATGCCGGCGATACCGGGCAGGGTCAGCGTCGCCTGCATCGCCGCCATCACGCAGAGCAGCAGCAGGATGTTGAGGGCGAGTCCGAAATCCGCAAGCAGGCCCGCGCCGCTGTAGTAGATCGCCATAAACCCGAGCACCGCCACTGCGCCGACAACGAACGATAGCTCGCCCTGGCGAATCGAGTCGCGGCCGAGCGAAGGTCCGACGGTGCGCTCTTCGATTATTTTGACCGGGGCCGGCAGAGCGCCCGAACGCAAAACGATCGCGAGTTGATGGGCTTCGTCGAAGGTGAAGTTGCCAGTGATTTGGACGTCGCCGCCGGGGATCGGCTCCTTGATCACCGGATCGGAATAGACCGTATTGTCGAGAATGATCGCCAGGCGGCGTCCGACATTGGCTGCCGTGATTTCGCCGAAGATGCGCGCGCCGGTGCTGTTCAGGGTTACCAGGACGTAAGGTCCGAGGCCTTGCGCGCCCGGTCGCACCTCGGCATCGACCACGACGTCGCCGGTCATCAGCACCGGCGACTCGACCAGATAGCGCGGCGCCCCGCCTGGCTGGGGCTGTCCGTCGAGCAGCTCGTCACCCGGCGGCGCGCCGTTGGTCTCGGCATCGCTGAGACTGTGTTTGTCATCAATCAGCTTGAACTCGAGGACGGCGGTTTTCCCGATCAGCTCCTTGGCCTGTTCGGGGTCCTGAATGCCGGGCAACTGGACCAGGATATCATTGTCGCCCTCGCGTTCGACCGTGGTCTCGCGGACGCCGAGCTGGTCGATACGGTTGCGGATCGTCTCGAGCGCCTGATCCATCGCGAGCGCGCGGGTCTGAATCAGCACGGGATCCTTGAATGCCGCGGTGTAAACCACGCCGCCGCCATTGTCGGCAGGGGTGAAAGTGAGGTCAGGCGCCGCCTTTGCCATCAGGTCCATGAAGGCTTCGCGTTCGTCGGGGTTCGGCAACTGGATCCGCAGGGCGTCGTTATCGGTGGTTGTGATCGTCGGGACGCCGAGCTTGTTATTCTGCATCTCGCGCTTGATATCGTCGCCGTGCCGCCGCAGGGCCGCTTTGACCGCCTCGTCGAGTTCGACTTCGAGCAGGAGATGGGTGCCGCCCTGAAGATCGAGACCGAGCTGGATTTTGGGCAGCGTGTCGAGCGGGTTCAGCCAGTCAGGTAGTGCCGGTCGAAAGGTCGGCAGCAGCAGCACGATACTGGCCACGACCAGGAGCGCGGCCAGACCGAGGCGCAGGCGTCCGCTGCCGTTGGTGAAGTGCAGCCACAGGAAGGCGACCGCAATCGCCAGCAGAATGACAATGGTTATGGGATTCTGAGTCGCCGTGTCTTGCATTGCCAGATGGGTATTAAGGGATTAACTGCTCTGTTTGGAGGGCTTGCCGTAGCCGGACAGCGAGGCTATCTGCGAGCGCTCGACGCGCACGCGCACGTTCGGCGCAATTTCCAGCGTGACCAGCTTGTCGCCGAGCTCGTGGATCCGGCCGATCAGACCGCCGGTCGTTACCACTTCATCGTTGCGCTTGAGCGCCGCGAGCATCTTCTGATGCTCGTTGGCTTTCTTGGTCTGCGGCCGCAGCAGCAGGAAATACATCACGACGAAGATGAAGGCGATCGGCAGGACCGGGCTCGTGATGATCTGATCGAACAGTCCCTGGGGCGAGCCGGCGGCCGCCGCAGCTTGTGCATATGCGATCCCTTCAAACATGGTCCCCTTGCTCTTCGCGACCGCTCGCCATCAGCTCCAGGGCATGCGCGGCGAAGGCCCGATAGGTTCGAGATGCGATAGCAGCCCGCGCCTCGCGCATCAAGCGGCTGTAGTAATAGAGATTATGCTCAGTCAGCGCGCGCGCCGCCAGAATCTCACCCGCATGGTAAAGATGGCGGAGATAGGCGCGCGAAAAACTCGTGCACGGACGGCAGTCGCAGCGCTCGTCGAGCGGCCGTTCATCACGCGCATGGACGGCCTGCTTGATCGACACGCGCCCGGCGCTGGTAAAGGCCGTGCCGTTGCGCGCGTTGCGCGTCGGCAGCACGCAATCGAACATGTCGTAGCCCATCCCGATCGCCGCGATCAGATCCGCCGGAGTGCCCACGCCCATCAGGTAGCGCGGTTTCGAAGCGGGCAGCATCGAGACGGTAAGCGCGGCCATTTCGCGCATCGCCGCTTTGGGTTCACCGACCGAAAGTCCGCCGGTGGCGAAGCCGTCAAAGTCGAGTCCGGTTATCTGGCTGGCGCTCAGTCGGCGCAAGTCCGCATAAACGCTGCCCTGAACGATGCCGAACAACGCCTGATCAGTGTTCTGACGGGCGCGCAGGCAGCGCTCGGCCCATCGTGCGGTCAATTCGAGCGAGGCGCGAGCGCGCCCGTGATCCGCCGGATACGGCGTGCAATCGTCGAGCGCCATCATGACGTCGGAGCCAAGCTGCTGTTGAATCTCGACGGCGCCTTCCGGCGTCAGCATCAGCGGCGAGCCGTCAAGATGGGAACGAAAGCGGATGCCGTCGTCGGTGATGGAGTTGAGCCGGGCGAGGCTCATCGCCTGGAAGCCGCCGGAGTCGGTCAGGACCGCGCCGTCAAACCCCATAAACCGGGCGAGCCCGCCGAGCTCTTCGATCAGCCGGGCGCCTGGCCGCAGCGCCAGATGATAGGCGTTCGCCAGCACCATCCGATAACCCATCCCCGACAATTCATCGGGCGCCATCGCCTTGACCGCGCCATACGTGCCGACCGGCATAAACAGCGGCGTCGGCACCACGCCGTGGGGCGTGAGCAGACGGCCGACGCGGGCGTCACCGTCGGTCGCCTCGATCCGGATGCTTACGGGCGGCACGGATGCTCTCGAAAAAACCGCGTCATATTACCAGCATCGCGTCGCCGTAGCTGAGGAAGCGGTAACGATGGCGGACGGCGGCGGCATACGCCGCGAGCAGATTTTCGCGTCCCGCCAACGCCATCACCATCGCCAGCACGGTGCTGCGCGGCATGTGAAAGTTGGTGATCATGCCGTGGATCAGCTTGAAGCGGAAACCGGGAACGATGAAGAGACCGGTATAGCCTTGCGGGTCGCCGGTGATGGCCCAGGATTCGAGCGCGCGTGTGGTGCTGGTGCCGACGGCGATGACCCGGCCGCCGACGCGTTGCGCCAGCTCGATTTCAGCAATTGCGGCCGGCGGTATGGTGAACCATTCGGCCTCCATCGTGTGGCCCTCGATCTCGGGCGTGCGCACGGGCGCAAAAGTGTCCGGTCCGATGTGCAGGGTCAGGAAGGTGCGATGGATGCCGGCCTCGGCCAGCGTCTGGAATAATTGCTCGGTGAAGTGCAGTCCGGCCGTCGGAGCGGCAACGGCACCCTCCGGTTCGGCATAGATCGTCTGGTAATCGGCGCTGTCGTCGGCGCTTACCGGCCGATGAATATAATGCGGCAGGGCGAGCGTTCCGCATTCGCGAATAACCTGCTCGAGCGGCGAGCCGTCAGCGGCAATCAGCAGGGGACGGCCGTTGCGCTCGTGACCGGCCACGCGCAGCACGCGGCCGTCCTTGAGGGTCAGACACGCGCCCTCGCGCAGGGGACCCCGGCGAACCATCGCCTGCCAGGCCCCTGGCGGTGATTCCGCCGGACGAACCATCAGCAGCTCGACCTCGCCGCCCGATTCCTTGCGCGCGGTAAGCCGCGCGGGAATCACCCGGGTGTTGTTCATGACCAGCAAATCCCCGGCGCGCAGGACCCGCGGCAGTTTGTAAAACCGCGAATGCTCGATGGCGCCGGTGGCGCGGTCGAGCACCATCATCCGCGCCTGATCGCGCGGCGCGATCGGCGCGTCCGCGATCAGTTTCGGCGGCAGTTCATAGTCGAGTTCACTCAGGCGCATCGGCGGTAACCGGCTATGCAGGGACAATTTATCAGCCTCATCGGGAAGCGGCGATACACCCGCATCGCGCTGTGTTATCGTGAGGGAGAGGCGCCTGATGGACGATTCGAAAATGCGCATCGATACCCGGTTGATTCATGCGGGCGAGCCGACGCCGCGGATCGAGGGCGCCGTCTCGATGCCGATTTTTCAATCGTCGACCTACGAGTACCGGGGCGAGAGCGATTACCACGCGCTGCGCTACATCCGGCTCAACAACACCCCGAACCACGTCGCGCTGCATCGAAAGCTGGCGGCGGTCGAGGCCGCCGAGGATGCGCTCGTGACCGCCAGCGGGATGGCGGCGGTGTCGGCGACGCTGCTGACGCTTCTCGGCAGTGGCGATCATCTGATTTTGCAGGATTGCCTCTATGGCGGCACGCACGATCTGCTGACGACCGAATTTCCGCGGCTGGGTATCGAGTACACGCTGGTTGACGGCAACGCGCCGGCGAGCTGGCCGGCGGCACTGCGGTCGACCACGCGCGCCGTCTATTTTGAATCGATCTCCAATCCGCTGAACCGCGTCGCCGACCTCAAGGCCGGCATCCGCTTCGCCCGGGCGCACGGATTGTCGGCGATTATCGACAATACCTTCACGAGCCCGATCAATTTCCGTCCGGCGACACTTGGGTTTGATCTGTCGATTCACAGCGGCACGAAGTATCTGAATGGACATTCGGATATCGTCGCCGGAGCCGTGATCGGGCGGCGCGAGCTTATCAGCCGGATCAATCGCACGATGGCTCATCTCGGCGGGTCGCTCGACCCACACGCCTGTTTCCTACTGCATCGCGGGCTTAAAACCCTGGCGCTGAGAGTACGGCATCAGAATGAGAGCGCGCTCAGGATTGCCCGCTTTCTCGCTGCCCATCCGAAAATCGCCGCGGTCAACTACCCGGGACTCGAAACCCATCCTGACTATGCGCGCGCGCGTGAATTGTTCGACGGTTGCGGTGGGGTTCTGAGTTTCGAGCTGAAGGGCGGCGTGGCGGCGGCCGACACTCTGATCCGCACCATGCGGCTGCCCATCTCGGCACCGAGCCTCGGCGGCGTCGAGAGCCTGATCACGCGGCCGGCGACGACGTCGCATTCCGGGATGAGCGCGGCTGCCCGCGCGCGCGCCGGGATTGCCGACGGCCTCGTGCGGCTGGCGGTGGGACTCGAAGCGCCGGAGGATTTGGTGGACGATCTGGGCGCGGCACTGGCGCAAGTCTGAATCGTTGATACGCCGGAGGTGCCTCAAAATGGGTCACTGTCGCCTGCGCATCAAGCAAAAGATATGTTCTGGTGATTCATGATACGCAGCGTTAAACTTTAACTCCGCGTTGTCGTGGAATTGTTTTTGCTCCCTTGCCGGAGTGATTGGTTCCGAGACTCAGTTAGGGAGAGACGCGACTGCCGATTCAAGTTCATATCGATCCGGATCTGGCGGATCTGATTCCGGGTTTTCTGGCGAACAAGCGCGACGACCTGGCGATGCTGATTGAGGCCGCGAAGTGCGGCGATTTCGGCACGCTACGCGAAATCGGCCATCGCCTGAAAGGCGAGGGCAGCGGCTACGGGTTCGAGCGGATTACCCAGTTGGGCGGGGCCCTCGAGCAGGCGGCCATGCGCGCCGATCGCGGCGAAGTCAGCGAGCTTATCGCGGCGTTGCGCGAATACCTGGAATCAATCGAGCTGCATTTCGACTAGGCTCCCACCGGACGCGCGTCGACGCCGCGGGCGACTGCGATGGGGACGCGGTTCCCTTGCCCATACAAATGTGCTTGACTTCGTTCGGGGCCGGGCGGTTGAGCAGGGAGGCACGCGGATGGATTCGGGGAACCCGCGAGACAAACGATCATGCGACGCCGTGGTGAATCGCCGCCGCTTTATTAAAGTCGCGGTCGGCGCGGCGGCGTGCGCGACCTTGCCGATGAGCGTCTTCGCCGCCGACTGGCTTCGGACAGACGGCGACCGCGGATTCGGCGAAGACACCCCGTTCCTTCCCGCGGCTTACGTTATCCGTCATCCCCGCTTTCGCGAGTTAGCGTTTTACAACATCCATACCGACGAGCGTCTGCGCACGGTCTATTTTGACGATGGCCGTTACCTGCCGGATGCGCTGAACGAAATCAACTATTTCTTCCGCGACTACCGCGCGAACGAGGTCAAAGCGATCGATCCTCGCCTGCTCGACGCGCTCTATCACGTGCGGCGGATGGTCGGCTCGGCGCGGCCGATCGATCTCATTTCGGGCTATCGCACCTGGCAGACCAATCTATGGCTGGCGGCGCGCACCGAAGGGGTGGCGCGGCACAGCATGCATATCGAAGGCAAGGCTGCCGATATTCATATTCCCGGGGTGGAGCTGCGCCATCTGCAATTGGCCGCGCTCGCGCTCGGCGCCGGCGGTGTCGGCTACTATCCGCGTTCGCAATTCGTCCACATGGATACCGGACGGGTGCGGCGCTGGTAAAAGCGATCCGGGATACCCCGAGCTCTGCGGGCTTGATTGTTCACCTGATCGACGGCACCTACGAGCTGTTTCGGCACTACTACGGTTTGCGACGTTTCGCCGCCGGTAGACCCTTCGGTGCGGTGGCGGGTGTGCTCGGCACGCTGCTCGAGATGATCGAGCATGGCGCGACCCATCTGGGCGTTGCCACCGACCATGTAGTCGAATCTTTTCGCAACGATCTCTGGCCCGGCTACAAGACCGGTGACGGGATCGAGCCGGAGCTCCGCGCGCAGTTCGAACCGCTGGAAGAGGCTTTGGCAGCGATGGGAGTGACGGTCTGGCCGATGGTCGAGCTCGAGGCCGACGACGCGCTGGCGGCGGCTGCGGCGCTCGCCGCAGCCGACCCTCGGGTCGAGCAGGTCTGCATCTGGACGCCGGACAAGGACCTCGCGCAATGTGTGCGCGGCGACCGCGTCGTGCAGGTTGACCGGCGTACCAATGCGATTCGCAACGCGGACGCGGTCCGCGCGAAGTTCGGGGTTGGACCGGAGTTGATTCCCGATTTTCTCGCGCTGGCGGGTGACAAGGCTGACGGCTATCCCGGTATTCGCGGGATCGGTGCGAAGGGCGCGGCGCGGATGCTTGCGCGGTATGGCCCGCTCGAGCGTTTTCCGCCGGAAGTTCTCGGCGAGCATCGCCGGCTGGCGCTCTTGTTCAAGCGCCTCGCGACACTGCGCGCTGAGGTGCCGTTGTTCGATGATATCGCGAGCCTCAGATGGCGCGGCCCGACATCAGCCTTCGCCGATACCTGCGATCGCCTCGCCGCGCCGCAGCTTCGCACCCGCGCAGAGAAGGCGGCACGGACGCTGGGTGACGCCGGCTGACGCGCGCGGTGGCGATTCGCTTGCGTTGGACCGGTGACGGCGCAATCTTGCACTTCATCCGCAAACTGCCCGGAGCCCGTAATGAACAAGGAATCCTTCACGATCGCTGTTCCCGACCGCGTGCTGGACGATCTGCGCGAACGTCTCGGCCGCGTCCGTTATCCGCTCGACTTCGCCAACGACGACTGGGCGTACGGCACCAATCGCCGGTACCTCGAGGAAGTGGTCAACTACTGGCGCGACGGGTATGACTGGCGGCGCCACGAAGCCGAGATAAATCGCTTTGCCCACTATCGCACGACCATCGCCGGCGTGCCGATCCACTTCATCCATGAGCCCGGCAAGGGGCCGCGGCCGATCCCTTTGATCCTGTCGCACGGATGGCCGTGGACGTTCTGGGATTTGGCGAAGGTTATTCGTCCGCTGGCTGATCCGGCGGCCTTCGGCGGCGATCCTGCCGACGCGTTCGACGTCGTGGTTCCCTCGCTGCCGGGGTTCTGTTTTTCGACGCCGCTGACGACGCCCGGGATCAACTGGTGGCGGACCGCGGACCTATGGGTTGCGCTGATGCGCGACGTTCTCGGCTACTCGCGCTTCGCCGCCGAAGGCGGCGATTGGGGCGCGTTCATCACCCAGCAACTCGGCCACAAGTATCCGCAGCACCTGATCGGCATCTATCTTACTCTTGCGATTCCGATGGATTTTTTCAGCGGCGGCGGCCTCAAGGAAGCCGATTACGGCGCGGATGAGCAGGCGGCCTTGGCGCGAACGCGCGCGGCACGGCCGGGGATTATCAGTCACGTCGCCGTGCAGACGCGCGATCCGCAGACGCTCGCCTACGGCATGCACGATTCGCCGGTTGCGCTGCTGGCCTGGATCCTCGAGCGGCGCCGCGCCTGGAGCGATTGCGACGGCGATATTGAGCGGCGCTACAGCAAGGACGATCTACTGACGCACATCATGCTGTATTGGGTCAGCGAATGCTTCGTGACGTCGGTCCGCTACTATTACGAAGCTCGCAAGCATCCCTGGCAGCCGTCACACGCGCGGACTCCGGTGGTCGAAGCGCCGACGGCGATCGGCGTCTTTCCGCGCGAGCTTTTGATTCCGCCGCGCCGCTGGGCCGAGCGCTACTTCAACCTGCAGCATTGGACGCCGATGAGCGCCGGTGGCCATTTCGCGCCGAGCGAAGAGCCGCAACAGTTGGTCGACGACCTGCGGCGATTCTTCCGCCGCTACCGCTAGACCAGGGCAGGGCGCAAAGCCCTACCGCAGTCTAGCGGGTGAGCGAATTGGCGGAGGTGCTCAGCCCTTGCGCAGCTTCTCCGCCAGCGCGGCGTAGGTATCGAGCATCGGCAGGACCTTATCGGCCTTCGCCGGCGGCAGGCCGAAAATCAGATGGGAAAAGCCCATCTCCTGGAACCGCCGGGCGGCGTCTTCCTTGGGCGGCACGCCGAAGATGCCCAGGTGAAAATCTTCGAAGCGGCGCCCCGCTTGCTTGGCCTTCTCGCGCAGTTGATCGATTCCGGCCTTGAGCTTGGCCCCGTCGCCGCCGCGATTGATGGGCATCCAGCCGTCGCAGTACTCAACCACCCGGTCGATCGCCTTGCTCGCCTCGGAGCCCAGCAGGATCTTCGGACCGCCGGGCTGCACCGGCTTCGGCCAGCTCCAGATCGGATCGAAGTTGACGAACTCACCGTGGAACTCGGCCTTTTCGCCCTTCCAGATGGCTTTCATCGCAAGGACGCGCTCGCGCAACAGCGCCCATCGACGCTTGAAGTTGGTGCCGTGATTTTCCATCTCCTCGGCGTTCCAGCCGCCGCCGATGCCGAAAATCAGGCGCCCTCCCGAGACTACGTCGAGCGAGGCGACTTCCTTCGCCAGCACGATCGGGTCGCGCTCGATGACGAGGCAGATGCCCGAGCCGATTTTGATTCGTTTCGTCGCCACCGCCGCCGCCGTCATGGCGACGAACAGATCGTGGGTATGCGAATATTCCATCGGCAGCTCACCGCCGCCGGGCCACGGTGAACGCCGACTGGTCGGGATATGCGTATGCTCCGGGAAGAACAACGAGTCGAGCCCGCGTTCTTCCACCGCTTTCGCCAGTTCGACCGGCTGGATGGCATAGTCGGTCGGAAACATCATCGCGCCGTACAGGTTCATAGAGATCCTCCCATCAAATCCGCAGGTACCGGCCGGGCAAGAGGCCTCGTCGCTCAGGCCTTGGCGCTCGGTCGCGCCGCGACCTCCGCATGCCAGCGCGCAAGGTGCTTCTGCTCGGGCTGAATGCCAATTTTCGAGATACGACCGAAGTCGATTGCGATCAGCGCCGTTATGTCGGCGATCGTGAAACGGTCGCCCGCGATATATGGCCGATTGGCCAGTTCGCGGTCGAGCCAAGCGAGCGAATCGAGTGCGTTGAGCTTCTGCACTTCGGCGTAATCCGGACACTGCCGAATGCGTCCCTTGAAGAAATCGTGGCGCTGGCGAAAGGAATCGGCAATCGGCAGCAGCAGCGCCAGTTCCATCCGCCGATTCCACATTTCGACAATCGCGCAGTCCCTGGCGTCGATCCCCATCAGGGGCGGCTCCGGCTGGAGCATCTCGAAGTAGCGGCAAATTGCGACGCTTTCGGCGATACAGGTGCCGTCGTCGAGTTCGAGCACCGGCACGCCCGCGAGCGGGTTCTTCTTCAGGAACTCCGCCTGCCGATTAACCGCCTTGCCGATATCGACGTCTTCGTAGGGCACCTGAAGGCCCTTTTCGGCGAGAAAAACGCGCACGCGCCGCGGATTCGGCGCCATCGGCGAATTGTAGATCTTCATGCCTGCTCCTCGGGTTTCAAGCCGCGATGGCCGCGGGCCATCTCGACCACTCCTTATACAGCGCGATCGCTTAGGGAGCCAGCCGCGCCGATTTCAACGCGCCGTCTCGATATGCTACATCGCCTGCAAGTTCAGGTCGGAGGTGAGCGTGATGGCAGCAGTTGAGTTCGGCGTCGCGATGCCGTCGGTGAAAGGGATTCCGGAGTTCGCGCAGAAGGCCGAAGCCCTCGGCTTTGATTATCTGGGGTCGGGCGAACATATGATGTTTCATGGCGCGGTGCCGAATTCGTTGATCAATCTGTCGGTCGCGGCCGGCGCCACGAAAAAGATCAAATTGATGAGCACCGTCGTTCTGCTGCCGCTCTATACGCCGATGGTGCTGGCGAAAATGACCGCGGTGCTCGACGTTGCGTCTGACGGCCGCTATCACATGGGCATCGGCGTCGGCGGCGAGTTTCCCAAGGAGTTCGAAGCCTGCGGAGTGCCGGTCAAGCAGCGCGGTTCGCGCTCGAACGAGGCGCTCGAAGTGATCACGAAGCTCTGGACCGGCAAGAACGTCGCTTTCGACGGACGTTACACGAAATTTTCCGGCGTGACCCTGGATCCGAGTCCGGTGCAGAAACCCCATCCGCCGATCTGGGTCGCGGGACGCAAGGAGTCGGCGATGCGGCGGGCGGCGCTCTACGCTCAGGGCTGGCTGCCGTATATGTACACGCCTGAGATGCTGCACGAGAGCGTCGAGAAGATCATGCAGTTCGGCAAGGAAGCGGGCCGCGACATGAGCTCGTTCCGCCCCGGACTGTTCATCTTCGCCGTGGTCCATCCCGATCGCGATAAGGCGCGCGAGCAGGCCGCCAAGGCGCTTGGAGGCACCTACGCGCAGGACTTTTCGAAGATCGCCGGCCGCTACACGCTCTATGGCAATCCCGACGATTGTCGCAAACGCCTCAGGGAATACGTCGATGCGGGTGCGCGGACGGTCATGGTAAGCCTCGTTTGCCGCCAGGAAGAGTACGACGCGAATCTGCGGATGCTGGCGCAGGAGATCGCTCCCGCATTCCGCTAAGCGCTCAGGCGGCGCGGCTGAGCGCCGCTTCCCATAGGCGCGTGACTTTGCCGCGCAGCTCGGCGATGGTGCCGTCGTTGACGATTACTTCGGTAGCGTGCTTGCGGCGCTCGTCATCTGAGAGCTGCGCGCGGATGCGCGCTTCGGTCTGTTCGGGTTTGAGACCGCGTTCGAGTTCGACGCGCTCGATCACGCGATCCTTCGGCGCGACGACCAGCCAGATTTCGTCGAACAGCGGCTGCCAGTTGGCCTCGATCAGGATGGCCGCTTCGATCACGATCGGTTTGCGTTCGCCGGCGGCGCGCAGGTCGGCGACCATCTGTTGCATCCGCTCGAACATCTTCGGATGCACGATCGCGTTAAGCCGTTTCAGCGCCGCCGGATCGCCGAAGACGATCGGCCCCAGTTTCTTGCGATCGATCGTCCCGTCCTCGGCGAGAATGCCCTTGCCGAAGGCGGCGATCATTTCCGGATACGCCGGCCCATCGGGCAGGTAGATGGCGTGGCCGACCTTGTCGGCGTCGATAATCGGCGCGCCGAGCTCGGCGAGGATTTTCGTGACGGTGGTTTTGCCCGAACCGATTCCGCCGATCACGCCGATCGTCAGCATCCAATGCCCCTTGGAAAAAAATGCGTCCGCGCGTCTCATTGTTTACCCTTTAACGGCCATCAGCTCAGCTTGCCAAAGCCCCCGCGCTCTGCTCGCGACAGGTTGCGCGCATTTCCGGCACGCCCTCCCGCCGCATCGGGCCCGACCGTCAAGCGGTTCATCCGCCGACGGCCTCCCGGTTCCAAGCCTGCAGGTTGTAGAGGTAACTGAAGAAGCCGCGACACGAAAGCAGTTCGTTGAAGGTGCCCTGCTCGACAATCAGCCCGTCGCGCAGGACCAAAATAAGATCGGCGCTCTGGATCGTCGAGAGGCGATGGGCGATGACGAGCGTCGTGCGGTCGCGCATGACCTCGCGCACAGCCGCCATCACGAGGCTTTCAGTCTCGGCGTCGAGCGCGCTGGTCGGCTCGTCCATGATCAGGATCGGTGCATCCTTGAGCAGCGCGCGCGCAATCGTCACGCGCTGCGCTTCGCCCTCGGAGAGACTATGGCCGCCGGCGCCGATCATTTCGTCGAGACCGTTGGGCAGTTTTGCGAGCAGCGCTTCGAGGCGTGCAGCCTGCGCCGCATGCTGCAACTCGCGTTCAGTCGCGTTGGGTCGCCCGAGCGCGAGATTGGCGCGGACCGTGGTGGCCAGCACCATCGGCGGCTGCAGCACCATCGCGATATTGCTGCGCAGCGAGCGCAAGGTGACTTCGCGCGTGTCGCGGCCGTCGATGCGGATCACGCCGCTCTGCGGCTCGTAAAAGCGCATCAGCAGACTCGCCATGGTGGTCTTGCCGGCGCCGCTCGGCCCCACGATAGCAATCGATTGTCCCGCGCTGGCGGTAAAGCTGATGCCCTTCAACACCGGATTGGCCGGATCGTAGCCGAAGACCACGTCCTCGAAGACGACTTCGCCGCGCACGCGGCCGATGGCCGTCGCGCCGGGACGATCTTTAATCTCCGGCTCGAGCTCGAGCAGTTCGAGGCAGCGGCGTAGTCCGGCCTGCGCGGTCTGCACCAGGCTGTAGGTTTGAAAAATCTGATTGACCGGCAGGTAGAGCGAGGCGAGATAGGTCGTGAAGACCACCAGCGCGCCGATGGTTAGTGTCCCGTTGATGACGTGCCGGGCGCCGATAAACACCACGACGGCGGTGCCCACCGCGATCAAAGCATTGACGCCGCCCGCATAGACGGTCTGATAAGTGTAAAGCTTCAGCGACTCGCCGAGGCTCGCGCTGCTCGACTCGATAAACTCCTGGAAGGATTCACTCTCGCGCGTAAAGGCCTGCACGACGTGAATCGCGGCGAGCGTCTGATGGGCGACGGTGTAAAGTCGGCTTTCGAGGGCTCGCGCGCCGGTCGCTAAACGATCGATCCGGTGGCTCACCGAAGCGATCAGCAGCAACAGCAGGGGAACGACACTGAGGGCGACGACCGTCAGCACCCAGTCCACCTGCACCATCACGACGAACATCGCGACCAGCATCACGCCCGCCGACAAAATCGGAAAAAGCCCGTTCATCGCGATCGTCTGCAGCGACATGCTGTCGTAAGCGATCCGCACCATCAGATCGCCGACCTCGCGCCGGCGATGGAAGGAGAGGGAGAGGCGCTGCAGTTTGTCGAACATCTGCGCGCGCAGCTCGTTGACCATCCGCTGACCGATCGCGATCGAAACGTAGTTGCTGATCACGTTGAGGATGCCGAGCAGCAGATACACCACGACGAGCGCGATGCAGGCGCCGAGCAGGAGCTCGGCACGTGAGAGCCCGGCGGCCCACGGCCAGTCAAGCGGCGCGCCCCGCAGCACGTTATCGATGACGATCTTGAGCGGCCATGGCTTGGCGACTTCAAGCAGGCTCGAGAGCCCGACTCCCAGGATGACTACCGAGAGCACCCCCAGATGCGGTCGCATCCGATGGAGCACTTCGCGATAGAGCGACCGGAACCGCATCAGGCGGCGCCTCGGGTCGTCGAGGGAGTTGCCGGCGCCGCGAGTGTGCCGGCGGCATCGGCCACCGCGAGCTCTACGAGCGCGGGCAGGCTTCGGGCCACACGCAAGGCCGCGATCGTCATACCCAGAAGAAGACCGACGCTTGCCGCGGGGAAGACCAAATAGAGCAGAAGGAGCACCACGAAGCTCGAAGCGAGCGCCGAGGGGCTGCCCGGAACAATCCGCCAGCCAACCACAACGCTGCCCTCGCGTCTGAGCAGGTTCAGATTCGCATTGACCGGAGAAAACGTGCGAATCTGAAGATCATACGCCTGGTAGCCGTCGGTTACGGCGACGGTCGCACGGCGTTTGAGCAGCGCGGAACGCAGCGCCGCGCACACCTCTTCGACGCTCAAACCCGGGGAGCCCTCGATGACGTTCTCTCCCGCCCTTTGCCATCGGCGTTTGCGGCCCGACGCCGGATCGGCGAAACGCCACCAGCCGGACGCGTCGGCATGAAACCCATACCCGCGCGCCCACGGACCGAGCAAAGCGACGAGGCAGAGCAGAACGCGCGCCGGCAATGTGGATTTCCGGATCGGACGACCACGCGCGGTCCAGATTGCGCTCGCGATAGTCAGGAGCACGCCCAACGCGCCGATCACCATCAGCAGCGGACTTTGATGCCATCCGAGAAACCCCGGCGACGCCAGCACTTTGGGAACCGGCAGCGCTCCGAGCAGCACCAACGAAATGGCGCCTGCGATCCATCCGGGAGTGAGGGCCAGCTCGCTGGCGGAAGGGGTGTCCGCGTTACGGTACAGACTCTGAAACAAACCGCGGCCGAACGCCCCGTAATAGATTCGCGGACGGCTGCCGAACCATCGTGCCCACCCGCGAGCGCCATAGACGCGATCGCCGCGGCGCATCCGATCCGGATACTTGCGCAGCAGGAGCCTCTCGCCGCGCCCATAACCCGCCTGCTGGCGGAGGTAGGCGCCGATTGTTGCGCGACGCCGATGAATCACCACCGCGCCGGGCGCATAGGCGAGCTTGAGGCCCCGTTCGTGCATCGACCAGGAGAAATCAACGTCGTCGCCGGCCGTGGTAAAAAGCTCATCGAACGGTGCCGGATCCGGCAGCCGTGATTTGTCCACCGCCATGCTGCAGCCACAGACCTGGTCGAGCGTATCGTCGCCGGCAGGCACTTCGCGCGGCTCGCCCGGAGCGGCGGCAATCACTGCCTCAACAGTGGACGATGGTTCGGGCGGAAAGTTACGCCCGCCGACGGCCACCGCGCCACTCCGTTCGAGCGTTTCCACCAGATGATAGAGCCAGTCGCGATCGGCTTCGGCGTCAGCATCGATGAAGGCGACGATCCGGCCGCGGGCCTCGGCGAGGCCGCGATTGCGCGCCGCGGCGAGTCCGCGATGGGTCGTCTTCACCACCCGCACCGCGGCGTTCTCGGCGATTAGCGCGGTGTCATCGGTCGATCCGTCGTCAACCACGATCACTTCGTAATCGCGGTAGTTGAGATGCTTCAGTGACTCGAGGCAGCGGCCGAGCGTCGCCGCCGCATTGTAGGCGCAGACCACCACCGTGGCCTTCGGCGATTCCGTCAGGGACGGCGGAAGTTGACCGCGGAAGACCTCGGCGACGCGATGGAAGGCGAGTTTGGGCTGGCGATCGCGGGTGACCAGGCCGAAGGCCCAGTCCGTAATCTCGGCCCCGCCGGTATGCCATTCGTCGGTGAAGGCGAAGACGATGAATCCGGAGAGGCCGAGTTCGAACGTGGCGCGCGCCTGCCATCCCAGCAGGTCGGCCTGATGCTCCTCGCCCTCGCGAATCGTATCCATCCCGGTCTCGCTGAGCACCAGCGGCCGGTCGTCCGTGGTCGCCAGCAGATGGGTGAGATAGCGGCGAAAGTCCACTTCCCGATGCAGATACACATTGAAACTGACTACATCGAGAAAGTTCAGATCGAGATATTCCGCCGAAGGATAGTTTGAATAGGTAAAGAGCCCCTGCGGGTCAAGTTCCTTGCCGATCTCATACAACTCGCGGAGAAATCTGCTGACCGCGCGCGCACCATGCCAGCGCACGATATCCGACCGGATTTCATTGCCGAGGCTGTAGGCGAAAATCACGTCGGCAAACTCGCGCATCGCGGTCACGCCGTCGCGGATGGTCCGGCGAATGTCGCGGGTCATCTCAGCGGAATCGAGGAAGGCCATGTGGAAGGGCCACGGCATGCCGACCATCATCCGCAGTTGATGTTTGCGCGCCAGCTCGAACATCCAGGCGGGCGGCGGCACGTAAACGCGCAGCAGGTTGGCGCCGAGCTGGCGCATCAGGGCAAAATCCGCGTCGGCGCGCTCCGGCTCCGGATAGCGTTCGCCGCGCGAGTTGGTCGGGAAAGGGCCGTAGGAGACGCCGCGCGCGAGGAATTTGTCCTCGCCGTCGTAGAGAAATTTGCCGCGCACGGTCAGGCGGTTCATGTCCGAAGAGCTAAGCCGAATCGTTCAAGGGGCGCAATGCAGCCCGACCCGAACTGTCTCCGCCGCCGCCATCCGGTATCTTAATGCTCCATGTCGCAGGAGAATCGTCCGCCGGAACCGTTGGCCGGCTTTGTTACCGTCAACGGACTCAGCTTGCGTTACCTCGATTGGGGCGGCGCGGGCGCCCCTATCGTGATCGTTCACGCCACCGGCTTTCTCGGCTATGTCTATCGCCCGATCGCCGGCGCCTTGCGCTCGCTTGGCCACGTCTTCAGCTACGATCAGCGCGGCCATGGCGAGAGTGCCCAGCCGCCGCTCGATGAGATCGATTGGTACCGCTCGGCGGATGACCTGGAGGGTTTTATCACGGCGATGGGTTTCGAACGGGTTCGCGCCTTCGGACACTCGGCCGGCGGTACCGCTATCGCCGCGGTCGCCGCGCGGCGTCCGGAACTGATCGAGCGCGCGGTGCTGGTCGAGCCGGTGCTGATCGACGCAAATGATCCGCGCGAGCGGCCGTCGGAACTTTTTGAGCGCACCCTCAAGCGCAAGCGCGTCTTCGAGAGCCTCGACGCGATGTACGACAACTTCGCCGACAAGCCGCCGTTCGCGACCTGGAAGCGCGAGGTTCTGCGCGACTTCTGTCTTCACGGCACGCAGGAGGACGCGGACGGCCGCCGCCTTCTGCGCTGCCCGCCTGAAATCGAGGCGCGGATCTATCAGACCGCGCGCGATTTCGACGGCCTTGGCCGGCTGCTCAGCTCAACGGTGCCGATACTGGTCGTGTTCGGCGAGCGGAGCGATAGTCCGGGGATCGGCTTCGCCAGCCGAATCGCCGACGGCGCGCCCCATCGGCAGGTCAGGATATTGCCCGGGGCGAGTCATTTTGCGCCGATGGAGTATCCGGAGGAGGTGGCGCAAATCGCGGCCGCCTTCTTCCAGGCAGGTTGATCGTGGAGCGGCGCCGGCGACCGTTTGCCCAGGCCCGGCCCGCCCTGAGCCTTGACCGCGGTGGCTGACGGATGATAATTAGTATCATCCGATATGGAAGCGCGGATGATAGCCGAAGGCGAGCGTCAGAAGTACGCGCGCGAGCGGCTGGCGGCTTTTGCCGCGCGCTGCCGCGCCGCCGGATTGCCGGTGACGCCGCAGCGCCTGTCGATTATCGAAGCGCTGCTGGCCTCGAGCGCCCATCCGCGAGCCGAAGAAATTTACGGACAGGTTCGCCTGATCCATCCGCATATCTCCGCGGCAACCGTCCATCGCACGCTTGAGACGCTGTGCCGGATCGGCGAGGCGCGCAAGGTGACGGTGCTGCACGACAGCGCCCGCTACGACGCCAATCTGACGCCGCATCAGCATGTCGTCTGCGTCGAATGCCGGCGGATCCGCGACATCGAGATTGCGGAGATTGATCGGGTGCTGGAGCGCAAGGTGGCGCTCAGCGGATTCCGTCCGCTCGGCTGGACGTTCGAGCTCCAGGCGCTCTGCGAGGATTGTCAACGGCGCTGCGAATCCGGGCCGGCGCGTCGCAAAGCAGCTCTGAGAGCCCGCGCCGAACCAACCCATCGGAAGAATTGATCACCGCAAGGAGGGAGTAAACATGGCAGCTAATCTAAAAGGAACCAAGACTCATCAGAATTTGAAAGACGCCTTCGCGGGCGAGAGCCAGGCAAATCGCCGCTACCTTTATTTCGCGAAGATTGCCGACGTCGAAGGGCATCCGGATGTCGCCGGGCTGTTCCGCGACACCGCGGAGGGCGAGACCGGGCACGCGCATGGTCATCTGGACTACCTCAAGGCGGTCGGCGATCCGGCGACCGATCAGCCAATCGGCGACACCCTGAAAAACCTTCAGTCGGCGGTCCATGGCGAGACCCACGAGTACACCAACATGTATCCGGGGATGGCCAAGACGGCGCGCGAGGAAGGTTTCACTGAAATCGCGGATTGGTTTGAAACTTTGGCCAAGGCCGAAAAGTCGCACGCCGGGCGTTTCAGCAAGGCCGCTGAGACCGTCTGAGGCCGCTTACCGCTCTGCGTGATTCCGGCCCGCCGCTAGCGCGGGCCGGCTTCTTTTTTGTCCCCGGTTTTCCCACGAAGCGCGCGGACGCTGCCGCCGCAGCCTGAGGTTTCCGATGGCGAGAATTCAGTCGCGACCGACTGAGGCACTGTCCTACAATCCCAACGAACCCCGTTACTGGGAGCGCCCAAAACTCGACGCCGAGCTCGATCGTGCCTTCGACATCTGTCATGGCTGCCGGCTCTGCTTCAACCTCTGCCCCTCGTTTCCGGCGCTGTTCAAACACATCGATGAGCATGGCGACGAAGATGTGCGGAGCCTGACTGCCGCCGAAAAACGCGAAGTCATCGATCTGTGTTACGAGTGCAAACTGTGCGAAGTGCGATGCCCCTACACGCCGCGCGCCGGTCATGAGTTCCAACTGGACTTTCCGAAGCTCATCCTGCGCGCCCGCGCCGTGCAGGCGCGCGAGGAGGGCGTGCGGCTCCGCGAAAAGATGCTCGGTAATCCGGATCGGATGGGCCGTCTCGGGTCGCGCCTTCCCGCCCTGGCCAATTGGTCGTGCCGGAACCGCTTTCAGCGCCTCATGATGGAGAAGCTGCTCGGTATCCATCGCGACAAACGGCTGCCCGACTTCGCCGGCGAGACCTTTGCGCAGTGGCTGGAGCGCGGCGGCCTGCCGGCCGCGCCGCCGGATCCCGCCGCCAGAGTTCTGCTCTTCCATACCTGCTTCGTCAACTACTACAACCCGGCACCGGGCAAGGCGCTGGTGCAGGTGTACGCGAAGAACAACTGCGAGGTCGCAACCGCGCCGCAAAACTGCTGTGGGATGCCCGCGCTCGACGGCGGTGACGTCGAGTTCGCGCGGCAGGAGGCGGCGCGCAACGTCGCGAACCTTCTTCCCTACGCACGCAAGGGTTATCGGATTGCCGCGATCAATCCGACCTGTTCAATGACGATGCGGATGGAGTATCCGGAGCTCCTCGGCACCGCGGAAGCCGCCGAACTGGCCCGCGCCGTCTGCGATCCGCACGAGGTTCTGTACGAGCTTTTCCGCGCCGGGAAGTTCAATCGCGATTTCAAATCCACGCCTGGAAAAATCGCCTATCATGTGCCCTGTCATCTGAAGGCCCAGAATATCGGACTGCGCTCGCGCGACCTGATGCGCCGCATTCCAGGCGTCGAAATCGACACCGTCGACGCCTGCACCGCGCATGACGGTACCTGGGCGATGAAGACGGAGTACTTCCCGCTTTCGATGCAATGGGGCGAAAAGGCCTTTCGAGGGATGCGCGAGGCGGAGGCACAGGTGATGGCGAGCGATTGTCCCCTGGCGGCGATTCAGATCGAGCAGGGCTGCGGCACGCGTCCGTTGAATCCGGCGGAAATCCTGGCGCGCGCCTACGATCCTGACGGTTTCGAAACCAAAATAGCTCCGCCCGGCCAGGAGGGCGACCAGCCATGAAACCGGTTACGCTCAAGGAGATCCTGCCTCTCGATCAGTATGAAATCATGCGGCCGCTGCTGCGCCCGCTCTTTATCGCGGAGAAGAATCGCCGCCGCCTCGGCGTCGGCGACCATGTGACGCTCCTGTTCGAGAACGCTCAGACCGTGTGGTACCAGATTCAGGAGATGGTGCGCACCGAGCGGATCAGCGCCGAGAACGCGATCCGCCACGAGATCGATACCTATAATGAATTGTTACCGCGGCCGGGCGAGCTGTCCGCCACGATGCTGATCGAGTACGACGACGCCACCGAGCGCGCCGCCGCGCTGCGCGCGCTGGTCGGGATTGAGCGCCACGTCTGGATCTGCCTGGGTGATCGGCGCGAGCCGGCGCGTTTCGATCTGCGCCAGATGGCGACCGATCAGGTGAGTTCCGTGCAGTTCGTGCGCTTTCCGCTCGGCGGCCTCGAGGCCGGAGAGTTAGTCGCTCTCGCCAGGGCCGGTCGCGTCGCGATAGAAATCGATCACCCGCGACTCTCGGCGCGCGCCGCGGTCAGCGCGAGCCTCGCCAGTACCCTGGCCGACGACCTCGCCGCCTGAAGCTGCTTCGCCGAATTTCGAGATCTAATCTCCCGCTCGGCTGACTGCCCTCGATCGGGCGCTCCCGACCGCCGCGCGCCATTGTTGCCTCGCGTCCGCCGGACTAGGATTTGCCGGCAGAGCGGCGGCTTCGCGGCACGCCCGCCCTGAATCGAGGTCTTCCGTGAGACGACCTTTGCCAAGGTCCGCAATGACGCCGGGGGGCGCATCATGAAATTCGGTATCCTCTACAACATCGATTATCAACCCGCCGTGCACGGCTCCGGCAGCGCGTACTACGAGGAGATTCTCGAGCAGGTGGAGTTGCTCGAGGAGCTGGGGTTCGATGCGGCCTGGTTCGGCGAGCATCATTACTCCGGCTACTCGTTCGGCAACCCGGCGATGATCGCGCTGGCGGCAGCCGGGCGGACGAAGCGGCTGCGCCTTGGCACCGGAGTCTCGTTGATCCCGCTCCATCATCCGCTGCGCCTCGCCGAAGAGTACGCAATGCTCGACGTGCTCAGCGCTGGCCGCCTCGATTATGGAGTCGGGCGCGGTTTCCTCAGCTACGCCTATGACCTCTTCAATATCGACATGTCCGAGAGCCACGAGCGCTACCATGAAGGTATCGAGCTGATCATCAAGGCGTGGACGGCACCCGGACCGTTCTCCTTCGCGGGGCGGTTCTGGAAGCTGCACGATTATGAGTTCTTTCCCAAACCGCTGCAGCAGCCCCATCCGCCGATTTTTGCGGCCGGCGCGGCGACACCTGGCAGCTTTAGCTGGGCTGGCGAAATGGGATTGGATCTGTGCACCGCGCTATTTGGCCCGGATCAGAATCTGCTGAGGAGCGGCATCGAGAGCTACCGCCAGACGCTTGCCGCCCACCATCACGATTCGCGCGCCGGCGTCGTCGCCAGCGTCACGCAGATGTACTGCGCGGAAAGCAAGGCGGAAGCGCTGCGCCACGGCGGTGAGTACACCCTCAACTATTACAAGTTCTTTTCGGATCTTGATCGGCGTGGTTCGCGGCCGAGCGTCGCGCGCGGTTTCGGCAAAATTCGCATCGAGGATTTGGACAACGCGGGTCTGGTCCTCTTCGGCGACCCTGACGATCTCGTCAAGCGCATCGCGGCAGTCCGCGACAGCTTCGGCATCGACCTGCTGCTGTTTGAAGTCGCGCAGGGTGGTGCTTCCCCCGCCGAGGTGCGTCAATCGCTGCGCCTGTTCGCCGCTGAAGTGATGCCGCATTTCAAGCAGCAGGGCGTGGTCGGCAGCCGCACGCCGGCTCAATCATGATAGGTAAGGCGGTCGCCGCTGGCTGACTCTTGAAGCCGCCGCCGATTGGCATCAAGCTCAAGTCAAGTCGAGGGAAACCGCGCATGCGACCGGAAGAGATTACTCCAGCAACTCGCGAGATCCTCGAGGCGGTTCGAACGCTCGAACCCGAGATTCGTGCAGCCTCGGCGCTAATCGAAGCCGAGCGGAAATTGCCGCCGGCGCTGGCTCATAAGCTCATGGAAGCCGGCGTCTTCCGCATGGGGGTGCCGCGTATCTACAACGGCTGGGAGATCGATCCCCTTGGCCAGGTGCGCGTGGTCGAGGAGCTCTCGCGTATCGAGGGCTCGGTCGGCTGGCTCTCGATGATCTCCTCGGCCGGCAGCTTTATCGCCGCGTTTCTTGATGCCGAAACGGCGAACCGGCTTTTCGGCAACGTCGACAGCGTGCTCGCCGGTCAGATCCGTCCGCCGCAACGCGCCGATATCGTCGACGGCGGTTATCGCCTGAGCGGTACCTTTCACTTCGCCAGCGGTTCCCATCACGCCAGCGTGTTCACCTGTGGCGTCGTGCTTTACGAAAACGGCGCTCCGCGTCAGTACGGGCGCCGTCCGGAGTTTCGGGTGCTTCTGGTGCCGCGGGCGGACGTCACCCTGGTCGACGTCTGGGATACCACCGGGATGCGCGGCACTGGCAGCAATGACTTCGTGGTGGAAAACGTGTTCGTGCCGAGCGCGCACAGCACCACGATGAGCCGCCAGGTCGTCGCGGGCCCGCTCTATGCATTTCCGCCGCTGTTTCTCGTTTCGCACGCCGGCGTGCCGCTCGGGATTGCGCGCAGCGCCCTCGATTTCGTCGAGGAGCTGTGTCTCAAGAAGGCCTCTTCGATGCCCGGGGTGAAACTCCTGCGCGACGACCCGGCGATTCAGGAAACGATAGCCTCGTGCGAGGCGCAACTCGGCGCGGCGCGCGCTTACGTTTATGCGACCCTCGAAGACCTATGGGCGACCCTGTGCGACGGCGGCAAACCCTCGCCCCTCCAGCGCGCGCAATATCGCATGATGATCACCTACTCTCACGAGGCGGCAAAGCGGATCGTCCAGACCCTCTACGATCTCGCCGCGACCAGTTCGATCTTCCGCTCCGGCCGCCTCGACCGCGATCTGCGTGATATCATGACCGCGTGTCAGCATCGGGTGGTGCATCTGCGGATGTATCGTCCGGCCGGTCGCCTGCTGCTCGGGCTCGAGTCGGAAGAGATGATGTTCTGAGCGCGCGGCCACTTCATTTGTATCGGGGTCCGACGACTGAGCGCGGTAGCTGGGATCTGATTATCTGACCACTTTCGATGAAGCAGCGAGTCATCGGCTTCCATCAGGACGAAGAACAGCATTGGGTGGCGGAGCTGGCCTGCGGCCACAATCAGCACGTGCGTCATCAGCCGCCGTTTCAATTGCGTCCATGGGCCATGACCGAGGAAGGCCGCAAGAGCCGCCTCGGCATCGAATTGGAGTGCAGGAAATGCGAGGAGGGCGCGCCGCCCGATAATCCCGTGGTCTGAACCCGCCGGCCTTCCGGATGGTTATATTTTTAGAAGGAGGGCCAGATGCCGACACTTCAATTGACCACGGAAGAGGCGAGCGAACTTCACTGGATCCTCAGCAATTACTTTTCGGAGCTGCGGATGGAGATCGAGCGCACGGAAAACGGCGATTTCCGCGCGCGGCTCAAGAATCGCGAGCAGATCGTGAGGAGGCTCGTCGAAGCCCTCAAACAGTGATCGGGAAGCTACTGGTTGGCGAGCTCGGAACGGCTGCGCTGCAGGCCGTTGGGCAGACCGACGCGCGAGACCTGCATCACCCCGTCAATCGCCGCAATCGAGTGCATCAGGTTCTTGAGTTGCGTTGAGTTACTGACTTTCAGTTCGAACAGCGACCGCGAGCGCCCGTCCTGACCGCTGGTTTTGACCTGGGCCGTCGAGATATTGACGCCGGCCGCGGCAATCGCGCGCGACATCTCGGCCAGCAAACCGGGCTGATCAATGCAGAGAACTTCGAGTTGAATCGGCCGCAGCGTGTCCTCGCCGGCCTTCCAGACGACCGTGACGCGGCGCTGCGGATCGGTTTCCATCGCATGCGGACAGCCCGCCAGATGCACCGTCACGCCCCGTCCGCGCGTGATAAATCCGGTGATCGCCTCTCCGGGTAAGGGATTGCAGCAGCGGGCGAACCGCACCAGCATATCGCCGATGCCGGAGACGACCACGGCGTCGCGCGTACTCGGTGGGCGCTCGCGCGCCGCGCCATCGCCATCAAGCGGAATCGCCGCAGCAGGCTTCTCACCGCGATAGGCCTTCAGCTCATCGGGCGCCAGAACCCTGGACAGAAACTGATTGACGGTGACGATCCCGTAGCCGATGGCCGCGAGCAGACCGTCTTCGTCACCGTGGGAAAGCTCCTTGACCGCCGCCGCGAACCGCTCGCGGGTGCGGATTTGCGCCAGCGTCAGACCCAACGGCTCAAGCTCATGATCGAGGAACTGGATCCCCAGCTCGCGCGAGCGTTCCGCCTGCTGCTGTCGCAGCCACTGGCGAATGCGGCTCTTGGCCCGCGCCGTGACGACATGATTCGCCCAGTCCTTGCCGGGGGTCTGTCGTTCGGCGGTGATCACTTCGACGGTATCGCCGGATTGCAGCCGATAGCGCAACGGCACCATCCGCCCGTTGACCCGGGCACCCGCCAGATGATGGCCCACCTGCGAGTGAATCCGATAGGCAAAATCGATTACCGTCGAGCCCACCGGGAAATCGAGCACATCGCCCTTCGGTGTAAATACGAACACCTCTTCGGCAAAGAGGTCGTCCTTGACGGTCGAAAGGAACTCCTGCGGATCCTTGACGTCCTGTTGCGATTCGACCAGCCGACGCAACCAGGCGAATCGCTGCGCATCGCGCAGTTCGGCGCCGTTACCCTCCTTGTAGCTCCAGTGCGCGGCGATCCCATGCTCGGCCACCTGATGCATCTCGGTCGTGCGGATCTGCACTTCGATTCGCTGGCCCCGCGGTCCAATCACGGTGGTGTGCAGCGACTGATACATGTTGACCTTGGGCAGCGCGATATAATCCTTGAAACGCCCGGGCACCGGTTTCCAACTTGCATGAACGACGCCCAGCGCTTCGTAACACTCGCGCACCGTACCGACGATAATTCGGAAGGCGACCAGGTCGTAAATCTGGTCGAAGCTGAGCCCCTCCTCCTGCATCTTGTTGTAGATCGAAAAAAAGTGCTTGGGACGACCCGTCACTTCCGCCTTGACGCCCGCGGCCTCCAGCCGGTCGGCCAGGATACGGATAACCGATTCGATATATTTTTCGCGCTCGGCGCGTTTCTCCGCGACCTGCGCCTTGAGTTGCGCGTACGCCGTCGGATTGAGCCATCGAAAGGCGCAGTCCTCGAGTTCTGATTTGAGCCAGTAGATGCCCAGTCGATGGGCCAGCGGTGCGTAGATTTCGAGTGTCTCGCGCGAGATCTCCTCGCGCTGATGCGGCTGCAGATGGCTCAACGTGCGCATGTTGTGCAGGCGGTCGGCGAGCTTGATCATGACGACCCGAATATCGTGGGCCATCGCAATGACCATCTTGCGGAAATTCTCCGCCTGCTTCTCGGCCCGGCTCTGGAAGGTGATCTTCGAAACCTTCGTCATGCCGTCGACCAACCGGGCGACCTCGGCGCCGAACAGTCCCTGGACCTCTTCCAATGAGGCGCCGGTGTCCTCGACCACGTCGTGCAGCAGCCCGGTGATGACGGAAGGCTGATCCAGCTTGAGTTGTGTGATGATGACCGCGACGTTCAGCGGATGCATCACGTAGGGCTCGCCGGACATCCGCGTCTGCCCCCCATGCATCCGCGCCGAATAGTCGTATGCCCGCCGGATTAACGCGGCGTCGGTTTGCGGATTATATTCCCGACATCGGCTGATCAGGTCCTCGAGTTGGTCGGGATAGTCGCTCTCGCTGGTTACGGCTTCCATGGGACGAAGTCCTTTGTCAGCCTTGCTACCTTAAGTCTTTCGGCTTCGACGATCGCGCGCAGTTGATCGAGTGACTGCATGATATCTGCGTTAATTATAAGATAATCATACTCCGGATACGCAATCGCTTCATCGTGTGCGCGTCGCAGCCGGCGGGCGATTTCACCCTCCTCCTCGGTTCCGCGCCGACGCAGGCGCTCCTCGAGTTCGGCGAAACTTGGCGGCAGCACGAAAATCATGACGGCATCGGCTCGGTAGCGCGGCCGCAATTGTCGCGCGCCCTGTATATCTATATCTAGCAGTATATCGCGACCCTGTTCGATCGCGCGCTCGACCGGCTCGCGCAGGGTGCCATAGCGCGCATTGAAGACCACCGCGCTTTCAGCAAACTGATCGGCTGCGAGCAGCCGCGTAAACTCGGCGTCGCTGACAAAATGATAATCCACCCCGTCGATCTCGCCTTCGCGCGGCACGCGCGTGGTGACTGAAACGGACGGCTCCAAACCTTCGATACGCTCGAGGGCGGCACGCGAGATGGTCGTCTTGCCGGCGCCGGAAGGCGCCGAAAGAATAAAGATGATGCCTCTTCGCTGACGTCGGAGATCCATTACCGGCTATTGCACCCGCCGCCAGACGCCTATTCGACGTTCTGCACCTGCTCGCGCATCTTTTCGACCTCGCCTTTCATCTCGACCGTGATTTGCGACATCCGCGCGTCCTGCGACTTGGCGCCGATAGTATTTATTTCGCGATTGATTTCCTGCAGCAGGAATTCGATCGACTTGCCCACCGCACCGCGCCGCCGCAACAGCGGCCCCATCGCCTTCAGATGGATCCGCAAACGGGTCATCTCTTCGCTGATATCGCCATGATGGGCCGCGCCGAGCGCTTCCTCGAAGAGCCTTTTCTCATTGATCGGCGCCTCTCCCAGGAGCTCCCGCATCCGCGCTTCAAAATTCGCCCGAATCTCCTCGCGCGCCTGTTGCGCGAGCTTTTCGATCTCGGGCAGGGCAGCGACCAAACGCTCGACGCGTTGTTCGAAATCGCCGCGCAGGGCGCGGCCTTCACGCACTCGTTCGCGTTCGAGCTCCTTCAGCGCCTGACGCAGCGTGCTCAGGGCGAGATCGGCGCCAAGTGTCGGATCGCTTTCCTCTTCGACCACGCGGAAAATCTCGGGTCGCTGCAGCACCGCTTCGAGTCCGATACGGCCGTTGTCGAGTCCGAGTTTTCGTCCAAGGCGCTTCAGCTCAGCCACGTAGTTGCGCGCCAGCTCCTCGTTGACCCGCAGCATCGCGCGCGCCGGCACGAGCGCCGTGGCGCGAACGAAGATCTCGACACGCCCGCGCTCGACGACTTCCTGCACCAGCTTGCGCATCTCGGCTTCCTGTTCGCCCCAGCCGCGCGGCAGGTTCAGCCGTAATTCGAAAAAGCGCTGATTGAGGGCGCGCACTTCGACCGCCACCTGCACCCGGCGATTACTGAGCTCGGCCCGGCCGAACCCGGTCATGCTCCGCATCTTTGATCTCGGTGGTCGTCCCTGAACCGACGGCGACTTGCCATCAACTCCTTGTAGAATTCCAGCGTTTTCGTGGTCATCGCTTCCATGCTGAAGTTCAAGAGGATTCTGGTGCGGGCTTGGCGGCCCATCGCGGCACGCGTGTCGGGCGATGCGGCCAGGCGGTCGAGAGTGGCCGCCCACGCCGCCGCATCGTCGGGCGGCAGGTAAACCCCGCTGACGCCGTCCTCAGCCACTTCGCGCAATCCACCCACCGCGCTCAACACGGCCGGCAACCCGCAGGCCATCGCTTCAAGAGCGGCGACACCAAGCCCTTCGTTCGCCGAGGGCATCGCGAAGAGGTCAGCGGCGTAAAGCACCTGGCGCGGATCGTCAACGCGGCCGAGGAGACGCACGGCGGAATCGAGGCCGCGGTCATGGGCGTATTGGCGGAGTGGTTCGGCGAGGGGTCCGTCGCCGGCGACGAGGAGGACGCGGCGGGCGCCTTTGGCGCCCGCCGCGTCCTCCTCCTCCCGCGCAAGGGCCATCGCGTCGAGCAGCACGCGATGGCCCTTGCGCGGGACCAGCGCGCCGACCGCGACAATTACGGTCTGGTCGGCGCGCAAGTCGAGCGCGGCGCGGGCCGCGGCCCGCGCCGCGCTCGACGGCGGAGCGAAGCGCGCACAGTCCACCCCGCTATGGATAATGCGGAGGCGCTGCGGGGCGGCACCGCCGCCCCGCAGCGCCTCCGCTACACCCTGTGAAATCGCTACCACTCCCTCCACCGCCCGATTGTAAAGATAGGGCGCGAATCGCCCCCGCGGCGGATAATCCATCCGCCGCGTCACCACGCGCAGCGGTCCTGCGGGCACACAGGGGGCAAGTGCATGAGCGCGCGCCGTATGAAAATGCACGATATCGCAGGCGGTCCGCATCAGCGAGGCGCGCAACTTGAGTCCCGCCCGCAGATCGAGTGAGTTACGGATCGGCAGCGGATGGCAGCGGATGCCTTCGGCTTCGGCGCGAAGCCAGAGTGCGCCGCGCGGATCGCAGAAGAGCTCGGCGCGATGGCCCATCGCGAGCAGGCCGAGCGTCAGACCGAGCACCTGCACTTCGCCGCCGCCGAACTGGAGTTCCGGATCGACGCCGGCAATATGGAGGGTCTCTCCTCGTGGGGGAGAAGCTTTTTGCAGTTCGCGCGCGTGTGTGCCCGTCGTCGCCATCAGTCGGCCAATCGATAATAGATAATCGCGCCGATTGCGGCTATTGCATCGCGCCAGCCGATCTTTTTCCCCTGGTCGTATGTCCGTCCGGAGTAGGAGATCGGCGCCTCGTAGATCCGCCACGACGCCCGCGCCGCTTTGACGGTTATTTCAGGCTCGAAGGTAAAGCGGTTGGCGTTAAGGCGCAGGGCCAGCAGCTTTTCGCGCCGAAAGGCTTTCATCCCCGTTTCCATGTCGCTCAGGTTGAGGTCGCTCACCGCGTTGGATAGTAGCGTCAACAGCCGATTCCCGACGTAATGCCAGAAAAAGAGCACCCGATGGGGACCGCCGAGAAAGCGCGATCCGTACACCATGTCGGCGCGTCCATCGATAAGCGGTTCGAGCACGTGGTGGTAGTCGCGCGGATCATATTCGAGGTCGGCGTCCTGCACGATGATAAACGGTTTGCGCGCCGCGGCGAAACCGAGGCGGAGCGCCGCGCCCTTGCCGCGATTACGAGCGTGACGGAAGCAGCGTAGCCGCGCGTCACTCAGACGCGCCAGCTCGGCCGAGGTACCATCGCTCGAGCCGTCATCGATCACGATCACCTCAACGTCGTAGTCGCTGCTGAGGACCCGACGGATAACTTCGGCGATCGTCGACCGTTCGTTGTAAGCCGGAATCACGACCGAGATGCCGACGGCTTGCGGCCTGGGGTCGGCGATGGGTCCTGCGTCACTCAAAGCAGCTACCATCGGTACCCGTTCGGATGGTTGTCCGCAAGCGGCGGATCGGTGCCCCGGCGCGGCTTGGCCTCGGGGCATGACGGAAAGCGCAATCGACGGTGCGGAATATGCGGCAGTCTGCAGAAATTTCCTGTCCCGTCACTGCATCGACGCCCTTTTAGGCGTGTTCACCGGCTCGGTGATGCGTGGTGCGAAGGAGCGATTCTTGCGAAAATAGATGGCTAGGGTTCACACGTCTTTGCATCAATCGCGAACCATCGTGAGAGTAAACGCCGATGATGTTTTTGATCGGCCTCGTAGTTGGGATCGTTATCGGCGCCGCGAGTTGGCTCGTTCTCGCGGCCTACCTGCAGGCCCGCCGCGATAACCTGGATCGTCGTCTCGCCCGGGCCCATGACCCGAGTCCCACGGGCACGCGCGCGGAATGGTGCGAGCGGCGCATTTGAGGGCGAGAGCTGTCAGCTCACGTAACGGGCGGGCGCGGGCATGGTGATTGACTTGTCCGGAAGGCTCGCGAGGAAGCTCGCCGACCAGAGATCGAGGTCGCTCGCTTCAACCTTCTGCCGCAGCCGCGCGAGCCGCGTGCAGCGCTCGGCGGTCGGCATCTCGACGGCCTCCTTCAAGCGCGCGGCGATTTGATCGATACTGTACGGATTGACCAGCAGGGCATCCTTAAGCTCTTCGGCGGCGCCGGCAAATTCACTGAGTATCAGGACGGCAGTGTCTTTCAACTGCGACGCGACAAACTCCTTCGCCACCAGATTCATACCATCGCGCAATGGCGTCAGCAGCGCGATATCCGCCGCCTGGTAATATGCCACCAGTTCCTCGGTACTGAACTGGGTATAAAGATAACGAATCGGGGCATGGCCTTCGGACGAGAAACGTCCCACTACGCGGCCCACGGTTTCGTCGAGTTCGCGCTTCAGCGCGGCGTACTCTGCCACCTTGGTGCGTGACGGCACGGCGATTAGCACCAGGGTAATTTTTCCGCGGTAGTGCGGGTTGCGTTCGAGAAAACGCTCGAAACCGAGGAGTCGTTCGATCACTCCTTTGGTGTAGTCGAGGCGATCGACACCCAGCACGACCGTCGGCGTCCTCAGTACCTGGCGAATTTTTCGCCCGTGTGCCTGCACCTCGTCTGACGCTGCCAGCCGGCGAAAATGGTCAACCGGGACACCCAGCGGGAATGCGCCAACCCGCGTGATGCGATCGCCGTGATGGACGAGGCCCGCCTTGCGATCCACTTCGGCGCCGCAGATCCGCTCGCAGCCGTCGAGAAAATGCCGCATGTACATCGGCGTATGAAAGCCAATCAGATCGCTCCCGAGCATCCCTTCGAGCAGCTCGCGTCGCCATGGAAAGACGCGGAAGATCTGCTCGGGCGGCCACGGTACGTGCCAGAAAAGCCCGATTCGCTTGTGCGCGCAGCGTTCACGCAGCAGGGCGGGCACCAGCGCCAGGTGGAAATCCTGCACCCAGGCGACGTCGTAGAGATCGCTTTCGGCCTCGGCGGCTGCCGCAAACACGCGATTGACATGGCAGTAGGAACGCCAGTTCGCCGCCTCGAAATGGCAATTAGGTGTCATGAAGTGCATCAGCGGCCACAATCCGCGATTACACATTCCCCAATAGTAACTGGCGATATCGCGCTCAGTTAAGTGTGGAAAAACGATCGCAAAGCGCGGTTTGTCCGTTGGCAGCATCAGGCGCGCCGGATTGTTCTTGGCGCCTGACCAGGCGATCCAGAGTCCGCCGGAGCGTTCGAGCAGGCGCAAAAAGGTCACGCCGACGCCGCCAACCGTTGGCACCGCGCGTTGCCGACCGCCTTCTTCGACAAAACGAATCGGCGCGCGGTTCGACAGGACCAGCAGGCGTTGATTTCCCAGCGGATCGAGGCGCGCCGCCTCGCCTGCGCCAGTGCCTGCAACATTTGACGCTCGACTTTGCATCTATAGGGACCGGGACCAACCAATACGCGCCATCCACCAGGCGCGGTGAGCGAACCCTAATGCTAGGAGCGTGCCTGACTCAGGAGTGGCCTGGATCGTTCCATCTGCTCCAACCACTTACGGATTTACCGGGTGCGCACCAATCATAGCTCCGCCGAGAGCGGCGCGGCAATCTCTTCAAGGCTGCGTCTTTCCGCGTCCACCCCGAGGAAAAACTCGAGCAGCGCCGCGCCGAACATCAGAGCGGCCGCGAGAGCGTAGCCGAACGCCAGCATCGCACGCGAATGCGCGTCGATCAGAAAACCGAAGAACCACGGACCGGCGATCCCGCCGATCGCCGTGCCGGCGGCGTAAAAGATCGCGATCGCGAGGGCGCGCAGTTCGAGCGGAAATACCTCACTGACCGTCAGATAAGCAGAGCTCGCGGCAGCCGACGCGAAGAAGAACATCGCCGACCACATGGCGATCTGGATGCTAAGATCCAGTCGGCCGGAGGCGAATAAGATTCCGGTTGACAACAGCAGCGTCGCGGCGGCCGCAAAACTCGCGGCAATCATAACTCTTCGTCCAATCGCATCGAACCAGTGGCCGAGCGCGAGGGGGCCGCAGAAATTAGCCACTGCGAGCACGATCAGATAAATTCCAGTATCCTGCGGGCGCACTGCGTAGTAGTGATTGAGTACTAGTGCGTAAGTAAAGAAGATCGCATTGTACATGAAGGCTTGGGCCGCCATGAGGCCGAGGCCGAGCAGAGCGCGACGGCGATAGCGCCTGGCGATGGTCCCGACGGCGACGCTCAGACCGAAGCGCCGTCGCGCACGGATTCGCAGTATCGGCCGCGCAACTGACGGCTTGCGATCGTGATGCGGAGCGGCGGCCTCGATTTCCTTTACGGCGGCTTCGGCTTCCGCAAAGCGTCCATGAGTCAGCAGCCAGCGCGGACTTTCCGGGATAAAGGTCCGCAGTCCGAGGATGACCAGACCGAGCAGCGGACCGAGCGCAAAGCCGATCCGCCAGCCGACGTTTGGCGCGAAGAACCTGGGATTCAGCAGCACGAGAGTCGCAAGGGCGCCCGCCGCTGCTCCGAGCCAGAAGCTGCCGTTGATGGTCAGGGCGACACGGCCGCGCAAGCGGGCCGGCGTCAGTTCATCGATCGCCGAGTTTACCGCCGAGTATTCTCCGCCAATGCCGGCGCCAGTTATAAAGCGAAAAGTCGCAAAAGAAACCAGATTCCACGAGCAGGCGCTCAGTCCCACGCCGAGCAGGTAGGTCGCGAGCGTGAGAAAGAAAAATTTGCGACGGCCAAACACGTCGGTCAGATGACCGAACACCAGAGCTCCGATCACCGCTCCGGCGAGATAGCACGAGCTTATAAATCCGATCTGCGTACTGTTCAACGCGAGTACGTCGCGTTGCTGCAGAACGGCGGCGACAGCTCCCATCAGCGTGACTTCGAGGCCGTCAAGCACCCACGTCACGCCGAGGCCCAAAATCAGCAGCCAGTGAAAACTCGTCCAGGGCAGGCTATCGAGGCGCGCAGGAATATCAGTCGCGTACGGCTGCAGCGAAGGATACTCAGACGTGACGGGGAAAATTTTTTGTGGCAACGCTCGCGGCCCTCGCCTTAACGCAAATTCTGCACCCTGCCGCCGGCCTGAACACCGTCTGGACGCCGGCGCTGTTCGGAGAAAATAGGCATGGATGCCGATTCATGTGTAGGCAGTAAATTTTCCAGACCGCGAGCGATCGGCGGCATGCGATGCGACTTCATCATAGGCGCAACAAAAGACCAATGATGAGTATTCGCAAGCTCAACCGTTGATGGCATGTGACTTGCCACCTGCACACGCGACCGATGGACGTCGCCAAAGTCGAATTGAACAAACTTATTGAAGAACGCATCAAGCAACATTGACTGACGCGTCTCGGCGCTGCGCGTCGAGCGCGAAAATGTTCAAGCCAGGGTTTTATGAATACGTTTGTTTTCGATTCGGCGCGCTATGTGCCTGGTTCCCGATGGCGCTGGATGATGGCCGGGCTTCTCCTTGCGGCGGTCGCGGCGGCGGGATGCTCGCAGCGCAGCGCCGCGGAAAGCGATCAACCCGCCGCCGGTCAGACCAGCGCGCGGATGTCGCCAGAGCAGTGCATGGCGGGAGCCGAGATTGATGAGGCGGCGGCAACCAGCACCGCTTCTGAGAGCCAATACCTGATTCAACCCGGCGACGTTCTCGGCGTTGATTTCTATCTGAGCCCCGAGTTTGACCAGCAGGTGACCGTGCGGCCCGACGGGATGATTACGATGCGCGAAGTCGGCGACGTGAAAGCCTGGGGGCTTACGCCCGATCAACTCGCCAAGGAACTTGATCACGCCTATCTGAGTGAACTGCGGAACCCCGGTGTCGTCGTCCGCGTCAAGAATACTCCGAGTCGCCTGGTGTACGTCGAAGGTCAGGTCAACAAGCCGGGTTCCTTCCCGCTCGAGCCCGGAATGACGGCGGTCGAAGCTATCAGCGAAGCCGGCGGGCCGACGGACCAGGCCGGCGGCAAAGCCGTCGTGATCCGCCGCGATTTGTGCGGCCAGCCCACCGGTATCCGCTTCGATCTCGACAAGGCGACGAAAAATCCCGAAAAGGGCGGCGACATCGCGCTGCTGTCGCGCGACGTCGTGGTAGTGCCGCGCAGCGGAATCGCCAACGTCGACCTGTTCGTCAAACAGTATATTCAGGGACTTATCCCGATTCCGCCTTACGCAACAATCCCGTTCTGACAAGGGCGTAGCTATGGAAGAAACCCTGGCGTACTGGTACGACCTGATCCTTCGGCGGCGACATATCGCACTGCAAACCGCGGTCGCGGTATTCGCGGTGATCGCCATCGTCACCCTGATGTGGCCGCCGACCTATACGTCGACCGCCAAAATCCTGGTTCAGGATAAACGCGCCCAATACCTCGTTTCGTCAGACTTGCAGGAAGACGCGATGTCCAAGCAGGCGGTTGTCGCGCGTCCGGTGACCCAGGAAGACCTCAATTCGGAGATCGAACTGTTGACGAGTGAATATCTCATCAAACAGGTAATCGCCGACCTGCCGCCGCCCGCGAACGACCGCGGCATCAGCGGTACTCTGAGCGACGCCGCCGGCGTGATGCTCGATCTGCCGGCGCTCGGTTACGACGCTTTGCATAGCGCGCCTGAGTTAACCACCAGAGACGCCTGGGCCATCAAGCTCGCCCGCCATCTCCATCCTGACGTGGTCAAACTGTCCGACGTCATCGAGGTGAGTTTTGACTCACACGATCCGCGATGGTCGCATGATTTCCTTGCCCGCCTGATTAGCCAGTATCTCGAATATCATGCAGGTCTCTCCGCCGATCCCGAAGCGGAAAAATTCTTCAACCAGCAGGCACAACTGCTGCAGACCAAGCTCGATGCCTCCGAGGATCAGTTGCGTCAATTCGAAGTGCAGAACGGCATCACCGATATTCGCGCGCAGAAGCAGGCGCTGGTGACCCGTCTCTCGGATCTCCAGATCCAGAGCAATCGCGTCGCTGCGCGCGCCGCCGCCGCTCAGGAGGAGGTTGCAAGCCTGAACACTGAGCTCCAGCAAACGCCGCAGCGTGTCGATAAGGAAGTCAAATCGGTGCAGGATCAGGCGCTTGCCCAACTGAAGCCGCAGGTGATGCAGCTAAAGGCGGAACGCGCGGAACTGCTTTCGCGCTACCAGCCCACGAGTCAGCGCATCCAGGAGATCGACGCCAAGCTCGCCGCCGCTCAGCGCATCCTCGATGCCGAGAATCACCTCGAGGTGCAGGAGAAGAGCAGCGATATCAACCCGATCTGGCAAGCCTTGTCGACCGAACTGGATCGCGCCAAAACCAACGTCGTCGCCGACCAGGCGACACAGCAGGCGCTTCAGGCTGAGATCGCGAAGACCGAGGCCGACCTGACCACGATGACCAACAACGGGGTGCAGTTGGCGCGCCTCGAGCGCCAGGTTGCGGCGGACAAGGAGGCCTACATGTCGTATGTGCGCAAGAGTGAGGAGGCTCGCACCGCGCAGGCGCTTAACCTGAGCAAGATTCTCAATGTCAGCGTGGCGCAACCGGCTTCGCGACCCCTCCGTCCCTCCTTCCCGATCGTCTGGCTGAATCTGCTGGCCGGTTTCGTGCTGGCGATCATCGGCGGAGTCGGCGCGGCGTACTGGGAAGAGGAGCGTGACGACGTCATCTACTCGCCAGCCGCGATCGATCTGGCGAGCGGGCTCAAGACGGTCGCGATCTTCCGCGAGGAGACCTGAATCGCCGGCGCCCCGACGACGTAGTAACGATCAGCGGCTCGAGCGCCGAACGCATCCAACTCCGCAGTAATTTTCCGGAGATACAGGTGAGCAGGTATTCCCAGGCATCGCGAAAGGCGCGTCTCGACGAGATGCGCAGAACGCCGTCCGACTCGGCCGGCCATGAGCCACCGGCGGACGCCGCGCAAACGTCGAGCGGTTCGGCATTGGTGCGGCTGCCGGTGCCGCATCCGACGCCGGCGATCGTCGCGCAGTCGGCGCCGCTGCAGCGGCTCTGTGAGCAGCTCTCGCCGCTCGCCGCGCTCAGCCACGATCTCCGCCTGCTGGTGACGGGATGCCGTCCGGGCGACGGCGCTTCGACCGTCGCGGCGGCGCTCGCCCTCGATTTAAGTCAACGGTTGTCTTTGCGGACGCTGCTGATCGACGCGAACATGCGGCGCCCCACGCTCCATCGATCGTTTGCGCGCGCGATTCCGCGGGCGACGGAACTCGTGCTTGACGGCCCGATCCAGATTCGCTCGACGGGATGGCCCTGGCTGGATCTGGCGACCTGCTGGCTGGGCTTTACCGAAAACGATCGCGCCGAAGCGTTGAAGCGATGCGACGAAGTCTCGCGCCATTATGCGGCCGTCGTCGTCGATCTCGGCGTGGTGCGGCTCGACGCGCGGATGCTGCCCTTGGCGCGCGACAACGATCCGATTTTGTTGGTCGCGCGCTACGGGCATACGCGGCGTCAGGAACTCGCGACCACAGCCGCCGCCTTGCGGGCGGCCAAACGCGCCCTTGCCGGCGCAATCCTTAATGGCGTCACCAGCGACGCTAATCCCCGGAGCAAAGGAAGTCAGGTCAGCAATGAGCAATGAAACGGCGGTAGTGCGGAACGAAGGGGAGCTCGGCCATGTCAACGGACATGCCAACGGGGTGGTTGAACGCGCTTCGGCGGCGTCCGACCTGCGCGGCATCGCGGTCGTCGGACTCGGCTACTGGGGCCCGAACTGGGTGCGCAACCTCTACAGTGCGCGCCGCGCGCGGCGCATCGTCGCCTGCGACCTCGATTCCAGGCGCCGTGAGCACATTCAGCACATCTACCCTGGCGTCGAGACCACCGCCGATTTCGACCGTCTGCTCGACGATCCCGACATCGAAGGGATGGTCATCGCGACGCCGGTCGGCACTCACTACCGGCTTGCGCGCAAGGCGCTCGAAAGCCACAAGTCGGTGCTGGTCGAAAAACCCCTGGCGATGTCGCTCGCCGAGGCCTCCCAGCTCGTGCGCGTCGGGCGCGAGGTCGGTCGTGTCCTGATGGTCGGACATACCTTCCTTTACAGTTCGCCGGTGCGCAAAATCCGCGAGATTGTCGATTCGGGCGAGCTCGGCGACATTCTTTATATCAGTTCGACGCGCGCCAACCTGGGACTCTTTCAGCACGACGTTAACGTCACCTGGGATCTCGCCACCCACGACATCTCGATCGTCCTCGCGATCATGCAGCGGATGCCGGAGGCGGTAAGCTGCCAGGGCCAGAGCCACTACAACAGCCGGATCGAGGACGTCGCGCTGATGACGCTGCACTTCCCGCGCAACGTCATCGCGTTCGTGCATGTGAGCTGGCTCGATCCCAACAAGATCCGCCGCACGACGGTCGTCGGCTCGCGCAAAATGCTCGTCTATGACGATACCGCGCCGCAGGAAAAGATCCGCATCTACGACCGTGGCGTCAACGTCCAGCGCTACTATGATACCTACGGCGAATTTCACTTCTCCTATCGCTACGGCGATATCTGCATTCCCCGACTCGAAGAGTCCGAACCGCTGCAGACCGAGTGTCAGCATTTCGTCGACTGCATCTGCAACCGTGCAACACCGCTGACGGACGGTCTTAACGGCCTGCAGGTGGTGGCGGTTCTCGAAGCCGCCAATGCTTCGATGCGGCGCGGGCAGACGGTCGCGCTCGAAGAGATCCGGGTCTGACGCTCATGAACAATGCGATTTCCGACAAGGCGTGCATCGCGCCCGACGTGCGGCTGGGTCGCGGCGTGCGGATCGCCCCCTTCGTGAATCTTTACGGATGCGAAGTCGGCAGCGACACGCGCATCGGGGCTTTCGTCGAAGTGCAGGCGGACGCGCGCATCGGCGAGCGCTGCAAGATCTCGAGCCACACCTTCATCTGTTCCGGCGTGGCTATCGAGGATGAGGTCTTTATTGGCCACGGCGTCGTCTTTATCAACGACCGCCATCCGCGCGCGACCAACGCCGACGGCTTACCGCAGACCGCCGAGGACTGGACGCTTGAACGCACGACGGTCCGGCGGCGCGCCGCAATCGGCAGTGGCGCAATCATCATGTGCGGCGTCGAAATCGGCGAAGGCGCGATGGTCGGGGCCGGCGCCCTGGTGACGCGCGACGTGCCGCCCTACGCGGTGGTCGCCGGCCATCCCGCTCAGCTCATCCGAAGGTTGCCCCAGTCCGCCGAAACCATGGAACCACAGGACAAATGAAAAAAATTAAAATGATCGATCTGGCGGCCCAGAATCTAGAAATCCGTGCCGAGGTCGAGGCCGCACTCGCTGAAATCCATCAGAACACCGCCTATGTCGGCGGACCACAGGTCGAAGCCTTCGAGCGGGAATTCGCCGACTATCTCGGGGTCCGCCACGTTATCGGCGTGAGCAGCGGAACCGATGCGCTGCACCTCTCGTTGCGCGCGCTCAGTATCGGAGCCGGCGATGAAGTTATCACCACGCCGATGACTTTCATTGCGACGACCGAGGCCATCCTGCACGCGGGAGCGACCCCTGTTCTGGTCGACGTCGATCCGCTGACCTGCAACATCAGTCCTGCCGCTATCAGGAAATATCTGGAAAATGGCCGGTTTCGCACGGCCAATGGCCCCAAGGCGATTCTGCCCGTGCATCTTTATGGCGCACCGGCGGCGATGCGGGAAATCAATGCGATCGCGGCGCAATATCGCCTGAGCGTGGTTGAAGACGCCTGCCAGGCTCACGGCGCACGCGTGGCTACCGACCGTGGATGGGTCAGGGCCGGGACCGCCGGGACGCTCGGCTGCTTCAGCTTCTATCCGGGCAAGAACCTGGGCGCCTGGGGCGAAGCCGGTGCGGTCGCGACCAACGATGCTGAACTGGCGGCGCAAATCGCGCGTCTGCGCGATCACGGGCGCATTTCTCACTACGCGCACGCTGACATCGGCTACAACGCGCGGCTCGACGCGCTGCAGGCCGCCGTCCTCCGCGCGAAGCTCAAACGGCTCGACCGCTGGAATGAGCGACGGCGCGCGATCGCCACCAGATATTGCGAATTGCTCGCCGATCTCGATCTCGTTCTCCCTCGCGACCCGGCGGACGCCGAGTCCTGTTACCACCTCTTCGTGATTCGCAATGCGCATCGCGACGCCTTCCGCACCGCGCTGCTCACGGCGCAGATCGAATGCGGGATCCATTATCCGATTCCGCTGCACCTGCAGTCCGCGCTGAAAGACTGCGGTTATCGGCACGGCGATTTCCCCCATAGCGAAGCCGTGGCCGACACCGTGCTGTCGCTGCCGATGCATCCGCATCTGACCGACGGTGAGGTCGATCGCGTCGTCGAGGTTCTCGACCAGGTCGCCCGGCAGGCCGCGCCAGGCCTCGATACCGCCGAGGCCGAGGTGTCGCCAGCGGTGGGGCGCGAGGTCTGACGGTCATGTACGGGGGCGATCTGCAGCGCCAAAAGATGTTGTTCGCGCTGGCGGATACCGTAGCTCTGCTTGCCGCAGGCGTTCTCGCACTCCGCCTGCATGATCCGCGGCAGCTCGCGGTCCAGGAGCTCGGCGCGCTCAACCCGCTCGCGCTCGCTCTCGGCATCATCGGCATCGGCGTGCTGTGGGTCGGCGTCTTTCACGCCTGCGATCTCTATCGGATGCGCAACGGCGGCGCGCGCGAGCAGGTGGCGATTATCAAGGGCTGCAGTATCGCGATGGTTTTGACCCTGCTCGTGCTCTTTCTGGTGCATCAGCAGAATCTGCCGCGCCTCACTCTGGCCGCCGCCTTCGCCCTGAGCATCGTCCTGGTGACGATCGCGCGCGCTGCCACTCGTGCCTGCCTCAGACGATGGTATGCCAACCCGCATATCGCGGTGCCGCTGGTTGTGATGGGCTTCAATAACGTGGGCCATTACCTGATGGACCAGGTGCTGGACGGCCCGAGTCATTATGAACCGGTCGGCTTTCTCGATCCGGCGCCGGCGGCCGGCCGTGAGTACCGGGGCCTTCCGCTCCTCGGGGCGCCCGAGCGTTTGCCGGAGCTCTGTAAGACCTGGGAGACGCTCGAAGTTGCGATCGCGATGCCCGGAGCGTCGCACGAATTGCAGGAGCGCATTATCCATCTGTGCGACGCGGCGCGCGTCCATTGGTGGATCGTCCCCTGGATGCTGCATTCGCTCGCCACCGGCCTGAAGGTCGATCTCTTCGGCGCGATACCGCTGATCGGCCCCCGCCGTTCAAATATTGCCGGACTGAACTACGTACTGAAGCGCGCGTTCGACGTGATCGTCGCCTCGGTGTTGCTGCTTTTAACCGGCCCCGTCATGGCGCTGGCGGCCCTGCTGATCCGCCTGACCGACGGCAGTCCGGTGTTGTTTCGACAGACCCGGATCGGTCGGCACGGCAAGCCCTTCGAACTGCTGAAGCTGCGCACCATGCATCGTGATTGCAGCGACAATCCGCATCGCGATTACGTCCGGCAGTGGATTCGCAACGGCGCGGCGGCGGCCACCAGCACCCGCAATGACGACGCCGGCGGCACGCTCTACAAGCTCGCGCAGGATAACCGCATCACCCCGATCGGGCGCATCTTGCGGCGCTTCAGTCTCGACGAACTGCCGCAGTTGTTTAACGTCTGGCGCGGTGAAATGAGCCTCATCGGCCCGCGGCCGGCCTTGCCCTACGAGATCGATCACTACACCGATGACCAGCGGCGCCGGCTCGAAGCGGTGCCGGGAATCACCGGACTCTGGCAGGTCAGCGGCCGCAATCGTCTGTCCTTCGCCGAGATGGTCCGGCTCGATCTCGAATATCTCGAGGACTGGTCGCTGACCGGCGATCTCAAAATCCTTCTGCGCACGGTGCCGACCTTGCTGCGGGGCAGCGGTATATGAGCGACGGTGCTGAACAGGATCGTCCGATCCCGCAGGGCGCCTCGGCGCTGTGGCGATCGGTCGCCCGCGGCGCGCGCGATACCCTGGTCGGCGAGGTCTCGGCCCAGGGGCTGCGCGTCGGCGGGACGATCGTGCTGGCACACAAGCTCGCGCCCGCCAATTTCGGCCTCCTTCGCGAGCTGGTGGTCGTCGCGATGTTCACCACGATGTTCAGTGAGTCCGGCATTCCCGACGCGGTGATCCAACGGCGCGACCTCACGCCCGAGCATGAAAGCACCGCGTGGTGGCTGAGCCTCGGAACCGTTTCCCTGGCGGTCGGATCGCTTTATTGCGCAGCTCCGCTCATCGCCCGCCTGATGGCGTTGCCGGTGCTGGCCCCCGCGACGCGCCTGCTGTGCCTGCCGCTCTTCCTCGAGGGAACGGCGATCATTCCGGTGGCGCGGCTTGCCCGTAATCTGCATTTTCGCGCGCTTGCAGCCGCAGACGTGCTGGCCGAGCTCGCTTTCCTGACGGCCGCTTTCGCGCTCCTCTGGCGCGGGCAGGGGGAGTGGAGTCTGCCGGCCGGAGTGGCGGCCCGCCTCGCCACTCACGCGACCGTCGTTTGGATAGCCGACCACCGTATCCCGCTCGGCCGACCGCGATGGCGCGCCGCTCGCGATATCGGTCGCTTTGCCCTGACCGTCCTCAGCGGCCGAATAGTGACCGTCGCCTCGGCCAATGCCGATTTTATTCTGGTTGGACGGCTCCTTGGCGCCACGATGCTGGGTTATTACTCGATCGCCCGCGACCTCTTACGCTTCGTTCCCGACCGCATTCATCGAATCGTCGGGCGCGTGGCCCTTCCGGCCTTTTGCCGGATGCGCGAGGACGATCGCGAACTCGGTGAAGCCTACTGCAATTTCCTGCAATACCTCGCCCGTATTGTGCTGCCGGTTGCGGCCGTGGTCGCGATCGCGGCGCCGCGGGTTTTGACCACCCTCTATGGCAACAAATGGCTGCCGGCAGCCGTCCCGATGCGTCTGCTGGCTTGCGGTCTCGCGCTGATGGCCCTGCGCATGGCAACCACCTCCGTCTACTACGCGAAGAATTATCCATCGATGGACCTGCTGCTGAACGGCACCCGCCTCATCCTGGTCGTTGCCGGTATTGCGGCGACTGCCCGCTTCGGTCTCGTCGGAGTCAGCGCATCGGTCGGCGCCGTGGAAGGGATCATCAGCCTCGCCGGTCAATACGCCGTCTGTCTGATCACCGGCCTGCACTTCAGCAAGGCGCTGTCAGCAATCGTGCCGAGCCTCAATGTAACCGCCGCGTGCGGCCTCGCCGCCCTCCTCGGCGACGCGATCGCAGTAATTGCCGGCCTCCACGGCCTCCCCGCGATGGCCTGTCTGGCACTCGCCACCGGTATCGCATTCCTGTGGCTGGAAGGAGCTCAGCTCAAGGAGATGTTCGCGAATACCTTTGCTCCGGTTGGAGTGCATTCCTTGGAGACTCCAATCGATTGACGGGACGCAGCCCATTGTTGCGAAAGAGTTTATGAATTATCTGGCGATTACTCCGGCGCGCGACGAGGAAAACTTTCTCCCTGCCCTCATCGATTCGATGTGCCGTCAGACCCGTCTGCCCGCCCGCTGGATCATCGTCAATGACGGCTCTCGCGATGCCACCGCGCGAATTATCGACGAAGCCGCGCGAGCATACCCATGGATTGAACCCCGCCACTTTCCCGCCGACCGTCCGCGGCTCGAGGGCGGCGAATCGATACTTAAACAGTTTATGACGCCGTCTCTGGCTGACGGCTTCGACTATATTTTGCGCGTTGACGCCGATCTCTCATTCGCGCCCACGATGGTCGAATGTCTATTGCGTGAATTTGCCGCCGATCCCCGGCTCGGCATCGGCGGCGCTACGCTGTATGAGCCATCGGGCGACACCTGGCGCGAGGTCAGAACCCCCGCATTCCATACCCGCGGTGCAGTAAAACTATACTCCGCACCGTGCTTTCGCGCGATCGGCGGAATCGATGCCGGCCTGGGCTGGGACACCCTCGACGAAGCTGCGGCGATGCTTCACGGATTCCGGACCCGCAGTTTTCCTCATATCCAGGCCCGCCATCATCGCCCGCAGGGAGCCGCCGGCGGACTATGGCGCGGACGCCTGGCGGCCGGTCGCGCCGCTTATCGCGTCGGCTATTCACCGCTCTTTATGATTGTTCGCGCGCTCGCCCGTATAACCGAGCCACCCTATGTGCTCGGCAGCTTCCTGATGGCCGCCGGCTTCCTCGAGGGTTATTTGCGCGGCCTACCGCGCGCTGCCTCAGCCGAGGTGATGAAGTTTATCCGTACCCAGCAGCGCCGCCGTCTCCTCATGATGGACACGGTATGGCGGTAATCAAATGAGTACTAGCGCGTTCAGCCATCTGATGCGGTCGGTTCCGGCCGCTCCCAAGATCGAGCTTCGATCATTTGACGGTGTTGCCCGCAGTGAATCTAGAGCAACTGACCCAACGCTCACGTGCCAAGCCCGCAACGCCGTTGCTGCCAATGACGCCTTTTCTTTCTGGAAGCTGGCCGAAGAATGGCAGCCCGCACTGAATGAGATCATCCTCGAATCGGCCCGAATTGCGGAACATTACCTCTTTGAAAACTACCTGGCCGCGTGTCGGCGGCGACCCCCTTCTGGACTCGACACCTATTACCTTGTCAAGAACTTGATACCGGACAAAATACGTTTCTCGATAAACTCGTTGGCGATTCGAGTGCGCCGCCGGCAAACCTTTCCCAATTGGCCTTGCGAAGGGACGCTCCTGCGCCTTTGGCGACAATGGTTGCAACGCGCATTGCGGCAGGTCGGCGCCACTGACGGCTGGCACATCGGCTTTTGGCCGCGCGGCTTTCGCAGTTGCATCGTCATCACGCACGATGTCGAAAGCTCGCTTGGGCTCGATGCGATGAATGCGGTTGCCGACCTCGAAGAGAGATACGGTTTTCGTTCGGCATGGAATTTGCCCCTCCAGCAGTACGCCATCGACTGGAAACAAGTAGACAATCTGCGTGAGCGCGGCTTCGAGTTCGGTGCTCACGGCCTGCGGCACGACGGCAAGCTCTTTCGCAGCGCGGCAGACTTTGCCGCACTCAAGCCGAAACTCGAAAAGCTTGCGCGTGAGCATGGCTTGCACGGGTTTCGCGCACCCTCGACTCTGCGCCGCGCGGAATGGATAGCGTCGATGACCTTCGACTTTGATTCGAGCTTCGCCGATACTGATCCCTGGGAACCACAGCCGGGAGGCACCTGCAGTATATTTCCATTTTTTCTCAGTTCGCAGATGGTCGAGCTTCCCTACACGCTCCCGCAGGATCATACCCTCATTCACCTGCTTCATCGCGATCCGTTGCAGGTGTGGATGCTTAAGGCGGACTGGATTGCTTCCGTGGGCGGTCTCATCCTCACGCTAACCCATCCCGACTACAGCGGATCGGGGCGGTATCTGCAGAAGTACGAAGATCTCCTGAAGCATCTCGCGGCGATCGAAGGTGCCTGGCGTGCGCTGCCGTCGGAAGTCGCGCGATGGTGGCGGAACCGCGCCGCACTCACTCTTCGTGTAGGGGATTCCGGCATACGTATTGAAGGCGCTCAGGCAGGCGAAGCGGTGGCAGTCGCGCTCAGCAAGGAGCCGCTCGCCAATTGATTGTCGGGTCCTGAGCGGAGAGGCCGACGAATCAAGGAAATAGGCAAAAACTGGCTAGCCGGATCGCAGGTGAGAGATTGATCAAGACCAGACGCCGATTTGCGGGGATTCTTTCCTACGTCACCGCATTCTTTCCCTCTTTGGTTGAGGCAGAGCGCCTGCGTGCCTCCATCAACGCTTTTTCCCTCGCCCGCCTATTCTGGCTCGACCGGCAGCTTCCGCCTGCGAATCGACTAGTCAGATGTGACGAATCGGCGACGGTATGCCTCAATTTGCAGCAACCGGCCGAAAAGCTATGGGAGGATATCAGCAAGAACGGCCGCCATGAGATCCGCTCGATGATGCGTGCGGGCGAGCGCGTGCGCATCGTGGCTAACACTCCCGAGGTGCGCCGCGATTTTCTTGTCTTGTACAACGCCTTCGCCCGCGCCAAAGCTGACATACGCCCGATTTCGCGGCATGTCCTGGCACGCTATGGCGCTTATGCCGACGTCACCGTTGCCTACCTCGACGATCTCCCGATGTGTACCCATGTTCATCTGCGCGATGCGTCTATCGGCCGGGCGAGACTCATTTACTCCGCCGGCCGTCGTCTCGAAGAACCCAAACTCGCGCAGCTCTGCGGTAAGCTTAACCGGATGCTCCACTGGCACTCGATCATGGCTTATCGCGATCGGGGGTTCAGCATTTATGATTTCGGCGGCATCAGCCGCGATCCCAACAATGGAATCGCGCGTTTTAAACAATCGTTTGGCGGCGACGTCGTGCGCGAGTTTACCTACTGGTGCGCTGGCTCCAGTCTGACAAAAGCCGCGCTTAGGGGTTATTTCGCACTGCGCAACGCTAAAGACTCGGCCTCATCTGATGCCGCAGACCCCGCCACAATCGACTCGGAAGCACATGATGCAGTGTGAAGAAGAAACTAACTGACGGGCCAGACCGGTGATCTGAGTGCAGGGTAAGCGAATGGCGCGAATACTGATGATTGCGTACACGCAGTACGTTCACGACGGACGCGTGAAACGTCATGCTCAAGCGCTGGCTGAGCGGGGCGATCACATCGATGTAATCTGTCTGGATAACCCTCAGACCGGCGCGCAAAATGGGGTCAACGTAATCGCGGTCCCGATGCCGCAGTATCGAGGCGGCAAATCAGTAAGTTACCTGGGTAGCTATTTGCGTTTCTTTGCCGCGGCCTTTGCTATCGCGGTCAAACGATCGCGCCAACAGCCCTACGACCTCGCTATCGTCTGCACGATGCCCGACGCCGCGGTCTTCTGTGCACTGCCGCTGCGCGTCTTTGGAACCAAAATCCTCCTGGATATTCATGACACGATGCCCGAGCTCTATCGCGAGAAATTCCCCGGCAGACGCGGGGCGATCGGCGAACGCTGTCTGCGTGTGACCGAACGAATCAGCACGTGGTGCGCCGACCGTGTGTTGGCGGTTCACGAACCACATCGGCGCCGTCTCGAGCTGGCTGGCGTCAACCCTGACAAGATTTTCGTGGTGCTCAACACCCCCGATCAGCGCTTGTTTGGGTCGATACGCAACGCCGCGAGCATGCATAAACAGACTGATGAATTTACCATCATCTGCCACGGCACGATTGCTCGACGGCTGAGTCTGGATGTGGCTTTCGAGGCCTTGCGTCTGCTTAAGGCGCGACTGCCGCAGGTAAAGTTGCTGGTGCTCGGCGCCGGCGATTATCTGAGCGAATGCCGCGCGCTCGCCTCGCGCCTTAATTTGGAAGAGACGGTGCAATTTCGCCCACCCGTCGCGCTCGAACAACTGCCCGAGGTTCTCCGTCAAGCGTCGGTCGGCCTTGTACCGAACCGCGCGAACAGCGTGACCGACCTGATGCTTCCAGTGAAGTTGCTCGAGTATGCCGCCGTCGGATTGCCGGTGATAGCCGCTCGCCTGAAAACTATCGAGCACTATTTCGACGACTCGGCAATTCGCTTCTTCCGACCCGGCGACGCCGCGGACCTCGCGGCGGCGATTGAGGATCTTTATAGCTCGCCCGAGCGGCGGCTGGCACTCGCCAGGAATGCTCGGCGAGTTATTGATCGCCTGAGCTGGCAGACGCAACGCGAAACTTACTATTCGGCTATCGATTCGATTCTCGGGCATCCGCATGGAGGAAATCTCGATCGGGTTGCAATGTAAAGTGCGGACGCCGTAGTTGGCCTGCTGATCAGATCGGCACTCTCGTGGTCGGTTGGAAGGACTTTAATTTGGGGAAATCTTTGCCGGCTCCGTCCGGGTCAGCATGTAATTGCTACGCAAACGATGAGCGCCGCAAACCGCTATTTGATAGACACGGCGCGCGGCCACACGCTAAAGGGCGAGGCCCATCGCTTGCAAGCCAAGGGAGCCGTTGAAGCAAACATGAGTTGAATTGACTTTGGACCGGTTTTGACAATGGGGTTTTGCAGTTAGGCGCCTATCCGATGACTCCCGCGCGTTGCGGGTGGCTTCGGCACGCGCTGATGAAGCGGAAAGGAGCGCAATGGCTGTGGTTGTACAAGCGCGAGTCCTCACCGTCGGTGATGTTTCAGAATATCTGCGCGTGCATCGCTCGACCGTCTATCGGCTGTTGAAAAAAGGTCAGTTGCCCGGTTTCAAAATCGGCAGTGACTGGCGCTTCAACATCGAGGTCATCGATCAGTGGCGCCTGCGCCAGAATGCCGAGCACAAGGAAGAGCGGGGCTCTGATCGCTCCTAGGCGGCGCCAACCCCGAGAAGCTAGCGCGGGGCGGAAGTCGGTTTCGCCCCCGCTTTGAATAATTGCAGGAGCGCGTCGATCGCTTGATCGATACGGCCGACTTCGTCGCGCATCCGTGCGATATGACGCGTCGGGTCGCCGCCGGGCTCTGCCGACATCAGTTCAAGGCGGAACTTCATCGCCTGCAGCGGGCCGCGCATCTGATGCGTCATCTCCCGCAGGCGCGTCAGCAACTCGCTGGCGTCGTATCCGCTCCGCGCTTCGCCGAGCAGTTCCAGCGCCGGAGCAAGGTCGCGGACAACAACGACCAGACGTCGGTCGGTGGCCGTCGCCTCGTCGAAACGGCAGATGGTTAGCAGAAACGGACCCGCGTCACGATGCCAGACCGCTTCCGCTATCGGCGCGGCCGCGGCCGTGTGCGCGCTCAATTCTTCGACCAGCTTAATCAGCGGATGGTTTTTGCCGAGCGCGTCGCTGAATGTCCGGCCGGCGGGGTTGGGGCCGTCGGCAAACAGCATCTGTCGCGCGCTGGCGTTGGCTGACAGAATCAGGCCCGCCCCGTTCAGCACCACGACGCCCGCATCCGCGTGCGCCAGGCGTTCAATCAGCGATTCGAAAAGATTCATACGTCGAGGACCACCGATCGGCGGCGGCATCTGCCGGGTCCGGATCGCGCGGCTCCGGGATCACCAATGAAGCGTCGCGCGAACGCGAATGGGCGAGGTTCCGGACCGCGGCAGCCACCTGTCGTCCGGTTCTTGCCCTAGGCGGCCTCGGATCCGTAGCGCTCCAGTTTGTTGTACAGGGTCTTGGCGCTGACGCCCAGAATCTGCGCCGCGCGCGTTTTGTTGCCGCCCGCAAACTCGATCGTGCGCAGGATGAATTCCTTCTCCATATCGTCGAGGCTGGACCCCAGGATGACCTTGACGCAGCCGTTCTCTGCCGTCGAAGCCGTCTGAAACTCATCGGGAAGGTCGCTCTTCGCGATAATACGGCCGCGGCAGACGATCAGCGCGCGCTCGATCACATTGCGTAGCTGACGAACGTTGCCCGGCCACGGATGAGACCGCAGCGCGGCCAGACACTCGTCGTCGACACCGGCCACGTCGCGCTTGTTGATCGCGGCATACTGCTGCACGAACTGATTAACCAGGATGGGCAGATCTTCGAGACGTTCGCGCAACGGCGGCAACTGAATCGTAAAAACATTAAGCCGATAGAATAGGTCCTCGCGCAGCTTGCCGTCCTTGACGGCCTGGACGATATCGCGATTGCTCGCCGCCAGCACCCGCACGTCAAGCGTCAACTCGGTGTTTCCGCCGACCCTTCGCACGCGCCGCTCCTCCAGCACGCGCAGCAGCTTGGCCTGCAGCTCCGGCTTCATCTCGGTGATCTCGTCGAGCAGCAGGGTGCCGCCGTTTGCCGCCTCGAAGCATCCCTCGCGTCGCCGCTCGGCGCCGGTGAAGGCGCCCCGCTCATGTCCGAAGAGTTCGCTCTCCATCAGCGTGTCGGGAATTGCCGCGCAGTTCACGCCAACGTACGGTCCCGTGCGGCGCGCCGACATCTGATGGATCGTGCGCGCGACCAGCTCTTTGCCGGTGCCGCTCTCGCCGGTGATAATCACCGAAGCGGCCGATTCCGCCACCCGCTCGATCATCGCCAACACCCGGCGCATCGCGGCCGAAGCGCCGAACAGCGGTCCCAACTCACCCACCTCGGCCAGGCGCCGCCGCAGCGAGAGGTTTTCGTCCCGCATCGCCACGTTATCGGCAAGGTTGCGCAGCACCTGTTTCAAATGTGGCGGGTCAACCGGCTTGCGCAGATAGTCCACTGCCCCGAGCTTAATCGCCTCGACCGCCTCGGGGACGTCTCCCTGTCCCGAGATGATCATCGTCGGCAGATAGGCGCCGGTCTGGCGAATCTCACGCAGCAACTCGAGCCCGTCCTTGCGCGGCATCCGAAGATCCGCCAGCACGATATCCGGCTGAAAGCTATTGATCAGCTCGGAGGCCTCAACGCCGTCGGCCGCAATAGCGGTCTCATAGCCCCACGAGCTCAGCGTTTCGCGCCATTCCTGATGGGTCGCCACGTCGTCCTCGGCGACCAGAATACGGGTCTGCTTTTTCATGGATTGCCCCCTTATGGCTGAGCGAGTAATCGGCAACTACCGTGCCGTGAAAAAACTCGGGTTTGCTGCGTAAATCTGAGTAATAATGTGAAAAAACTACTGCGACGCGAAAAATTTTCATAGCGCAGCACGCCGTGAAGGCGAATATCTGGCGGAAGGGAGTCCCCTTATGTCGATGGTCAGGCGGCCGCGCGACCGCCGATCAACGCGCGAGGGATTAGTGCGCGCTCGACGGACGCGCCGACGGGGCTCCGTTCTTTCCCGCCTGGCTGGACCCGACCGGGTTCGACGAGGTCGCCCCGGTAGTTGCCTTCGCCGGCGCGCTGACCGGCACCCGCAGCCGCCGGCCCTCGAAGATGCTTCCATTGGTGCGGCGCGCCGAGGTATAGGCCAGAAACAACGAGGTCGAAAAGAAGACGATCGCGAGTGCCCACGTCGTCTTGGTCAGCAGATTTCCCGCACCGCTCGCCCCAAAGACGGTCTGGCTCGATCCGCCAAATACCGCGCCGACATCGGCGCCGCGACCCTGCTGCAGCAGGACCACCCCGACCAGCGTGATACAGACCAGGATATGAACCGTGATTACGATACTTATCAGCATTACGATTGAACTATTCCGTGGGCCGACCGGCGCGCACGATCGCGGCGAATGACGCGGCTTTCAAGCTTGCCCCGCCGACTAGCGCACCGTCAATATCCGGTTTCGCGATCAGCGCCTCGACGTTCTCAGGCGTCACGCTGCCGCCGTAAAGCAGCGGAATTTCGTCGGCAGGCTGGCGACCGAAATGGTCGCGCAGCGATTCGCGCAGCGCCGCATGGACTTCCTGCGCCTGTTCGGGCGTGGCCGTTCGCCCCGTCCCGATCGCCCACACCGGCTCGTAGGCGACGATCACGCGCTTGCTGTCTTCGGGTTTCACCGCGCTAAGACCGTTTTGCAACTGACGGAGCACCACTTCGAGAGTCGCGCCGCGGTCGCGTTCATTCAGCGTTTCGCCGACGCAGAGGATCGCATTGAGGCGCTTCGCGATCACTCCCGCAACTCGCTTGCCGATCAACTCGTCGCTCTCGCCGAAAATGTGCCGGCGCTCCGAATGGCCGAGGATGACGTGGCTCACCCCGAACGCCTTGAGCATCGTCGGTGCAATCTCGCCGGTGAACGCGCCCTGGTCCTCGAAGTGAGCGTTCTGCGCGCCAAGCAGGATCGATGATCCGGCCAACGCCTGCGCCGCCGCGGGAATACTGATGAAGGGCGGTGCGACCAGGATATCGCGATCGCGACTCAGATGCGCCGCCTGCGGATCGAGCTCCCGGCGCAGCTCGGCGATTAACGCGCGCGCCTCGTTCGGCCCGAGGTTCATTTTCCAGTTCCCGGCAAAGAGTTTCCTCCTCATGTGCGCTCCGCCTGGCGGCCGGCTGTACCCGCCGGCCCCACCTCCATCTTCATCGTTCCCGGATCCGAACCGGGCTGCGGCGCGTGGCCGCTCACCCGCTCAGCGATCCTCCAGGGCTTTCACGCCCGGCAATTCGATTCCTTCGAGATACTCGAGCGTCGCCCCGCCGCCCGTCGATATGTGGGTAAACCGGTTCGCCCATGGCTGTCCCGCGAGCGCCGCCGCCGTGTCGCCGCCGCCGATCAGACTGGTTACGCCGGTAAGCTCCGCGATCGCCGCGCCGACCTGCAGCGTGCCCTTGGCGAAGGCCGGCAGCTCGAAAAAACCGAGCGGCCCGTTCCATACGATCGTCTTCGCGCGCCGTATCTGCTCGATAAACTCGGCCACGGTGCGCGGCCCGATATCCAGCGCCATCCGATTCATCGGGATCTCGTTGACGATCTCGGGCGTCGCGTCGGCCGTCGCCGTCGCCGCCACCACGTGATCGATCGGCAGCACCAGCGCGACGTTTTTCTGCAGCGCCAGCGCCTCGAGTTCGCGCGCCGTGGCCGAAGGCGAAACCTGCTTGTCGTTCTGCTTGATCGGTTTCTCCTCTTCGACCTTCGAGAGCCCGACCGGCAGCCCTCGCGCCTTCAGAAACGTATAGGCCATCGCTCCACCGATGAGGATCGCATCCACCTTGCTCATCAGGTTGCGTATCACGCCGATTTTGTCGGTGACCTTGGCTCCGCCCAGGATCGCGACATACGGATGCGCCGGGTTTTCCGTCACCGCGCGCAGCGCTTCGAGCTCGCGCAGCATCAGGAAGCCCGCCGCGCGCTCCTGGATGAAGCGCGTCACCCCGACCGTCGACGCGTGCGCGCGATGCGCGCTGCCGAAGGCGTCGTTGACGTACTGGCTCTTGCCGCGCGCCAGCTCGTGCGCGAAATCGCGATCGTTCGCTTCCTCCTCCGGATGGAACCGCAGGTTCTCGAGCAGAATCGCTTCGCCCGGCCCGAGCGCCGCGACCATCCGCCCGGTCACTTCGCCGATACAGTCGGGCGCGAGCGTAACCTTGCGGCCGAGCGCGCCGCTAAGGTACTCCGCGACCGGCTTGAGACTCAGCTCGGGCGTGCGTTCCTTCGGCCGCCCCAGATGGGAGCAGAGCACCGCGCTTCCCTGATGGTCCAGGATGTAGCGAATCGTCTCGAGGCTCGCGTCGATCCGCGCCGGATCGGTGATGCGGCCGCTGTCGAGCGGCACGTTGAAATCACAGCGCACCAGCACCTTCTTTGCGGTGAAGTCGAGACTCGTAATCGATCTAGCGGCCATCGTGCTCGCGCTTCCTCGAGAACGTCATGAGCGGCGCCCAATCCACTCCGCCTTTAATCAGAGCTTGGCGGCGACGAAAGCCGTCACGTCGGCCAGCCGGTTCGAGTAGCCCCATTCGTTGTCGTACCAGGAGAAGACCTTCACCAGGCGCTTGTTCAGCACCTTGGTCAACGGCGCGTCGAAAATTGATGAGTGCGGATTGTCGTTAAGATCCACCGAGACGATCGGCTCGTCGCTGTACTCGAGAATTCCCTTGAGCGGACCGCTGGCCGCCGCCTTCATCGCGGCGTTGACCGCCTTCTCGTCGCAGTCGTGTTCGACCGTCGCGGTCAAATCCACCAGCGAAACATTGGGCGTCGGCACCCGGATCGCAATCCCGTCGAGCTTGCCGTTGAGCGCTGGCAGCACGAGCCCGATCGCTTTCGCCGCGCCGGTCGAGGTCGGCACCATCGAGAGTCCGGCCGCGCGCGCCCGCCGCAGGTCCTTGTGCGGCCCGTCCTGCAGCATCTGGTCCTGCGTGTACGCATGCACCGTGGTCATCAGGCCGTGCACGATGCCGAACTCTTCGTGCAGCACCTTCGCCACCGGCGCCAGGCAGTTCGTCGTACACGACGCGTTCGAGATAACGTCGTGCTTGCGCACGTCATACGAATCCTGGTTGACCCCCAGGCATAGCGTGATATCAGCCCCGTCGGCCGGCGCGCTGATCACCACCTTGCGCGCGCCCGCCCCGAGATGCAGCGCGGCCTTCTCGCGCGCGGTAAACAGCCCCGTCGATTCGACCACCACCTGCACCCCGAGCTCCTTCCACGGCAGCTTCGCCGGATCGCGCTCCGCCAGCACCCGGAGCGCGTGGCCGTCCAGCATGATCTGCCCGCCCTCGGCCTTGACCTGATACGGCAGATGCCCGTGAATCGAATCGTATTTCAGCAGATGAGCCAAAGTCGGCGCGTCCGTGATATCGTTGACCGCGACTATCTCGATTTCCTTCTTGCCCAGCGCCGCTCGATAGAACATCCGCCCGATGCGGCCGAAGCCGTTGATTCCTACCTTGATCGCCACGCGTTAGCCCTCCATCGGCAAGCTCTCCGCTGTGCCTCTGATGCGCCTCAGGTTAGCAACAAGTACCGCCGTATTCTATGCAATCTGTCCGTTCGCTTGACCCTCGTCCGAATCCTGTGCGATGAGGCCCGATGGAGGAACCAGGCATGCGCCGCGATATCGAAATCAATGCTGAAGGTGCCACGCTCCGCGGATGGCTCTACCTGCCGGACCGCGCCCCGGCGACGGTTCCCGCGGTCGTGATGGCCCATGGCTTCTCCGCGGTCAAGGAGATGTATCTCGACCGCTACGCCGAAGTGTTCGCGGCCGCCGGATTAGCCGTCGTGGTTTTCGATAATCGCAACTTCGGCGCGAGCAGCGGCGAACCCCGCTATGAAATCGATCCCTGGCAGCAGGTGCGCGATTACCGCCACGTCATCACCTGGGTCCGCCAACAGCCCGGCATCGATCGCGATCGGATCGGCGTCTGGGGCTCGAGTTACAGCGGTGGCCACGTGCTCGTCCTGGGAGCCATCGACCGCCGCATCAAATGCTTGGTCTCCCAGGTCCCGCTCGTCAGCGGATCGCGGAACCTGAAGCGACTGGTCCGCGCCGATATGTTCGCCGCGCTGCGCGAGCAGTTCGACGCCGACCGCGAGGCGCGCTTCAACGGCGCGCCGCCGACGATGATCCCGGTCGTCAGCGAAGATCCCCTGGGCCCCGCCGCGTTGCCCACCGCCGACTCCTGGTCATGGTTCACCGAGACCGGCCGCGCGCGCGCTCACGCCTGGCATAACCAGGTCACCCTGCGCACCGTCGAGATGCTCTCCGAGTACGAGCCAGGCTCCTATATCGACCGGATCAGTCCGACGCCGCTGCTCATGATCATCGCCGACGGCGATCATCTCGCGGTCGCCGACGAAGCGTTTGCCGCCTATAATCGCGCGCTCGAACCGAAGCGCCTCCTGGTCCTGCGCGGCGGCCATTTCGACGCCTATATCCGCGACTTTGCCGCATCGAGCAACGCCGCCCGCGACTGGTTCGCGACGCACCTGCGCTGAGCTCGACGCCGGCCCGGGCGCAGAGGCGTCGGCGCTATTTCTTCCCGACCGTGGCCGGGTCGATCGCGACTGCACTCGGGCCGAAGACCATCCCGTGCGGCGCCGCGAGTCCCGTCACCACCGGCGTGACGGTTCCGCTGTTCAGATCGTCAAGCACCACGTCACCCACGTTCACCGCGTTCGAATAAACTTCATTCGCCGCGAAGTACGGCTTGGTGATCACGTAAATTACGTTCGCGCTGGTGTCGGTTACGTAGAGATTGCCCGCGGTCGAGAACGTTCCGGACGTCAAGGAATAGGTAAAGACCGTATCGTCCACTTCGACCGGAGCGCCGTCCAGCGTCAGCGGCACCCGCAGAATCGGATTCGTCGCACCGGCGTTGCGCACGATATAGAGCGAATCGTCGCTGCGATTATCCAGCACCAGCTCGCCGGCCGGATCGATAGTCTGCGAATCCGGATCACCGATCGTGTCGGTGGTCTCAGCCGCGTTCGTCACTACGTTCCACACGCTAGCCGGCGCCCCCGGCACGACCGAAGTGAACACCGTGTCCTTCTTCTTCGGCTTGCCGACTAGCTCGAGGATAACCGGCGTGGTCGTGTCGGTCTGCGATGACGCTGTGATGAAGAGATCCTTGTCCTTCGGCCCGGCGAAGACGATATCGTCGAAACCGCCCGTGATGAGCGACGACGTGAACGGCCCATACTGCTTGGTCTTGCCGCTCTTGCTCTTCGTAATCGCGATCATTGGATTGCCGTCTTCGTCCTGCGTGGTCCACACATCACCCGTCTCGGGATTGATTTTGAGGCCGTCCAGGTGGCCCGGGATGGTGATGTTCTGCTTGACGCTCGGCGGCGTCGTCGTGATGTCGTACTCGACCAGGTTGCTGTCCGCTGGCGTCCCCGTCGGACAGTTCGTCGTGCCAATTTCAGAAGGACCGAAGGTACACGCGCCATTGCCGTAGCCGACCCACAACGCCGTGCCGTCCGCGGAGAGTGCAATATCGTCAGGTTGAGATGCGCCGGTCGGCGGCACCCCGGCGAAAGTTGTAATCGAGTATGGCGCCACTGCCACCGGCTGAGCCTTCACGGCGACGGGTCGCAGCGCCATCGCGGCTGCGCCCCCTGCGGCGATAAGCAGTGACCCCACTCTTGAATTTGCCTTCAGCATCATGGTTCCTCCCGGGACGACGCAGCCGACGCGCTCGTGTTTGTCCGCTGCGATGCCCATATGTACGCCAGATGCCGAAGCGCCGTTGTTACGCGCCGGTTGCCTTCAGGCGAAATCAGGGTGAACCCCTGATTTCCCTCGGCGCCGTACCTCTGTCTAAGGCCTATGCCCCAGGCTTACAGGCAATAATTACTCAGCGATAAGCACGAAAAATCTATTCTTCGCGTTTTAATTCACGCATTTGCTATCTAATGCTCCACCCACGATGGCGTGGTCGTTGCTTGCCCTTGCGCTATGCCGCGTTTCTTCGACCTGTCTATCGCGATCCTCGCACTCACCGTCGTCACTCTGCCGGTTGCGTCCGCCCCCTGCGCTGAGTCGAGCACCGCCGCCGCTTCATCCGCCGCTGTGCCCGGCAAGACCCTCAAGGCCAAGGCGACGCTTTATCCCAACGCCTGCGAAGGCCACGAAACCGCTGCCGGCACGACGTTTCATCAGGCGGACCACGTCGCTGCGTCGAACAAGCTGCCGCTCGGGACCACCGTCAAGGTCACGAATCTCACCAACGGCAAAAGCACCAAGGTGACCGTCCTTGATCACGGTCCCGCGCTCGGTGCGCATCGTATCGACCTCTCGCAAAAGGCTGCAAAAGAGATCGGCCTCACCCATCAGAAGGGCATCACGCCGGTCAAAGTTAAAATTACGAGTACACCCGCGCCGGACCAGGCGAACCCGCCCGGCGACGCGCAGGTTTCACGGTAAACGCCGCCCGCTTAACGCCCGCCCGCGCCGTGATGTCGGCGCAGCCGGACGGCGGTCCTTCGCGCTTTCGCTTAAGCGACCCGCGGCAGCACCCGGGTCCAGAACAGCTCCATCATCCGCATCAGTCGATCGCTCGGAATCAGTCCGTTGTACATCCACGCGAAGATCCAGCGGACTGGCAGCCGCTTGACGAGACCCTCGAGCTGCCGCGTTACCGTGTCGACGGATCCGACCAGGGCGAGCCCGTTCTCGAACAGGTCGGGGTTCTTGCCGGTCTTCGGATCGACCAGCCCCTGCGAGAAACCGAATGGCTCGAACCATTCCTTGCCGCAGAAATAGCCGCTGTCCCGCCAGATCGCCTTGGCCTCCTCGTCGGTGTCGGCGATGACGAGATCGCGCAACACTCCCATCCCTTCCCCGAGCGGCTTGCCCGAGGCCTCAGCGTAAATCTCGCACAACTGATGCTCGTAGGCGGGGAAGAGCGGCGGCAGCACGGCGGTGGCGTTCTCGGCCGCGCACCAGCGGATGCTCCGTTCCGACGAGGCAAAGGGCTGAAAGACCGGCGGATGGGGCTTCTGCAGCGGCTTCGGCACGACGCTCACCGCCTTGACGATGCCGTTTTCGACGCCGCGTCCCCACTTGCGCGTCGCTTCGAGCGGCCATGGCGTTTCGCCCGGCGGGACGCGCCAGTATTTGCCCTGGTAGCTCAGGGTATCCTCGGTCCACGCGCGTTTGATGATCCGGTAGCACTCTTCGAACGCCGCGCGATTGGCCTCGTCGATGGCGTCGTGCTGATGCGGTTGCGCGCCATGAATCCCGTGCGTCTGCTGCGCCATGATATCGACCCAGCGCCGCTGATAGCCGCGCGCGAAGCCGGCGTTGGCGCGTCCACCCGTCATATGGTCGAGCATCGCGATATCTTCGGCGACGCGCAGCGGATTGTTGGCCGGCAGCACCACGCCGAGCTGTCCCACCCGGATTCGCCGCGTCTGCATCCCGACGAACAGATCGAGCATCACCGGATTGTTCGAAAGCTCGAAACCCTCGCCGTGAAAATGATGCTCGGTGAAGGAAATCGAGTCATAACCGAGATCGTCGGCGAGTTTTGCCTGCTCGGACAGCTCCGACAGCATCCGGCGATAGAGATCGCCGCGCAGCCCCACCATCCCGCGCTCGATTTCGGCGCGGGTGCCGACCGTCGGCAGATAGAACAGGGATACCTTCATATCAACTCCAGCATCGTCAGGCGGATGGCCATGTGTTCAGCGAATCATATAGGGCGGCGGCGACTACGGCGAATAGGGCAGCGGCGAACCCTGCCGGGTTGAGCGCGCCGTCCGCGCCGCTTAATCTGCGCTGGCATAGCAAAGGGCGAGGGGTGCGAACATGCTCAAAGAGTTTCGGGAATTCGCGATGCGCGGCAACGTCGTCGATATGGCGATCGGCATTGTCATCGGCGCCGCCTTCGGCAGAGTCATATCGTCGCTGGTTAACGATATCATCATGCCGCCCATCGGCCTGGCGCTCGGGCGCGTGAACTTCTCCGATCTATTCATCGCGTTGAACGGCAATCACTACGCCAATCTCGCTGCGGCCAAGGCCGCCGGCGCGCCGACCATCAGTTACGGCATCTTTATCAACAATATCCTCGATTTCCTGATCGTCGCCTTCGCGATGTTCCTCGTCGTCCGGCGGATGAATCGTCTGTTCCCCCCGCCGCCGGTCGAAGTGACGACGCGGGAATGCCCGTTCTGCCTCTCGACGATTCCGCTGAAGGCCTCGCGCTGCCCCAACTGCACGTCGCAAATCGCGGCCTGAAGTGAAACACGAGGCCGGCTTGCTCGAAGCGCGGCCCCGTTTTGATCAGGACGAAGCTTAGCGACCGACGACGAAGGCGCAGCTCGTGGTGCCGCTGCCACCGATATTCAGCATCGCGAAGCGCTTTGCGCCTTCCACCTGGTACTCGCCGGCGCGCTGCGTCACCTGGCGATAACAGTCGAGCATCTGGCGTACGCCGGTCGCGCCCACCGGATGACCGGCGCCGATAAGACCGCCGCTCGGATTGATCGGCAGTTTGCCGCCCATCTCGATGACGCCTTCCTCGATCGCCTTCCACGATTCGCCGGGCCCGGTCAGCCCGAAATGATCAATCGCCATGTATTCCGAGGTCGTGAAGCAGTCGTGGGTCTCGATGCCGTCGACGTCGAAGACCGAGGCCACACCGGCGCGCCGGAAGGCGTCGAGGATCGCCTGCCGCGTATGCGGCAGCACGTAGGGGTTGTCCTTGCTCTCGGCCACCTTGGCGTCGAATTCCATCCGCGCCGTATGATGACCCCAGCCGAGGATGCGCGGCAGATCGTCGAGCTTGATGCCGCGTCGCCGGGCATAGTCGGCCGCGAACTTCTCGGCGGCGAGGAACAGCACGGTGCAGCCATCGGTCACCTGTGAACAATCGCCGACGCGGATTCTTCCCGCGAGCACCTGCTGAAACTTGCTCTTCTGGTTCGGATCGCTCTCCGCCCGCGGCCATCCGCGGGTCTGGGCCAGCGGATTGCGGCGCGCGTTCGAATAATTGATCGACGAGATGTGGGCGAGATGCTCGTCCTTCAGGCCGAAGCGCTTGTCATACTCATCGCCGAGCCGGCCGAACAGCCGCGGGAACGGATAGTCCTTGCCCTTGCACTCCCGCTCGTACCATCCCGCGGTGCCGAGAAAATCGCCGCCGGTCGCGGTATCGACCGTCTTCATCTGCTCGAGTCCGATGACGGCGGCGCAGTCGTAGCGGCCGGCTTCGAGATCGGCCGAAGCCGCCAGAATCGCTATCGACCCCGAGGCGCAGGCGGCTTCGTGGCGGCTGGTCGGGAGACCGGCGAAAGCGGGATCCAGTTCGAGGAAAAAGGCGCCGAGCTGGCCCTGCTTCGCGTACAGTTCGGCGGCGAAGTTGCCGAAATGAGCGGTGCCGATATCGCGGGGTTCGAGCCCGGTGGCGGTCAATGCCTCCGTGGTGGTCTCGCGCAAGACCTCGACGAAGTGCTTGCCCTCCTTGTTCCAGTTGCGGGCGAAGTCGCTCTGCGCGCCACCGAGGATATAAACGGGTCCTTGTGCCATGTCCGACGCTCCTTGAATGAGGCCAATGCGCCGGCTCGAGCATCGCGCCGCCGGCACTGAAGGTTTCTAATTAACGATATAGCACAAGCGCCATCTATCGAAACTGTGGCCGCCCGGGCGACCGCGGCGTCGAATCAAGGGGCGCTCGCGGCGTTCGCGGGCGGCGGCCTATGCGGCCGCGAGCGGCACGCGCGCAAGATGGCCGTCGAGCTCGACGAGAAGCTGACTTAGGCGCTGCCAGGATTCGATTTCCGCGAGGATTGCGCGGCGCGGCGCGATCTTCCATTCGCCAATCTGGGCGAAGCCATCGGCCGCGATCTGGTCGGCAAAGCTCGCCACCTGCTGGACGAGCTCCTCGGCGGAGTGACTCGCGGTGAGCGCCACGGCGGCAGTGCTCGAGAGGTAGTCGGGGCCTTCAAAGTGATCGAGCCAACCCTGCAGGTGTTCCCGGACGGCGCCTTCGGCGGCGCGGCGCGCCGCCCGTGCTGCTGCCGCCAGCGGCGGCGTCGGGACCTCGAGGCGATCGCGATCAATCGATCCGAGCCGATACGCGATCCGGCGCAGGGTGCCGACCGCATCGACCATCGCGGCGGGATCGACCCTGGCGGCTGAGCCTTCCAATGCCGCATCGTCGGCCACCGAGAGCATCTCGGCCTGCGCCGTGGTGATCGCGGTCAGTTCGGCATTCATCCGCGCGGCGTCGGCGGCGGCGGCCGATCCGGGGACGAGTTCGAGGGTTGCGCGCAGAATTTTGCGCAGCCGCGGCGCCAGCGCTTCGTGCGCGTATTCGGGAGTGATGACCGTCGCCGCAACCGTCGCGATGAGGGTGCCGAGAGCCACCGCCCACAGGCGCCAGAGCGGTTCTTCGATCCTGAGCGCCGGACCGAGGCCGATGAAAATCAACAGGAAAGTGGTGCCGATCTGTTTGCCCGCATAGGCCGTGCGCCCGCTGCCGAGCCCGCTGTAGCCGGAAACCAGCAGCACCGCGAAGATCGCGATCAGGTACGAGGGCAGGGAGGTGAAGTTCGGCGCGACGACAATAATCGCGGCGATGGTCAGGGCGCCGCCGACGATCACTCCTGCCAGCCTGAGGATCATCTTGCGCAGCGAGGCGCCATAGGTCGGCATCACGGTGACAATGATCGTGGTCAGGATTGAAGAGAGGTCGGCGCGATGGGCGGTCAGGCCGGTGATGAACCCGGCGATGGTCGCGACGGCCACCTTTGCGCTGTAGCGCACCGCTTCGTAATCGAGCGGGAGCAGCGGTCGCGGCGGCGTCGCCGCGGGCAGCGCGAGGTCGGGATCGCCCAGCGTCGCCTGCAGCGGACGTTCGACCAGGCTCGCGATCGCGCGAAGGCTCTGATGATACGCAGCGAGGTTGGCGACTTCGGCCGCGCCGCGCGACGCATAGTCGGGCCGGGCGGCGACGATTCGAGCCTGGAGCGCGGCAAGAGGCGGATCGACGAGCGCGATGACCGCCGGCGGTGCCGTCAAATCCCCCGCCTGCAGCCGCGGCACTACCGACTTCCTGAGCTCATCCAGGGCCTGAGCGAGAGCCGCGACGGCCTGCGCGAATTCCGGCCGCAACTCGGTTCGTAATTCGCGCGGAACGGCCGCGACGGCCAGGATTATCATCCGGTCGATCGCGTTGTGGAGACGAGCCTCGCGGGTGATGGCGGCGAGCAGGAAGGCCCGACGTTGCGGACTCAGCCCCTCGAGCGTGGCCCGCGTCAGCAGCTCGAGCCGCGTGGGGAGGTCGGACGTAAGGGGCACGATTCGCGACACGGGCGTCGGCGCAAAGTAGAGCCGGTCGGCTTCGCGGATACGACCGGCGGAGCGTCCGAGGCTTTCGGCCAAAGACGCGATCAGCACGGCTTCGGCCGGGTCGGGCCAGAGCACTTGGTCGAAGACGATGACCGTCAGCACCGCGACCACGGCGCCGGCGAAAAGCTCAGCGGAGGCCCAACCGAAATTTGCCGGATCAAAAACCGCTCCGTAGCAGGTGTCGAGCACTACGACCTGCACGATCAGGACGAGGCCGCCGAGGTTGCGCAGTCGGTTGAGATAGCTGGTCAAGCCGACGAAGCTCGCGATAAACGCGAGCATCAGCCATGGTGCTTCGACCAGCATCCCGGCCAGCGGAAAGGCCAGCGCGACGGTCGCGCCGAGCGCGCCGAGGAAGGCGAGGCCCTTGCGCAGCGAGAGCATCGCCTGCGGCGTGCCGACGAGGATCCAGATAATGTAAACGCCGAGCACCGAATCGATGTGCATCGCGGCTTCGAAACCGGCGCAGAGGGTTGCAATGGTCGCCATCCGCAGCGACAGCCGGGCGCGGCGCGGATTCCAGGCGAGCTCGGATTGGAGCAGCGCCGGGAGCGAGTCGAAGCCCAGCGCGAAGCGTCGAGCCACGACCGGGTGAGGGCGGCGCAGGCGCGACGCGAAGGTGGGGGCGGCGGAGGCCACGGCTAGCGAGGGCAGCCGATCATGGTTGAGCGGCCGACGTGTCCAGGTCGGGCGGAGTGGGGCGGCGCAGCGAGAGTAGACAACGGCGCCGAGGAAGTGTAACGCCGAAGATACAATGTTTCACGTGAAACCTTCGAAGCAACTGATGTTTCACGTGAAACATCAGAGTAGGTTTTGGTAATCGATAGATATCCACAGGAAATTTCCGCTATGCACAGGTATTTTTGATGCGTGGCCGCGACGACGGTTGACACGCCGGTAGCGGCGATGATCGGGTGAGCGAGGTGCGCGGTCAAGCCGTGGCGACATTCCGGTGGAGTCGCGGCCGGCGATGCCGATTCGGCGCGGGTGCGCGGCAGGGCGGCGGGTCGTGACGGTTCGGGCGCGGCGGCGGGGTGGCGCGCGGCGGAGGACGGTCGCGAGCATTTTGCAGAATCCGGGTGGGTTGACTGAGGCGAGTCGGCAGGCCAAACTGAATCAAACGCCCGAGTGGGCCCAAGGCTGCATTGTAGGTCTGGCGCCTCGCGTTAAGCGGGGACCAGGCTTTTTTTTGGCATCGCGGCCGCATCGTAACGAAAGATAGGACGTGCCTCCCGTGAAGAAATACCTTTTTACTCCGGGGCCGGCGCCGGTACCGCCCGAGGTTTTGCTCGAGATGGCGCAGCCGCTGATCCATCATCGCACGCCGGAGTTCAGCGTGGTGCTGGATAGCGCGCGGGAGCGGATGAAGCCGCTGTACGGCACGCGCCAGGAAGTGATTCTGCTGACGGCGAGCGGTACCGGGGCGATGGAGGCAGCGGTGACCAACCTCCTGCAGCCCGGTGAGGAGGCGATTTTCGTCAACGGCGGGAAGTTTGGCGAGCGCTGGGGCAAGCTGATCGAGGCGCACGGCGGGGTGGCGCGCGAAATCAAGGTCGAATGGGGCCGCGCGGTGCGGGTCGAACAGGTCGCCGAGGCGTTGCGGGCGTATCCTCGGGCGCGGGCGCTCTTCGTGCAGGCCAGCGAGACTTCGAGCTGCGCGCTGCATCCGATTGAGCCGTTGGGCGCGCTCACGCGCGAGCGCGACGTGATGCTGGTGGTGGACGGTATCACGTCGGTTGGCGTGATCGAGCAGAAGATGGACGCGTGGGGTATCGACGCGCTGGTGACGGGAAGTCAGAAGGCGCTGATGCTGCCGCCGGGGCTCGCGATGATCGCGCTATCGGAGCGGGCGCTGGAGCGGATGAAGAAGAATCGCGCGCCGCGCTACTACTTTGATCTGAGACGCGAGCTCAAGGCGCAGTGCGAGGAGCATATCACGGCCTACACGCCGGCGGTCGGCCTGGTGTTCGGTCTGCGCAAGTCGCTCGAACTGATTCTCGCCGAAGGTCTGCCGCAGGTGTTCGCGCGCCACGAGCTGATGGCGCGGGCGACGCGGGCGGCGGGGGTTGCGCTCGGGCTCGGGCTGATCGCGCCGGACAATCCGGCGCCGGGGGTGACCGGTCTGCTGGCGCCGGAGGGACTCGATACCGGCAAGGTGGTGCGCGCGATGCGTGATCGGCTGGGGGTATCGGTCCAGGGCGGGCAGGATCAGATGAAAGGGCGGCTGATCCGGATTGGCCATATGGGTCACATGGGGCCGCTCGATGTGCTGGTGGTGATCGGCGCCCTGGAGATCGCGCTGAAGCAACTCGGCCATCGCTTTGCGAGCGGGGCGGGGGTGGCGGCGGCGCAGGCTGTAATCGAGAGCTGGAACTGAAGACGATGCCGCACTATCGGGTGTTGTTGAGCGACGCGCTCGCGCCGCAGGGGATGGAGGTGCTGCAGCGGCAGGCGGAGCTCAGTGTCGAGGTACGGACGGGGCTCAAGCCGAGTGAGCTGGCCGAGGTGATCGGGGCTTACGACGCGCTGATCATCCGGAGCGCGACGCGGGTGACGCGCGAGGTGATTGAGCGCGCGGACAAGCTGCGGGTGATTGGTCGCGCCGGGGTCGGGGTGGACAACGTCGACCTCGATGCGGCGACGCGCCGGGGGATCGTGGTGATGAACAGTCCGCTGGGCAACAGCGTGACGACGGCGGAGCATACGCTGACCATGATGATGGCGCTGGCGCGGCATATTCCGCAGGCGGTGGCGGCGCTGCGGGCGGGTCGCTGGGAGCGCGGCAAGTTCGTCGGCACGGAGGTCTGCAACAAGACGCTGGGGGTGGTCGGGCTGGGCAATATCGGGCGGATCGTGGCGGAGCGGGCGCTCGGGCTGAAGATGAACGTGATCGGTTACGATCCGATCTTGACGGAAGAGGCGGCGGCGCGGCTGTCGATCGAGCGGATCGGCCTGCCGGAGCTGTTGCGGCGCGCGGACTTTATCACGGTGCACACGCCGCTCACCGCCGAGACGCGCGGGCTTATCGACGATGCGGCCTTCGCGCTGATGAAGCCGGGCGTGCGGATCATCAACTGCGCGCGCGGCGGGATCATTGACGAGGCGGCGCTGCTGCGGGCGCTCGAGTCGGGGAAGGTGGCGGGAGCGGCGCTGGACGTGTTCGTCGAGGAGCCGCCGGCGCCGGACCATCCGCTGCTGCATCATCCGCATGTGATTGCGACGCCCCATCTGGGGGCGGCGACGGACGAGGCGCAGTTGCAGGTGGCGGTGGATATCGCCAATCAGATCGTCGAGTTTCTGAGCCAGGGCACGATTCGCTTTGCGGTGAATATGCCGGCGGTGAGCGTGAAGGAGCTGCAGACGCTCGGTCCGCATCTCCATCTGGGGGAGAAGCTGGGGGTGCTGGTGGCGCAGTTGATTCAGGATACGCCGTCGCGGGTGACGGTGGGTCTGGCGGGGGAAGCGGCGAATCTGCGCGCCGAACCGATCGTGGCGGCGGCGCTCAAAGGTCTGATGAGCGGGTTTCTCGATCAGGAGCTCAATTATGTCAGCGCACCGTTCATCGCGCGCGAGCGCGGGATCACGATTACCGAGACCAGGTCGCGGGAGACCACGGACTATATCAACACGCTGACGGTCAGGGTCGAGACGCCGGGGGCGGTGCATGAAGTGGCCGGCGCGGTCTTCGGCGCAAGCGTCGTGCGGATCGTGCGGATCGACAACTATCGTATCGAGGTGCCGCCGGAGGGTCACTTCCTGATGCTGCACAATCGCGACGTGCCGGGCGTGGTGGGCGCGGTCGGGACGATTCTGGGGCAGGCGGGAATCAATATCGCGGGACTCGAACTCGGGCGCGATCGCGCGGGAGGGATGGCGCTCAGCCTGCTGCAGGTCGATGGACCGGTGGCGGCTGCGGTGCTCGACCGTCTGAAGACCCATCCGGCGATCGTTTCGGCCGCCACCCTGCGCCTGTGATCGCGGGGTGGGTCGAGACGGAGCGCGGGGGCGCGGGCGATCGAGCGCGCGACGATGAGCCGGGGCGCCGCGGATAAATGTCCGCCGCGGGCGCGCCGCCGGCTGGTCGGTGATCGGGAAGCGCGCGGGAGCGGGGGAGCGAAAGCAGCTTAGATGAAGACAGTAGCAGTCGTAGGCGTTCAATGGGGCGATGAGGGCAAGGGCAAGATCGTTGATCTGCTGGCGGCCGATGCCGATGTCGTGGTGCGTTTTCAGGGCGGCAATAATGCCGCGCATACGCTGGTGGTGGACGGCGAGAAGTTCATCCTGCGGATGATCCCGGCCGGCGCGCTGCAGGGCAAGGTCTGCGTGATCGGCAACGGGATGGTGGTCGATCCGCTGGCGCTGGTCGAAGAGATCGACGGGCTCAAGCGGCGCGGGCGCGCGCTCAGTCCGGCCGACCTCAAGATCAGTTACGACGCCCATCTGATCCTGCCGTACCATGGGGCGATTGACCGCGCGCGCGAGGCGCGGCTGGGCGGGCGCGCGATCGGTACCACGGGTTTCGGGATCGGTCCGGCGTACGAGGACAAGATGGCGCGGGTCGGGCTGCGCTTCGAGGACATGAACGAACGCGCGGCGTTTGCCGAACGGCTCGAGCGCAACGCGCGCGAGAAGAACGCGTTGCTCAAGGGGGTCCTGAAGGCGGCGCCGCTCAAGGTGACGGAACTGGTCGAGCAGGTGCTGCGGGCGCGTAATCGGCTGCGGCCCTATCTTTGTGATACGGCGGCCTATGTGCGCGAGGCGATCGGCGCGGGCCGGCGGGTGCTGTTCGAGGGCGCGCACGGCGTGATGCTCGATATCGATCACGGCACCTATCCGTACGTGACGTCGTCGAATTGCGGGGCCAGCGCGGTGTTCGGCGGCGCCGGGGTGGCGCCGGGCCAGCTCGACGGCGTCCTCGGGATCAGCAAGGCCTACGCCACGCGGGTTGGCGGCGGGCCGTTTCCGTCAGAGATGAGCGGCGCGCTGGCGGACAGTCTGCGCGACGAGGGAGCGGAATTCGGCAGCGCGACCGGACGGCCGCGGCGAATCGGATGGTTCGACGCAGTGCTGGCGCGCCATGCCGTCAGGCTCAACGGGATGGTCGGACTGGCAGTGACCAAGCTTGACGTGCTGACGGGGATCGACCCGCTGAAGATCTGCGTCGGTTACGAGAGCGGCAAGACGCGCTTCGACGAGGTTCCGGCGAGCCGGCGGCTGCTCGCGAAAGTAAAGCCGGTCTATGAGACGCTGCCGGGCTGGAGCGATGACGTCAGCGGCGCGCGCAATCTCGGCGATTTGCCGGTGAACGCGCGGCGCTATCTGGCGCGGATCGCGGAGCTTAGCGGCACGCGGCTCATGATGGTCGGCGTGGGCGCGGGCCGCGAGGCCGCGATCGTGATCGAGAATCCGTTCGCCGACTGAGCTCAGGCGCAGCAGACGGCGGCGAGGCTCGAGAGCGCGACGCCGCGGCGGCCCTGGCGGACGTCGTTACGGTCGTAGCCGTTGGTGCAGTAGCCGAGCGAGATGCCGCTTACGGGATCGGCCCAGGCTATTTGGCCACCAGCGCCGGGATGGCCGAAGGCGAGCGGCGATGTGGTCCGGCCGAAGCCGCGGAAATTGGCGAAGCCGTCGTCGCCCGCGACAATCACGCCGAGGGCGCGGTTGCACTTATACTTGAAGACCGGATCGAAGTAGTCGCCGGAGCGAACCTTGAGGGCCTCGCGCAGCGTCTCCGGCTGCCAGATAGGCGCGCCATCGGTGACGGGCGGATTGTGCAGGAGCGCCTGATAGAACAGCGCGAGTTCGGCCGCGGTCATGATACCGCCACCACCGGGCACGCCCGATTCGCGGGCGACGGGATGATTGAAGCCGACGATGGCGTCTTCGGTGACTTCGGTTTCGGGCGGCGGCGGCAAGCCCATCTTGCGATAGTCGTCGGCGGTGAGGGCCTCGCCGACGCAGACGATATCGGCGATGCGCGCCTGTTCGTGTGGCGGACGGCCGAGGCGCAGTTCGGGCAGGCCGAGGGGTTCGGCGATGCGGGTGCGGACGAAATCGCGGAAATCGAGGCCGGAGCGGCGGCGGATGATCTCGCCGAGGACCCAGAAGCCGGAGGTGGCGTGATAGACGAAGCGCTGACCGGCGGGAAACTGCAGGCGCCAGGCGGCAAACCGCTCGAGCATCCGAGTGCGATCGAGCCATTCATGCTGGGCGTAGGGGGCGAAGGGGAAACCGCCGGTATGGAGCAGCAGATGCTCGACGGTGACGGCAGTTTTGTCGTTGGGGGCGAACTCGGGAATGATGTCGGCGGCGCGTTCGGTGAGCTCGAGCTTGCGTTCGCCGAGCAGGATCCAGATGGCGGAGGCGATGATCGCCTTGGTGCAACTGAAAACGCAATAGAGCGTGTCGTCGGTCGCGGGTTTATCGACGCCGCCCTGAACGGCGTGGCCGAAGGTGCGCATCGCGGCGATTTTGCCGTTGCGGGCGATGGCGACCTGACAGGACGGGAGGAGTCCTTCGGCGACTTCGCGTTCGGCGCGGGCGAGGAGGGCTTCGACCTTGGCGGGGTCGAGGCCGACTTCGCGGGGATTTTCGGCGAACCAGCGCGCATCAAGCATGGGTTTCCTCCGACGGGTAGCGCCCCACTGATAACACGGCGAGGGCTATATGGAACAGGGTTGAAGGGGGTCGGGGGCCTGGGCGGAGATCCAGCCGGCGCGGCCGGGGAGGGTGGCGCGCACGACCTCGGCGAGCGGCAGCTCGGCGGCGTGCAGGCCGGCGGCGACCTGGTCGAGGCGGAGAAACTCGACGCCGCGCGCGCGGAGCGTCGCGAGGCATTCGGCGAAGGCGTCGAAGTGCGCGAGGCCTTCGGTTTCGGCGTGGATGGTATGAACGTTGAGCAGATCTTCGCTCATCCGGCGGAGGTAGAAATCGGCGAGTGAGGGTGCGGCGGCAAGCTCGGGGGTGCCGAGGACTTCATCGAGGGTGGGGAGAGTGGTGGGGATTTCCGGGGTGCGCAGCACTTCGCCGTCGACGCGGCATCGGTAGGGGCAGCGGCCGCGGGTATCGCTGCGATAATCGAGACCGAGGCGCTCGAGGGCGCGCATCGCGGCCGGGCTGACGCGCCATCCGGGGGCGGCGAAACTGCGCGGCGAGGTGGCGAAGATGGCGCGGTAGGCTTCGGCGGCCTCGGCGAGTTCGGCGCGCAAATCCGCGTCGCTCAGATCATCGATGTGGTCCTGCCAGAGGACGTGATCGTAGCCATGGATGCCGACCTCGAAGGTCGCGGCGAGGTCACGCAGGAGGTCGGGGAAGGCGAGGGCGATGGGCCGTGCTGGGAGGAGGGTGCCGGAGAGGATGGTGCGCCAGCCGTACATCGAGACGGCGCGCGTGCGACGCATCTTGGTCAGGAAGCCGGGATTGCGGAAGGCGCGCATCACGGCCCGGCCGGAATTGTCGGGCCCCATCGCGATGAAGAAAGTGGCGGGGAGCTGGTGATCGCGCAAAAGGCGCATCAGGCGCGGCACGCCGTCGCGCAGGCCCTGATGGGTATCGACGTCGATTTTGAGCGCGAGGCGCATCAGGAGTTGGCTTCCTCGCGAAACCATTTCATGGCGAGGGCGGTGCCGTCGCGGAGCGAGACTTTGGGTTCGATGCCAAGCAGGGTGCGCATCTTGGTGTTGTCGGGGACGCGGCGGGGGATATCCTCGTAGCTTTTGCCGTAGACTTCCTCCTGGGTGACGAAGCGGATGCGCGACTTGGTCGGGCCGTTCAGTTCGAGCATCAGGTGGGCGAACTCGAGGACCGAGGTTTCGACGTCGACGCCGATATTGATGGCGTGGCCGTCGGCGGCGGGGTTGAGGCCGGCGGCGACGGTGGCGGCAACCGCGTCGGTGACATAGGTGAAGCATCGGGTCTGCGAGCCATCGCCGATGACGGTGAGGTCGGCGCCGCGCAGCAACTGGCCCATGAAGATGGTGAAGAGGCGGCCGACGTCAACCTTGTCGAGGCGGGGGCCGTAAACGTTGAAATAGCGCACGACGGTAACCGGCAGACCGAGCTTGTGGTAGGCGAAGCAGAAGTGTTCGCCGACCGCCTTCGAGGTGGAATAGCACCAGCGATCGATGGTGGTGGCGCCGAGGACGCGGTCGTCGTCCTCTTTCCAGGGGACCTTGGGATTGCGTCCGTAGACTTCGGAAGTGGAGCTGAAGACCACCTTTTTGCCGTACTTGTAGGCGGCCTTCAGCACGTTCTGCGTGCCGTTCACATTGACGTTGAGGGTTTCGTAGGGATCGGCGACATAGTGTTCGACGCCGACGACGGCGGCGAGGTGGTAGATGAGATCGACGCGCGCGGCGAGGCTGTCGAGGAGTTCGAGGTTGAAGATGGTATCGTGGATATAGTGGAAGCGGGGTTGCTCGAGGAGATGGCGGACTTTGCCGATCGCGCCGGTATCGAGCACGAAGACCTCGTCGCCGCGCGCGATGAACGCATCGCTCAGGTGAGAGCCTAAAAAGCCGGCGCCGCCGGTAATCAAGATACGCATAGGGATTCCTCAATCAAGCCGCGCGCCGGGGTATTTGGCGAGCAGGGTCGGCGCCGGCGCGGCGGGTTCACCGTCGAGTTGCACGTCTTCGAGGAGCAGGGTGCCGGCGCCGGTCGCGACTTCGAGACCCTCGGGGGACGCGTCAAGGATGGCGCCGGGAGCGGCTCCCGGAGCGGCGTCGCGGCCGAGACGCGCGGACCAGACGAGCAGCCGCCGCCCGTCGAGCATCGCGAAGGCGCCGGGATACGGATGGGTCAGGGCGCGCACGAGATTGTAGATGCGCCGCGCCGGCCAGTTCCAGTCGATGCGGCCGTCGGCGGGGGTGCGCCGGCCAAAGTAGCTGCCGGCCGCAAGATCCTGCGGGAAGCGCGGCGCGCGGCCGGCGACGATGAGCGGATGGAGGTCGCGGATGAGGGCGGCAGCTTCGGGCAGCAGTTTGCGATAGAGGCTCAGCGCGGTATCGCTTTCCGTGATGGGCACGGCGCGCTGCCCGACGATATCGCCGGCGTCGGCGCGCGCCACCATGTGATGGAGGGTCACGCCGCCCTCGGTTTCACCATTGATGATCATCCAGTTGACGGGGGCGCGGCCGCGATATCTGGGCAGCAGCGAGCCATGCAAGTTGTAAGCGCCTCTGGGCGCGAGCCGCAGAACCTCTTCGGGCAGCAGATTGCGATAATAGAACGAGTAGATAATCGCCGGGCGGAGGCTGCGGAGGCGCTCGAGTTCGGCAGCTCCCCAGTGCTCGTCGAAAAAGACCGGGATGCGATGGCGGGCAGCGAGGTCGGCGCAGGACGACCACCAGACTTCCTCGTCGGGGCGATCGGGATGGGTGTAGAGGGCGACGATCGGCGCGCCCATCGCGAGCAGCTCGCGCATGCAGACGTAGCCGATCTCGTGGTAGGCGAAGAGCAGGCAGGGGGCCGCGCCGAGGTCAACGCCGCCGGCGGTCACGGGGGGCGGGTTCATCGCTCAGCGCGGCGCGGGCTCAGCGGCGACGGCGTCATCGGGCGGCGCGCCGTGGACCGCGCGAACGATATAGGTCGGTCGGCGTCGCACCTCGAGATAGATGCGCCCGATATATTCGCCGATGAGACCGATGGCGAGAAACACCAGGCCGAAGAAGAAGAAGGCCACGGCGAAGAGCGTCCAGAGCGCGCCTTCCTGCTGCGGTCCATAAATGATGCGGTGGCCGACGAGCACCAGCGCCATCAGGGTGGCGAGGACGGAGATGCCGATACCGATGAGGCTCATGGCCTGAATCGGCAGGTTGGAGAAGCCGGTCACGAGGTTGAGGCTCAGGTGAGCAAGCTTGAAGAGGCTGTATTTTGACTGGCCGGCGGCGCGTTCGGCGTGGGCAACAGGGATTTCGGCGATACGCTTGGCGAAGGAATTGGCCAGGGCCGGGACGAAGGCGGCCTTTTCGTCACAGGCGACGATGGTATCGGTGATGTGGCGCCGGTAGGCCCGCAGCATGCATCCATAGTCATGCATCGCGACGCCGACGATGGCCGAGGTCAGGCGATTGTGCAGGCGCGAGGCGAGGCGGCGATAACCGCTGTCATGGCGCGTTTGACGCCATCCGCCGACGACGTCGTTGCCGGCCTCGATGGCGGCGACGAGGCGCGGGATTTCCTCGGGTGGATTCTGCAGGTCGGCATCGAGCGTGACCACAATCTCGCCGCGACAGTTGCGGAAACCCGCGAGCAGCGCCGAATGCTGACCGAAATTGCGCGCCAGTTCGACCACGCGGACGCGGCGGTCACGTCGCGCGAGGTCGCGCAGAATCGTCAACGAGGCGTCGGTCGAGCCGTCATCGACGAAGATCACTTCACATGGACGGTCGAGCTTCGCGAGCGCGGGTGCGAGCCGGTTCCATAGCGCGGCGAGATTGGCCGCCTCGTTGTAGACCGGAATCACCAGGGAGACGAGCTCGGCAGAGGCGGCGGCGCTGAAGAGCGGAGAGATTTTCCCTGACGCGGTCACCTGTTAGCCTGCCATGTTTGCTTTACCCGAGCCTGCAACTGGCGATGCATTGTGACAAACCGATGTCGCTCGATAAAGATGGCGGTGGCCGTGTGGTCGTGCGCCAGGCGCAACGCCGAGGCATGAATCGCGGGGCGCACTGGTGGACGTTGCGCGGTCGATGGCGAAGCTGAAACGAGGGCCGCGGCTGGCGCTCTGCGCGCTGCTCGCGGCGCTGGCCTATGGCGTCGGACTGGGTCGGGCGGGATTGTGGGAGCCGGACGAAGGGCGCTACGGCGAAATCGCGCGGGAGATGGTCGCGAGCGGCGACTATGTCACGCCGCGCAATGACTGGGTGCCCTATTTTGAAAAACCGCCGCTGGTTTACTGGACGACCGCGGCGGCGCTCGAGACGGTGGGCGACGATGAATTCGCGGTGCGGCTGCAGGCCGCGCTGGCCAGTATCGGCACCGTCGTCGTGACGGCGATGCTCGGCGAGGCGATGTTCGGCGCGGCGGTTGGGATGCTGGCGGCGGCGGCGCTCGGTCTGAGTCCGCTGTTTTTCATCTTTGCACGGTTTGCCACGCCCGATCCGCTGCTCGCGTTCTGCTTCACGGCGGCGCTGGCGGCCTTTTACGGCGCCGCGACGAGCGGGGATTTTCATGAGGGCCGGAGTCGGCGGCTGATGCTCGCCGCTGCCGGATTGACCGCCCTTGGCACGCTCACGAAGGGCCTGGTTGCCCTGGCGCTGGCGGGAATGATCGGCGCGACGTGGCTTTTATGGGAGCGGCGCGGACGCGACCTGCTGCGGATCCGCTGGCTTGAATGCGCGGCGCTCTACCTGGTGATCGTCGCGCCGTGGTTCGCGCTGGCCGAGGCGCGAAATCCCGGGTTTCTGCGTTTCTTTATCGTGCACGAACACGTACAACGCTTTCTCGCGGATACGGAACACGGCTGGGGGCCGTGGTTCTTTGTGCCGATCGTTATCGCCGGGACGTGGCCGTGGATCCTCTTCGCGCCGTTGGGGATGGGTTGCGGCCAAGGTGGATCGGCCGCCGGCGAAGATGAAGCCGCCGCCGTTGACGGCGAATCGGCCGCGGAAGTTCGCGGTCGGAGGCGCTTTCTTGCGGTCTGGTTCGCCGCGGTGCTGGTCTTCTTTTCGATTCCGCGCTCGAAGCTCGGCGAGTATATCCTGCCGGGGCTGCCGCCGCTCGCGATCCTTGCCGCCTATGGTCTCGAGGGTTGGCGGCGTCGGCCGCCACGGCGCGCGGAACGCGTCGCGAATTGGTATGCGGGCTTGAACCTCGCGGTCGGAATCGCTGCTGCCGTCGCCGGGATTGCCTTCGGCTCGTGGTCGCGCAACGGCGGGCCGGCGATGGCGACGGATCTCAGGCGGACGTTTGCCAATGACGCGGTGCTTCTGGGCCTCGTGCTGGGAGTGGGCGGCGCGGCGTTCTGGGGAGCGGCGCGACGCTGCGGGCGACGCGCGGCGGCGGTCGTCGTGGCGGCGACGGCGGCAGCGTTAGCGGGGGTGATCGCGCAGGCGCAAATCGCGCTCTCCGAGGGGTTTTCTTATCGTTCCCTGGCCCGCACGATTGAGCCGTATCTCGACGAGGGCTGCGGTCTCGCGTCGTACCATCACTATACGCAGGCGCTACCGTTTTACACGGCGCGGCGCGAACAACTGGTCGGCTACCGGGGCGAGCTGGCGCCGTTCGCCGACACTGCGGGCGCGGCCGCGAGCTTTATCGGTGGCGACCGGCCGCTGCGGGCAAAGTGGTCGGGCGCGGGTTGCACGGTGCTGATCGTCAATCGGCAGGACTGGGCGCGGCTGCAGGGGCTGCTCGAACCCGCGGCGGTGGTCGGGTGCGAGGGCAAGAAACTCGCGGTGATCAATCGCGGGGCGCGCGACGCGAGCGTGGCAACCGGCTGCGATCAAGCCCAAACACGCAGTCAAAAGCCATAGACGGCCCAGACGAAGCCGCTTGGTTTACCGCTATCTTGCGGATAGGATTTCAAGCATGGATGCGGCAGAAGTGGCGGGGGCGGGTAGCGAGCCCGGCGAGCGGGCCGAGTCAAAGCCGGCATTCGGCGAGGCGCAGGCGGCGAGCGCCGAGGGCCAGTCGCTGGGCGTCTATCTCGCCCGGATGCGCGAGAAGCGGCGCGCCACGGTGGACGAGGTGGTGAGTCAGACGCGGATCCCGCGGCATTACGTGGCGATGATCGAGAGCAACGACTATTCGGCGATCGCCGATCAACTGTACGTGCTGCCTTTCCTGCGCCGTTACGCGGTTTTTCTCGAGCTTGATCCGGAAGAGATCGCAAGCCGCTTCGTGCGCGAAGTGCAGCGGGCCGACGGCGCGCCGCTGGCGCGCTCGATCGAACCCTACGAGATGGATCGGATCGTTGAGCGCAAGTGGCTGCGGCCGGCGCTGCTGGTCGGCGGCCTGCTCATCGTGATGATCGTCGCCTGGGTGGTGCAGTCACGCCATCATCGGCACGAGGCGATGGCCCATCTGGCGGGCGACCTTTCCCCGCATCCCGACGTGCATTAGCGGCCGCGGCGAGGGCGGCGGCCGTCGCGGACGAGCGGAAGCTGGATGCCCCCAATGATCCCGCCAAAGCGACTGCGGCTCGGTGATGGTCGGGTGATTCAACTGCCCGCGGTGATGGGGATCCTGAATGTGACGCCGGATTCCTTCTCCGACGGCGGCCAGTATCTGGAGCCGGCGCGCGCGCTCGAACATGCGCTCGCGATGGAAGCGGAGGGCGCGGCGATTATCGACGTCGGCGGTGAATCGAGTCGACCGCATGGCGCGCGCGCGATCACGGCGGCGGAAGAGCTCGAGCGGGTGGTGCCGGTGCTGCGGCTGCTCGGGCGCCATCTGCGGGTGCCGATCTCGATTGATACGCGCAAGGCGAGCGTGGCCCGCCAGGCGCTCGACCTGGGGGCGGCAATGGTCAACGACACCAGTGCGATGACCGCCGATCCAGAGATGATCGCGACGGTGGCGGCGGCGCGCTGCGCGGTGGTGCTGATGCATATGCGGGGCGGCCTTGAAGACCACGTCAAGTGGGCCCACTATAGTGATGTGGTGGCGGAGGTGCGGCGGTACTTGCAGGGCCGGGTGGCGGCGGCCGTCGCCGGGGGCGTCGCAGCGAAGCGCATCGTGCTCGATCCGGGGATCGGGTTTGCGAAGACGGCGCGGCACAATCTCGCTCTGTTGCATAATCTAAAGCGGCTGGTGAAGTTGGGTTTTCCGCTGCTCGTCGGCGCGTCGCGCAAGCGCTTCGTGCGCGAGCTGGCGGGGAGCGATCCGTGCATGGTCGAATGGGGTAACGCGGGGGTCAATGCGGCGGCGATTCTGAGCGGCGCGGCGATTGTGCGGGTGCACGCCGTCGCGCCGGCAGTGGCGGTGGTGAAACTTGCCGCGGCGATCCGCGACAACTGTATCTGAGTGTACGCTGAATGCACGGGATTCTCGGCGTAGTACCGCGACCGCGATGGCAGGATGCCGTCGATGTCCTGATCGTCGCCTACGTCATCTATCGGATCGCGCTGCTGATTCGCGGGACGCGGACCATGCAGATGGTGGCGGGTCTGGGGATCCTGGCGGCCGCCTTTCTGGCGTCGCAGACGCTCGGACTGTTCACCGTCAACTGGCTCTTGAGCAACTTTCTCGGCTCGCTGATTGTCATTCTGGTGGTGATTTTTCAGGCCGATATCCGGCGCGCGCTGATGGGCGTCGGCGCGCGGTCGTTTTTTACCGGGCGGCCGCCGCTGGCGGGGATGGCGCAGGAGCTGGCCGATGCGGCGGCGTGGCTTTCGGCGCGGCGTATCGGGGCCTTGATCGTGCTTGAACGCGACGTCGGCCTGCAGGACATTGTGGACACCGGGCGGGTGGTCGATGCGCGGCTGTCGCCGGAGTTGATTGAAACCATCTTCATGCGCGGATCGCCGCTGCATGACGGTGCGGTGATCGTCAAGGGTGGGCAGATTCTCGCGGCAGCCTGCCTGCTGCCGCTGTCGACGAATCCGAACGTGAGCCTCGCGCTCGGCACGCGCCATCGGGCGGCGATCGGGATCACCGAGGAGAGCGACGCGGTGGTGATCGTGGTTTCGGAAGAGACCGGGGCGGTTTCGCTGGCGCACGACGGCGAGCTCACGCGCGGGCTCGAAGTTGAACAACTGGTTGAGGTTCTGAGCGAATTACCGTCCTGAGCGCGGAGTGGGGGGCAGCCGGCGACGGTGCGCCGGAAGTGAGCCAAGCGATGTTGCCATCGAACCTGCCGAAGATCTCGCCCCAGGCGGAGTTGCGGCCGCCGGCTTCGCGGGTGCGGCGCGCGCCGACGATCGGCGCGCGGGTCTGGGCGATCGCGCGGCGCAATCTGGGTCTGCGGATCATTTCGATTCTGCTCGCGATCGCGCTCTGGCTGTTCGTCAATGCCGGGGAGCATGGTTCGATTCAGTCCTACTCGGTGCCGATCAGCTATCATCATCTGCCGCCCCATCTGGTGATCACCAATCCCCATCCGGAGACCGTGCGGGTGGTGCTGTCGGGGCCGCGCACGCTGCTATCGATCATTCAGCCGTCGCGGCTGACGGTGCGGCTGGATCTGAGCGGGGTCGGAATTGGCCAGGCGTCATTCCGGATCGAGCCGGATTCGTTCAGTAATCTGCCGCGGACGACGACGGTGACGAGTATCGCGCCGTCGCAGATCGTGCTGGATATCGACCGGATTGTCAGCGTCGATCTGCCGGTCCATGTGGTGACCAGCGGCAGTCCGGCGCCGGGGTATCGGATGGTCGGGTTGGCGGCGGACCCGCTGAAGGTGCGGGTGAGGGGGCCGAGCCGGGTGCTCGCGCGCTTCGATGACGTCGATACGGACCCGGTCAACCTGAGCGGACTCAACAATAATCTGACCGAGACGGTGGCGATTCCGACGCCGGCCCCGGGTGTGCGGATCGAGTCGCCGGCGGTGACGGTGACGGCGACGATCGCGCCGATTATCAAGGAGAAGGAGTTTCGGGCGGTGCCGGTGCAGGTGCGCAACAGCGTCAATGTGACGCGGACGTGGCCGGCGCGCGTGAGTCTCGTCCTGCGCGGACCGCAATTGACGCTCGACCATCTGGATCTCGCCAAGGCGGCTTACGTTGACGCCGACGGCCTGGGCCCGGGCTATTACGATGCGTCGCTGGAGCTGGATCTGCCGGACGGCGTGGAATTGGTGCACGAGACCCCCGGGCGCGTTAAACTGCGCATCTATCGCAGCAAGGCCTCGGGACAGGTGGGATAGGCGCGCATGAACGGTGAGGGTCAGAGCCTGTTCGGCACCGACGGTGTGCGGGGCACTGCCAATGTTGAGCCGATTACCTCGGAGACGGCGCTGAAGCTCGGGCGCGCGCTGGCGCATGTCTTCAAACCGCGCAGCGGGGCTCATCGGCGGATTCTTATCGGCAAGGACACGCGGCTGTCGGGCTATATGCTCGAGACCGCGATGGCCTCGGGGATCTGCTCGATGGGCGCGGACGTATGGCTGGTGGGGCCGCTGCCCACCCCGGGTATTGCGTTTTTGACGCGCAGCATGCGGGCCGACGCCGGCGTGGTGATCTCGGCCTCGCACAATCCGTTCGCCGATAACGGGATCAAGTTTTTTTCGCGCGACGGCTTCAAGCTCGATGACGCCACCGAGGCGCGGATCGAGCGGCTCGTGTTCGATGACGGTCTGCTCGCGGGGGCGCGGGCGGCGGCCGGCGATATCGGCAAGGCCAAGCGGATCGATGATGCGATCGGCCGCTACCTGGTCTTTTTGAAGAACTGCGTGCCGCGCACGGTGAGTCTCGAAGATCTCAAGATCGTCATCGACTGCGCCAACGGCGCGGGCTACAAGGTCGGTCCCGAGGTCCTGAGCGAGCTCGGCGCACAGGTGATCGCGATCGGCGACGCGCCGGACGGCGTCAATATCAATGCCGGATGCGGAGCGACCCATCTCGAGGCCTTGCGCCGGGCGGTGCTCGAGGCGGGGGCGGACGTCGGGGTCGCGCTCGACGGCGACGGCGACCGCGCGATCCTGGTCGATGAGCGCGGCGAGATTTTCGATGGCGACGACGTCATGGCGCTGATGGGCGCGCGGCTGGTGCGCGAGGGGCGCCTGAAGGACAACACGGTCGTCGCCACCGTGATGAGCAACTATGGGCTCGAGCGCGCGCTGAGCGAGGCGGGGGCGCGACTGGTGCGGACCGACGTCGGCGACCCGGCGGTATCCCGCGAGATGCGCGCGCACGGCTATACGCTGGGCGGCGAGCCGTCGGGCCACGTCATCTTCATGGACCATTCGACCACCGGCGACGGCCTTATCACGGCGCTGCTGGTGCTCACGCACATGGTCGAGACGCGCCGTCCGCTGAGCGCCTTGCGGCTGATGCGGCGGATGCCGCAGGTGCTCGAAAACGTGCGGGTACGCGAGCGGCGCGCGTTCAGCGAGCTCGGGGAGGTGCAGCGCGCGATCACCGCGGCGGAAAGTCAGCTACGCGGGCGCGGGCGCCTGCTGGTGCGCTACTCGGGGACCGAATTGCTGGCGCGCGTGATGGTCGAAGGGGAGCGCGACGAGGAGATAAGGGCGATCGCGCGAACGATCGCGCAGGCGATCCAGGCGCGAATCGGCGCGCCGATGGCGTCGGCGCCGCAGAAGGGCTAGATCATCACGCCGATGCGCAAACCGTTGCCGTTGAAGGCGCGCGGGCAGCCGGACGGAAGGGCCGCGGCCTGTCCGCAACGATCGGACCGCGGGTGTTAAGGCTCGGCGTCAATATCGACCACGTCGCCACGCTGCGGCAGGCGCGCCGTGCAACCTATCCCGATCCGCTCGAAGCGGCGCTCGCCGCCGAACGGGCGGGCGCGGACGCGATCACCATGCATCTGCGGGAGGATCGGCGGCATATCCAGGATGAAGACCTGTTTCGCGTGCGCCGCGCGGTCAGGATTCATGTCAATCAGGAGATGGCGCCGACCGACGAGATGCTCGAGATTGCGCTCGAGCTGCGTCCGCATGAGGTGTGTCTGGTTCCCGAACGGCGTGAGGAGCTGACCACCGAGGGCGGACTCGATGCCGCCGGTTTGCGCGAGCGGCTCGCGCCGCTTATCGACCGCCTGCAGATGAGCGGTATCGCGGTCAGTCTGTTTATCGAGCCGGAACCCCATCAGGTGGAAGCGGCAGCCTTGCTGAAGGCGCAATTTATCGAGTTGCATACGGGGCGGTATGCCAATCTCGTGGATGCGGACCGGAGCGGGCGCGCGATGGCGGCAAATAATCGCGGTGGCCGGGACGCCGCGCGCCGGGCGCCGCGGCCGGTCGGCAGCGCCGATCTGAGCGAGGCGACGCGCGAGGAGCTCGGACGGATCCGCGCGGCGGTCAGGCTCGCGCGCGCCCATCGGCTAAGGCCCAACGTCGGGCACGGTCTCAATTACGGCAACGTGCAGCCCCTGATCGGCATTCCCGGCCTCGTCTGGGCGCATATCGGTCATGCGATCGTGGCGCGGGCGGTGATGGTCGGGATGGGCCGCGCGGTGCGCGAGATGAAGCAGGCGCTGACCCGGGCGACGGTGAAATCGCGATGATTCTGCTCAGCGCGGCGGAGAGTCGCGAGCTCGACCGGCTGACTCAGAGCTCCGGCGTACCCTCGTATCGGCTGATGACGCGGGCGGGCGAGGAGGTGGCCGCGGCGGTGACCCGCCATTGGGCCGACCGCCTGGCGCACGGCGTGGTGGTGGTCTGCGGCAAAGGCAACAATGGCGGCGACGGACTGGTCGCGGCCCGCAAGCTGCATCAGGAGGGCGTCGCGCTGCGGGTGCTGCTGACCGGACGGCGGGACGAATTCAAGGGAGATGCGGCGCGGGCGCGGGCGGATTATGAAGCGGTCGGCGGCACGCTGATTGAAGACGCCGGCGCCGAGCATCTGCCGACCGACGACGGCGTCATTATCGATGCCATCTTCGGCACCGGTCTGAACGCCATCGTGGGCGGCCGGACGGCTGATCTGATCGAGCGCATGAACGGCGCCGGCGCGCCGATCGTCGCCGTGGATATCGCTTCCGGGGTCAACGCCGACACCGGCGCAGTGATGGGCAGGGCGGTCAGGGCCGCGCTGACCGTCACCTTCGGCTATGCCAAATACGGCCACGTCTCCTATCCGGGAGCCGAGTATTGCGGTTCGCTCGAAGTGGTCGATATCGGCTTTGCGCCTTCGGCGATGGCGCAGATCGCGCCGGCGGGACGACTGGTTGAAGCCGCCGAAGCGCGCGCATGGATCCCGTGGCGGCGCGAGAACACGCATAAGGGCACCTACGGTCATCTGCTGATTATCGGCGGGAGTCGCGGCAAGAGCGGGGCAGTATTGCTGGCGGCGCGCGGTGCGTTGCATAGCGGTGCCGGACTGGTTACCGCGGCGATCCCCGAATCGATTCTCGCCAGTGTCGCGGCGGGGCAGGCCGAGCTGATGACCGCGCCGTTGCCGGAACGCGCGGGCGGCCTCGCGGCGCCGGACGCGATCGCGCGGCTCCGTGAACTGCTGAATGGCAAGGATGCGACGGCGCTCGGCCCCGGCCTCGGGGTGACGCCGGATACGATCGCGGTGGTGGCGTGGCTGGTCGAGGAGGGCGCCAATCCGCAACGCCCGCTGCTGATCGACGCCGACGGTTTGAACGCCGTCGCCGAACTCGGCGCGGAGAGGTTGAAGACCGCGCCCGGGCCGGTGGTCCTGACGCCCCATCCGGGGGAGATGGCGCGACTGCTCAAGAGCAGTATCGCCGAGGTCAACGCCGATCGGATCGGCGCGGCGCGCCGGCTTGCCGAGCTGAGCGGCGCGGCGGTGCTGCTGAAGGGCGCCCGCTCGGTGGTAGCGGCGGCGAATCGCGTGTCGATCAACGGCAGCGGCAATCCCGGGATGGCGACGCCCGGGATGGGTGACGTGCTGTCGGGGATCGTCGGTGCGCTGATGGGGCAGGGAATCGAACCGGCGACGGCGCTGCGGCTTGGCGTGTTCGTGCACGGCTATGCCGCCGACCGGATCGCGCAGCGGGGGGCGGCGTTCGGCTATCTGGCGAGTGAGGTGGCGGCGGAATTACCGGCGGCCTTCGGCGCCCTCGCTGAAGGCGGTCCGGGACGGCGCGGCGAGAGCCTTGAGGGCCGGGCCAGCGAAGACTTGCGAACGGGCGGGAACCAAAGCGGGTGAATGTTCGTTCAGTCGTCGGGACAGTAGTCATTTTCGTCTCGCGGAGGAAGGGGACCCGACGTGAGCGCGAGGCTTTGCGCGATATCGACGACACCAACGACAGGCTATGGACAGGAGCTGATCCGGCTTTGTCGCTATCATGACCTTTCTGCCACTTACAGGCTTTCCGGCGAGCAGAAGCTGATGCTGGCGCTGCTGGTAGACGCGCTTAACGTCTATCAGCGCGGCGCGCTCTCGCCGGTCGGCAGCGTGCGCCGGCTCTATGTGGATGCGGAACGATGGATTATGCAGGGCCGGGCCCATCCGGAGGCGCTCAGTTTCGAGACCGTGTGCGAGGCGCTGGGGATCAATCCGACGCTATTGCGGCGGCGGGTGCTCGAGTGGAAGCACGAAGCGCGGGCGCGTTCGATGGCGGCCAATGCGCGGCTGACGGTGATGCCGCGCCAATATCATTCGAACCATCGCCGGGGCCGTCCGCGTCTTTCGCAATCCGCCTGAAGATCGGCTGAAGCGGTCCGCGTCGGGCAGCGCCGGGTTGGCTGGCGCCGGCGCGGCGACTGCGCTACACGGTGGACATCGGAGCAGGGAGTGACACCGTGAAAGACGTCTTCAGCGTGGCAGGAAAGGCGACGATCGTGACCGGCGGCGGCACCGGAATCGGGATCGCAATCGCGCGCGAGTTCGCGCTGCGCGAGGCGCCGGTGCTAATTGCCAGTCGCAACGCGGCTCATCTGGAGCCGGTGCGCGATGAAATTCGCCAGCTCGGCGGGCGTTGCGAGATGTTCGTCGTGGACGTGCGGGAGGCGGCGAGATGCGACGAGATGGTGGCCGCCGCCGTGAAACATTTCGGGCGTCTCGACGTGATGATCAACAATCATGGCGGCAGTATCACGACGCCGAGCCTGAACCTGTCGCAAAACGGCTGGCGGGCGGTGGTCGCGATCAATCTCGACGGCACCTTTTTCTGTTCGAAGGCGGCGGCGCGGCAGTTTATCGCGCAGGGCGGCGGCGGCTGCATCATCAACCTGTCGTCGACCTCGGGTGTGCATGGTTCGGCGACGATGCTGCCGTATGCGGCGTCGAAGGCGGGCATTATCAAGCTGACGGAGTCGCATGCGGCGGAATGGGGCCGCCATGGAATCCGGGTCAACTGTATCGCGCCGGGACCGGTCGATACGGCCAATGCCGCGGAGCGGATCTGGCCGAATGACGACGTGCGCAACATGATGCTGCGATCGCGCGCGCTGGGTCGTTTCGGCGTGGTCGAGGATATCGCCTGGCCGTGCATTTTTTTGGCGTCGGAGGCGGCGCGCTGGATGTCCGGGGCGACGATGGTAATCGACGGCGGCAATATCCGTCCGGCCGATATCGTGAGCCTGGGCCTCTGAGGCGTTGCGGCCGGCGCGACCGTCGCGGCGCTGCGCAGCGCGTCGAGCCGCTTGTGGAGCGGGCGGCGTGCGTGATATCCGAACATCCCAAAGCCGTCGCCGACGCGCCGCGGGAGGACTCAGAGCGTGGATTTCGGATTCAGCGAGGAGCAGGAGATGCTGCGCGCGAGCGCGCGCAATCTTCTCGAAAAGGAATGTCCGACCACCGTGGTCCGGCGCCTGATGGAAGACGAGCGCGGTTACGACGCCGCGCTCTGGCGGAAGATGGCCGAGCTGGGCTGGACCGGCCTCGTGATTCCCGAAGAACTGGGCGGTAGTGGGCTGTCCTACGTCGATCTGGTTCTGGTGATGGAGGAGATGGGGCGGGTGGTGCTGCCCGCGCCGTTTATCTGGACGGTGATGGTCGCCGAAGCGCTGAAGCGGGCGGGCAGCGCGGCGCAGCAGCAGGCGCTCCTGCCGAAGATCGCCGCGGGCGAGCTTATCGCGACGCTGGCGTGGCTCGAGCCGTCCGGCGGCTGGGATGCCGGATCGATCAAGATGGCGGCGCGGCCGGACGGCAGCGGCTTTACTCTTGACGGGGTGAAGCTGTTCGTCAACGACGCGCATCTGGCGGAGTGCCTCCTGGTGGCGGCGCGCAGCGGCGGCGTCGGTGAGGACGGCGTGACGCTGTTCGCGATCGAAAAGACGCGGCCGGGAATCACCGTCACGCCGCTCAAGACCATGGACCAGACGCGCAAGCTCTCGGCGGTTAACTTCAGCGGCGTGCGGGTGAACGCCGCCGACGTCGTCGGTCAGGCTGGAGGCGGCTGGCAGGTGCTCGCGCCGGTGCTCGATCGCGGCAAGGTGATGCTCGCGGCGGAGATGATCGGCGGCGCTCAGCGGGTGCTCGACATGACGGTCGAGTATGCGAAAGTGCGGGTGCAGTTCGGACGGCCGATCGGCAGTTTCCAGGCGATCCAGCACAAGTGCGCCAACATGATGGTGGATGTCGAAGGCGCCCGTTCGGCGATCTACTATGCGGCGTGGGCGGTGAGCAACGAGGTGCCGGAAGCGCCGGTGGCGGCCGCGGTGGCGAAGGCTGCGGCCTCGGACGCGTATCGGCGGGTCGCGGCCGAAGGTATCCAGTGTCACGGCGGGATCGGCTTCACCTGGGACCACGATTTACATCTTTATTTCAAGCGGGCGAAGGCGTCGGAGTTCACCTTCGGCGACGCGACGTATAATCGGGAGCTGATCGCGCAGGGGATCAATCTGTGATCGCGAGCGGATTGCGCAGCCGGCCGCGCAGGGGCGGGGCGCCCGCGGGTCGCGTTTCGGAAAGGGGCTAGCAGATGGCGATTGACAAGAGTGTGGTCGGCAAGACCGGCAAGCCGTTCACGATGCCGATCGAATGGAGCAAGGTGCGCGAGTTTGCGCGCGCCATCCGCGATCCGAATCCGATCTGGTTCGAGCCGGAGCTGGCGAAGAAGGAGTGCGGCGGCATCCCGGTGCCGCCGACGTTTCTGCAGGTCGCGGCGTTCTGGCAGGACGGCGGGGCGATTCCAATGGCGGGCGGCTTCGATATGCGGCGGATCCTGCACGGCGAACAGGAATTCGAACTGTACCGGCCGATCCTGGTGGGCGACGTGCTGACCGGCGTCGCGCGCATCGCCGACGTCTACGAGCGCGAGGGCGGACGCGGCGGCAAGATGACCTTCATGGTCACGGAAATCGAGTACACCAATCAAAAAGGCGAGAAAGTGGCGGTGGCGCGCTCGACCCTGATCGAAACCGGGCAAGCCGTCAGCGGTTGAGCGGGTTCATCGGGATTGGTGATCCGGGCGGATATCGCACCAGTTGCATCGACAACCATCGAGGGATGGCCATGGGATTAAAGCTCAATTACGAGACGACCAAAGTCGGCGACGCGCTGCCGACGATCACGATTGAAAATGTGGCGCGGCCCGATTTCGTGCGCTACGCCGGCGCCTCGGGCGACTTCGTACCGCTGCACTACGATCAGACTTTTGTCGAGGCGGCGGGTATCCCGACGGTTTTTGCGCAGGGCATGTGGACGGCGGGATGTCTCGGGCGGTGCCTGACCGACTATGCTGGTCCGGGGAATGTGCGCCGTTATCGCGTGCGCTTCTCGCGCCAGGTCTGGCCCGGCGACACGCTGACCTGTCGCGGCAAGGTCACCGGCAAAAGTATCAAGGATGGCGACAAGCTGGTCGAGGGCGAGGTCGAAGTGATCAATCAGAAAGGGGAAGCGACGGTCAAGGGCAACTTCGTCGTGCTCGCCGGCTAGACCGCGCAAGGCGCGCCACCTCAACTGACCTGGTTCCCGCGGGATCGAGCTGCCGGCGGGCGGCTGGGTTTTCGCATGATCGGGAACTAGTCTGATAGCGATGGCTGAACCGCGTTATATCATTGTTCATGGACACTTCTACCAGCCGCCGCGGCAGAGTCCGTGGACGGGGTTGATCGCGGCGGAGCCGAGTGCGGCGCCGTTTCCGAACTGGAACGAACGGATTCTCAGCGAATGTTACAACGCCAACGCCCACGCCCATATCATGGAGGGGCGCGTCGCGTATATCCGCAATAATTACGAAAGTCTCAATTTTGACTTCGGGCCGACGCTGCACGCCTGGCTGGAAAGCCATGGTCGGGCGGCCGACCGCGCGATCAAGCGCGCCGACAAGGCGAGCGGGGAACGCCTTGGGGGACACGGCAATGCGATCGCGCAGGGCTACAATCATTCGATCCTGCCGCTGCTCGACGACGAGGCTCGCGAGGTGCAGATCGCCTGGGCGATCGCGGATTTCAGGTATCGCTTCGGCCGCGATCCGGAAGGCTTCTGGCTGCCGGAGTGCGCGGTCGATGAGCCGACGCTGGCGGCGGTTGCGCGCCGCGGCTTGAAATTCGTCATCGTCGGCGCCGACCAGGGACATTTCAGCAGCGAGGGGCGCGAAGCCGGCCCTTTTGTGTGGCAGGGCGAGGGGCTCAGCCTGGCGATCTTCAGGTTTGATCGCGCGCTGGCGGGGGCGGTGGCCTTCAGCGATCTGCTGAGCGACGGCGAACGCTTCGCCGCGGCGCTCGCCGAGGCGGCGCTCGCGCTGGCGCCCGGCGCCGCGCTGCTGGTCGCGACGGACGGCGAGACGTTCGGCCATCATAAGCGCGCCGGCGCTGCGGAGTTGGCGCGGGCGCTGTTTCTGCTCGAACCACGGGACGACGTCGTCGTGACGAACTGTGCGGCGTACCTGGCGGCGCATCCGGCAAGCGGCGTCTATCGTGTCGATCGGCCCTCGTCATGGAGCTGTCCGCATGGTCTCGAGCGCTGGCGCGCCGATTGCGGATGTCGCGGCGACGAACGCACCCGTCAGGAATGGCGCGCGCCGCTGCGCGCGGCAATGGAGTTCGTGCTCCATCATGCGGAGGCGGTCTACGAGCGGTTCGCAGCGGGGCTCTGCGCGGAGCCGCGCCGCGCGCTGCTCGAGGCGGCCACGCTCTTTGCCGATGCGAGTCCGGCGGTGGTCGAGGAGTTCGCGCGGCGGCACAAGATCCGGGACGAGACGGCGACGGGTCAGCTTCTGCGGCTGTTCGAGATGATGCGCGCGGCGCACGCCTCGTTGACGAGCTGCGCGTGGTTCTTCGACGATTTCGCGGGTCTCGAAGGGCGAATCGCGCTGCGCTGGGCGGCGCGGGCGGTCGAGCTTGCCGCCGAGGTGGCGCCCTCGGTCGACGGCGAGCTGGTCCAGCGGCTCCGCGAGATCCACTCGAATCGGCGCGAGAGCGGTGACGCCGCGACGCTTTACTTAAGTATCAAGACGCGCGAGGCACGCGGGAGAGTGTGACATGGCAGTCGAGAGTACGACGGATATCGAATCGATCCTGCGCGAGGCCCGAAAATTTCCGCCCCCGGCGGAGTTCGTCAGCAAAGCCGCGGTCAAAGGGCTCGCGGAATACGAGGCGCTGTGTCGGCGGGCCGAGCAGGATCCGGAGGGTTTCTGGGGCGAGTGCGCGCGCGAGCTCGCCTGGTTCAAGCCGTTCGACAAGGTGCTCGACTGGCAGTTCCCGTTCGCCAAGTGGTTTGTCGGCGGCCAACTGAACGCGTCGTACAACTGTATCGATCGCCATCTGCAGGGGCCGCGCCGCAACAAGGCCGCGCTCATCTGGGAGGGCGAACCCGGCGATTCACGGATCCTGACCTACCAGATGCTCGCGCAGGAGGTGGCGCGCTGCGCCAATGCGCTCAAGGAGCTGGGTATCGGCAAGGGCGATCGCGTGGCGATTTATATGCCGCTCGTGCCGGAGGCGGCGATCGCGATGCTCGCCTGCGCGCGGATCGGGGCGATTCACTCGGTAATCTTCGGCGGCTTTTCGTCGGAGGCGCTGGTTGATCGGATAAATGACGCCGAAGCCAAACTGGTGATCACGGCCGATGCCGGCTGGCGGCGCGGGCAGAAGGTTGAACTCAAGCGCAACGTCGATGAGGCGCTCAAGCGCACGCCTTCGGTCGGCAAGTGCCTCGTGGTCAAGCGCGTCGGCGAGCACGTTGAGATGCGGCCCGGCCGCGATATCTGGTGGGACGAGATCGTGCCGCGCCAGACGGCCGACTGTCCGCCGGAGCCGGTGGATGCGGAGCATATCCTTTACACCCTCTACACCTCCGGCACGACCGGCAAGCCCAAGGGCGTGGTGCACACGACGGGCGGCTACCTCACCCATACGCTGATGACGATGAAGTGGATCTTCGACCTCAAGGACGAGGATATCTACTGGTGCACGGCGGATATCGGGTGGGTCACCGGTCACAGTTATACGGTCTATGGTCCGCTGGCGGCGGGCGCGACGGTGCTGATGTACGAAGGCGCGCCGAATTTTCCCCAGGAAGACCGCTTCTGGGCGATTATCGAAAAGTATCGCGTCAACATTCTCTATACCGCGCCGACGGCGATTCGCACGTTTATCAAGTGGGGCGAGGCCTGGGTCAAAAAACATGATCTGTCGAGCCTGCGGCTGCTTGGCACGGTCGGCGAGCCGATCAATCCCGAGGCCTGGATCTGGTACCACAACGTGATTGGTGGCGGGCGCTGCCCGATTGTCGATACCTGGTGGCAGACCGAGACCGGCGGCATCATGATTGCCCCGATGCCGGGGGCGGTGCCGACCAAACCGGGTTCGGCGACGCGGCCGCTCCCCGGCGTCGCGGCCGAGGTGGTGACGCGCGAGGGCCGGCCGGTTGGCGCGAACCAGGGCGGCTTGCTGGTGATCAAGCGCCCGTGGCCGGGGATGCTGCGGACCATCTTTCGCGATCCCGAGCGCTACAAGCAGCAGTATTTCAGCCAGATCGAGGGCGCGTACTTCACCGGCGACGGCGCCCGTCGCGACGAGGACGGCTACTTCTGGATCATGGGGCGGGTTGACGACGTGATCAACGTCTCGGGCCATCGGCTCGGCACGATGGAGATCGAGAGCGCGCTGGTCTCCCATCCCAACGTCGCCGAGGCGGCGGTGGTCGGACGGCCCGACGCGATGAAGGGGCAGGCGGTGGTGGCCTTCGTCACGCTGGAGAGCGGGCGCAAGGGCAATGCGCAACTGCGCGAGGAGCTGCGCCAGCACGTGGTGAAGGAAATCGGCGCGCTCGCACGGCCGGATGAGTTGCGCTTCACCGACGCGCTGCCGAAAACGCGCAGCGGCAAGATCATGCGCCGCCTGTTGCGGCAGATCGCCGCCGGTGACGAGACCCTGGGCGATACCACGACGCTCGAGGACCTGTCGGTGCTGGCCCGGCTGCGCGAGGACGACGAATGAGCCATCGGCGCAGGGCGCGCGCCGGCGGAGGACGAAGGGCAGCGAAGATCAGGTCGGAGAGCGGATCATGAATCGATGGGAAATCGGCCGCGTCAGAATCACCCGCGTTGTCGAGATGGAGACCGTCTCGAAAGGGACTTTCGTGCTGCCCGACGCGACGCTCGAAAATATCCAGCGCGAGGCGTGGCTGCAGCCCTGCTTTGCCGAACCGAGCGGGCGGGTGCGGATGAGTATCCACGCGCTGGTGCTCGAATCGGAAGGGCGGCGGATCGTGGTCGACACCTGTCTCGGCAACGACAAACCGCGCATGAATCCGCCGTGGAACATGCTGCAGACCGCGTTCCTGCGCGATCTGGAGCAGGCCGGGTTCCCGCGCGATTCGATCACCCACGTGCTCTGTACCCATCTGCACGTCGATCACGTCGGCTGGAATACGATGCTGGTCGAGGGACGCTGGGTGCCGACGTTCGCGCGGGCGCGTTACCTGATCGGGCGCAAGGAATGGGCGCACTGGTCGCAGGCGACCGACAAGTTCACCAAGGATCCGATTGACGATTCGGTGCGTCCGGTGGTTGACGCGGGTTTGGCCGACCTGGTCGAGGACACCCATCGCCTGACTTCCGAAGTGTGGCTCGAACCGACGCCGGGTCACACGCCCGGACACTTCAGCGTGCGGATTGCCTCGCAGGGTCAGGACGCGGTTATCACCGGCGATCTGATGCATCATCCGGTACAGTGCGCGCATCCGGAGTGGAACTGCGGTTTCGATTCCTTTCCGGACGAGGCGCGGGCGACGCGACGCGCGTTTCTGGAGCGCTACGGCGACCGCCCGGTGCTGGTGTTCGGGACGCATTTTGCGACGCCCAGCGTCGGCCATATCGTGACGCATGCGGGCGGTTACCGCTTTCGCGCTTTCGAGGGTTAAGAGTCAGGGCTGACCAGCGATCTGCAGAGCGCGGGCGTAGTCGGCGGGCGTGTTGATGTTAACGAAGCTCGGCAGGTCCGGCTCGATTTGGCGCATCTCGGTTTCCGGCAGCCATCGGGTGGCGAGCCGCGCGACGATCACGGTGAGCCGCGCTTCCTGGGCGGCTGCGGTCTCCAGTCTGCCGAGCGCCTTGCGCGCATAGGCGGCGCATAGCGGTTGGCGTTGTCGGTCGACGATCGGGACCGCGGCGTCATGGTCGCCGAGGGCGTCGACGATGGCGCGCGCCGTCGCGGCGCGGAGCAGCGGAAGATCGCACGAGCAGGCGAAAACCGCTTCGTGGCGGCTTCGGCGGAGGCCGGCTATCAGCGCTGGCAACGGACCGGGGAAGGGCAGGGTATCGCGCACCACAACGACGCGCGACGGAGATTTGGCCAGCGCCGCGTCGAGGCTATAGGGCTCAACCGCGGCAGGCGCCGCGACGATAATCACTTCATCGAAGGCGTCGGCGAGTTCATCGACGATACGTTCGAGCACCGTGGTTTTGCCGAACGGCAGCGTGGCCTTGGGCTGACCCATGCGGCGGCTTTGGCCGCCCGCCAGGATAATTGCGCCAGCGCGAGGGGTTGCCACGGTCCTCGTTGCCAAGGTCATCGCTGTTAGTTTGTGCCTTGCTGTTTGCGGCGCAGGATGATACGCAAGTTTGCTTGCCTCAGGGGGCAGGTCGCCGTCGTCGGGGGGAACCAGACGCGGCCGCTCCACTGGGGCCTGAGCCGACGGAGCATCGATGCATGGCCGGTGATGGCAAAAAATCGTTGAGCCTGGGACGGATCATTCTGCGTTATCGCCTGTCGCTGGGGCTCATCCTGATCGCGATAACGATCTTCATGTTGTACTGGGCGGTCAACGTGCAGATCGCCACCAAGTTCGAGAATTTCTTTCCGAGCAATCACGAGAATACCCTGCTCTATCGCAAGTATTCGTATCGTTACGGCGGCGCGCAAACGTTGGTGATGCTGCTGCGGGTGAAGCACGGCGATATCTACAATTATTCGACGCTGGGCAAGATTCGCGATCTGCAGAACGAAATGAACCGACTGCCGGGCGTCGATCACAACGAGATCTTCTCCCTCGCGTCGTACCGGGTGTCGTTCGCCCGGGCGGAGCCGGGCGCGATTATTACCACCAACTTCATGTACCCGACGATTCCGAATACGCAGGCGCAGCTCGACGAACTGCGCCGGCTGATCCGCGCCCATCGCGAGGCCGTGGCCGGGGTGGTGACGCCGGATGACAAGGGCGCGGTGATTCGCGCCAGCTTCAACGAGGAAGGGCTCGACTACGACAAGCTCTTCCACGATATCAATAACCTCGTCGCCCGCTATTCCGATTCGAACACCGAGATCTATGTCGCCGGCCAGCCGGTAATCTCGGGATGGGGCTACTACTATCTGCCGCGGATCACCGCGATCTTTGTCATCTCGATCGTCTCGATGCTTACGCTGCTGTACCTGAGTCTCGGCCAGCGCAGCAGTTGGTGGGCGCCGATCCTGACCGGGTCTTTTTCGGCGATCTGGGGCCTCGGGTTCGTGAGCCTGATGGGCTACAACTTCGATCCGGTGATGCTGGTGATTCCGTTCATCCTCACCGCGCGCGACCTGAGTCATGGTATCCAGTGGCAGGGGCGCTACTACGACGAGCTCGATCGCCTCGACGACAAGCTGCTCGCCTGCGTGGCGACGACCGACGAGATGCTGCCGCCGGGGCTGCTGTCAATTCTGGCGGATATCGCGGGGATCATCTTTATCGCCCTGGGCGGGATTCCGGTGCTGAAGCAGATCGGGCTCGGCGGGGCGGTGTGGCTGGCGTCGAGTCTCACTATGGTCTTCGTGTTTCAGCCGATCTTCATGAGCTATCTGCCGCGTCCGCGGATCCGGGACAACTGGCTGAGCCGGCTGAAGCGCAGTCGCGGGGATAATGCGTTAAGCCGCTTTATTCATGCGATCACGCGGATTCCGGTGACGCCGGGGCCGCTGCGCGCGGGCCTGCTGGCGTTTGGCGCGCTCTTCATCGCGTGGGGAATCGGTTCGGGGCTGCGCGCGCGAATCGGCTACGACGCCCCCGGCACGCCGCTCTACCGTCCGGACTCGAAGGTGAATCAGGATATGGCCGAGATCGGCAAGTTTCTGCCGATGGACGAGGGCTGGATCGTGCTCGATACGCCGGATTATCCCGATCCGCAGTCGAGCCTCGGCCCGAACGTGTTGCGGATGACCAACGATCTCGGTCCGTATCTGCTGGCGAAGGGTGACGTGGCGGGGGTGATAGGTTTCGACGGCGTGGCGATAGCGCCGCTCAACCAGATGTTCCACAACGGCTTTCCCAAGTTCCGCAAGGTGCCCGACGGCACCGAACTCGGCGGGAATCTCTGGTACATGTTCCTCGGCGGCACCGCGCCGGGAGAAATCGAGCGCTTCTTCGCCTACTCGCCGCACATGACCAATTCCTGTATCCGCGTGCTGCTGCCCGATCATACCTACGATCGGCTGAACCGCCTGCGCGCCGATCTCGATACTTTTGTGGCCGAACGGGTCAGACCGGATCCCAAGCTGAGCAAGGTCCGCGTGCACTATCTCGGCGGCGAAGCGGGTCTCTTCGCTGCGGCTAACGACGTGCTGAAGAAACTCGACCTGATCAATATCACCTTCGTCCTCGCGGTGATCTATCTCTGCTGCGCCTTCACCTTCCGCTCGCCGGTTGCCGGTCTGCTCTTTATCGTCTCGTGCGTGATGGCGAATTTCGGCGCGTTCGTGTACATGAACGCGCGCGATATCGGACTGACGATCGACACGATCCCGGTGATTTCGCTGGGAATCGGCCTCGGCGTTGACTACGGAATCTATACGGTCGCGCGTATCCGCGACGAGGTGATGCACGGGTCGTCGATCGATGAGGCGGTGGTGACGGCGCTGCGCACGACCGGCGCGGCGGTGTTCAGCACGTTCGCGGTGATGGTCGGGGGTATCGTGCCGTGGACCTTCTCGCCGCTGCTGTTTCACAACGAGATGAGCGTGTTGCTGATCTTCCTGATGGGCACCAACATGATCGCGGGGGTGCTGATTCTGCCGGCCTATATCGCCTGGCGGCGGCCTCGCTTTATCGCGCGCTACGCCGCGAAGTCGACGATGCAGGTGGCGGCCGCCGGCGCGTAGCGTCGGCGCCGGAGGTTGCGGTGCCAAGCCGGTTGGCGGGGCGCGGCGCGCGAACCGCGCGCCGCGCCCCGCCAACCAAGGATTACGGCCGTGAGCGGGAGGCCGCGGGCCGACCAGGGCCGCAGGACCGGCGGGCAAGCGTCGCTTGCCCGCCGGTCCTGCGGCGAGCGCGGGCGAGCGCCCGCGACGGAGTCGCGGGCGCTCGCCCGCGGCGCCCTAACGATCATCCCGGGAACGGAAACCCTGGATGGTCACGACCGCCGTCGCACCCATCCGGAAGGGCCGCTCGGGGTCGCGATCGTCGAGCATGATCCGCACCGGAAAACGTTGCGACAGCCGCACCCAGTTGAGCGTCGGCTCGACCTGCGGCAGCCCCTCCACCGTGGCGCCGTTGGGCTGATAAAGCGCCCAGCCCACACCCTGGACGCGTCCGCGAAAACGATGGCCGGGGTAGGCGAGCAGGAAGACCTCGGCAGTCATCCCGGGTTTGATCGAGCCGATAAAATCCTCGCGGAAGTTGGCGAGCACGTACCAGGCGCGATTGTCCACCAGCGCGACCACCTGATGACCCTCGTTGGCGTACTGGCCGACGGCGATATTGAGGTTGGTCACGTAACCGTCGAACGGAGCGCGCACGTAGCAGTAGTTAACGTTGAGCCGCGCATCTTCGAGGGCGGCCTCGGCGGCCTTGCGTCGCGCATTGATATCGCCGAGTTGCCCGAGCTCGTTCTGCGCCCGCTCAGCTTCCGATTCGGCATTATCCACCGCCGCTTCGGCCGCGCTCACCCTGGCGCGCGCGTCGAAAACGTCGTTGGCCGTGACGAAGCGCTGATCGAGCAGCGGCTTGATGCGCTCGAGATACTGGCGATTGTAGGCGAGGTCGGCGGCGCGACGGCTGCGTTCGGCGTGCGCGGCGGCGATCGCATTTTCCAGCGCCTTGATCTGGAGATTGGTCAGATCGAGATTGGCCGTCGCTCGCTCGAGCGCGGCCTGGTAGGGACGCGGGTCAACCACGAACAGCATCTCGCCGCGCCGCACGTGCTGATTATCGACAATCGGCAGTGTGACGATAGGTCCGCTGACATGGGGCGCGATACCGACCAGGTTGGCCCTCACGTAAGCGTCGTCGGTGCGCGGATAATGATAGTACTCGCGCGTGACCGCGACGGCCGCGCCGCCCGCCGCGACGATGATGATCGCGCTGAGGAGCCGTGCGATGAGGCGGCGCACGCGTGGAGGGTTAGCGGCGGCGGTTGCCATCGGGCGGACCTAGATGCGGTTGAAAAAGATTAGATACACGACGCATCCGAGGAGCACGGCCAGGCTCGCATAAACCAGCGGCAGGAAAATGAAATAAGGCTCGAGATCGACGACGACAAAAAGCTGGCGCAGGGCGAGCGTCAGGAAAACGCCGGCGATGGCGCAGAGGAGCCACGCGGGAAAATGCGCCCCAGCGACATTTATCACCGGATCGCATCCGGGTAGCGCGACCGTCGCCGCGAGCACCAGGGCCGCGCGACGGCCCGTCGCGGCGACTCGCTGGCCCGGGCAAAAAACGGTTAGATTGTGCCTCACGGGTTGCCACCTTTCATTTTACCAGCCCTGAGCAGCCTGGCCGCGCAAATTCCGGAGTCTAATCGCTGGGAGGAAACAATGCATCATTGGTCGGGGCTGCGGCAGGGTGGGGGCCGTGCGGTGAGGATTTCACTCGTGTTCGTCGCGCTCGCGGTCGGCGGATTTGCCGGTGCCGGATGCGGCGAGTTCGCCGACCGTCCCGAGATTGCGCCGTCCCGCGCGGCCGCCGCCGGACCCGATCGCTACTGGGAGGCGCCCTCGCCGGAGGCGGCGCGCGACGCCGCGCTGGTTGCCGATTACCGTTCGACGGCGACGGTCAGCGGACGGACGTCACTGGCGGAACTTATCGATATCGCGCTCCGCAACAATCCCGATACGCGGCGTTCGTGGGAGGCAGCACGGGCGGCCGCGGCGGCTTATGGCCAGGCCCAGGCGGCATATTACCCCAAGGTCGCTTTTGCGAACACGGCCGGCTATACGCGCTTTCCCTTCCAGACCGACCCCGGTCCGAGCATCGTACGGCAATGGCAAACGCTGCCGACGTTCGAGGCAACCTATACGCTGATTGATTTCGGCCGCCGCGCCGCCGACTCGACGATCGCGGAGGAGGAGTCGGCGGCGGCGAATTTCGCGATGAATCGCACGATTCAGACGGTGGTCTTCGCGGTGCAACGCGGTTACTACGGGCTTGCCGCCGCCGAAGCCGCGGTCGCCGCCGCGCAGCAGAACGTTGCACTGGCGGCGTCCGATCTGGAATCCGTCGACAAGCGCGTCAATCTCGGTCTCGCCACGCGCCCGGCGCTGCTGCTGGCGCGCGAACGCCGGGCGCAGGCCGAGTACGAACTCGAGAATGCGCGAACCATGGTCAACGATGCGCGCGCGGCGCTCGCGACGGCCGCCGGTATCGCCGCCGACCGGCCGTTTGAAATCGCCGATTTATCGCACGAAGCGCTGCCGACCACGCTCGGCGCCGAGGTTGACGATCTGATCCGGCAGGCGCTCGGTCAGCGCCCCGATCTGGCGGCGGCCGCCGCACGGCTGCACGAAGCCGAGGCCGCTGAACAACGCTCCCACGCCGAATGGTATCCGACCGTCGGGATCGATAGCCGCTGGGGCGAAGACTACTGGCAGTACAACTTCAATGGATCGCCGACGATTACCAGCGGCGCTCCTGACGCGGCGGCCCTGGTGACGCTCCGGTGGGATATCTTCACGGGATTTTATCGGCTGAACGACGATCGGCGCGCGGCGGCCGAGCGCGCGGCGCAGGGCGAAGCCGTGCGGGCGTTGGAATTGGCGACGATAGCGCAGGTGTGGAGCAGCTACTACGATTTCCAGGACGGGCTCAAGCGCAATGGTTACGCGCAGGCGCTGCTGGCGGCGGCGCGCGCGTCCTACGCGGACAACGCGCTGACCTATCGCCGCGGTCTCAGTACGATCGTGGAACTGTTGACGGCTCAGCGCGATCTGGCGGATGCGCGGTACACGGTGATCCAGGCGCGCGCCGAGCTCTTGAGCGAGGCGGCAGCGGTGGTCTATGCGGTGGGCGGCTTGCGCCTGCCTGGCGCGAGCCATTGAGGGGGCGGGGCGGATGGCGGGTGGCTGCGCGCGATCCGCGCGCCGCCACCCGCCATCCGCGGAGGGCTGCGGCCAGGGCGGGGGGCGCAAGGGCGGGGGCGCGTGCGCGACGAAAGTCGCGCTCGCGCCCCCGCGCGGCGCGTGCGGCGCTAAACCAGCTTACTGCGTATCGACCGGCACCAACTCGACCCGCCGGTTCTGCGCGCGTCCTTCCGCCGTCGCATTGGTCGCGACAAAATCCGTCTTGCCGAACCCTTGCGGCATCAGCCGATCCGCCGCCACTCCCTGTTCTTCGAGATAGTTCGCAACCGCTTCCGCCCGTCGCTGCGAGAGCTTCAGGTTATAGGCTACGCTGCCGACCGCGTCGCAGTAGCCGTTGACGTCGATCTTGAGGTTGGGATTCTGCTTCAACGTCTCGGCCGCTTCGTCGAGCACCGGCTTATCGACCTCGCGGATAAAGTACTTGTCGAAGTCAAAGTGGACGCCGCGCAGGACGATCTTCTGCGGCGCCGGGGCGGGGGCGGGCGGCGGGGGAGGAGGCGGTGGAGGCGGCGGAGGGGCGGGCGCGGCCGGCTTCGGCGCCCCGTAGAGGCATCCCAGCACGCCGCCAATCAGCGCCCCGCCGACAAAACCGGCCGGTACGCCGATCTCATAGGCTTTGCCCGTATTATGTCCGGCGCTCGCTGCCGCGATCGCACCGACGCCGGCACCCGAGACGGCGCCCACCCCGGCGCCGACGAGGCACGATTTCTCCTGCTCCGGGGTTATCGAGCCGCAGCCCGCGACTAGCGCTGCAACTCCCATCCACATCGCACACTGCCTAAGTCGCCGTCTCATAAATGATATTTCACGAGCTCCTTTCGTGTCGGATCAGGCGGCGCGGCCGCCACAGAAAAGCGTTTTATAGTTAACTGACGGCGCGGCCGCTCGAAACGGGAGCGCGATTAAGCTTCTGTGGTGATTTGGTTACGGCTTGGTAAACGAACGCGCAGGCGCGCTTCACCAGTCGGCTCGGACGGGGTTTTACGATGACAGCGAGGACCATCTGATGCATAGCGAGGCTTCGATTTTTACCGGGCGACTCAGTATCGCGGCTGACGGGAGAGCGGAGATGGCGGCGGGTCGGGCCGGTTGCGGCGGCGTTCCATCGGCGGCGTTGGCATACGCCGACGCCGCATCGCGCTGCGGCCGTATTCTGCTTGCGGCGACGGCGGAGGGCGTTGCCTGGATCGGCGTTCATGAATCGGTCGAATATCTTGAAAGCGAGCTCCGCAGCGATTACCGGCACGCGTCTTTGCGACCGCAGGATCCCGTGGCGGAGGGGTTTCTGGCCGAACTGGTGGCTTATCTGGAAAATTCGCGACGCGGCTTGCGGTTGCCGATCGCGCTGCGCGCAACGCCCTTTCAACTCGCCGTCTGGCGCGAGCTCTGCGCGATACCGCGCGGGCGGACGCGCTCCTACGGTGAAATCGCGTCGCGGCTGGGTCGCCCCGCGGCGGTCCGCGCCGTGGGCCGCGCCAACGGCGCCAATCCGCTCGCGATCGCGATCCCGTGCCATCGCGTGATCGGCAACAATGGCGGCTTGACCGGTTACCGGTGGGGGATCGAGATCAAGCGCCGGCTGCTCGCGCATGAAGGCGCGTTGAGCGCTGCGGCGGCGCCCGCGGCGACTCGACGATCTGCCGGGGATGGCCTAGAATCGAGCAAATTTCCGCAGGAGCCACGCTTACGAAAGTCGTAGTTGATTGGGACAGATGCGAGAGCAATGCGCGATGCGCCGAAGTGGCGCCGGACATCTTTCACGTGGGCGACGATGACAAGCTCGAGATCCTCAATGAGAATCCGCCCGAATCCGCCCGCGAGCGGGTCTTGAAGGCGGTGCGGGTGTGTCCCAAGCAGGCGATCTCAATCGAAGACTGAGCTTGACCGCCGGCAAAACCGGGACCGGATCGCGCCGCTGATGGTTGCGGTATCGGTAATTATTCCGGTCTTCAACGGCGCGACGGTGGTCGGGGGCGCGCTCGAAAGCGTCTTCGCCCAGACCTATCGCGACTTCGAAGTTATCGTCGTTGACGATGGTTCGACCGATGACACGCGCGCCGCCGTCGCCGCCTTCGGTGACCGACTGCGGCTGCTGACGCAGGCGAATCGGGGGCCGTCCGCCGCGCGCAACGCCGGCGCGCGAATCGCCCAGGGGCGCTATCTCGCCTTCCTCGACGCCGATGACCGATGGGAGCGCCGGATGCTCGCAGCGACGGTGCCGATCCTCGACCGCGAGCCGGCGACGGTGCTGGTTTTCACCGACGCGCAGCCGGTGGACGAATGCGGCAAGCCGCGGGCCGAGAGTTACGTCGGCCGGCTCGGTTATGCGCCCGCGATGGCCGATCTGTTATCCCGCTACTGGCCGATTCTGCCGAGCGCGGCCGTCGTGCGCGGCGCGGCCTTCGCGCGCTGTGGCGGTTTTGCCGAAGAGCTGCGGACCTACGAGGATTCGCTCTTATGGCTGAAGCTGCGCGAGCAGGGCGCGTTCGCCTATGTCGCCGAGCGCCTGGTTGCTTACCGGGCAGAGCCCGCGGCCGCCCGGATGGGCAGATATCTCGAGCATCAGCAGCGATTCCTCACCCTCGTGCGTGAACGGTATGGCGACGCGGCGCGCCGGCTTGACCGCACCACGCGCGAGGCCTATCCAGCGGCGCTCAGTCATGAAGGTCTGATCGCGCTCGGGCGCGGTGATCGCGCGGCGGCCCGCAGATGGTTCGTCGCGGCCTGGCGCGCGCGTCCGACGCGCCTCCGCTACGGCGCGCGGCTCTTGCGCACCTTTCTGCCGCTGCGTCTCGCGCAGCGGCTGAGCGGAGCCGCCGTGACGCGGGCCGCGAAGCGCGGCGACGGCGCGCCGCCGGCGGATGCCGCGATGCTTGTCACGGCCGGCGATCTTCGCCACGATCAGCGCCATTCCTAGCGATGGCCGAGAGAGCGTATCAGGCGAGCGGGCGGCTGCCCGATTTTCTTGGTGTGGGACCGCCGCGCACGGGGACGACCTGGCTCGACATGGTGCTGCGCGGCCATGTCGGGCTGCCGCGCGCGGTCAAGGAAGTGGATTTTTTCGTCAAGCACTACGCCCGCGGTATCGATTGGTATCGGCGTTATTTCGCCGACTGCGATCCCGGGTTGCCGGCCGGCGAGATTTGCCCGAGCTACTACGGGTCCGACGCGGCACGCGCGCGGATCGCCGAACATATCCCGCGCTGCCGGATCATCTGCACCTTTCGCGATCCGATCCAGGTGCTGTTTTCGTTCTGGAAGCTGGCGCGGCGCAATGCCTGGACGCAACTCGACTTCGCCGCCTATGCGCGTAAAGGATGGGAGACGCGCGGCGAGGGACTCGCTGGCTGGATTGCGACTTTCGGCCGCGACCGCGTGCTCACCTTGATCTACGATGAACTCACGCAGGATCCGCAGCGCTATCTCGATCGGGTCTGCGATTTTCTCGGCGTCGCGCGGATTCAGCTTGCCGATCCGGCGCTGCTGCGCGTCAGGGTGAACGGCTTCAGCCGCCAGCCGCGCAGCGCCTACCTCGCGCGCAAGGGGCGCAAGCTGCGCGATCGCCTGCAGTCGCGCGAGCATTACGGCCTCATCAATCTGTTGACCCGCGCCGGTTTCTGGCGGCTATGCTTCGACGGGGGTCCCGCGTTTCCGCCGCTCGATCCGGCGCTCGAAGCCGAGCTGCGCGTCAAGTTCCGACCGCAGGTCGAAATGCTCGAACGGCTGACGGGATACGACCTTGGCGCGTGGAAGGGCGTGGCGGCGAAGTCCGCCGGCGCGCGGGCGGCGGTCGGCTGAGCGAGGCGACATGCCGCGCGTCTCCGTCGTGATCCCTGTCTATAACGGCCGCGCCACGGTCGCCGCCGCGATCGCAAGCGTGCTCGCGCAGTCGTTTCGCGACTTCGAGCTGATCGCCGTGGACGATGGATCGACCGACGATTCCGCGCGCGAGCTCGAACGCTACGCCGACCATATCCGTGTTATCAGGCAGGCCAACGGCGGGATCGCGAAGGCGCGCAATGCCGGCCTGCGCGTCGCGCAGGGCGAATACGTCGGGCTGCTCGATTGCGACGACGCCTGGGAGCCGGCGATGCTGGAGGAAACGGTGCGCGCGCTCGATGCCGATCCGCACGCCGTGCTCGCCTATACGAACGTTGCCGTGACCGACAGCACCGGCCGTCCGCTGGCCTCTGCCTTGATCGGCCCTGAAACGGCGCACGCGCCGAGTCTCGACGAGATGCTCGGGCGGCTGTGGCCGATTATGCCGAGCGCGGTGGTGGCGCGACGCCGCGCGCTCGAGACGGTCGGGGGCTTCTGCGAGGAGTTTCGCGGGCTCGGTTACGAAGACGCGTACTGCTGGATGCGGCTGCGGGAGCTCGGTCCGTTCCACTATATCGCGGCGCCGCTGGTGCGCTGGCGCTTCTCGCCCTATCCGCAGCCGCTCAAGAAGTTCGGGGCCCATCCGGAGGCCGCGCGGACCTTCGCGCGGCTGCTGCGCGAGCGCTGGGGCCGGGATGCGACGCCGTTGCTGAGGGCGCGGGCGCGGGCTTCGCGCAGTATTCTCGCGTATATCGGGCTCCGCGAACTGCGCGACGGCAATCGCGACGCGGCGCGAGCGGCTTTCCGCCGCGCGCTCTGGCATGATCCGTGGCGTGTCAAAAACTATCTGCGCCTGGCCCGCACCTATCTGCCGTCGGCGGTCGCGCGCGCGCTCGGTGGTCGGACGGCGGGGGCGGCCCGCGGGGGCGCCTCGGTCGGGGGTACGTGACCATGCGAATCGCCTTGATCCTTGAGGACTTCGGCGCGATTGGCGGGATTCAGGAGGTGGTGGATAATCTCGCCGTCGAGTTCGCCCGCGCCGGCCATACCACGACGATCATCTCGACGCCGCACGTGACCGCCGGATGCGCGCGCGAACCGCGCTCGACGGCCGAGCGGTTTCTCGTCGAACTGCCGGGACAGAAGGCCCTGACGCTGCGTCATCCGGAGCGGCTGTGGCGGCAACCGCGCGTGCCCGCATTGGCCGAGTATCTGGCGCGATGGCGCCCGGCGATCGTCAACAGCCACGTCTGGACCTGGGACAAACTGCTCACAGTGGCGCGAGAGGTCCGGCGCAGCGGTATCCCCTTCGTGCAAACCCTGCACGATTCGTGGGGCCGCGGCACCCTGGGCAACAAGGCCCTCACGATGCTCGGCAATGCGGACGCGCTGACTGCGGTATCGGCGGCGACGCGCGAGTTCTTCTGCCGCCAGAGCCCGGCCGCTCGTTCTACGGTGGTGATCCGCAACGGCGTTGACCTCGAAGCGGCGGGGGCGGCCGCGCCGGCGAGCTTCGCGCGGCCCTATATCTTCTGCACCGCGCAACTGAATCTGCGCTTCAAGGCGGTCGATATCCTGATCGACGGCTTTGCGCTGTTGGCGCAGCGGCTCGGCGACGTTGATCTCGTGCTGGCCGGCGACGGCGTTGACCGCGCGCGCCTCGAACAGCAGGCGGAGCGGCGCGGGATTGGCCAGCGGGTTCGCTTCTGCGGCGTCGTGCCGCGCGATCGGCTGTGGCAGCTTTACAAGGGTGCAAGGGTCTTCGCGATGCCGAGTCGCGAGCCCGAAGGACTGGGCATGGTGTTCCTCGAAGCGCTCGCCTGCGGCACGCCCGCTATCGGTACTGGCAGCGGCGGCACCCCGGAGGTGATCGCCGACGGCGTCACCGGCTTTCTGCTGCGGCGGAACGATCCGGAGGAGCTGGCAGCGCGGCTCGAACAATTGCTTACCGATGCCGAGCTGCGGGCACGGATGGGACGGGCGGGTCAGGAAACCGTGGCGCGGGCCTTCGGCTGGCGGGCAATCGCCGCGCAGTATCTGCGCGTTTATGAAAGCTGTCTCGAGGGACGCGCGGCGTCGCCACGCGCGGCAGGGATGGTCGCGCGATGAGTGCCGCCCATCAATTGCCCGATGTGATCGTTGCCGGCGTGCCGCGCAGCGGCACCACCTGGCTGCACGAGGTTCTGCAGGGGCACGTCGGTCTGCCCTACGGGATCAAGGAAACGCACTTCTTCACGGTCAACTACGATCTCGGCCTGGATTGGTACAGGCGGCATTTTGCCGACTGCCCGCCGGATCGGCCGGTCGTCGAGGTGGCGCCCATCTATTTCGATTCGAGCGAGGCCGCCGAGCGGATCCGTCGCGATATTCCGCACTGTCGCATCGTCTGCTCCTTCCGCGATCCGATTGACCGCATGTATTCGCATTATCGCTACCTGCGGCGCGCCGGCTTTATCGGTAAGCGCACCTTCGAGCAGGCGATGGCGGCGCAGGAGCAGTGGGCCGATCAGCCCGGCAATATCCTGAACTATACGCGCTACGGCACGCACTTCCGGCGATGGCTCGAGCTCTTCGGCCGCGAGCGGGTGCTGGCGGTGGTCTACGAAGACCTCGTCGCCGATCCGCAGACCTACCTGAATACGGTAACGGATTTTATCGGCGCCGCGCGGATCGACCTCGCGTCCTCGAAGGTGAGCGGCGTGGATCGGATCAACGCGGCGGACCATGCGCTCGGCAAGCCGCATCTGCTGCGCCGCGCGCGCCGGCTCGAACGCTGGCTGAATCGGCGGCAGATGTATCGTACTCTGAAACCGCTGTGGCCCGTGGTGCGCTTCATTGCCGGACGCGCGGGCGATTTCGAGCCGCCGTCCCCGGAAACTATCGCGATGCTGCGCGAGCGCTTCCGGCCGGAAGTCGAGATGCTCGAGGAGCTGACGGGCCGCGATTTTACCGCCTGGAAAGGTACGGCGGCGCCACCCGCCGCGGCCTTGACCGCGCGCGGCGCATCATGATCATAGCCGACCGATGAGCGCCGTCACCCAACTGCCGGATTTTATCTATGCCGGGCCGCCGCGCAGCGGTTCGACGTGGCTCGATCAGGTGCTGCGCGGCCATGCCGGCCTGCCCCGCCGGATCAAGGAGACCCGGTTTTTTACCACCAATTACCATCGCGGAATCGACTGGTATCGCGCGCATTTTGCCGGTTACCCGCCGGGGCTGCCCCTCGGCGAGGTCACGACCTACTTCGATCATCAGGAAGTTCGCGAACGGATTCACGCCCATATTCCGGAGTGCCGGATTATCTGCACGCTGCGCGATCCGGTTAAGCGGATCTGGTCGCACTACTGTCAGCTTCGGCACGAAGGATGGATTGGCCGGCGGACGCTGGCCGAAGCGCTGGCCGCGCACGAAAAGTGGATCGACACCGCCGGCAATCTGATCGGTTTGAACCGCTACGCCTACCATCTTGGTGAATGGCAGCGGTATTTCGGCGAGCAGCGCGTGATGGTGACCATTTTCGACGATCTGGAGGCCGATCCGCAGCAGTTTCTCGACCATATCTGCGACTTTATCGGGCTCGCGCGGATCGACCTCGAGCGGTCGCCGGTAGGAGGCGCGGCGGTCAACAAGATGACCCATGCGCCGCGCAGTCCCCATCTGGCGCGCCGCGTGCGCCGCCTGCGCCAGAAGATGCAGCGGCGCGGGATGTATCGCCTGGTCGAGTTATGCGAGCCGCTCTTCGAGTTCTGCTTCAGTGGCGGCGAGCCCTTCGGGCGGATCGATCCGGCGACCGAAAAGGCCCTGCGCGCGCGGTTTCGCCCCGAGGTGGAGGCGCTCGAACGCCTGATCGGGCGCGATTTGACGGCGTGGAAGGGCTGAGCCGATCGCGCACCGCCGGTCCTGCGCGGCGGCGGCGGCTGGAAAAGGACAACGATCGGCGTGTAGATTTGATCGCGGGACAGCAGCAACCCCGGCGGAGCTTGAAGTTGATGGACGATGTTAACGGCGCGCCGACCCCGGCCGGCCCGGAGCTCAATGCGCGGCTCGAGTTCGAGCTCAATCTCTACTACCAGATGAAGCTCATCCGCGCCTTCGAGGATCGCGTCTCGCGGCTCCATCGGCAGAACAAGATTCTGGGCGGGGTGTATTCCGGCGCGGGACAGGAAGCGATCGTCACCGGGATCTGTTCCGCTCTCCGGCCGGGCGACTTCGTCGCCCCGCTACATCGCGACCTCGGGGTGTTTCTGATGATGGGCGTGGACCCGGGCCGGCTGATGGCGCAGCTCATGGGCAAGGAGAACGGGCTTTCGCGCGGCAAGGACTCGTTTCTGCACGGCGGGGATCTCGAACACGGGATCTTCGGTTCGACCTCGATGCTCGGGTCGTCGCTGCCGATCGCGGTCGGCGCGGCGCTCAAGTTCCAGATCAAACGAGAGAAGCAGGTCGCGGTCGCCTTCTTCGGCGAAGGCGCGGCGTCGCGCGGCGACGTTCACGAAGCGATGAATTTCGCCGGGGTGCGCCGCCTGCCGGTCATTTTCGTCTGCGAAAACAATCGCTTCGCCTATTCCACGCCGCTCGAAAAGCAGATGGCGATCGAGGACGTGGCGGCGCGCGCCGAAGCCTACGGGTTCAAGGGCCACGTCGTTTCCGGCAATGATCTGCTGGCCGTCGTGCAGATCGCCGAACGGGTGATTGGCCGCACCCGCGACGGCGGCGGCCCGGCGCTTATCGAATGCAAGACCTATCGCTATCGGGGCCACAGCGAGCACGATCCGGCGCTCTATCGCGACAAGGAGGAACTGCTCGAATGGCAGAGCCGCGATCCGATTCCGCGCTACGAGTTCTATCTCGAGAAACGGGGCCATGACGTGCGCCACGTGCGCGAGCAGATCGACGAGCGCACGCGCCAGGTGGTGCAGGCCGCGGTGGACTTCGCCGAGAACGACGCTTTTCCGGAACCTCAAGAAGCGCTTGAGGATCTTTACGCGCCGCCCGCCGGGCCGGCCAACCTCAACGGACGGTCGTAGCTCGCGATGGAAGTCACCTATCTTGCGGCAATCAACCAGGCTCTCCACGAGGAGATGCGCCGCGACGAAAACGTCTTCGTGATGGGCGAGGACGTCGCCGAGCTCGGCGGCGCCTTCAAGGTTACCGAGGGTCTGCTCGAAGCCTTTGGCGAGGATCGGGTGATCGATACGCCGATTTCGGAAGCCCTGATTGTCGGCGCGGGCGTCGGCGCCGCGGTGCTCGGCATGCGCCCGGTGGTCGAGATGCAGTTCAGCGACTTCATCTCGTGCGCCTTCGATCAAATCGTCAACTCGGCCGCCACGCTGCGCTATCGCCACGGTGGGCGGGCGGCGTGTCCGCTGGTAATCCGCGCGCCATCGGGCGCGGGGATCCACGGCGCCCTGTTCCATTCGCAGAATCCCGAGGCGTGGTTCACGCGGGTGCCGGGATTAAAGGTGGTCGCCCCCGCGACCGCCTACGACGCCAAGGGCCTGCTCAAGGCGGCGATTCGCGACAACAATCCGGTGGTGTACTTCGAGCACAAGCGGCTTTATCGGAGTGTCAGGGAAGATCTGCCGGAGGGTGAGTTCGTGGTGCCGATCGGCGTCGCCGAGCTGCGTCAGGAGGGTCGCGACCTGTCGGTAATCACCTATGGCGGCACGGTCCATCAGGTGCTCGACGCGGCGCGGATTCTCGACAAAGAAGATAAAGTATCAGTTGAAGTGTTGGATCTGCGCACGCTCCTGCCGCTCGACCGCGAGGCGATCCTCGCGACCGCGCGCAAAACCGGCAAGGTGCTGGTGGTGCACGAGGACCGCCTGACCGGCGGGATCGGCGGTGAGATTGCGGCGCTTATCGCCGAGCACGCCTTCGACGCGCTCGACGCTCCGGTACGGCGGCTCGCGGCGCTCGATACCCATACCGCCTTCAGCCCGCCGCTCGAGGAGTATATCCTGCCGAATACCAACAAAATCGTCGAGGCGCTGCGGTCGCTCGCCGCCTACTGAAGCCTCATGAGCCTCGAAGTAACCATGCCCCAGATGGGCGAAAGCGTCGTTGAGGGAACGGTCACCCGGTGGCTGGTGAAGGTCGGCGATCGCGTCACGGAAGACCAGCCGCTCTGCGAAATTTCGACCGATAAGGTGGATACCGAGATTCCGTCGCCGGCGAGCGGCGTGATCGCCGAACTGCTCGCCGCCGAAGGGCAGACGCTGCCTATAGGCAGCAAGATCGCGGTAATCGAAACCGCCGCCGCGGCGACCGCCGACGTGCGCGCCGCCGCGCCGGCTCCGGCGCCGCCGCCGCGCCGCACGACGGCGACTCCGCCGCAGACGGCGGCCGCGGAACCTCCACCGGCCGTTGACGCCGGGCCGGCGGCGCCGGTCGCAGCGCCGGTTCGTCCCTCGATGGGAGCGGCGGCGCGGGCGACGAATGGCGCTCCGCGACGTTACTCGCCGGTCGTGCTGCGGATGGCCGAGGAGCATGGAATCGACCTGAGCGCCGTCCCAGGAACGGGTATCGGCGGACGCGTGAGCAAGCGCGATGTCGAGCGTTACCTCGAGACGCTGCGCGCGGGCGGGCAGGCGGGTCGCGCGGGCCAGACCGCGCCGGCATCCGCGGTCAATGGTGCGGCGGGAGCGGCCGCCAGCGCGGCGCCCCCGGTTGCGAGCGTGCCGCCCGCGACGGGCGCGATTTTCCGGCCGCCGGTCTATCAGCCGCGTGAGGGCGATACCGTCGAACCCTTCACGCGGCGGCGCAAGCTTATCGCCGAGCACATGGTCTTTTCCAAGACCCACGCGCCGCATGTCGGGACGGTCGCCGAAGTCGATCTGACGCGGCTCAGCGCGCTGCGCGACCGACACAAGGCGGCCTTTCAGGCTCGCGAAGGTTTCGCGCTCACGCTGCTGCCGTTCGCCGTGATGGCGACGGTGCGCGCGCTCAAGGAATTTCCGCGAATGAACGCCGCGGTCGCGGGAGATGCGATGATTATCCGGCGCGAAATCAATCTCGGGGTGGCGATGGACGCGGCCGAGGGCCTGGTGGTGCCGGTAATCAAGGGCGCCGACACCTTTACCGTAACCGGCCTGGCGCGCGAGATCGAACGGCTGCGGCGCAAGGTGCAGGACGGCTCGCTGAGCGCCGACGATCTGGCGGGCGGCAGTTTCACGCTATCGAATCCCGGACGGGAAGGTAATCTCTACGGCTTCGCGATTATCAATCAGCCGCAGGTCGGAATCCTGCGCATGGGCGAGGTCAAACGCCGGCCGGTGGTGATCGAGGTCGATGGGGCCGAGGCGCTGGCGATTCGCACCATGATGTATCTTGCCCTGTCGTACGACCATCGGGTGATTGACGGCGTGCTCGGCAATCGCTTCCTTTATCGCACGGCGCGTCTGCTGGAAGAGGCCGACTTCGAACTCTAGGCCCGTCTCGAGACACGCGATGAAGATCGAGATCGATCTCAAGGCGGGCTTCCTGCAAAGTCTCAAGCGCGAGGTGCTGGCGACGCTGACGCCCGAGGAACGCGCGGTGGTCGAGGTCTCGACCGGTGAGATGGGCAACAAGCCGGATGCGGTCAAGCTCGGCTGGCTCAAGATGCGCACGAAGGAGAGCTGGACGAAGCAGCGCTACAGCCGTGCGCTCAGCCAGGTGATGCAGAAGCTGCGCGCGGGAGTGGCGGCCGAGGCGCGCAAGCCGACCCGGGAGTGAGGTCGAACGAGCGGGGCGCGGCGCGGTGGACCGTCCGCCGTGAGCGCGCTTATCCGGGTTCCGCGATCGCCCTCCGGGGCGGGCCGCGAAGGCGCAGCGGCACCAACACCGATGGGCGAGGCTTGACATCCGGGCGCGATGGCGCCTCGTCGCGGGCCGGCTGCGCATTGACGCCACGCCGCCTAATTTGCTTTACGAGTGGGCATCCAGGAGGAGACGAACATGGCGAAGCCGACCGAGCAGGAACTGCTGGGCATCTTTGAGAAGTGCAAGAACTGGGGCCGCTGGGGCAAGGACGACCAGAGCGGCGCGCTCAATTTTATCACGGCGAAAAAACGCGCCGAGGCGGCGAAACTGGTGCAGACGGGCGAAGTCGTGTCGCTCGCGCTGCCGCTGGCGACGATTCCGGCGGCCGACAATCCGACCCCGGTGATGCATCTGGTGCAGCAGGCGGGTCACGACGCCAAGGACATGCTGCCGCTGCCTTATGCGGCCGACTATTTCGCGATCGCTCCGCACGGGATCGCGAATACCCATCTGGATGCGCTCTGCCACGTGTTTCACGAAGGCAAGATGTACAACGGCTTTGACGCCTCCGAGGTGGGCTCGCAGGGCGCGAAGAAATGCGGAATCGACGTCGCACGCAACGGCGTGATCAGCCGCGGCGTGCTGTTGGATATTCCGAAGATCAAGCGGGTGGACTGGCTCGAAAACGGCACGCCGATCAGCGCCGCCGACCTCGATGCGGCCGAGAAGGACCATCGCGTGACGGTCAGCGAGGGCGACGTCCTGTTTATCCGGACGGGCCGGGCCAAGCTGCGCAAGGCCAAGGGGGCGTGGGACGCCCTGCACGTCGGAATGGCGGGGCTCGACGCGACCTGTCTGCCGTGGCTGCACGAGCGTCGGGTTGCGGTGCTCGGTTCCGACGGGGTGAGCGACGTAGTGCCGAGCGGTTATCAGAAGCTGGCGCTCCCGATCCATAGCTGCACGCTGGTCATGATGGGGGTCCATCTGATTGACAATGCCGATCTCGATGCGGTGGCGGAGACCTGCGCGCGTCTGGGGCGGTATGAGTTCCAGTTCGTGATGGCGCCGCTTATCCTGGTGCGCGGGACGGCGTCACCGGTCAATCCGCTCGCGCTGTTCTGAGTCGTCATGAATCCCACCACCGAGCCGCTGAAGCGGCCGGTGGGAAGGCCGAGCCACAGCCGGCGGTGCGTTAGCAGAATGCGCGCCAGTATTGATTAGCTGCTGGCGGAGAGAGTCATCTGACGCGTCGGTTGTTCGCGGCATGCGCGCGAAGATCGCGAGGCTGCCGTCATCGGTGGGATAACGCCTGCAAACCGAAGCAAAACTCGATGACGGCGAGGGCTTGGCCGGAGCGGTGTCTGGGGATGCGCCCAGGAAAGGGGTCGTTTGGGGCGTCGCCTGGTCGCCGGAGAAACTGGCATCTTCCGGCACCGCTGAGCCCATCGTGGCGCGACGTCCGCTGAAACCTTGCACAGGGAAGGCCTTCGATCTATTCAACGAGTTGAAGTGGGAAAATCAGAACGGAAATCCCAGATGAAGTGTTCGGAGCAGGTGGCAAAAAGGGATGGCGAGGGCGGGTGGTGTCCAGCCTGAGCGACCCGAGGAGATTTCCGTTTCCGCCTTTAATCCCAATTTTGGCATTGGTGGCCAGTTGGGGGCTGGGGCGATTGTGGGAAATTCAGACAAACTGGCCGGAGTGGAGCCGCTGGCTGGGCTGGGTCTTATTTACGGTTCCACACGGGATGGGCATCTGGGCGCATTCGACTTTTCGCCGGCATCATACGACCGTCAATCCGCGCGGCGACGTCAATCAACTGGTGACTAGCGGACCCTTCGCGTTCACGCGGAATCCGATGTACCTCAGCCTTATCCCGCTTTATATCGGTGGAGCATTGGCATTTCAGCTCCCGTGGGCGTTTGTGCTTTTGATTCCGGTTTTCCTTCTGCTGAATTTCGGCGTGATCAGGCCGGAGGAGCGTTATCTCGAATCCGTCTTTGGTCGAGCTTACCTGGACTACAAAAAGCGCGTGCCGCGATGGATCGTGGTTTAGAAACCTCGACCATTAAAGCGACATTCTTTCAGTGCCTGCAATAGTCGGCCTTTTCGTAATCGGCGCGATCTCCAAGGCGTTCGGGGTCTTCGCCTTGTTGCCTGGCCTAATTTTCAGATTCCTGCTTGGCCTTGGCTGCGGAATCGGGCTCGGCGCGTGGATTGTAAGGAACTGGATGCGAGCGGAATCAAGAAGCGTTGCCCCGAAGCCCTGGCCGCGAACGGGAATAAACTAGACCAGTTCTCAAGCTTGGTCTTGCCGGGGCGACTGTTGAGCGGCCCTCGCGGGCCGACTTTGTCTTCCAATTCGGCATGGTCTCGCCGGCAATCAGCGTCCTCTATGCCGGCGCCGACTCGATTACATTGACCCGTCCAGCCTCCGCCACGCGGGTCAAACGGAAGCCGCCTTTGCCCAGAAGCTCCCGATACTCGCTTTCCGTGCGTTCGCATCCGCCCGGACCGCGCAGCATGTTCAGATCGCCGGTGACGACCGCGCGATGGTCGGCGTTTGCCTCGAGCCGCTCGGGCATGAGGCGTTCGACCAGCAGCAACTTGCCGCGCGCAGGCAACGCCTGCCTGCAATTTCGAAGGATCTTGATGCTCCGTTCGTCGTTCCAGTCGTGGATGATGCTTTTCATGACGATAGCGTCGGCGCCGCCCGGGACCGATTCGAAGAAATTTCCCGCGCTAAACTCGGCGCGAGTGCCCACGCCGGCCTCGGCGATTTGCTTCTTCGCCCCTTCCGCGCAGCGGGGCAGGTCGAAGACGACGCCGCGCAGCGATTGATGCTGCTTGAGGATGGCGCACAGGAGCTGGCCGTAGCCTCCGCCCACGTCCATCAGGCGCGTGATGCCGGAGAAATCGAAGGCCTCGAGCACGGCGGGCAGTATCCGGTTGGTCAGCGATAACATCGCCGCGTTGAAAACCTCGACGGCCTCCGGATTCCGCGCCATCAGCTCGAAGTAATTGTCGACCCCGGCCAGCTCGGCCGCGGTTTTTCCGGCGCGGATGGAATCGAGCATGGCCTCCCACCCGCGGTAGAGCATTCCCCCTTCGAACAGCGCCCACGCCTTCATCGATCGATCGGCACTCGCCGCCATTGGACGCCCGGTTGGGGTGAGCTCGAATCGGCCGTCGGCGGTCTGCGTGCAGATTCCGATCGCGATCAGCCCCCGCATCAGGCGCCGCAGCGACGACTCGTGCGCACCGGTGGCCTGCGCCAGTTCGCCCGCGCCTTTCGCCCCGTGGGCCAGGATGTCGGCGATGCCGAGCCGGGCAGCGACGTAGATAATCACCGTAGTGCGGTATGACTCGATCAAGTCATACAGTTCGTTTCCCGCAAGGTCTGAACCCGGTTTCGCGGCCATATCCGCTCTCCTTGAGGGTGGAGTTGAACTTAAAACGAAACGACGCTGAAGCCTAGTCGTCCGCTCTCGATGACGAGCCCCGATTAGTCGGCGCAAGCGAGCAGTGATCCGCCGGTTTTCTTCGTCCCCCTCACGCTACGCGGATTCGAGCCGAGCTCGAACGGCGCTGATGCGGCTGACGAGTTCGCTTTCGGTCACCAGGCCCCGTTTGAGCATGATGTGAACCAGCGCGAGCAGTTGGCGCTCAGGCGCAGGCACGTTGCTGTAGATGGAATTTGACAGCTCGTCTTCGGCTTGGCGCCGCTCCAGCACGGGCAGCGCTCCGCTCGCAGCCAGACAATCACACATCGCGATGAGACTGGTTTTCCACGGTGGATTGGGGTTAGTCACGCCGTAGCGCGGCGCGAGTACATTCCACGTTTTCTGGTCGTTGCGCAGGGCTTCGAGCAGCGCGATACGCTCCGTGGCGGCATCACTTTTTGCGTTCATGCGCGGTCTCCGGGGGATGGCTCGTGCGCTTGACAGGCCGGCGTGCCTTCTGAACCGGATGAATATCGGCCGTCCTGCCTGGGCGCGGCAGGGCGACGCCAATCATACAGTCGCGTGTAACAATTTCGGCTAGCTGTTCTTCGGTCCAGTTTTCGGTGCCCGCGGGTCGCATCGGCAGGACCATGAAGCGACATTTCTGGTTGGAGTCCTCAACACGTACCTCGACCTCCGGAGGCAGTATCAGACCAAACTCGGCGAGCACCTGACGCGGCCAGCGAACGAGCCGGCGCCGATAGTTCGTCGTGCGGTACCATTCGGGCGACATGCCGAGCAACGGGCGCGGATAGCAGGAGCAGAGCGTGCAGACGATTACATGATGGAGGGTCGGCGTATCTTCGAGGACGCGAAGATTCATGTAGTCGCTGGGGGTGCCGAAGCCGGTGGGCTCCGCCCAATCGATGCCGATCTCCTTGCAGGCCGCGACCGCATCCTCCAGTACACGCGCTTTGAAGGCCGGGTCGGTCCAGGCTTTGGCTACCAAGCGCGAGCCTGCCGCCGGACCGATCGATTCGGCCCACTCGGTGAATCGTCGATGGTCGTCGGCGGTAAAAAGGCCGTGCTCGATAGCGAGCTCGCGGACCGCGATCTCAAGAACTTCGAAGTCGGTGATTTCTTCCACCATCGGCGCCGCGGGATGCTCGCTGCCATCGCCGTGCGAGTGCGCATTACTCATGGTCGTCCTCCTGCGATGAGATTGGTCAGGCCGGTTCCAGCCAGCGCTCCGGAGACTCTGTCTGAACGGTGTCGTTGTCGAATGGATATTCGGGCCAGAGATCCTTTTGGCGGAAGCGCACTATATAATACTGCTCGAGCTGACCATCCCGGTTGAAAGCTTCATCCTCGGGGATGACGTCCTGGTAGGTGCAGGCGGCAATGGTTCCCACCACCCCGCGGACATACATTTGAGTGCGACTGTAGAAGAGATTGGGAAGATCCTTCACCCGAACCCGGTCCCCCACCTTGAAACGAGCCTTGCCGGCGGGCCGCTGAGGGTTTTTCGGCGACCTACTTCTTGCCATGGCGAGCTTTTACCTCCGCGATCTTCTCGATCAACTCGACCAGCGAAATATGGCCTTTGTCTACCAGCATGCGGGCGGCAGCGAGGATCCAGCGCCCATAGTAGGGGATGCCGAGATAGAGCGTGTAGCCTAGATCGTTATCGGCGCGACGTCGTCTTTCCTCGGAGTTCCATAGGCCTCTCCAGCCGAGAACTTCGCAGGTCACATAGGTGTCGAGCTCCCATTGCTCCTCTTCCTTCTCTTCATACCTGACAGGAACGTCGAATTGGCCGCCGACGTCATGGGGCGGATGCATGTAAGCCTTGTAGAGGTCCGGTTCGACCTCGTAATTCCAGTTTTGAGGCACATGAATCGCAGGCTGCAACGAGCCGATGATATCCTGTTGCTTAAGGACATCTTTTCTAGCTGACACTTGCTCGGACCTCCATTTGGAGCGTTTTCAGGCTACGCTCGGTCAATCCCCTGGGCAAGATTTTTGATCTGGTCTCAAGCGGAGTTCTCGTTCAGCAGACCCATAGGACAAATAAGCGCCGCCGCGCAAGTTTTTTTTGGTTTATGTTTCAGGATAAGGCCGCGCCCGGCAGCGTGCCTGGTCTACGCTTCGGCTTGGGATTGGGGAAGCCGGCCAGATCGTGCGTCACCGCGGTCGCGGCGAACCACGTATCAATGATCTTCGGCTTTCTAGCCTGGCGGAGGGCCGCCGCGACCATCTCCGCGAACCTTCGCGCCCCTTACTGGGACTACAAAAACGCGCGTGCCTCGATAAATCGTGGTTTAGAAACCTCGGCCATCAAGCGCGTTTACCACGGTCAGGGGCGAGCGGTTCAGCCGGCGGCGAGCAGCGCCGGACGATCCGAGTCGCAGAGCGCGCGCAGTTCGTCGGCGCCGATTTCGTTGCGCGACTCGAGTTCTTCGCGATCGTGCTCGAGGTATTCGAGGTAGCGCGCGCCGAGCAGGTTGGCATGGTCGAGGGCGGCGGCGATTTTGGCGCGATCGGCGTCGCTTATCGGCACGATTTTGTGAATGATCTCGGCGATTTTGGCGCGCGCCTCTTCGAGCTTTTTCTGATCCGCGTGGTGGCGGGCGGCCTCGTCGAGGATGCGTTCGATATCGATCGAACTGCGATTCAGCCGCTCGGCGTCAATGGAGAAGCGATCGGCGTCCGTCGTCGGCATCACGAGGTCGAGGATCTTCTTGGTGGAGACACCGAGCGCGACCGCGATGCCGAGGCCGGTAACGATGGCGACGCTCGCGGGCAGCATGAAGCCGCCACCAAGCGCGATGAGGCCGGTGGTGATGCCTTCGGCCGAGAGCCCGACCGTGCCGAGCGGGAAGAGGACGGCGGCGGGGACGCCGACGGCGGCGACGGCCTTTTTGAAGATCTCGAGCTTACGGTCATCGAGGCGCACGATATGGCCCTTCTTGCCGAGGATCGCGGCGACTCGATTTTCGGCGTCGGTCAGGCGCTCGAAGAACATGGTCCAACGGCGCTCTTCGTCGGGCTGGATACGCAGGTGATCGGCCAGCCGGTCGATATAGGCCTGCGACTCGCGTGACGGCCGGCGGCCGGCCAGGGCCGCCGCTTCGATAAGCAGCGCGCGGCGCACGGCGGAATCCGTGAATTGAGGAAGGCGCGCCGGCGCGAGCCGCAGCCGGGTCTGCAGCGCGCGCAGGAGGGCGAGGCGGGCCGCCGCGGGCATCTGCATGAAGGCAAAGAGCTGATAGAGGCGGCGGAGCGCCGCGCGCTCGATGCGGCGGCCGTGGCGCATCAGCGGCATCAGGGCTTCAATGAAGGCGATTCGGTCGGGCTCGGAAAGGGTGTTGAGGGCGTCTTCGGGAACCGCGCGCCAGGCGGCAACCGGTTCGGCGACGTCGCGGGTGCGGACGAGACGGGCGAGCAGCGCGCGCCCGCGCTCGACGTCGGGCAGGATCGTGCGAAAATCCGGAAGGGTTCTCACAAAAATGAACCTCCTCGGATAATCGTATCGAGCGGACGGGTCGCCCGGAAGCCGCCAAAATGCAAGGACGAGGGATCGCGGGCAGGGGTGGGCGACGGGTCCGGGGAGTCAGCGATGCGGGAGAAGCGGGCGCGGTGCCGCAATACTTGGATGACGCGATCGCCGTTCGCGCGACGCCCGCGGATGACGGTAAGTGGCGCGCCGTGAGGGATTTGAACCCCCGACCCTCAGATCCGTAGTCTGATGCTCTAATCCGCTGAGCTAACGGCGCGTCGATGTGGCGTACCCATTCTCCATAATCACGCGTCCCTCGCAAGACAGTCGGTGGTAGTGGGGCGGCCGGGGTGAGGCGGGAAGCAGAGATGGGGCGTTGGTCTAGCTGCCGGCGGCCGGCGGCTGGGGCAGCCAGACTCTGACGGTGGTGCCGACGCGCACCTGGCTTTCGATCTTCAGTAGGCCGCTATGAAGCTGCACGATGTGTTTGACGATTGCGAGGCCAAGGCCGGTGCCGCCAAGTTCGCGCGAGCGCGCGCGGTCGACTCGGTAAAAGCGCTCGGTCAGGCGCGGGATGTGTGATGCCGGGATGCCGTCGCCGGTGTCGGCAACGACCAGCTCGACGCCGGCGCCGAGGCGGTCATCGGGGCGGGGAGAGGCCGCCAGTACGACGTTGCCGCCGCGCGGAGTGAACTTCAACGCGTTATCGAGCAGGTTGACCAGCACCTGGTGAAGACGATCGCGATCGCCGAGCAGCGCGAGATGGTCAGGCGGGCCATGCACTTCGAGGCTGATGCCGCGCCGATGCGCTTCACCAACCATCAATTCGGCGGCTTCGGCGAGGACGCGGGCGGCGTCGAGCGGCTCGAGTTTGAGGGGAGTCAGGCCGCGTTCGAGATCCGACAGGGAGACGAGATCGTCAAGGAGGCGGGCGAGGCGACGCGACTGCCGCTCGATGATGCCGAGGAAGCGCTGGGCGGTGGCGGGGTCCTCGACGCCCTTCTGCAGCGTTTCGGCGTAACCGTAGAGGGCGGTCAGGGGCGTGCGGAGCTCGTGGGTGAGGTTGGCGATGAAGTCCTCGCGCATGGTTTCGTAGGACTTGAGGCGCGAGATATCGCGGAAGACGAAGACGCGGGCGCCGGGCATCGAGGTATGGCGGAGCGGAGCGGCGCTGACTTCCAACGCGCGCGGCGACGGCAACTGCATCGCGACCTCACCGCTGACCGGATCGGCGTCGGCGCGGCGCACGAAATTCTGCAGGGCGGGGTCGCGGCAAAGCTCGACGAGATCGCGTCCGCGATAGTCGGCGGCGGGCGGCAGACCGAACATCTCGTGGGCGGCGCGATTGAGCAGGATGACTTCGCGCCGCGCGCCGGTCAGGACGACCGCCTCGGACATGTTGCGGAGGATCGCCTCGAATTCGGCGCTTTGTTCGGCAAGGCTGCGCGACTGCTTGATCACGGCGTCGGCGGCAAGCGTCAGCCGCTGCTCGACGAGATCGAGCGAACCGCCGCCGGTCGGCCTTAGATGCGGTGGCGAGGAGGCGCGGCCGAGGGCGTCGGCGATCGCGTTGAGGCGTTCGAGGTGGCGGCTCGTGCGCCGCGCGAGCCGGCGCATGGCAATGGTGGAAAGCAGCACACCGCCGGCGGCGGCGGCGACCACGAGGGCAACTGAGGCGGTGTGTGCAAGCGCCAGCGCCAGCAGGGCCAGCACCGGCGGCAGCATCCCGAGAGCGACGGCGATGGCGACTTGCAAGCCGATGAACTAACCGAGCGCCTCCGGATTAAAACGATAGCCGACGCTGCGGACGGTGAGGATCAGTTCGGGATTGGCGTCGTCGCGTTCGATCTGCTGACGGAGGCGGCGGACATGAACGTCGACGGTGCGCGGTTCGACGAAAGTGTCGCGGCCCCAGACGAGATCGAGTAACTGTTCACGGCTGTAAACGCGCAGCGGATGCTGGACGAAGAAGCGGAGCAGCTCGAACTCACGCAGGGCGAGGTCGCGTTTGTTGCCGTCGATGAAAACCTCGTAGGTGCCGAAATCGATGCGCAGGCGACCGCGCTCGTAGAGGCCGGCGCCGTCGGGTTCGAGGGCGGAGGCGTGGGCGCGACGCAAGAGGGCCTTGACGCGGGCGATGACCTCGCGCGGGCTGAACGGTTTGACGACATAATCGTCGGCGCCCATCTCGAGGCCGAGCACGCGATCGACTTCGGCGCCCTTGGCGGTGACGACAATGATGGGGAGGGCGGCGGTTTCGGCGGCGGAGCGCAGGCGGCGGCACAGTTCGAGACCGGACATGCGCGGCAGCATCAGGTCGAGCAGCACGATATCGGGGGCGCGGCGATTGATGCGGTCGAGGGCTTCGGCGCCGTCGGCGGCCTCCTCGACGGCGAAGCCTTCCTGGGCGAGGCTGTAGCGCAAAAGCTCGCGAATATCGGCGTCGTCCTCGATGACCAGGGCTTTGTGGCGGAGGCGTTCGCGGGTGATCGATCCGGCGGCGGTGCTCATGGCGGAGTGGTTCCTATGGCTGAACGGTTGACAAGCTAGCTCACGTGACCGAGATGCTTGATGCTGCGGCCGTTGACCATGTAGACGACCATCTCGGCGATATTGGTCGCGTGATCGGCGACGCGCTCGAGGTATTTGGAGACAAACAGGATGCGCGTGGCGCGCGGGATGGTGCCGGGATCTTCGGCCATATAGCTGAGCAGCTCGCGATAGATCTGATAATTGAGCGAATCGACTTCGTCGTCGCGGTCGATGACGCGCTGGGCGAGTTCGGGATCATTGCGCATGAAGGCGTCGACGCTGTCGCGGACCATGGTCTGGGCAATCGCGGCCATCCGCGGCAGGTCGATATAGGGTTTGAGCTGCGGTTCTTCATTGAGTTCGAGGACGCGCTCGCAGACGTTGACGGCGTTGTCGCCGATGCGCTCGAGATCGGTCGTGATTTTGAGAGCGGTGGTGATGAAGCGCAGGTCGCCGGCGGCGGGCTGATGCAGCGCGAGGAGGCGGATGGCGCGTTCGTCGTTCTCGACGTCCATCCGATTGACTTCATGGTCGCGGGTAATGGTGGCGCGGGCGCGGGCGCTGTCGCGATCGATGAGCGACTGGATCGCTTCGGCGATTTGGCCCTCGACCAGGCCACCCATCTCGATAAGTCCGGAGCGGAGACCGCGCAACTCGACCTCGTAACGAAGGTTGGTGTGCTGAGGCTGGTTGGTAGCCATAGGCATTCCTCGCTGGTCATCCTGGGGTGGTCCGGAGCGCAGGCTCAGCCAAACCGCCCGGTGATATAGTCCTCGGTCTCACGTTTGGTCGGATTGGTGAAGATCTGCCGGGTTTCCCCATACTCGATGAGATCTCCGGCATACATAAAGGCGGTGAAGTCGGAAGTGCGCGCCGCCTGCTGCATGTTGTGGGTGACGATCGCGATGGTGTAGCGCTCGCGCAGTTCGAGCAGCAGCTCCTCGATGCGGGCGGTGGAGATGGGATCGAGGGCCGAACAGGGCTCGTCGAGCAGCAGGACTTCGGGCTCGACGGCGAGCGCGCGGGCGACGCATAGGCGCTGCTGCTGACCGCCCGAGAGGCTGGTGCCGGGACGGCGCAGGTGATCCTTGACCTCGTCCCACAGGGCGGCATCGCGCAGGCTTTTTTCGACGATCGCCTCCTTTTGCGCGCGCGATAGCGTGACGCCGTTGAGGGCGAGGCCGGCGGTCACGTTCTCTTCGATCGACATGGTGGGGAAGGGGGTGGGCTTCTGGAAGACCATCCCGATTCGCCGGCGGACATCGACCGGGTCGATTTCGGGGTCGTAGATATTGATGCCGTCGAACAGCACTTCGCCCTCGCATCGCGCGCCGGTGGTCACTTCATGCATGCGATTGAGACAACGAATCAGAGTTGATTTGCCGCAACCCGACGGGCCGATGATCGCGGTCACGTTGCGGTCGGCAATGGCAAAGTTGATGTTGTGCAGGACGTGGTTTCGGCCGAACCAGGCCTGCAGACCGCGCACCACCAGCTTGTCTGTCATCAGTCAGTGCACCGCTCGAGCGTTGCTTGGTATGGTCCATGGGAGCCCCAACTCCAGGCCCAAGGCAATCGTCGTCCGTATCCGGATGTCGGTTGCGGCCGCGCGCCGCCGATCCGGGTCCGCCGACATGAAACAATTGTACACCTGAACGGCCCAGGAACTGATCGGGTGAAGCAACTTTGATGGCCGGAAATTCTTCGGTGGCCGGAAGTTCGGTAATCGCCGGAAGCGGGCGCCGAGGACGCGGCGCAGGGGGGCGGTCGGCGCAGGGCTGGGGGCGACTTCGGGGTCGGAGGCGATCGGGGTGAAGGGGCGCAGAAGCCCGTTTGCCGGCAGCATTCCGGCATGGAACGGAGTCGCGACTGGCGGAGCTATCGTGCGGCAGATGATGCGTCCGCCGCGCGCACGGCGGGTCGCTGCAGGACGCCCGGACATCTCAGCCACCCTTCCCACCTCAAGTGCCTACGATCAGAGCCTGACGGCGTGCAAAAGTATAGCCGGGCTGGATTACGGATTTGTTAAGAATCAGCGGCCGCTGCGCCTCACGGGGCGGCAGGGCCGAGGAAGGACCGGAATTCACGCGGGGCCTCGACGGATGGCGTCGATGCCGCCCATATAGGGGCGCAGCACCTCGGGGATGACGATGCTGCCGTCGGCCTGCTGATAGTTCTCCATCACGGCGATGAGCGTACGCGGCAGGCCGAGCCCGGAGCCATTGAGGGAGTGGACAAACTCGGGACGCCCGCCCTTTTGCGGGCGATAACGGATGTTCGCCCGGCGCATCTGAAAATCTCCGCAATTCGAGCAGGAACTGACTTCGAGCCATTCGCCGAGGCCCGGCGCCCACATCTCGATGTCGTACTGGGCGACGCCGGCATAGGTCAGGTCGCCGGTGCAGACCTGGACCACGCGATAGGGGATATTAAGCGGGCGGACGACGGCGAGCGCGTCTTCGATCAGCGCCTGCAGTTCATCGTCGGAGGTTTCGGGTCGCACCAGCTTGACCATCTCGACCTTGTCGAACTGATGGCCGCGCTTGATCCCGCGGACATCGCGGCCGGCCGACATTTTTTCGCGACGGAAGCAGGGGGTGTAGGCGGTCAGATAGATGGGCAACTGCTCGGCGGCGAGGATTTCGTCGCGATACATCCCGGTGAGCGGCACTTCGGCGGTGGGAATAAACCAGAAATCCTCCTCGATATCGCGATACATCGTGTCGGCGTTCTTCGGCAGATGGCCGGTGCTGGTCGCGGTTGCCGTGTTGACCATCAGGGGCGGGATAATTTCGAGGTAACCCTGGTCGCGCTTGAGATCGAGCATCCAGGCGATCAAGGCGCGTTCGAGACGCGCGCCCAATCCGCGCAGCAGATAAAAGCGGGTGCCAGACAGTTTGACACCGCGCTCGAAGTCGATAATTCCCAGCCGTTCGCCCAGTTCCCAGTGCGGGAGGGGCTGAAAAGCGAAGTGCGGCAGGCCGCCTTCCGTGCGGATGACCACGTTGTCGGCTTCGCCTTTGCCGTCGGGCACCCAGTCGCGGGGGAGGTTGCGCAGACCAAGCATCAGTTCGTCGAAACGGTGTTCGATGGCCGTCAGTTCGCGTTCGCCGGCGCTGATCTGATCGCCGAGCTGGCGCATTTCGAGGCGGCGCGCTTCGCGTTCGGCAGGCGCGAGGCGGCCGAGTTCTTTGGATTCGCGGGTGCGCCGCGCGCGCATCTCGTCCAGATCGTGTTGGAGGCGGCGCCGGCGGGCGTCGACTTCGAGGACCTGATCGATCTCCGTGGGAGCGATGCCGGCCCGTCCGAGCGCGGCTTTGACATAGTCGGTCTGCTCGCGGAGCAGCTTGATGTCGAGCATCAGAAGGCGTCCTTAATCAGTTCTATCCGCCGGTGGCGGCCGGCGCCGAGGATCGCGACGATATCGAACCGGGCCTGGAGCGCCGGCAGGCGTCGCGAGGCGACAAAGGCTTCGGCCGCGCGCCGGAGTTGTTGCTGTTTGTGATAATCGACGGCCTCGCGGGGCGTGCCGGCGGCGGCATTGGCGCGGGCTTTGACCTCGATAAAGGCCAGGGTGGCGCCATCGAGGGCGATCAAATCGATCTCCGCTCCGGCCGTGCGATAGTTTTGGGCGAGAATAATGTAACCCTGCCGTTGCAGGCGGCGCCGCGCCGTCCGTTCGCCGCGCCGTCCCGGGTCGAGGCGCCGGCGCGAGGGTAGTTCTTCGCACCAGCGGTCGATCACGTCGGCCATCGCAACGTAGGCTTGCTGCAGAAGGGCTCCGGCCGTGGCGCGCCATTGTTCGATCATCGGCGTTGATCAATATAGCGGCAGCGGGCTTCAGCGGCGACCCGTACGCTGACAGGAAAGGTCGGCGATGTTAAGATAACGTGCTGTGGCGGCACAGCGGATTGATCTGGAGACGGTGCGGCACGTCGCGCGCCTTGCGCGCCTGCGCCTGAGCAGCGAGGAAGAGACGCGGATGCAGGAAGATCTGAGCGCAGTCCTGGCTTACGTGGACAAGCTCAATCAATTGCCCACCGATGACCTGGAGCCGACCGCGCAGGTGGGCGAGGCGGGCACGCCGCTGCGCGAGGATCGGATTACCAATCAGCCGGAGACCGAAGCGCTGCTGGCCAACGCGCCGGATCGCCAGGGTGGGTTTTTCCGCGTGCCGCGGATTATCGACTAGCGCTCGAGTCCGATGATTGTTGAACCCTGCAGCCTGACTATCGCCGAGGCCCGCGAGCTGCTCGACCGGCGCGAGCTGTCGGCGGTCGAACTGACGCGCTCCTGCCTCGACCGGATCGCCGCGCATGACGGCCGGCTGAATGCTTTCATCACGGTTTGCCGCGAGGCCGCGCTGGCCCAGGCGGCCGAGGCGGACGCGCGGATGGTCGGCGGCGCCGGCGGTCCCTTATGCGGGATTCCGCTCGCGCTCAAGGATATTTTCCTGACCCGCGGCGTGCGCACGACGTGCGCTTCGCGGATTCTCGACGGCTTCGTCCCGCCTTTCGATGCGACGGTGGTGGCGAAATTGCGCGCGGCGGGAGCCGTCTTTCTCAGCAAGGCGAATCTCGACGAGTTCGCCATGGGCTCGTCGACCGAGAACTCGGCCTTCGGACCGACGCGTAATCCGTATGATCTCGACCGGGTGGCGGGCGGATCGTCGGGCGGTTCGGCGGCGGCGGTGGCCGCCAATCAATGTCTCGGCGCGCTCGGCACCGATACCGGAGGCTCGATTCGCGAGCCCGCCTCGTTCTGCGGCGTAGTCGGGATCAAGCCGACCTACAGCCGGGTGAGTCGCTACGGGGTGATTGCCTATGCCTCGTCGCTGGACCAGGTCGGTCCGTTCGCGAGAACGGTGCGGGATTGCGCGGTGCTGCTGCAGGCGATCGCCGGGGTCGATCCGCGCGACGCGACCTGCGCGGCGCGTCCCGTGCCGGATTACGCGGGCGCTCTGACGGGTGAGATCAAGGGACTGCGGATCGGGGTGCCGCGCGAGTACTTTATCGAAGGGATGGCGCCGGCGGTGGACGGCGCGGTGCGCGCGGCGCTGCGCCAGTTCGAGGCGCTGGGCGGTCGGCTCGAGGAGGTGTCGCTGCCCCATACGGAGTATGCGGTGGCGACCTACTACGTGCTGGCGACCGCCGAGGCGAGCGCCAATCTGGCGCGCTATGACGGTATCCGTTACGGGCTTCGCGTCGCCGCCGACAACAATATCGAGCTCTACGAGCGGACGCGCGGCGCCGGGTTCGGCGCCGAGGTCAAACGGCGGATCATGCTGGGCACGTTCGCGCTGTCGGCGGGCTATTACGATGCGTACTATCTCAAGGCGCAGAAGGTGCGGACGCTTATCCGGCGCGACTTCGCGCGCGCTTTCGAACGCTGTGATGTAATCGCGACGCCGGTCGCGCCGACCACGGCGTTTGCGATCGGCGAGAAGATTGCCGATCCGCTGCAGATGTATCTCTCGGATATCTTCACGATCTCGGTGAATCTGGCCGGACTCCCCGGCATCTCGGTGCCCTGCGGGTACGACGACCGGGGCTTGCCGATCGGGCTCCAGTTGATCGGCGCGCCGTTTGCCGAGGAGACGATCCTGCGCGCGGCCGATGCCTATGAACGATCGGGCGCGACGGTGCGGCGGCCGCCGATCATCTAGCGACGATCGGGAATCATCGGGAGGGTGATCGGACGGAAACCACGATGGCGAGCGAAACTGCAATGGCGGCCGAGAATTACGAAGCGGTGATCGGACTGGAAGTCCACGCGCATCTGGCGACACAATCGAAGCTCTTCTGCGGATGCGCCAACAGCTTCGGCGCCGGGCCGAACGAAAACGTCTGTCCGGTCTGCATGGCGATGCCCGGGGTGCTGCCGGTGCTGAATCGCGATGCCGTTGAGCTGGCGATCCGGATGGGCCTGGCGGCGCATTGCGCGATCGCGCGCGAGTCGATTTTCGCGCGCAAGAGCTATTTCTATCCCGACTTGCCCAAGGGCTATCAGATAAGCATGTACGAGCGGCCGCTGTGTGTCGGCGGCTATGTCGAAATCGAGGCAAACGGCGAGCGCCGCCGGATCCGCCTGGTGCGGATCCATATGGAGGAGGACGCCGGCAAGAATATCCACGAGGACGGCACGAGCCTGGTGGACTTCAACCGCTCGGGCGTGCCGCTGGTCGAGATTGTCAGTGAACCCGATATCCGCTCGGCGGCGGAAGCCGCGGCCTATTTGCGCGAGCTGCGCGCCCTGCTGCGCTACACCGGCGCCTCGGAGGCGCGGATGGAGGAGGGGAATCTGCGTTGCGACGTCAACGTTTCGGTGCGGCCGCGCGGCGTCGAACAGTTCGGCACCAAGACCGAGATTAAGAATCTCAATTCGATCCGCTTCGTCGAAAAGGCGATCGCGCACGAGGTCGCGCGTCAGATCGATATCCTCGAGGCCGGGGGCCGGATTATGCAGGAGACCCACCTGTGGGATCCGGTTCGCGAGGAAACGCGCCCGATGCGCTCGAAGGAGTTCGCCAACGACTATCGCTATTTTCCCGAGCCGGATCTGCCGCCGCTGCGCGTGACGCCCGAATGGATCGAGTCGATTCGCGTCGCGCTGCCCGAGCTGCCGGCGGCGCGGCGCGAGCGCTACGTCAACGCGCTCGGGCTCAGTCGCTACGAGGCGGCGATCCTGACCGAGGAACGCGAGGTCGGCGACTATTTCGAGAGCGTCGCCGCGGGTCTCCGGAATGCCAAAACCGCGGCGAACTGGGTGATGACGGAAGTCCTGCGGGTGGTCAACGAGACCGGCAAACCGCTCGCCCACGCGGTGCCGTCGGCGCGCGAGACCGGGGCGTTGCTGGCGATGGTCGAGGACGGCGCGATCAGTCTCAATGCGGCCAAGACCGCCTTCATGGCGATGTGCCAGAGCGGCAAGCCGGCGGCGACGATCGTGCGCGAGCTCGGGCTCGCCCAGGTATCGGACGAGGCGGCGATCGCCGAGGCCTGCGACCAGATCATCGAGACCCATCTGCGCAAGGTTGGCGAATATCGCGCCGGACGCGACAAGCTCTTCGGCTTCTTCGTCGGCGCCGTGATGAAGGCGATGGGCGGCAGGGCGAATCCGCGGCTGGTCAACGAGATTCTGAAACGCAAACTCGATCAATAGCGACGCCGGTTCTCGCCCCGATATCGGCGGCGCCGGCGCGCGACTTTCGGCGGTCGCCGGCACCGGGCGGATTGGCGCGCCGGCTACGCGGCAACGCGGATGGCGGCAACCCGTCCGCGGCTTTCCGGCAGCGTCCCGTGCGCGATGGCTAGAACGTCGCACGAAGCACGATCGCCGCGGCGAATCGTGGTCAAGGCGGTCAACTGGCTCGGCGATCTCGTGATGAGCCTGCCCGCCCTGCGCGCCGTGCGCGAAGGCTTCCCGTCGGCGTACCTGGGAGTGATGGTGCGGCGCGAGTTGGCCGGATTTTTCGACGGTATCAGGTGGGTCGATGAGGTGATCGCCTACGAGACCGTTCGCGGACTGCGCGCGTGGCCGCGCCACCGGCAAATCGTCCGGGAGCTCCGGCGGCGCGAATTCGAGCTGGCGCTGCTGTTGCCGAACAGCTTCGAATCGGCCTTGTGGATGGCGCTCGCGCGGATCCCTCAGCGGATCGGCTACGCCACCGACGGGCGCGGGCTGCTGCTGACGGGTCGGCTGCGGCCCGCCCCGGACGCGCTCAACGGCCATCAGTCGCGGTACTGGCTGGGACTCGTCCGCGATGGTCTCGGGGTGGCGGAGGCGGAGACCGCCGGAAGCGCACGCCTGACGGCGAACGGCGCGGACGTCTCACGCATGCGGAGCTGGCTCGAAGGGCGGCGTACGCGGCGCGGGCGGCCGCTGGTTGCACTGGCGCCCGCCGCGGCCTATGGTCCGGCCAAGGAATGGCCGGCGGAGCGCTTCACCGAGCTGATCGACACGCTCGCGCGGCGTGCAGAGGCCGAATGCGTGCTGATCGGCACCGCGGCGGAGCGCGATCGCTGCGCGGCGATCGCCGGGGCCGCCGCGGCGCGTCCGATCGTCGCGGCGGGTGAGATCAGTCTGCGTGAGCTCATCGCGCTGCTATCGCTTTGCGATGGATTTGTCGGTAATGACTCCGGAGCGATGCATGTGGCGGCGGCGCTGGGTATCGCGACGGTCGCGGTTTTCGGTTCCACCAATCCGCGGCGCACCGGCCCGCGCGGTCCACGCGTCAGCGTGATTCAGCATCCGCCGCCCTGCAGTCCGTGCCTGCAACGCCATTGCCGTTTCGGGCATTACGACTGCCTGAAGGCGGTAACGGTGAGCGAAGTGGCCGAGGAGCTGGCGCGCCTGCGAGCTTTGGACCCGACGGCGCACGAACGACGCTAGAGTCTCCGAAGGGGAGCGTTGAGATGAAGTTGCGGGAGCTCGCCGAGCAGTTGGGATTACCGTTACGCGGTGACGGTGGCATCGAGATCCAGGCACCGGCGCCGCTGGAAGCGGCCGGACCAGGGACGATCAGCTTTGCGGTCAGCGCGAAATACGCCGCGGCGTTGCGCGCGTCCGGGGCGGCGGCGGCGATCGTGCCCGCGGAGCTGGCCGAAGCCGCGCCCTGCGCGGTGCTCGTCAGCAGCAATCCGGCGTTCGATTTCGCTCGGGTGCTGGCGATTTTCTATCCGCCCGCGCGGCCGCAGCCGGAGATCCATCCAACCGCCGTGATTGACGCGTCGGCGCGAATCGGCCCGCACGCCTATATCGGGCCGTATGCGGTGATCGGCGCCGATGTCGAGATCGGCAGGAACGCGCTGATTTTTCCGCATGTGACGATCTACCCGGGCGTCCGGATCGGGGACGACTTCACCTGCCACAGCCAGGTATCGATTCGCGAGCAGGTGATTATCGGCAACGGCGTGACGATCCTGAACGGCGCCGTGATCGGCGGTGACGGCTTCGGTTTCGTCGAGCATCAGGGCGGCCTCGTCAAGGTGCCGCAGGTCGGCACTGTGGTGATTGGCGATGGCGTCGAAATCGGCGCCAACACGACAATTGATCGGGCGACGATGGGCGCGACCGTGCTCGAGCGGGGGGTCAAGCTCGACAACCTCATCCAAATCGGCCACAACTGTCGCCTGGGCGAGTTTTCGCGGATGGCGGCCCAATCCGGGCTGGCCGGATCGGTGAAGGTCGGGAGCTGGTGCCAGTTCGGCGGACAGTCGGGCGCCGCGGATCATGCGAAGATCGGTGATCGGGTCCGCGTCGTCGCGCAGGCGGGAATTCATAATGACCTGCCCGACGAGGCGCTGGTCGGCGGCACCCCGGCGATCGACATGCGGGTGTTTCGCCGGATGGTGGCGCTCGAGCCGCGACTGCCCGAGCTGGCGCGCCGCCTGCGCGCCGTCGAACGGATCCTGGCCGATGAGGACGACTGAGTCATGCCGCGCTCGCGGCGATGAGTATCGGGCGGTCGCGGGCAGCGCCACGGGAAGGGCAACGCAATCGACCCGGAGGTGTGGAAAACACGCCAATATACAGGATCTTTACACAGGCAGTCGAGTCACATAAGCCATAAGCCGATGAGCCTCGAAGCCGACACAGCTCGTTACAGGCTACTTTATGATCTGGGTTGTGCCTTTGCCGCGCGGATCGACCTCGACGAACTCATCCCGTTCATCATCAAGGAATGCCGCGACGCGTTGAAGGCCGAGGGCGTGTCGGTCCTGCTGCTCGACCGCGAGCGCGGCGAATTTTACTTTCCCTACGTCACCTACGCCGAGGGTGGCGATGAGGCGATATCGACCCATCTCGAGACGATCCGGTTTCCCGCCGATCAGGGCTTTGCCGGAGCGGCGCTGGCGGCGGGTCATTCGCTGCGGGTCGATGACGTGCGGCGGGACCCGCGGCACTTTCATGGAGCGGATCAGAAGAGCGGGGTGACGACGCGCAATCTGATTGCGACCCCGCTGATTTCGCGACAGGGGCCGCTCGGGGTGATCGAGGCGATTAACCGGCGCGGGCAGGACGCGTTCTCGGATGACGACGTGCGCTTCATGGAAGCGCTGGCCGGCAGTATCACGATCGCGATCGAGAATGCCCGCTTTTATGCGCAGATTCGCGATGAGGAGGCGAGGTTACGAACCCAGGTCGTGGCGCTGCGCCGGGACCTGGCGCGGCAGGACCGTTTCAGCGAGATGGTCGGGACCGCACCGGTGATGGCGGAGGTGTTCAGCCTGATGGAAGCGGCGGCGGCTTCCGCGATAACCGTGCTGATTGAAGGCGAAACCGGGACGGGCAAGGAGTTGGTCGCGCGCGGGATCCATCGGGCGAGCGATCGCGCCGAGGCGCCGTTCCTGCCGGTGAATTGCGCGGCGATGCCGGAGACGTTGCTCGAGAGTGAACTGTTCGGCCATCGGCGGGGCGCGTTTACCGGCGCGATGCGGGATAACCCGGGTCTGTTTCGCGCCGCCTCGGGCGGCACGGTATTCCTCGACGAGGTCGGGGACATGCCGCTCGCGATGCAGGCGAAGCTGCTGCGCGTGCTCGAGGAAGAAGAGGTGGTGCCGCTCGGCGAGAGCTTTCCGGTGAAGGTCAACGTGCGGGTGATCTCGGCGACGAATCGTGATTTGCGCGAAGCGGTGCGACGCGGCACTTTCCGCGACGATCTGTTTTATCGCCTCGCCGTCTTTCCGATTCATGTGCCGCCGCTGCGCGAACGGCCCGAGGATATCCCGTTGCTGGTGCAGCGTTTCGTGGCTAACGCGATGGAGCGCGAACGCAAGCGGCTGGCCGGGGTCGAGCGCGGGGCGATGGAGTTGCTCTGCGGGTATCGCTGGCCCGGCAACGTCCGCGAGCTGCAGAACGAAATCGACCGGGCGGTCGCTTTGACGCGCGAAGGCGAGCTAATCGGCAGCGCCCAGCTTTCAGCTCATCTGCGCTCCGCCAAGCCGCCGGCTGCGGTGTCGCCGCGCGCCGAGGACGAGCACGAAGCGGCGGCGGCGAAGGCGGAGACGGCGGCAGCCGGCGAGCCGATCGCTGAAGGGACGCTGCGGGATGCGCGGGCGGCCTTCGAGGCGCGTTATATCGCGCAGATGCTCGAGCAGTGCCAGGGCAATATCTCGCGCGCGGCGAAGCAGATGGGGGTGTCGCGGGTACAGCTCCAGCGCAAGGTGAAAGAATACGGTTTGCGGTGATTCACTTTCGACAAAGCTCGAAAATGAACTAGTCGATACGCGCGCGATACACCGGCAGAGCGCGCGACCTTTTAGCGTAGTTACGTCAAATTTCTCTACAACCAGTCGGTACTAGAAATCCCTTCAATGGCATAGCCGTTGCTGAATGCTGTCGTGTGCAGAACGACGGCACGCAGGTTCGGGGGAGAATGGCTATGCGAGAACTGATGAGTGAAAAGCAGGCAGTCGCGTCGGCGCTGATTGCGGTGGCGCGGGTGCGCTACGCCGCGTTTCGGGAACGGTTCGGACGCGAGCCGGAACCGGATGAACCGCTGCTGTTTGATCCGACGGAGGATCAACCGACGGCGGCGAGCGCGCCGGATCGCACGCTGCAGATAATCAGTGCAGCGCTGTTATCGAACGTCGATGCGAAGCTGGTGCTCGACTATCTGGGCAGCGCCTACCAGCATTGAGGGGGACGGCCAAGCTGGGTCAGGCCGGGAGTTGACGTGGTTGAGCGGCCTGACCCAGACGCCGTAAACAGTGACGCGCGATGGCATGCGCGGCCTGGTCGCGCACGCGCGCGAAGCTTGGCCAGTCATTGAAATCGATCAAAGCGAGGCGCGCACCGTCGATTACCGCATCGCCACCCCATACGCTGAGGCCGAGGGTTGAGGCGACGGCGCCGGCGGCGCGGGCGAGGTCGGCGCTCAACGCCTCGTCGAGGTTACGGTCGGCTGAAGTGATGGCGGCGAAATAATCGCGGCCGTCACCGACTCCATAGAACTTGACCACCTCGCCGGTTACTTCCTGCTGGGCATAGACGCGCGGGATACCGCGCCGGGCGAAACTCAGTACAGCCGTTTCAAGAGCGGCAGCCCCCTGGACGCGTTGCACGTCCTCGGGACCGAGCGCGTGCAGATCGCCGCGTTTGACGTAGATCGGCGCGGCCAGGTCGAGACTCCGCAGCGCGCCGGGATCGAGCGGCACACCGGTGTCGATCAGGCGACCTTCGGGAATCGGCACTCGCGCGTTAGCGAGTCCGGCGCCCAGCAGGTCGCGATAGCAGTTGCGGATCGCGAGAGCCGAGTTGATGACCAGCGCGCCCGCCTGCTCGAAGGCTGCGAGCCGTTTGAGCATCTTCGGTCCCTGACACATCGCGAGCACCAGGTCGGGGCGCGAGCCGGCCGCGAGCGGTTCGAGTTCCGCGGCTTCCACGGCGGCGACCGCGGCGCCGGAGCGGCGCAGGTGATGGAGCACGGCGTCCATAATCGCGTGGTCTGCGGCGATTTTGCCCGGCGAGAACTCCGGTTCGCGATAAATGCCGACGACTTGCAGATTCATCGTGGTTCCCCACCCTTATCCCAATCCTCAATGGCCCGACGCGCGGCAGCGAGGTCGGCCGGCACGTCAATATCGATCACCTGATCTATTTCGATGGCGGCAAGCTGAAGTTTCCGGTTGATCAGGAATGCTAGGAAGCGTCTTAGAGCTTGAAGACCGAGCTGCCGCGCCGCCACCGAACAATCAAAAATCGACGTGCGAAAAGCATACACGCCCGCCGTGATGAATTCACGAGGGTCGTCGGTTAAGCCCGTGATAAGTTTGCGGTCGGCGTCGAGGTCGGCGAAGAGCGCGCGCGCCTCGCCGCGCCATCGGGTGATACCGAGCACGCCGTGGCACGCAGGAAGCTCGAGTACCCGCGCCGCGCCTGCGGCAAAATGGCGCCAGCCTGCGGCCGGCATAAGGCTGTCGACAGTCGCGAGCAGGAACGTTCCATTGCCGAGCTTCGGGCCCAGGGTAAGCAGCGATTCCATCGAATTGGGCGTGTCGGCTACACAGAGGTCAGTTACTGCCGCGAGGGTTTCGGGAAGTGGACCCATCAGACGCGCGGTTTCCGAATTGACGATAACCCCGACGTGGCCGACACCGACGCTGAGCAGAGCGCGGATCTGGCGTTCGAGCAGGGTCATACCGGCGACTGTGACCAGCGGTTTCGGCAAATCGTTGGATCCTGCACGCAGCCGCTCGCCGCGTCCGGCTGCGATAATTGCGCCGTTCAGGAAGGGTCCCATCGAAGGTCTTCTAACTCCTGCAGCGCAGCGATCGTGAAATCCGCGCAATGCGCATCGGGACGGTTGGGATCGGCGCCCTGATGGCGCAGCCAGACCGATTTGAGCCCGAGTTGTCGCGCGGGGGCACAATCCTTGGAGAGCGAGTCACCGACCATCGCCGTCTCGGGCGGCGCGACCTCGATCATCGCGAGGGCGGCGCGATAGAGCCGCAGGTCGGGCTTGTAAAGGCCGAGGTTGGCGGAATCGGCGATCGCGTGAAGGAGCGGGCCGAAACCGGCGTCGGCGAGCACGCGATCGAGGTTGCCGTAAAAGTTCGAAACGATGCCGAGCGTGAAGCGTCGCGCGAGGCGTTCGAGGATGACACGACTCTGCGCGAGACCGGCAGCGGTCTCGGCGGCGAATGGGGCGACGATCCGCTCGACCAGATCGCTGCGGGAAACGGCGCGGAGTTGCCGAAGGGTCGGGGCTGGCAGCGGCGTATCCGCGGTGTCGAGAAAGCGCAACTGAGTCTCGACCAGGAAGCGCAGGAGATCGACCAGATTGCGGCCGCGCAGGATGACCGTCGAGCGGTAGGCGAGGCGAGTGGCGTAATCGAAGGCGGGATCCAGCTCGCGCCGTGTTATAGCGACGCCGGCGGCCTGGTAGTGATCGACAAAGCGATCGAGCCAGTGGCGGGGGCTATCGAGGGTGCCGCCGAAGTCGAAGAGCAACGCGCGCATCGCCCAAGCTTAGCAGGCGAGCGATAGGGCGGGCGATTTGGCGGTTGTCTGACAGCGCCGGTTTCGGCGCGGCTAGGCGCGGCTCGCCGGACCGAAATCGGGTAAGAGCCGGCGAAGATCGTCGGGCGCGACCTCGGCGACGGCGCCGCGCGGCAGTCGGGCGAGTTCGAAGGGTCCGTAGGCGACGCGAATCAGCCGCGTAACCTGCAGGCGCAGCGCCTGCATGACGCGCCGAATTTCGCGATTCTTGCCCTCGCGCAGGCTTAGCGTGAGCCAGGCGTTGCTGCCGATCCGCCGATCGAGGTGGGCCTCGATTGGCCGATAGTGGAGGCCCTCGAGGGTGACACCATCGGCGAGGGTCGCGAGGGCCGCGGTGTCGACTGGGCCGTGGACGCGGACGCGGTAGATACGGACGAGCGCCTGCGCCGGATGCTCGAGGTAACGGGCGAGCGCGCCGTCGTTGGTGAGCAGCAGCAGGCCCTCGGTATCGTAATCGAGCCGCCCGACGGAGATGACGCGCGGCAGATTCTTCGGCAGATGCGCGAAGATCGTCGGACGACCCTGCGGATCGCGCGCGGTGGTCAGGAGACCGGCGGGTTTGTGATAACGCCAGAGGCGGACCGGTTCGCGGGCGGCAAGCCAGCGGCCATCGAGCGCGAGGCTGTCGTCGGGGCCGACCAGCGTCGCCGGATGGGTGACGAGTGCGCCGTTAACCGTGATGCGGCGGTCGGCGATCAGCCGCTCGCATTCGCGGCGGGAAGCGACGCCCATCCGGGCCAGGACTTTGGCGATACGCTGTTTTTCCAAGGGCGGCGCGGGCCTCGTGGCAGGGTCTCGTGCGAGTCTAGCAGGAGGGCCGGTGCGAGCCGTCGCGCAAAGGGACCGCGATCAACGGCGAAAAGCGTCGGCGCGCCGCGTCAGATATCGTCGAGGGGGAAGACGGGGCGGCGGATCCGGCGGAAAGGCAGGCGCGAAGGAATCTGGGTGGCGAGGCCGGGCGTATCGACATCGATGACCTTGCGGGCGAGGCCGGCAAACCCCGCCCAATGCTGCATCTCGGCCTTGCAGACGAGGATTTTGCGCTCGGTTGGTTCGATCCCGAGGCTGCGGAAATGGTTGGGCTCGAAAACGAGGACGGGCCGGGAGGTGAGAATCACTTCGAGGCCGCCGCAGTCGATGACCGCGGTGGGTCCGCGATGGACCGTACCGGCGTTGAAGCGCGTGCTGGCGGTAAAGACGCCGTCGTGGAGGGTGCGCACGCGTCCGCGGATCGTCACCGGATCGCCGTGGAAGCGATCGGTCTTGCCGCCGACCGCGAGCTCGACCTGGCGCCCGACGCCCGCGGCGAGCGCCTGTTGGACGGCTTCGGGATCGGCAATATTGCCAATCACCGCCCCGCGCGCATCCTGCCTGAGCAATTCGGCGAGGAGGGCGGTGCCGTCGCCCGGGGTGCCGGCGCCGCCGCTATCGGCGAGGTCGCCGAGCACGATCGGGCCCTCATCGGCGGCGATCGCCTCGCGGACGGCGTCTTCAACCGCAACCATGTCGGTATGAAAAGCGTGGCGCTTCTGCCAGCAGGCTTCCTTAATGCGCTCGGCGATATCACGGGCGAGGGCCGGTTCGCCGTTGGTCGTGACGGTGACGCTGATGCCGGTTTCGCGACGGTCGGAGACGAAGAAGCCGCCGAGCAGTGAGATATCGAGGATGCGGGAATCGCGTTGGGACTCAATCCGCACGAGGCGCATCAGGTGGTCCATCGGCCATCCGGGGGCGATATAGAGCTTCTGGAGCGCCGGCGCCATCGGGGGCTGTGCCCAGGCGCTGACCGGGGTGAGCGAGCGATCGCGGATGCCGGCCATGACCCGGGCCGCCAGCCGTCCGGTTTCGGCGAAGTCGTAATGCGGATTGGTCTTCACGCCGATGAGCATTGTCGCCTGGTCGACCATCAGGTGAGTGACGTTGGCGTGACCGTCGAGCGAGACGATCACGGGTGTCTGCGGACCGACGAGGTTGCGGACCGCGGCGAGGAGATCGCCTTCGCAATCGTCGAGGCGGTCGCTGGCGGCGGTCCCATGCATCTGGAGGAAAACACCATCAAGCGGAGCCGCGGCCCGAATCGCGTCGAGCAATTCCTGTTTGGCCCATTCGTGAGCATCGTCAGGAATTTTGCCGGCGAGGCCCGGAAAGACAAAGCGCAGCGGCACGACCTCCCATCCCAGTCTGCGGGCCGCCTGGGCGAAGCCGCCAAGGGCGCCGTCGCCGCCGGCGAGCCGCATCACGGCCTCATCGCGGAGCATCGCGCGGCGAAAGCGTTCGAGCGGAATGCGCTGAGTGGCGAAGCTATTGGCCGCGACGAGGTATCCACCGATGGCAACGCGCATGACAGGCCTCCGAGGGGGAGATCGTCGGATAATCCGACGGACGGCGGAGGGAGTGCAAGCGTGGGCGGTGGTTACAGGTCGTCGTCGAGGACCGCCTGGCGGATGCTGTTGAGGATGAAAAGGAAGGAGCGCGGCGCGTCGATTCGTCCGAGGAGGGCGACCTGAGCAAGGATGCTCAGTTCGGCTTTACTGACCTTGTGGCGAGCAAGGAGCGCCTTGTTGCTACTGAACTGCTTCCAGGCATCGTCCCTGGCGATCGCTGGCGGCGTCGCGTCACGCAGAGGGACGAAATCGCGCGCCTCAGGATGAGAGAGCAGGATCAACGACTCGCGTTCGAGGCTCAGAACGTCGGCGATGCGGCCGAGCAGAGTAAGGGAGGGACGACGCCGATCGAGTTCGAGATAGGCCACATGAGCGGGTTTGACCTTGAGCATCACGGCCAGTTCACGCTGCGTCAGTTGCAGGGCGAGCCGCCGGGCGCGGATGAGACTCCCCAAGGTCCGCTTATCGGCAGTGCCGCTGCGCCGTCGACGGGTCGAGGGGCGGCGCTTCAAGGCGGGCGGCTGCCTGGGGGACGAACGGTCGGCGCGCGGTTCAGGAGGATGAAAGGCGCCGGAGTCGCGTCCGTTGACAAGAGTCGTGGTATCCATCTAGTGCCAAATATGGAATAGTATGGCCAAATATATTGGATGATTGCAATAAAGACGGCGCGTCAGGATGAAAGTAGCAACGGGCCGCTTTGAGGCGGCGGGAGGGGTCACGGCTTTTCACCATATCGCGGTTGTCCCTGTCAACCCTTCGCCGAGGGCCTGCTCAAGCACGAGCCCCGGACCTTCTGGCGGCTCAGGCAGCGATGTCAGCTAGGGCGGCGGCAGCGATTGCGCGAGCGCGATGAGGTTTTGCGGCAACACGTGGATAAGGCCATGGCGGGGCGCGTCAATATCGGCAATCAGGTAGAACGCCGCGGAGAACAGCACCGGCATCACCAGCAGAATGGGCCGGCGCCGGGTATTTGAGTTGAAGCCGATCAGGATGCTGCATCCGATGGCGAGCAGCGCCATCAGCAGCCATGCACCCTCGGGGATGTGATACCACCAGGCCGCCTGCGTATAACCCTGAGCATTGATGACATCATTCATGCCGGAGGCGACCAAGGCATTCACCTGGTTTGGCTGTCTTGCGGCGTCGCGCTCGGTGATGGCCCACATGCGGGCTTGAAGGCGGGCGGTATCTTCGTTGGTGAGTGCGAGCTCGTGATCGGAACGGGTTGCGTAGAAGCGTATGCGATCGTGCAGATATTCGCGCAGCAACGCGCGAAGTTCAGCGGCGTCGGCAGCCGGCAGCAGGCCGGCGCGCAGATACTCGGTGCCGATGGCGTTGGCTTCCTCCTCTTCATAGTTCTTGCGCTGGTCGTAGCGTCCGGCGGCCAGTGAAAAACTGAAGCCGATGATAAGGCCAAGGAGGGTCAGGGCTGAGCCTACAATCAAGTCCATGTCACGACGCTCGTTCGTATGGAGCGACGGCGTCTTGCGACCGATGAGGATGCCGAGCCATAGCGAGAGGCCAAAGATCAGCGCGGAAAGCAGAAAGACGAGCAGGGGCGAGCCCTGAACGACGTCAAAATCCCAGGTGAAGGCGGAAATTTGCGGCAGCGTCATGAGCATTCCAGGATATCAAGGGAGAATCACGAGACGGATTGCGCAGGGATAAGGGCTGCGAACTCGGCGCGCGCGCGACTCAGATGGGTGGCGTCCCAGTAGATACGATGGCAATGCTCGCAGAGTGCGAACCTGTCGTGCGTCGCGTAGACGAACGGCGGCACGCGGCGGCCGACGACATCGCGCGGGACCTCGTGCAGTAGGGTGTTGCATCGCGAGCATCGGCTAAAGGCGAAGCGTTGCGGATCGAAGGGATGATGGGCGAGCACTTCGCGCAACTGGTCGCGAAAGAGCTGCGCCTGCAGATAGAGCACGTCGGGGGCGGTCCGCAGCCGTTTATCGCGGGTAAGAAAGGGCCGACCCTCGAGCCGCGCACGATGGAGGGCCTCCGCGCCGCCCAGCTCCGGATCACAGGTAACGTCGGCGCCGAGCAGGCGGAGCCATCGGGCCAGTCGCTGGAGCATCCTGTCGGCAGCCAGGCGCGGCGGCGCTTCTGTCATAACGAATCGATGTAGTATAGCAGCGGAGAGCGGTCGAGCGCCGCGAGGGGTCGGTGATGAACGAACAGGCGGTAACGTTCCCGTCGGATGAACTCAAGCTGGAGGGGCTTTTGGCACTTCCGGAGAACGCGCCGGCGAGGCGCGGCGGCGTCGTCTGCCATCCGCATCCGCTGTATGGCGGGTCGATGTACAACAACGTGGTTGATGCGGCACTGGCGGCGATGTGGCGATTGGGATGGGCAACGTTGCGCTTCAATTTTCGGGGAGTCGGCGCGAGCGAAGGCGAGCATGCCAATGGCATCGGTGAAGCGGGTGATGCGGCGGCGGCAGTGCGCTTCCTGACTGCGCGGGCGGAGGTGCAGCCGCACGCGACGGTGCTCGCGGGATATTCCTTCGGCGCGATGGCCGCGATGGCGGCCGCCGCATCAGTCAAGGACCTGGGTGCCCTGGTGCTGATCGCGCTGCCGCTGCAGATGGCGGATACGCAGAAGCTCGAGCAGTTTCCGCATCCGATCATATTGGTTGGCGGCGACAGCGACGCTTATTGCCCGGAGCGGGGCTTGCGGACGCTTCATGGGAAGCTCGGCGCGCGGGCGGAGCTCGCGATAATCGAGGGCGCCGACCATTTCTTCGGCGGTTACGAAGAGGAGCTGGCCGGGGCGCTGGAAGGCCGGCTCGCCGCTATCGCCGCGGCGAGTTAGCCGAAGTGGTTGCGGCCAGCAGATGGGCCGCTTTGGCGATGAGGTCGCGCTCGCTCTTGTGGCTGGCGCGGCGGCGCGCTTCGGCGAGCGGTATCCAGACGACCTCGTCGATTTCGTGGTCGTGCCTGGAGGGATCGCCGCCGGCGTATTCCATCAGGAAGAAATGCACTCGTTTGAAGATGCGAATCGGCTTGTCAGTGGCGCGCGAGCGCCATGAATAAAGATAAGTGACCTGGCCCAGGGGCTTGCCGGGTCGGACCTCGAGTCCGCTCTCCTCGCGCGCTTCGCGCAGGGCGGCTTCGAGAACGCTCTCGCCCGCTTCGACGTGACCCTTGGGGAGGACCCAGGTGTTCTTGCCGGCCGGGCGCACCAGGACGACTTCGACATGGCCGTCGGGAGCCAGGCGCCAGATGAGGCCGCCAGCCGAGACTTCGCGGCGCACCTCGAGCCTCGCTCCGGCATTGGTCTTCAGCGCTGGATTCTTTCCGGCAGGCATCGCGGGTCAATGATCGGCATGTTCAGCCTATATTGCCGAGACTGAAGCCGAAAGACTGCAGGCGCCGGATCGCGCGACGGGCGGTTCCCGAGGCGGGGGTTGACAGGGTGGGATCCTGCCGCAGCCACGCTTCGGCGAGGGCGCCGCTACGCTCGACGAGGGCCAAATCGTCGATTAAAGCAGCAAAGCGCAGCGGCAGCGCACCGGTCTGGCGCGCGCCCAACAGGTCGCCGGGTCCGCGCGTCCTCAGATCGAGTTCGGCGACGGCGTCGCCGCGCGCGGTCTCCGCCAGCTCCTGAAGCCGCGTCCGGGCTGCGGTCGAGGCGTCGTGGGACACGACCATCAGGCAATGCGAGGGCGCGGGGCCACGGCCGACGCGACCGCGCAACTGATGCAATTGGCTGAGGCCGTAGCGTTCGGCGGCGATGATGACCATCATGGTCGCTTCGGGGACATCGACGCCGACTTCGATCACGGTGGTGGCGACCAACAGGTCAAGGCGGCCGTCGCGGAAGTCGCGCATGACACGTTCTTTTTCGCCCGCGCGCATCCGACCGTGCAGGACGCCGATGCGAAAATCGCCAAGGACGCGGGACAGCCGGTCTGCCGCGGCTTTGACGGTCGGCGTGTCGTCCTCGTCGCTCTCGATAAGCGGCAGCACGTAGTAGGCGCGATGGCCGTTGGTGAGCTCGGCCCGCAGCAGCGAATCGACGCGAGGCAACTCGGCGTCATCGACGACGGTGGTGGTGACGGGTGTGCGTCCGGCGGGCGTCTCGTCGAGCACGGAAACGTCAACGTTTCGAAAGAGGGTCAGCGCGAGACTGCGGGGAATCGGCGTGGCGCTCATCAGCAGCACGTTGGCCTGCGCCCCCAGGTCAAGGAGGCGGACGCGATCGAAGACGCCGAAGCGATGCTGTTCGTCGATTACCGCGAGACCGAGGCGGTCGACGCGCACGCCCTGCTGGATCAGGGCGTGAGTGCCGAAGGCGACCGGTATCTGACCGCGGGCGAGCGCGCGCAGGATACGGCCGCGCTCACCCGGGGTGAGGCTGCCGGTGATGAGCACGCTGGTGATGCCGAGCGGGCCGCAGAGTTGCGTAAAGTTGCGAAAAAGCTGCTCGGCCAATAATTCCGTCGGCGCCATCACGACCGCCTGCCATCCGGAGCCGACCGCGCGCAGGATGGCGGCGAAGGCGACCAGGGTTTTGCCGCTGCCGACGTCGCCCACCAGGATGCGGTTCATTGGCGACGGGGTGGCGAGGTCGGAATCGATCTCGCGGATGGCGCGCTGCTGGGCCTGAGTCGGGGTGAAGGGCAGGGCGGCCAGCAACTTCGCGCGCAGATCGTCGCCGCCGGTCAGGATAGCGCCGGCGCGACGGCGCAGCCGCTGGCGGTCGAGCGCCATCGCCAACTGGAAGGCGAACAGCTCGTCGAGCGCGAGTGTCTGATGGTACGGAGTCCTGCCGGCGGTCAGGGCTGCCGGATCGGCGTCGGGGGGCGGCTGATGAAGGTAGGCGAGGGCGTCGAGGACGCCCGGTTGCTCGAGTTGCGCGCGCACTTCCGCCGGGATGGCATCGAGGTCAGCGCCCCGCGCGCGTTTCAGCGCTTCGCGAACGATGGCGGCAAAAAGGTTCTGGGGAATCTCGGGTGGCAGCCGGTAAATTGGTCGGACGGAAAGCGCGGCGATCGCCGAGGCGCGGAACAACTCCGGATGGAGCATCTCGAGGCGTCCCGAGGTGTCGGTGGTGACCCGACCAAGGAGCGCGACGGTTTCGCCGAGTGGCAGGCGGCCGTCGCCATAAAGGTTGAACCAGGCGACGCGCAAGCGGGCGTCGTCAGCGTCGGCGAGCGTGGCCGTGGCAATGCGCCGGCCGCGCATTTGGCGCATCGGACGAGTTTTGAAGTCGAGCAGGCGACCAGCGACCAGCGCGGTCGTCCCGGGAAGCAAATCGCGGATACGGTCGCGGCGGCGCAGATCCTGGTAACGGACGGGGATATGGAAGAGCGCGTCGCGGAAGGTTTGCAGGCCGCGACGGGCGAGCACCTCGCCACGTTTCGGGCCGATCCCACTGAACGCGGCGAGGCTCGCGTCCAGCGGATCGGACGAAGCTTTCAGGGGCTGGTCCGTGAAGGGCGCATCGGGCATCGCTCAGTTCTGATAGTAATCCTGCAGGGCGCGCACGGCGGGCTGCTGGGCCTTGAGGGCGGCGATCGCTTCGACCGCGGCCTGGGCGCCGGCGATGGTGGTGAAGAACGGCAGGCGCAGCTCGAGGGCGGTGCGGCGGATCGAGAATGAATCGGCGGTGCCCTTTTCATCAGGCGTGTTGATGACGGCGGCGATCGCGTTGGCGCGCATCAGATCGAGCACGTGCGGGCTGCCCTGCAGGACCCGATTGACGGCATCGCAGGGGACCCCGAGCTGGTTGATGAAACGCGCCGTGCCGGAAGTGGCGACCAATTGGAAACCCATGCGGTCAAGACCGCGGGCGATCGGTTCGAGGAGCGGCTTGTCGGCGTCGCGCACACTGATAAAGATCCGGCCCGCGAGCGGCAGATCGGTCGCGGCGCTCAATTCAGCCTTGGCGAAGGCGAGCGGGAAGGAAGCGTCGAGGCCCATCACCTCGCCGGTTGATTTCATCTCGGGACCGAGCAGGGTATCGACGTTGGGAAAGCGCGCGAACGGAAAGACCGATTCCTTGACAGCGACGTGCGTGGGCACGCGCTCGGCGGTGAGGCCGAGGTCGCGCAGTTTGCGCCCGGCCATCACGCGCGCGGCAAGTTTGGCGAGAGGAACGCCGATGGCCTTGCTGACGAACGGGATGGTGCGCGAGGCGCGCGGATTGACTTCGAGGATGTACACTTCGCCGTGGAAGATGGCGTATTGGACGTTGATAAGCCCGACCACGCCCAGTTCGGTGGCCAGCAGGCGCGTCTGCCGAATCAGTTCGTCGATAATCGGCTGTCTGAGCGTGCGCGGCGGCAGGACGCAGGCGCTGTCGCCGGAATGGATGCCGGCGTGCTCGACGTGTTCCATGATGCCGCCGATAACGACGCGTTCGCCGTCGGCGATCGCGTCGACGTCCACTTCGATGGCGCCGTCGAGGTAGCGGTCCACCAGCAGCGGACGCTGATCGGAGGCGTGGAGCGCCTGGTCGAGGTAGCGGCGGAGGCCGTCTTCGTCGGCGATAATTTCCATCGCGCGCCCACCGAGCACGTACGAGGGACGGATCAGAACGGGATAACCGATGGCGCGGGCACCCGCGATCGCCTCGGCGGCGCTGCGCGCGAGAATGCCTTCGGGCTGGCGCAGGCCGAGGTCCTGGACCAGGCGATTGAAGCGTTCGCGATCCTCGGCGCGATCGATCGCGTCGGGCGGCGTTCCGAGGATCGGCACGCCGGCGCGCGCGAGCGGCACAGCGAGTTTGAGCGGGGTCTGACCGCCGAACTGGACAATCAGGCCGCGCGGCCGTTCGCGCTCGACGACCGCCATCACGTCTTCGAAGGTCAGCGGCTCGAAGTACAGACGATCGGAAATATCGTAATCGGTCGAGACGGTCTCGGGATTGCAGTTGACCATGATCGTCTCGAAGCCATCCTCTTTAAGGGCGAGGCTCGCGTGGACGCAGCAGTAGTCGAACTCGATACCCTGGCCGATGCGGTTCGGGCCGCCGCCGAGGATCATTATTTTGGGGCGTGAGGTGGGTGGGGCTTCGTCCTCGGTTTCGTAAGTGGAGTAGAGATAGGGGGTGAAGGCCTCGAACTCCGCGCCACAGGTATCGACCGATTTGTAAACCGGAACCACCCCGAAAGCGCGCCGGCGTTGGGCGATTTCGGTCTCCGGGACGCCGCGAAGCTCGGCGATGCGATGGTCCGAGAAGCCCATCGCCTTGACTTCGTGCAACAATTCCGGGCTGAGCGGTCCGCCGGCGATGCGCGACTCAGTGCCGACAATCTCGGCGATGGCGCGCAGGAACCAGGGGTCGATCATGGTGAGCCGCTGGATCTCGTCGACGGTGAGGCCGAGACGGAGCGCGTCGGCAATGTAATAGAGGCGGGCGCTGTTGGGACGCGTCAGATGGGTGCGGATGAGGTCGAGGGCGGCATTACGGTCGAGGCCGAGCACGCGGCTTTCGAAGCCCCAGGAGCCGATTTCGAGCGAACGCAGAGCTTTCTGCAGGGATTCCTTGAAGGTGCGTCCGATGGCCATCACCTCGCCGACGGACTTCATCTGCGGACCGAGCTCATCGAGGGCGCCGCGAAATTTCTCGAAGGTGAAGCGCGGGATTTTGGTCACGACATAGTCGATGGTGGGTTCGAAGCAGGCCGGAGTTGCGCGGGTGATGTCGTTGGCGATCTCGTCGAGCCGATAGCCGACGGCAAGGCGCGCGGCGATTTTGGCAATCGGGAAGCCGGTGGCCTTGGAGGCCAGCGCCGAACTGCGCGAGACGCGCGGATTCATCTCGATGACCACCATCCGGCCATCGGCGGGATTAACCGCGAACTGAATATTCGAACCGCCGGTATCGACGCCAATTTCGCGGATGATGCGCAGGGCGGCGTCGCGCATGATCTGGTATTCCTTGTCGGTGAGGGTCTGCGCGGGCGCGACCGTGATGGAATCGCCGGTATGCACGCCCATCGGATCGAGGTTCTCGATGGAGCAGATGATGACGACGTTGTCGGCGCTGTCGCGCATCACCTCGAGTTCAAATTCCTTCCATCCTTCGACCGACTCTTCGAGCAGGACTTCGTGGATGGGCGACATTTCGAGGCCCCAGCGCACGCGGGCGTGAAAGTCGTCCTCGGTGCGGGCGATTGAACCGCCGGTGCCGCCGAGGGTGCGCGAGGGCCGGATAATCAGCGGCAGTCCCAGTTGGCGCATCGCGGCGTCGGCGTCGGCCTCCGAATGGGCGATGAACGAGCGCGGCACGGCGAGGCCGATCCGCAGCATCGCCTGCTTGAAGAGCTCGCGATCCTCGGCCTTCTTGATCGCGTCGAGGCGTGCGCCGATGAGCTCGACGCCGTAACGCTCGAGGACTCCCGACTCGGCGAGCGCGATAGCGAGGTTGAGCGCGGTCTGGCCGCCGACGGTGGGCAGGACGGCATCGGGGCGTTCGCGGGCGATCACCTGAGCGACGGTCTCGACCGTCATCGGCTCGACATAGGTACGGTCGGCGAGCTCGGGGTCGGTCATGATCGTGGCGGGATTGGAATTGATCAGGATCAGGCGGAGCCCTTCTTCGCGCAGCGCCTTGACCGCCTGCGTGCCGGAGTAATCGAACTCGCACGCCTGCCCGATTACGATCGGGCCCGAGCCGATCAGCAGAACTGACTTGAGGTCCTGGCGACGCGGCATCTCAGGATCCTGCGGCGTCGGCGCCGAGATGTTCGAGGGCGTCGGCACCGTGGCGGGCGAAGGCTTCGACGAGTTGTCTGAAGCGCCGGAACAGGTAGCTCGCGTCGTGCGGCCCGGGCGAGGCTTCCGGATGATACTGCACGGAGAAGAACGGGACGCCGAGACCGCGCAGTCCTTCGACCGTGCGATCATTGAGGTTCAGGTGGGTCAATTCGGCTTTGCCGGCAAGCGAGTCCGCATCGACCGCGAAGCCATGATTCTGCGAAGTGATTTCGACGCGCTGCGTGCGCAAATCCATCACCGGATGATTCGCTCCATGATGACCGAACGCGAGTTTGTAGGTTTGTCCGCCGAGCGCCAAGCCGAGCATCTGATGGCCGAGACAGATGCCGAAGATGGGTTTGCGGCCGAGCAGCGCGCGCACGGTTTCGTAAGCATAGGGGACGGCGGCCGGGTCGGCGGGGCCGTTCGAGAGAAAGATGCCGTCGGGATTAAGAGCGAGAATCTCCTCTGCGGGGGTGAAGGCCGGAAGCACGCGAACGCGGAAACCGGTCGCGACCAGAAGGCGAAGGATATTGCGCTTGATCCCGTAATCGAGCGCGGCGACGAGCGGCGCATCGCGCAACTCCTCGGCGCGCGGCTGCCGATAGCCGTGAGTGAGTGACCAATCGGCGATCTCCCAGTCGTAGGGCTCGCGGCAGGTGACCTCTTTCACGAGGTCCCGTCCGACGAGGCCGGGCGCCGCTTTAGCTTTGGCGACCAGTTCTTCGGGATCGAGCGAGACGCTCGAGATGATCGCCTGCTGGGCGCCGCGCTGGCGAATGTGGCGCACCAGCGCGCGCGTGTCGATGCCTTGGATGCCGACTATCTGCGCGCGCTCAAGATATTCGCTGAGGGTCAGGTTGGCGCGCCAGTTGGAGGGGCGGTCGATATACTCGCGCACCACGAAGCCCTCGACGTACACGCGCGCGGCTTCTTCATCGTCGGGGTTGACGCCGACGTTGCCGATCTCAGGGTAGGTCATTGCGACGATCTGACCCTTGTAGGACGGGTCGGTCAGGACCTCCTGATAACCGGACATCGCGGTGTTGAAGACCACTTCGCCGAGGCCTTCGCCGATCGCACCGAAGGCGCGACCGCGGAAGATGCGACCGTCGGCCAGTGCCAGAATAGCCTCACGCGGCATCGGCGCTACCTCGGCGGGCATCGTGGACGACGCGGCCGGCGACGATCGTGAGCACGGCCTGGCCTTTGAGCCTCCATCCGGCAAACGGCGTATTGCGGCTGAGCGAGCAAAACTGTTCGGGGTTAACGGTCCATTCAAGCTTAGGATCAACCACGGTGATATCGGCTAGGGCGCCCGCTGCGAGGGTGCCGAGGTTGTCGAGGCGAAGCAAGCGTGCCGGATTCGCGGACATCAGTTCGACCAGACGCAGAGGAGTAATCAGGCCTTCGTGGACCAGGGTCAATGCCAATCCGAGGGCGGTCTCGAGACCGATTATACCATTGGCCGCAGTCGCGAGCGCGTGGGCGGCTTCATCGGGCAGCGGCGCGGCGGCGCAGCTTCGCGGAAAATGGCGGGCGAGCAGCGAATGTTGCTTGGAATCGGGGTCATGCGGCGCGTGATCGGTCGCGATCATATCAATCGAACCGTCGGCGAGGCCACGTCGGAGACGATCGCGGTCGAGCGGACTGCGCAAGGGCGGCGCCATCCGGGCATCGGCACCGCAGGTGAGCACGGTGCGGTCGTCGAGGATGAAGTGATGCGGCGTTACTTCGCAGGACACCGCAACCCCGGCGGCGCGCGCGGCGGTTATCAGGTCGAGCGCGCCGGCCGTCGAGACATGCGCGAGATGGAGCGGCGTGCCGAGCTCGCGCGCGATCGCGAGGTCGCGGCCGACGCGTTCGGTTTCGGCTGAGGCTGGAATACCCTTGACGCCGAGCGCCTGGGCAACCGCGCCGGCGTTCATGGCGCCGGAAACGGTCAATGCGCGATCTTCTTCGTGCAGCGACACGGCGAACCCGGCGCTTGCGGCGGCCTCGAGTGCCTGCTTCAGCACGCCGACGTCGTCGAGGGGGAGGCCGTCGTCGGAGAACATCCGGGCGCCCGCCTGAACCATGGCGGGAAAATCGACCAAATCGCGACCGCGCAAACCCCGGGTGACAGCCGCGACCGGCACGAGCCGCGCCGCCTCAGCCGCGGGCGCCCGCTCGAGCATGTAACGGGTGATTTCCGGCGTGTCGTTGACCGGCGCCGTATTGGCCATCGCGGCGACGGCCGTGAAACCGCCGGCCGCGGCGGCGCGCAGGCCGGAGCGGATCGTCTCCTTTTCGGGAAAGCCCGGGTCGCGCAGATGGACGTGGGGGTCGATCAGCCCGGGCATCACCCAGAGTCCGTGACAATCAATTTTCAGCGCATCGGCGGGGACGGGCAGATCGCGGCCGAGGCCGACGATCCGGTCGGACTCGATGAGCAGATTGCCGTCGGTATCGAGCTTTGAGCGGGGGTCGAGAAGCCGGCCGTCGAGCAGCATGATGCGCTTCATGGCGCCTGCTCCGAGGCGACGTGAGGTTCGAGGAGCGAGTAGATAACCACCCGATCGACGCCTTTCTGGGCGTCGCCGGTGTCGCCGGGGGCGAGGCGTACCGACACACGCTCGCCCCGTGCGGTGGGAATGCTGCGGCCGATATAATTGGGCCGAATTGGCAGCGCACGATGGCCGCGGTCAATCAGGACGGCGAGTTTCACGGCGGCGGGGCGGCCGTGACGCCACAAAGCGGTCATCGCTCTCTGTACCGTCCATCCGCTGTTGATGACGTCGTCAACCAGCACGACCTCGCGTCCATCGACGCAGAGATTGTCGGTGGCGCCATCGATGCGGCGCAGGACCGGGTCGTCGGCGTAGACATCGACGGCGGCGCAGGGTGGACGAAAGTTCATGATGGGCGCGAGGGCCTCGCAGACGCGCATCGCGAGGATGGCGCCGCGGCTGACGACGCCGACGACGACGAGCGCCGTCGGCTCGGCGGAATCGGCCGCGATTTGCGTCGAGATGGCCTGACAGGCGTGCGCGATCTCGGCGGCGTTCATGATTTCGCGCTGTGGGCCGCGGCGGTAGGGTTCGTAGCCCTGCTCCTCGGCCTCCTTGACGGTCTCGAAGACCGCCAGCGTGCCGTCTTCAATCCAGCGGCGCACGTAGCCGTAGAGATTTTCATCGAAATGATAATAGCGGCGGCTCGAAGCATGGCCGACGTATTCGACCTTGAGCTCGCGCTCGCAAAATTCGCAGCGCAGGCCGAGCACGGCGCGGCCGGCATTGTGCGCGAGGCGGAAGCGCGGCGTCAGATAGGCGCTTTCGTGGCGCGTGATGCATAAGGCGTTGGGGCAGCGGGGGGTGCTGCCCGTCTTGAAGCGCACCAGCGGCTGTGCGGGCTCGGGTCGGGCGGCGCGCCTGGCGCCCTCGAGCATCCAGGCAATCAGCGCCATCCGCACCGGCACGCCGGCGGCGGCCTGCTCGAAATAGACCGCGCGTGGGTCGTTATCGAGCTCATAGGCGAGTTCGTCGGTGCGCGGCAGCGGATGCATCACCACGGCGCCCTGGGCACGGGTGCTGCGCAGGGCGCGGGCGTCGAAATGAACGTAGTCCTGGCCGTCGGCGCCGCCGCCGTTCAGCCGCTCGCGCTGTAGACGGGTGACGTAAAAGGCGTCGAGGGCTGCGGGCGGGCGCGCGGTGGGCACTCGCGCCAGCGGGTCATCGCCGGTAAACAGGGCCATCTGATGGGGTGCGCTGGGGGTCAGATAGAGCGCGTCGAGTCCGCCCGACTGCGACTTCAGCTCGTCGATCGTCAGCGTCGAAAGCTTGTAGCGGCGTTCGGCGGCGACGCGCTCGAGCACGTAATCCGGCAAAGCCATCCCGCCATAGGGAACGGTGACGATATTGGCGCCGAAGCGCGCCAACGCATAGATGAGCGAATGGACGGTGCGGCCGTACTTGAGGTCGCCGCAGATCGCGACCGTCAAGCCCTCGAGGCGGCCCTTCTTGCGCTGCAGGATATACAAATCGCACAGGGTCTGCGTGGGATGCTCGCGGCTGCCGTCGCCGGCGTTGATGACTGGAACCGAGGCGTACTCGGCGGCGACGCGCGCGGCGCCGTCGTTCGGATGGCGCACGACGAGCAGGTCGGCGTAGGCCGACACGACGCGCACCGTATCGGCGAGGGTTTCGCCTTTGGCGGCTGAGGAGGAATGCATATCGGCGGAACTGATCACGCTGCCGCCCAGCCGATGCATCGCTGACTCGAAGCTCAGGCGGGTGCGGGTCGAAGGTTCGTAGAACAGGGTCGCCATGATCAGGCCTTCGGCCAGCGCGAGGCGATCGCCGCGTTCAAGCGCGGCGGCGAAGTCCGCCGCTCGCTCGAAGATCTGCTCGATCTCGGCGATCGTGAGGTCATCAATCGAGACCAGATCGCACTTGGGGAAGCGCGGCATCGTCAAGCCTTCCTCTCGCTGATGACGACCGAGTCGACGCCGTCGATTTCGCTCAGTTTGACGTACACGCGCTGGCCCGGCGGCGCACTGAGGTTGCGCCCGACGTAGTCGGCGCGAATCGGCAGCTCGCGCTCGCCGCGATCAATCAGCACCAGCAACTGCACCGCGGTTGGACGGCCGAGGTCAGTCAGCGCGGAGAGGGCCGCGCGGACGGTGCGACCCGTATAGAGCACGTCGTCGACGAGCAACACGGGCTTCCCGTCGAGGGTAAAGGGAATATCGCGTCCGAGGATCCGCGGATCGCCGGGGCGACCCTTGCCGTCGTCGCGATAGGACGAAATATCGAGGGTTCCGACCGGCGGAGCAGCGACGCCAAGCGACGGCAGGATTGCCGCGATGCGGTGGGCGAGGACGGCGCCGCGTCGGAGCACGCCGATTAGCACAAGTTCCATCATGCCGGGATTGCGCTCACAGACCTCGTGGGCCATCCGCGCCAGGGCGCGGCGAATGGCTTCGGTGTCCATCGCGACGGTCGCCTTATGATTCGGCGTGGTCAGCGTCATCCTTGACCGTGACCGATTTGACCGAGACCGACTTGATCGTGAGAGACGTGGGCGGAGCCCATCGGGAGCTTCCAGCGGCGGGAAGCCGCCGCTTGCATACAGCTTAGGGAAGGGAGCCGGCACGCTTCATCGCGTACGGGCCAACATGGAGCATGAGCCATTTGTGTGCCTTGGGCCCTCGCGGGAGCACCTTAAAAGCATCTAGAGTTTTGCCTTCCCTGAGCCGAGAGTCAATCCGGCATGACGAAACCGCGCGCGTTGTTTCAACAGGCCGGGCGAAGCGGACGCGGTTCGGCGGCCGACGCCGGTGGGGGCTTCGGCGGCGAGGGGACCGGAGCCTTGGCGGCGTTAACGTCCGCCGGCCTGGCGTTCGAGTTTGCGCAGGCGTTGATCCTGATCGCGGGTCTGCACGGTGATGCGATCGTCGAAGCGCTCGAACTTGCGCGCCAGGGCGGCCAGCGCCTTGTTGGTCTGTTTCAGCTCGGCATCGATTTTCTTGACCACGCCCTGGGCGGAGTCGGCCACCTCTTCGCGGACGGTCGCGGTAAGGTGGGGCAGCTCACGGCCCAAGGCCACGCGGGCCGCGGCGAGCTCCTTGCGGAGGGCATCGCCGGCGGCGGCGATCTCGCCTTTCAGACGATCGCTGAGGGCCGTGGTTTCGCGCGCCAATTCCTCGGCGAGGCGATCGCGCAGACCGGCGACGGTGGCTTCGGTGCTCTGATTGAGATCATTGCGCAGGGAGGCCAACTGCTCGCGCAGTTCGACGCGCGTCGCGCCGAGCATCTCGCCGAGTCGCACCATCTCGGCACCGAGGTCGGCGCGGGCGGCGACAATCGCTTCGCGGTTCTGCGCGAGGTTGTCCGAGATAAAGCGGACCTGGCGGCCGACTTCGGTAAACTGGCTGTTGATCTGATTGCGGAGGGCGTCGAGGCGTCCGCCGAAACCGGTGACCGCCTCGAGCACCAGTTCAAAGCGAGCGCCGAGCTGTTCGAGGATCGCGCCGATACGATTCAGCCCGTCAGTTCCAGTTGTCATCTCCCCCACAGCAATCGCTCCTTGCCGGCCGTCGGTACGCGGACTCGTGACGGCCGCGGTTCAGCGCAATTCGGCGTTGAGCAAGCGGGCCGGAAAGCAGCCAGGCAACGTCGTCGCCGCGCCTCGCGCACCGGCGACCATTTAAGGCCCGGGGCGCGCGATACACAATAGTTGCTAATCAACAGGTTTGAACAGGCGCGACCAGCGGACATCGTAGAGGCAGCGGAACGGCGAGGCATCCTCGCCACCGCGGCAGGACCAGTAGATGAACATCGCCCGACCCTCGACCTCATCGCGGGTGATCGGTCCCCAAAAGCGGCTGTCGTAACTGCGATCGCGATTATCGCCCATCATGAAGTACTGGTTGGCCTGCAGTGTGATCGGGTCCATCGAATCGCGTTGCGAGCTGTCGCGCTGGTCCGGCGGGACCACGTAGTGAGTGCCGGGGGGCGTCGGCGCCGGCGCGCCGTTCAGGTAAAGCATCCCATCTTTGACCGCCACGGTATCGCCCGGGATACCGACGACGCGCTTGATGAAATCCTTGGTCGGATCGATCGGTGGCACGAAGACGACGACGTCGCCGCGATGGACGGGCTCGAGCTGAAACAGGTAGGTGCCATAGGGGATCTCGTGGGCGAACGGCGTCAGGCCGAAAAAGGAATCGGGGATGCGCAGACCATAGATCAGTTTGTTGACCATGATGTGGTCGCCGATGAGCAGCGTCTGCTCCATCGAGCCGGAGGGAATCTTGTACGGCTGGATGAGAAAGGTGCGGAGCAGGAGAGCGAGGCCGAGCGCGACGACGAAGGCCTCGAGATATTCGCGGACGATGGATTTGCCGGAAGGGGTCACCTCGACCGGTTCGGTGAGGCGGGGTTGGGGCAATCTTTCGGGCACGGGTAGCTATTCTCCGAGCTTCAAGAGGGCCAGAAACGCCTCCTGTGGGATCTCGACGCGGCCCACCTGCTTCATGCGTTTTTTACCCTCTTTCTGTTTTTCGAGCAGTTTGCGCTTGCGGGTGATATCGCCGCCGTAGCATTTGGCGGTGACGTTCTTGCGCAGAGGTTTGACGGTTTCGCGCGCAATAATCTTCGCGCCGACCGCGGCCTGCAGGGCAACCTCGAACATCTGGCGCGGGATCAGCTCGCGCATCTTCTCGCACAAGGCTTTGCCACGCTCGTACGCGCGGTCGCGATGGACGATCATCGAGAGCGCGTCGACCACCTCGCCGTTGATGCGGATATCCAATTTAACCAGATGCTCCGGACGGAAGTCCAGAAATTCATAGTCGAGCGAGGCATAGCCGCGGGTACTGGACTTCAGCCGATCGTAGAAGTCGAAGACGATTTCGGCGAGCGGCATCTCGTAGTGCAGGATGACATGCTGATGGCCGGCGAAGCGCAGATCGCGCTGGATGCCGCGGCGCTCCTCGCACAAGCGCATCACGGCGCCGAGATATTCTTCGGGGACATGGATGGCGGCGAGGATGAACGGTTCTTCGATTGCGTCGATGAGATTTTCGGGGGGCAGGAGGGCCGGATTATCGACCATCAGGGTCTCGCCGGCGGTGGTGCGGACGCGATAGGCGACGGTCGGCGCGGTAATCACCAGGTTGAGGCCGAATTCACGCTCGAGCCGCTCCTGCGCAATCTCCATATGGAGCAGGCCGAGAAAGCCGGCGCGAAAGCCGAAGCCGAGGGCCTGTGAGGTCTCGGGTTCGCAGACCAGGCTCGCGTCATTCAGCCGCAGCTTGTCGATGGCGTCGCGCAGCGCGCCGTACTGGTTAGCCTCGGTCGGGTAGAGACCGGCGAACACCATCGGCTTGAGTTCCTTGAAGCCGGCGAGCGGTGAGTCGGCGGGACGATCGGCGGTGGTCAGGGTATCGCCGACGCGCATATCCGCGACCGCCTTGATGCCGGCGACGACGAAACCCACTTCGCCCGGTCCGAGCGCCTCGACGGCACGTTCGTGAGGCGCAAAATATCCCAGGCGCATCGCCTCGCCGTCCTTCTGCGCGCCCATCAGGCGGAGCTTCATGCCGCGCTGGAGTTGACCGTCGAAAATCCGCACCAGACCGATGACGCCTTCGTAAACGTCGTACCAACTGTCGAAGATGAGCGCGCGGAGGGGACGGTCGTGATTGGCCGGCGGCGGCGGGATACGGGTAACGACCGCCTCGAGAACTTCATCGATGCCGATTCCCTCTTTGGCGCTGGTGAGGATGGCCTCGGTGGCATCGAGGCCGACCACCTGTTCGATCTGTTCGCGGGTGCGCGCGACGTCGGCGCCTGGCAAATCGATTTTGTTGATAACCGGGATGATCTCAAGGCCGTGGTCGAGCGCCATGTAGACATTGGCCAGGGTTTGGGCTTCGACCCCCTGGCTGGCATCGACCACGAGCAGCGCGCCTTCGCAGGCGGCAAGGCTGCGCGACACTTCATAGGCAAAATCGACGTGGCCGGGCGTATCGATCAGGTTCAGGACATAGTTGCGCTGGTCTTTGGCGGTGTAGGTCAGTCTGACGGAGCGCGCCTTGATGGTGATGCCGCGCTCGCGCTCGAGTTCCATCGAGTCGAGGAACTGCTCGGTCATCTCGCGTTTGCTCAGCGCCCCGGTGCGTTCGAGCAGGCGATCGGCGAGGGTCGATTTGCCGTGATCGATATGGGCGATGATGCAAAAGTTACGGATCAGTTCAGGAGCGGTCATCGAGGCAAAGGCCGGCGGCCATGTATCGATGATAGCATCCGTTCAGCGCCGTTGCGCGAACCGATCCCTGAAATAGGCGAAAGTCTGGGCGAGGCCGTCGTCGAGATTGACCTGCGGGCGCCATCCGAGCTCGCGCGCGGCACGTTGGGCCGAGATGACGGAGCGGCGCTGCTCGCCGGGACGGGCGGGGCCATAGGCTGGGGGCGCGTTGCTGCCGGCGACGCGCGCCAGCGCCCCATAGAGTTGATTGACGTCGGTTTCGATGCCGGTGCCGATGTTAAACGCGCCCGAGACGTTGCTCGCGAGCGCCGCCAGGTTGGCGCGCACCACATCGCCGACATAGACGTAGTCGCGGGTCTGTCCGCCGTCGCCGAAGATCGTGCAGGGTTTTCCTTCGAGGATGCGTCCGCAGAAGATGGCGACCACTCCCGCCTCGCCGTGCGGATCCTGACGCGGCCCGTAAACATTGGCGTAGCGAAGCGCCACGTAGTCGATACGGTACTCGACCCGGTAAAAGTGGAGGTAGGCTTCGGTGGCCATTTTCGCGACGCCATAGGGGCTCACCGGGCGACGCGGATGGTCCTCATCGCAGGGGAAGGTGTCCTGCTCGCCATAGATCGCGCCGCCGGTGGAAGCGAAGATCACGCGTTTCAGGTCGTGCTGGCGGGCGGCTTCGATAAGGTTGAGGAAACCGACCAGATTCACCTGCGCATCGAAGGCGGGATCGGCGACGGAGCGCCGCACGTCCATCTGCGCGGCGAGGTGAATAATAACCTCCGGACGCTCGCGTTCAATGACGGCTCTTACCGCCGCCGCATCGCGCAGGTCGGCCTGATGGAAACTCGCCGAGGGATTGATCTGTTCGCGTTTGCCGGCAGAGAGGTCGTCAAGGATCGAGACCTGATGCAGGCGAGCACCAATCAGCGCATCGACGGTGTGCGAGCCGATAAAGCCCGCGCCACCGGTAACCAGGATTCGCATTTCTTCGGGCGTTCCTTTCCCCGGGGTTGTCGAACTGATGGCGACGGCGGAGGGCCGCTACCGCGAGCGCGGCAATAAGCCGCAGTCGCGGCGGACGCGAGGCGCTGCCATCGCCACCGGCGATTTCTCAATCAGGATTCGACCCGGTTATCATACCGGGCGGCGGCCGATTGAGTAGTATTTAATTTCAAGCGCCTGCATCAGCGCCGGATCGTAAAGATTGCGGCCATCGAAGATCACCGGGTTTTTGAGTTCGGCTTTGATCCGTTGAAAGTTGGGATGACGGAACTCGTTCCATTCGGTGAGAATCATCAGGGCGTCGGCGCCGCGCAGCGCGGCATAATTGGTTTCGTGGTAACTGATACGATCGCCGAAAAGTGCTCGCGCGGTTTTGAGCGCTTCGGGATCATGGGCCTGGATTTGCGCGCCGGCCGCCAGCAATTCGTCGATGACGGTGAGCGCGGGAGCTTCGCGCATGTCGTCGGTGCGCGGCTTGAAGGCGAGGCCCCAGAGCGCGAAGACCCGGCCGCGGAGATCGCCGCCGAAATGCTGCCGCGCGCGGTCCACCAGGATGCGCTTTTGCGCGTCGTTGACTTCATCGGCGGCGCGGAGAATTGAAAAATCGAGACAGTGGTCGGCGGCGCTGCGGATGAGCGCCTGCACATCCTTGGGGAAGCACGAGCCGCCGTAGCCGACGCCGGGAAACAGGAATTGCGAGCCGATACGGCGATCCGAGCCCATCCCGCGGCGCACGTCATTGATTTCGGCACCGACCGCTTCGCACAGGTTGGCCATCTGGTTGATGAACGAGATGCGCAGGGCGAGCATCGCGTTGGAAGCGTATTTGGTGAGCTCGGCGGAGCGCGGATGCATCACCAGGACGGGGTTGTCGGTGCGGACGAAGGCGGCGTGAATTTCGCGCAGGATGGCGGTCGCTTTTTCGCTGGTGCTGCCGATCACCACGCGGTCGGGGCGCATGAAGTCCTCGATCGCGGAACCCTCTTTCAAAAACTCGGGCACCGAGCAGACATCGATGCGTCCGCCGCCGTTGGCGCCGACGATTTCGACGACGCGGTCGTTGGTGCCGACGGGGACCGTGCTCTTGATGGCGATAATGTGGTAGCCGACGGCGGCCCGGGCGATTTGTTCGGCTACGGCGAAGACCTGGCTCAGGTCAGCGCCGCCGCCCGGGCTCTCGGGGGTGCCGACGGCAATAAAAGAGACCATTGACTGGGCGACGGCGGGGGCGAGCTCGGTCGTGAAGCTGAGGCGTCCCTCCTTGAGATTGCGCCGGATGAGTTCTTCGAGGCCGGGCTCATAGATCGGGGAAAGGCCCTGGTTAAGCTGGGCTATCCGCTCGCGGTTGATATCCACGCAGATCACTTCGTTGCCACTTTCGGCGAAACAGGTACCGCTCACCAGGCCGACATAGCCGGTGCCGACGACCGCGATATTCATCGATGACTAGAACTCCTCTTTGATTACGTAAACCGGTTTGGCTTGCGACTCGTGATAGGTGCGCGCGAGCATCTCGCCAATCAGGCCGAGGCTGACCAGTTGCACGCCGACAACGACAAAGAGGACGGCGAGCAACAGCGCGGGACGGTTACCGAGGTGTTGATGGAGGAACAGTTTTTCGAACACCAGGGCTGCGGTCCACAGCCCGCCGAGCGCGCCCATCAGCAGTCCGATCAAGCCGAAGACCTGAATCGGTCGGGTCGAATACACCGAGAGAAACCTGACGGTGAGCAGGTCGAGCAGCGTGCGCAAGATCCGGCCCGGTCCATACTTCGAGGCGCCGGTGCGGCGCGGGCGAAAGTTAACCTCGACCTCCGTAATCCGGGCGCCTTCCTCGGCGGCGATGGCGGGGACGAAGCGATGCATCTCGCCATATAGACGCAAGCGGCGGGCCAGATCGCCGCGATAGGCCTTGAGCGTGCATCCATAATCATGCAGGACCACGCCGGTCATGCGGGAAATCAGGGCATTGGCGGCCTTTGAGGGAATGCGGCGCGTCCAGCGGGCGTCCCGCCAGCGCTCCCGGCGCCATCCGCTGGCGAGGTCGCAGCCGTCCTTGAGCTGAGCGATGAGGCGCGGGATATCGTGCGGATCGTTTTCGCCGTCGGCATCGATCGCGACCACGATATCGCCGGTACTGTGATGGAATCCGCAGGCGAGGGCGGCGGTCTGCCCGGAATTTCGCGCAAGGCGAAAGACCCGCACGTGATCATTAAGGGTTTTGATGGCGCGAAGCTCTTCGACGCTGCCGTCGGTACTGCCATCATCCACGAACAGAATCTCGTAGGAGCATCCCAAATCGCGCATCACCTGCACCAGTTCGTGGTGCAGCGGGGCGAGGTTGTCGCGCTCGTTATAGAGCGGAACAACTATGGAGACATCCATCGCGAATGATGCGAGTCGGTCATCTCGATGAAGGCGCGGTAGCGTTCCTCGACGTCTTCCCAGGTGAGCGCGGCCAGGCGCGCGACCGAGAACTGCTCAACCGCGAACGAGGCAAGAACGCTGCCATAAACGATTCCGGTGCGGAGGATCGATTCGTTGAGGCGCCCGATGCGGGCGATCCAGCCCATCAGCGCGCCCGCGAACGTATCGCCGGCGCCGGTCGGATCGACCACCTCTTCGAGGGGCCAGGCGGGAACGGCGAACATCGAGTCCTGGCCGAATTTGAGCACGCCGTACTCGCCGCGCTTCACCAGCACGGTCGCGGGTCCCATCTTGAGGATCGCGCGACCGGCGCGCACCAGATTCGACTCGCCGGATAGCAGCCGGGCCTCTTCGTCGTTGAGCGTCAGGATGTTCACCTTGAGCAACAACCGCATCAGCTCCTTGCGGTCATTGACGATCCAATGGTTCATCGTGTCGGCGACGACCACTCGGGGACTCGCCACCTGGGCGAGGACGTGAGCCTGCAGCTCGGGCGAGATGTTGCTGAGGAAGACGTAGTCGGCGCGTTTCTGGTCGGGCAGCAGATCGGGTTTGAAGCCTTCGAAGACGTTGAGCGCGAGGCTGACCGTGTCGCGAATGTTCATGTCTTCGTGATAGCGGCCATGCCAGCGAAAGGTCGGGCCGTCGAGCTGGACCATGCCGCGGACATCGATGCTGCGTTCGCGGAAAAGCTGCCAGTCCTCGGCGCGGAAATCGGTGCCGACGGCGGCGACGATACTGACCGGAGCGAAGAAGCGCGCGGCCAGCGCGAAAAAGCTTGCCGAGCCGCCGAGCGCGTCCGTCACCCCGCCATGCGTCGTTTCGACAGTGTCGTATCCGATGGAGCCTACGACGACGATGCTCATGTGTGGGATTGCTGCCTCGTTTCAGCAGGATGCTCAATCATACGTATTTCGCGATCAAAAGTTGAAGGGCTTCGCGCGTGGCCGCCGGAATCGTCGAACGGTCGGTGATGATACCGTCCTTGAGCGCGTTGCCGCATCCGCATCGCGGCTGAGAATCGGCGAGCGCGAGCGCCAGATTGGCAATGGTCTTCTGCGCCTTTTCGACGTTCGCGCGCATCACGCGCAGGATCTCCCCGATATCGACGGCGCTGACGCTCTGATGCCAGCAGTCGTAGTCCGTGACCAGGCTCAGCGTGGCGTAGCAGAGCTCGGCTTCACGGGCGAGTCGCGCTTCCTGCATCGCGGTCATGCTGATGACGTCGACACCCCACGAGCGATAGAGATTCGATTCGGCGCGGGTCGAGAACTGCGGGCCTTCGATACACAGATAGACGCCGCCGTCGTGGATAGTCGCGCCCGCCGTCCGACCCGCCTCGACCAGGTGACGGCGGAGATCGGCGCAGACCGGATCGGCGAGCGAGACATGGCCGACGACCCCGTCGCCGAAGAAGGTCGGGCGCCGCTGGTAGGTGTGATCGATGAACTGATCGACCGCGACCAGATCGCCCGGCGCGATATGTTCCTTCATGCTGCCGGCGGTGCTGATCGAAATCAGGCGATCGACGCCAAGCTGCTTCATCCCGTGGATATTCGCCCGATAGTTTAACTCGGACGGCAGGATGCGGTGGCCGCGGCCATGCCGCGAGAGAAAGACGACCTCGACCTGGCCGATTTTGCCCTGATAGTAGGCGTCGGAAGGGGCGCCGAAAGGCGTCGTCAGAGTGATCTCCCGAACCTCTTCAAGCCCGGGCATCTGGTAAAAGCCGCTGCCGCCTATAACGCCCAATACGCTTTTGCTCATGACAGGTCAGCTTTACCGATAATCGAGGGCAAAGCGAAGCAGTCGGGAAGCGGCGCGGGACCGGGGCGAAGAGCGGGGAACCGCGGCCGCAAGCCTCACGCGAGCCCTTGGGCGGCGGCGCGAGTCGCGGCCGCAGCCTGGCTGTACAATTGACCGCAGGCGGCGGCGATATCCTGGCCGCGGCTCTCGCGAATGGTCGCGGTCAGATGACTTTTCTGAAGAATCGCTTGAAATTCTTCGACGCGCGGACGCGCGCTCGGCCGGAACGGCGCCGCGGCGAACGGATTGAACATGATGAGATTGACCTTGGCCGGCAGCCGCGCCAGCAACTGCGCGAGCCGGCGCGCATCGGCCGGTGAGTCGTTGATACCGTCGAGCATCACATACTCAAAAGTGATGCGGCGGCGTCGCTGGAGGGGCAGTTCGCGGCAGGCCTCGAGCAGAGTAGCGAGCGGATAGCGACGGTTGATTGGCGCGAGACGAGTGCGCAGCTCGTCGGTCGTCGCATGGAGCGAGACGGCGAGGTTCACCTGAAAGTCGCTCAGCAGCCGGAGCATCATTGGCACCAGGCCGACCGTCGAGACGGTGATGCGACGCGGTGAAATGCCCATGCCCCAATCCGCGGTCATAATCGTGAGGGCGCGCTTCAGGCGGGGATAATTGGCCAGCGGCTCACCCATGCCCATGAAGACGTAGTTGGCGATCGCTTCGTCCGCCGCGAGCTCGCGACGCGCCGCGACGATTTGACCGAGGATTTCGGCGGCGGTCAGATTGCGCCGCAGGTTCATCCGGGCGGTAGCGCAGAAGGTGCAGCCCATCGCACATCCGGCCTGCGTGGAGAGACAGAGCGTCAGGCGGGACGGCGTCGGGATAAGCACGCTTTCGATACGCTCGCCGTCGGCGAGCTCGAGCAGGAGCTTGCGTGTGCCATCGGCGGCGAGCGCGCGGCGCGCTCGCCAGGGTACCTCGAGTTTGAAGTTTTCCTTCAGATATTCACGCAAGGGCGCGGGCAGCTCGCGCATCTCGTCGAAGGACGCGGCCGCCTGACGCCAGAGGCGGACGGCGAGTTGGCGCGCCCGATAGGCGGGCGCGCCGGCAGCGCGCAGCGCCGCATCGAGCTCGGTCGGCAGGAGCTCGCGGAGATCCGGGCGCAGCGGTGAGGATCGGGATGGGGCGATCGCGTTGCCGGCGTGCGTCACGCCCGCGATTTTAACCTATCCGAGCGCGGGCAACGACCCGGGTCAGCGCATCTTGATGCGGTCTTCCTGCGCCCAGCCTTCCTTGAGCGGCACCATGAAGTAGGGCAGCAGGGCCATTTTCTTGAACTTCCACTCGCCGTTGACCTTGACGTAGTCGTCATTGAAGCGCGCGGCAACCAGGAAGGCTTCGCCGCCGTAAATCGGTTTGGCTTCGAGGTAGGAGACGCCGTGGCCGTGCTCGCCGTGCAGTTCGATCGTGTGATTATGGATGAACTGCTTGACGAAGGTGATACGCGGGCGATTGCCTTCGCGCGGACCCGGTCCCGCGATAGCGCCGTAGAATTTGGCGATCGCTTCGCGGCCGTGGGCCTGGCCGAGGTGAGCGAAGTCGAGGTCGGCGTCGGCGGTGAAGAGTTCCGGGATATCTTTGAAGCGCCCCTCGTTGACATATTCATGATAGCGGTAACGCAGGTTGCGAATGGCCTCGCGGTCGGTCAGTTCCTGCACTTTGGCTTCGAGTTCCTTCACGCGTGCTTCGAGATCCGCCATTTCAGTCCCTCCGATGGTCGGGGTGTTTGCAGTTCTCCTCTAGCACGGGGCGCACGACGGGTGTGAGGATTAGATTTGCGCAAGCCGGAACCGTCGATATATAAGTTTACGGCTGCCGCGACAGGTGCGTGATCGCGGCAAATTCGTAGCGGAAAGCTGCCGTGGCCAAAAGAAAGAAAATCGCCTTTGTCGGCGCCGGCAATGTCGGCGCAACCTGTGCCCATCTGTGCTTCCTGCGGAGCCTGGGCGATATCGTGCTGTATGACATTATCGAGGGGCTGCCCGAGGGCAAGGCGCTCGATATGCTCGAATCGGCGCCGGTGCTGGGAATCGACGTCGATGTCACGGGCTCGACCCGAATCGACGATATCGCGGGCGCCGACTGTATCGTGGTGACCTCGGGCTCGCCACGCAAGCCGGGAATGAGCCGCGACGACCTGCTGAAGATCAACGCGGGCGTGATGAATACGGTCGGGACGGCGATCCGCAACGTCGCCCCGGAAGCTTTCGTGATCGTGGTCACGAATCCGCTCGACGCGATGGTCACGCAGGTCAAACGGGTTACTGGCTTTCCCAAGAACCGTGTCGTCGGCCAGGCCGGCGTGCTGGATTCGGCGCGCTATCGGACTTTTCTCGCCGCCGAGATCGGGGTGTCGGTCGATAGTATCAATGCGATGGTGCTCGGCGGCCACGGCGACGACATGGTGCCGGTGCGGAGCTACACCACCTGCGGCGGCGTGCCGATCGAGAAGGTTATCAGCGGCGCGCGCCTCGATGAGATCGAGACCCGGACGCGCAATGGCGGCGGCGAGATCGTCAACCTGATGAAGACCTCGTCCTACTATGCGGCGGGGACGGCGGTATATCAGATGGTCGAAGCCTACATGCTCGATAAGAAGCAGGTGCTGCCATGCGCCGCCTATCTCGAGGGCGAGTACGGCGTGAAGGGGCTTTACGCGGGCGTGCCCGTGATAATCGGCGGCGGCGGAGTCGAGAAGATTGTCGAGATCGAACTGACGGCCGCGGAAAAGCGGGCGTTCGAATCGTCGGTGGCGCACGTGCGCGAGCTGGTCGAGGCGATGGATAAGGTGCTGGCATGAATATCCACGAGTATCAGGCGAAGCAGATCCTCGGTCGGTTCGGCGCGCCGGTGCCGAAGGGACAACCCGCTACGACCCCGGAAGAGGCGGCGGCGGCTTTCACCGCTCTCGGGCTGCCCAAGGCGGTCGTCAAGGTCCAGATCCATGCCGGCGGACGCGGCAAAGCGGGCGGCGTGAAGCTGGTCTCGAGCGCCAATGAAGCGCGCGAGTTTGCCGCGAAATGGCTCGGGAACAAGATCGTTACCCATCAGACGGGACCCGACGGCCGCCTGGTGCGACGCATGTACGTCGAGCAGGCGAGCGAGGTGGCGCGCGAGCTCTATCTCGGCATGGTCGTCGATCGCAAGGCCGAGGCGATCTCGATTATTGCCAGCACCGAAGGCGGGATGGAGATCGAGGAGGTCGCCGCCAAGACGCCCGATCGCATAATCACCGAGACGATCGATCCGCTGATCGGACTGAGCGGTTTTCAAAGCCGCAAGATAGCTTTTGCGCTCGGCCTGCGCGACAAGCAGGTCGGCCAGTTTGGCGGATTGCTCAGCGCGCTCTACAAGGCCTTCAACGAAACCGACGCCTCGCTGATCGAGATTAATCCGTTGGTCGTGACCAAGGAGGGCAGTGTCGTTTGTCTCGACGCCAAGATGTCGTTCGACGACAACGGCCTCTATCGCCATCCGGAGATTCGCGAGCTGCGCGATCCCAACGAAGAAGATCCGGCGGAGACCGAAGCGGCGAAATACGATCTGAGCTACGTGCATCTGGACGGCAATATCGGCTGCATGGTCAACGGCGCCGGGCTCGCGATGGCGACGATGGATATCGTGAAGTATTTCGGCGCCGAACCGGCCAACTTCCTCGACGTCGGGGGCGGCGCGAACGCGCAAAAGGTCGCTGCCGCTTTCCGGATCCTGCTCGCCGACGAACGCGTCAAGGCCGTTTTGATCAACATCTTTGGCGGCATCATGCTGTGCGACGTTCTCGCGCAGGGCGTGGTCGAGGCGGCGCGCGAGGTCAAATTGAACATTCCGCTGATCGTCCGGATGGAAGGCACCAACGTCGAGAAAGGCCGCCAGATCCTGAAGGA
>JAJPHI010000026.1 GCA_021325355.1 Pseudomonadota bacterium
GCGCCGACTACGCTCCCGCCAAAAGCGTGACCGTAGTAAATCTGCGCGGCGATATGGCCGTTGATTTTCCAGGTGATTTGGCAATCCGCCAACGCCCCAAGGTAGTCGCGTCCGAAGCTCGGCCGCCCGGTGTAGCCGAAAATGGAATTATCGAAGGCGCCGCCACCGGCGTACCAGAGGTCCTTGTTCGAATCCAGCCACAAACCATGAAGCGAGCTCTGCACCTCGAGCTGCGGTAGCGGCTTCAATATCAATTGTGCCATCGCGTTATCCAGGTTCATCATGTTGAAGAATGGGAAAAATGCGTAGAGGCGGGGAGTCGGGAGAATTTGAAAGAAGGTCTCGTGGACTCCGTCGTTCGGGTTGCTATCGCCCGAGCCGACCGAGTAACCGATACGCAGCCATGGCTTCCAGGCGATCCGATCCAACCGATATCCGGTCTCGGCAACCACCGAATAAGCGCGCTGGCTTTGGCTCCCCCACGAACCAAACTGTCCCGCGGTCCAGAGCAGAACGTCCGCTACGCCTGGACCAGCACGTTCGGCGCGGACGTAGTCGCCGCCGACCGTGTCAATCGAGACGGGACCGGTGTCGGCCTGTCGTCCACTGAGGCCGCGATTGTCCACCAAGGGCAAACCGCGGGAGTCGTTGTAATAGATATAAAAAATGCGGCCGAGCGATTGACCCCACAGGTCGGAAGAGAACAGCTCTGGTCCCGCGTTGAGTGAAGCATAGACCAAATCGGTATTGCGTATCTCGTCCATTCCATGCAGGTCATAAACCCCTTTGGTCGGCACACCATACATCAATGTCGCCTGCCATCCAGGACGCGCATAGGCGATCGTCGCGCCGTCGAACGAGCGCATGACGTCACTGAAGCCAAAATTCGCGACCAGGCGTTGTGCAATGCGATTCAGCAGCAACCAGTTGAGTTCCGAATCGAGGTCCCTGGGCTGATATTCAGATCCATCGAAAAACTCGAAGCGGCCGCCTTTGAAATCGAAGCCTCCAAGCAGCGTCGGATCGAATTCCACGTAGCCCTGCTTGAGGAAAACGCTGGCGTCATTCACGTTGCCATGGGGCTGATAGTAATTGGCGCCGAGGCCGAGCAGGCCTTTGGGCGGGGGCGCTATCGCGCGGTTCGGCAGATTGATGAAAAAAGGACTCATCAACTCGGCGAAGCCCTTGACCCCGTCGAGTTGATAACCGACGCCCGCCCGGATCCAGCTACCGAGAAAATTATACTGATTTTCGTCCATCCCACCCTTGACGACGCCGGGATTGAACCAGTCCCACACCTCTTCGCGATTCTGCACGACGGCGCTCAAGACCAACGGCTGGCCCGCCACGCTAAACAGATCAACCGTCGCGCGCGCTTTACCAACTTGAGCGGGCGTGCTTACCAAAGAAATCAACAGCGCAATAATGACGAAAGACCACCAGTGCGGCGGCAGAATGTGCGGTACAGAGTTTTCCGAAGAGCTGATACGAGACCGGGCCGAGATGAGTGAATAATGAGACGTCATGCGACTTGCGCTTTCTTCTCCTCGATTTCGATGTTGCTATCGCCGAAGGGGCTTGCCTTGAGCACGAAGGCGAGACCGAGACCAATCAGAGCCAAAACAGTAAAGAGCAGGAAGCAGCGGGCATAGCCTGTCGAGCCGCGTAACTCGGCGATGAAACCCATCAGCGGGGGCAGGACAAATCCGCCGGCTGCGCCCAGGCCACCAACCCATCCGGAGGCTCCGCCGACCGCTTCAGGAACATACTTTGGCACCATCTTGAAGACCGCCGCATTATTGACGCCCATGCCGAGGGCCATCAGCAGCTCCGCGCCGGCGGACAGGTGAAAACTGGCGGAGTATGACATCAGGAGGGAACCGATCACAAGGGTGCCCAGGGCCATCAGGGCGGTGCGTTCGCCGTTCAAGCGATCGGCGCAGAAGCCGCCGACTACTCTGGCGAGAGACGCGGTGATCGCAAAGAGCGCAGTCAGAATTCCGGCGATCGGTGGCGTGAAGTGAAAATACGAACTCCAATAGACAGGCAGCCACGCGGTGAGGGCAAGAAATCCGCCGAATGTCGCGAGATAGAGACTGACAAGCGCCCAGGTTCGCCAGCGACCTGCAGCGAGAACCAATCCGTCGCGGACGCTGCCACTGGGGAAAAGCTGCTGGCCGTGGTCGCGTGCGATACGTCGCGCGTCGCGGTCGCTAACTCCGCGGTGGCGGAGTTGAAAGTACGGAGCGTCGCGACCGAGGAGCGCATAAGCGAGCGTGCCTAGACACAGGAATATCAACCAGGCCCAATAGGTGCCACCAAGCCCCCAATCGGCAAGCGCGATCGGCAGAAGAAAGGAGAAGATGCCGGGCGCGAGATTGCCGAGGCCGGCATAAGTACCCAACGCAAAACCCTGCTCGGCTTGCGGAAACCAATACGAAACCTGTCCGATTCCAACCGAAAACGTGGCGATGCCGCAGCCGCAGAGAACGCCGAGCGCCAAAAGCAACGGGTAACCACCCCGGACCGGCTCGGCAGCGGTCGCCGATCTCAGAAACAGCAGGAGGCCACCCATACCGACCGTTGACAAACTGAGCAGCATCAGAAACGGTTTGCGTCCGCCCGACGTATCCACCCAGGCTGAAAATGGAATCCTGAGCAGCGACCCGGAGAGCATCGGCGCAGCCACGGCGAAGCCGAGGGCTACGGGCGACAAGCCCATGTCGGTCTGAAGCTTCTTGGCCATCGGCCCGAACAGCGCGACGGCCGCGAAGCCGACAAAGAACCCGAGCGTCGCCCCGGCCAGTCCCTGTTTCGGCGTACCGTTCAGTCTAATCAAGGGCATTACTCTCTCCCTCTGCAATTCCCTCCGAAGTCCGGAACGTAACTTTCATTTTTCTCGAAGCAACGTAGCTTTGATTTTTCGCGAAGCGACGCGCGCCGAGTCCGCGACCGTCGCCGCGCACGTTGACCGCTCGTTATCGGGACGGGACGTTTTCGCATCGCTGGATACTCGGCCGCTCTCGCTCAAGCGGTTCCGGGAAGCCGCACGTAAATCATTCCGGCGCGCGTCGCGACGGGATAGCTGTTGACCGCGGAGTGGTTGTCCACGCCATGGCCGTCGCGCAGGGAGAAGCGGTATCCGTGCAGCGGGCAGACGACCGTGCCATTCCCAATGACACCCTCAGCCAGCGGACCTTCGCGATGCGGACAGACGGCATCGAGCGCATAAATCTCGCCGTTGCGCAGGCGAAACAGGGCGATTTTGCGTTTGCCGGCAACAAAGCAGCGCCCCTGTCCGAGGGCGATTTGATCGACACTGCCGGCCAGCACCCAGACGGCGGATTTCTCTACCGAGAGGCTTGCGGTAAGCATCACGCTGCAACACCCGCGGCTTCGCCTCGGACCGGCGCGGGCTCGGCGAATTGAGTGGGTTCGTATAGCTCGCGCCCTTCAGTCCACGGATCGCGATAAGCGGCGACGGCGGCCGCGATTTCCTGATCAAGCCGCGCCGCGGTTTTCTCACAGTCGTCGACGAGCAGGGCTCGTAGACGCGCGATGCCGACGCGTTCGACGAAGCCATAGCTGCGCTCGGCGTAGCGGGCGTTCTCGCGATAGTACTGCATGAAGCGGCCCATCAGGGTCAGCACGTCGTCATGGGTTTTCACGGTCGCCAGCAGATCGCCGGCGCGCACCGTCGAACCCGCCGCGCCGCCGACGTAAACCTGCCAGCCGTTCTCGACGGCCACTGCGCCGAGGTCCTTGACCGTTGCTTCGGCGCAATTGCGCGGGCAGCCGCTGACCGCGAGCTTCATTTTGTGCGGCGACTCGACGCCCTGAAAACGCTTCTCGATCCGGATCCCGAGCTGCGTTGAATCGCCAAGACCGTAGCGACAGAACTCCGTACCAACGCACGTTTTGCAGGTGCGGAAGGCCTTCGTATAGGCGTGGCCGCTGGGCATGCCCAAATCGCGCCATACGTCCGGCAAATCCTGCTTTCTGACGCCGAGCAGATCGATCCGCTGACCGCCCGTGATCTTCACCATCTGCACGTTGTACTTTTCCGCAACGTCCGCTATCCGCCGCAGTTCTGCGGGCGAAGTGACGCCCCCGTAAATGCGCGGCACGACGGAGAAAGTCCCGTCCTTCTGGATGTTCGCGTGAACCCGATCATTAACGAAGCGGGCGTCACGCTCGTCTTCATAGTCGGCGCTCCAGATGGTGCGAAGCAGCGACGCCAGTCCGGGCTTGCTCCCGGGATCGTCGCGCCCGTCGGCGAGCGCATTGAGGACTGCCGAGACCGATTTGAGGCCGCGCATGCGAATCGCTTCGACCAGTTCCGGTTTGGTCATCGGGATGGCCGGGACGTAATAATTAATCGAGGGGTCGTCGTCCACCTGGCCCTTGCAGGCCCATTCGACAAGCTCCGCGACCAGCGATTTGCAGGAACCGCATCCAGTTCCGGCGCGCGTCGTTTCCATCACGCTCTTGACGCTGCGCCTGCCGGCGGCGACGCAGGCGGTGATCTCACCCTTCTTGACGCCGTTGCAGTTGCAGATCTGCACTTCGGCCGGCATCTCGTCAAAGGTCACTTTGGGGTTGGGCGCGCCGGTGTCGAACAGGAGCGAGAGGCGCTCGTCGGGCAGCTTGATGCCGCGATCGAAAGCCTGGATCAGATAGGCGGCCTTGCTGATGTCACCCATCAGGATGCCGCCGGCGAGCCGCCCGTCGCGAATAATCAGTTTCTTGTAAATCCCGCGCCGGGGCTCCATGAACTGCACCACGTCGTCCTGCTCGCCGTCGCCCGCGACAACGCCCATCGAGGCAAGCTCGACTCCCATCACCTTGAGCTTGGTCGCGAGCTTCGAGCCCTGGTAAGCGACTCCGGCGTCGCTGCCGGTGAGATGGTCTGCCAGAACCCGGGCCTGTTCCCACAATGGCGCGACCAGGCCGTACACGCGCCCACGATGCTGTGCGCATTCGCCCACCGCGTAGATGTCCGGGTCGGAGGTCCGCATCTGATCGTCCACGACGATTCCGCGCTCCGTGGTAAGGCCCCAGCGCGAGCCGATTTCGGCGTTCGGCGTGATCCCGGTCGCGATAACGATCATGTCGCAGTCGAGCGTCGTGCCGTCCTCGAAGGCAAGTCCGGTGACTTCGTTATCGCCCAGCACCGCCTTGGTGAGCTTCTGCAAATGGACCCGGATACCCATTCCCTCGATGGTATGCTTCAAAATCGCTGCGGCCTGCTGATCGAGCTGCTGCTCCATCAGATGGCCGGGGAGATGGATAACGTGGACCTCGACGCCGTGAGTCAGCAGGCCGCGCGCGGCCTCCAGACCGAGAAGTCCGCCGCCGATAACTGCGGCGCGACGGCACTTCGCCGCGAATTCGGCAATTCTGCGACAGTCGTCAAGTGTGCGGAAGACGAAGATTCCGGGCCGAAACTCTCCGCTCTGCCGGCGCAGGGCGGCAATCGGCGGCACCGCCGGGCGGGAGCCGGTCGCGATGATCAGCTTGTCGTAGGGATACCAGTTGCCGTCGTCGCAGTGGATCGCCTTGTGCGGCCGGGCGATCACGTCGACGCGCGCGCCGGCATGCAGATCAATTCCATTCTGTTCGTACCAGGACAGCGGATTCAGGAAAATCTCAGAGGAATCCTGCGAGCCGTTCAATACGCTTGACAGCAGGATACGGTTGTAATTGCCGTAGGGTTCCTCACCGAAGACTGAGATTTCAAATTGCTCGCGGCCGCCGCGCGCGACAATTTCCTCGACCGTACGCGCCCCAGCCATCCCGTTGCCGATCACGACTAGTTTTCTTTTGTGAGACTTTATATTTTCCATCGATAACTCTTTTCCGCCTACTGACTATTGAATGGATATTCGGACGCGACGTCGGGATGCGCGGCGACAACCTTGTCTATCCTTGCGGCACACACTTTGAATTCGGGCATCCGGGAAATCGGATCGAGCGCGGGATTGGTCAGCAGATTCGCACAACCCCCGTTCCCCCAATGGAAGGGCGCGAAAACCGTATCCATCCTGATGGCGTGATTGAAGCGCGCCTTCATCAGCGCACTGCCGCGTCGAGTCGTCAGGCGTACCATATCGTTCTCAGCGATGCCGAAGGTTTGTGCGATTGCGGGATGGATTTCGACAAACGGTTCGGGCTGCGCCTTGCACAGCGAAGCGACGCGCCGCGTCTGGTTGCCGGATTGATAGTGCGCGGTCACGCGCCCGGTTGTGAGATAGAGCGGGTAGTCGTCGTCGGGTTCTTCGGCGGCGGAACGGTATTCAACCGGGTGGAAGCGCGCCCTCCGGTCGGGCGTGGCAAACCCGTCGAGAAACATCCGCGGGGTACCGGGATGGGCCTCGCTCGGACAGGGCCAGAATACGCCGTTTTCCCTTTCGATTCGTTCATAACTAATGCCTGAGTAATCGGCGGCGCCACCGGCACTCGCGCGACGCAACTCCTCGAAAACCGCGCGCGGCTCGCTCGGAAAGCCTTCGGCGCAGCCGAGTCGGCGCGCCAGTCCGCTCAGGATCTCGAGGTCGGAGCGCACGTTGGGCGGCGGCTCGAGGGCGCGACGGCGCCGGATTACACGCCCTTCAAGATTGGTCATGGTGCCCTCTTCTTCGGCCCACTGCGTGATCGGCAGAACCACATCAGCCATTTCGGCGGTCTCTGATAAAAAGATGTCGGCAACGGCGAGGAAATCGAGCGCGGCGAGGCGTCCGCGAACCAGCGCCGCGTGCGGCGCCGAAACGACAACGTTGGAGCCCATCACCAGCAACCCGCGAACACCGCCCTCGACGCCGAGATCCTGGAGCATCTCGTACGCCGATTTGCCGGGCCCGGGCAGCGCGTCGGCGTCGATTCGCCAGATCGCGGCGATCCGCGCGCGGTCCTCGGCATTGTCGAGCCGCCGATAACCGGGGAGCTGATCCGCCTTTTGTCCGTGCTCGCGACCACCCTGGCCGTTGCCCTGGCCAGTCAGACATCCGTAGCCGCAGTACAGTCGGCCGACTTTGCCCAAGGCCAGCGCGAGATTGATGAACGCGAGAACATTGTCGACCGACTTGCTTTGTTGCTCGGGACCTCGCGCGGTCAGGACCATCGCGCGCCGGGCGCGTCCCAGCAGACGCGCGGCATCGTAGAGCTGGCTTACGGGGACGCCGGTTATGCGAGCGACGCGCTCGGGCCAGTATGAAACAGCGATTCGTCGCACGCTTTCGTAACCGGTTGTCCGCTGCTCAATAAACTCGTGGTCGATCATTTTTTCCGCGATCGCGATATGCAGCAGGCCATTAGCCAGTGCGAGGTCCGTTCCCGGGGTCAACTGCAGATGCAGATGCGCGGCGCGGGCGGTGGCGGTCGCGCGCGGGTCGGCGACGATCAGCCGCCCGCCATTGCGCTTCTGCGCCTCGAAATACTGCATAATCGGCGGCATCGTCTCCGCAACATTGGCGCCGACGAGCAAAATCACTTCGCTACGCGGAATATCTTCGAGCGGAAACGGCAGCCCGCGATCGATGCCAAAAGCCTTAATTCCGGCGCTCGCCGCCGACGACATGCAAAAGCGGCCGTTGTAATCGATATTGCTGGTTCGCAGCGCAACTCGCGCAAACTTACCGAGCAGATAGGCTTTCTCATTAGTCAGTCCGCCGCCGCCGAACACGCCGACGGCGTCGCGTCCGTACAATCCCTGTATACGACGAAACTCTGCCGCGATGCGGCCGAGGGCTTCGTCCCACGAGACCGGCCGCAGCTTGCCTCGTCGGCAATCCCGCAGCATCGGCGAGGTCAGACGGTCGGGACTCGAGAGCAGCTCAGCCGCGGTCCAGCCTTTCTGACAAAGGCCGCCCTTGTTGGTGGGAAACTCGCGCGGCACGACCGCCACAGCATCATTGTCGCGGAGCAGATTCATGCCGCATTGAAGGGCGCAGTATGGACAATGAGTAGCGGTGGTTGGCGATCTCATTTGTTAGTCGTTCCCGCAATCACAACCGCTAATCGCTGCCATCGTTCCGCCGTATCGATCTGGCCGCGCATTTGCACATGGGAAAGCGCAAGCCATATGCCACGGGTGACAATGCAACGATCACAAGGGCGGTTGCGTCGATGTCGCGATCGGACAGTGCAGGATGCTGTATCGGCTCCTGCCGCTTATAACGGCAAGCGCCTAAGTTTTGATTAGCAGCGGCAACCCGGACGAGATCATTAAGCGCTTTAATCGAGAAGATTCGTGGAGACGATGGAACTGGATACGCGTTTACTGAGGACTTTTCGAGTGGTTGCTGAAACCCGCAGTTTCACCGGCGCGGCGAAGAAACTGCGGTTGACGCAATCGTCGGTCAGCCAGCAGGTAATCGCGTTGGAACGCGGCCTGGGTGTGCAGTTGCTGAAACGCTCGAACAAATTCGTCGGCTTAACCACGGCCGGCGAGATCTTTCTGCAGTGCGCCCGCCAGGTGATCGAGAACCTCGACCGGGTCAGAGGAATCCTTGCCGAACATTCCAAGACCGCTACCGGTCATCTGGCGATCGGCGCGCCGGCGCTCTTCTGTCACTCGCTGCTGCCGGAGGTCCTCGGCATCTTTCACGTCCGTTTTCCGGGAATCGCGCTGTCCGTGATGACGGCGGATCCGGATTCGATGGCGGCGCGCCTCGCTCATCGTGAGCTCGATCTCGCGCTGCTGCCGTATCCAGTCAGGCAGAAATCGCTCGGGATGGTGCAGCTCGGACGCGACGAACTGCTCGCCATAATTGCTCCGGACCATGCGCTTGCCGGACGCGATCGTTTGGCGGCGAAAGACCTGCGGGGACAGCCGCTGATCGTTCCGAACCCTGGGAACAAACTCTGGGCTGCGTGGGACGCCTTTCTAATCGAGGCCGGGGTTTTTCCTGAGATAATCGTCGAAACCGATGATCTCGATCTGGCCAAACAACTTGCCCTTGGCGGCCACGGCATGACGGTGGCGCCGCGATGGTCAGTGCACGCGGAAGTCGAGCGCGGCGAACTCGCGGCGATACCCTTGGGCGCCGGCGGCGTGTTTCGGCAATGGTGCCTGGCGTATCATCATGGCGCCCAACTGACCGGGATGCAGCGCAACTTCCTGAAGATCTGCCAGGAAGAGATGCCGGGTCTGCTCGGTGCGTCAGGGGTCAGGCGCCGGCCGACTCCGGCGACCGCCAAGGGCGAGTCTCTCGCAGATTCTTCTGCAGACGACACGGCGGCGCGCACGGCTGGTTCTGACGCAGGCTAAGCGGAACGGCTCAAACCTGAATGAGTCAATGGCGATCTCATTCGCCGCTTTGGGATGCCGCTCGCTTTCCCGGTCTTCCGGGATTCAGGCGGCTAACCAGGCTTGGTTTGAATTTGGTGGGCCGTCGGAGATTCGAACTCCGGACCTACTGATTAAGAGTCAGCTGCTCTACCAACTGAGCTAACGGCCCATCGCGGGAAACTACGCGAGGCAGAACTTTTAGCAAGAAGGATGGGGTGAGTGAAGGGATTTGAA
>JAJPHI010000008.1 GCA_021325355.1 Pseudomonadota bacterium
CGCTCGGCGGCTTCGATCGGATCGTGCCGATAGGTCTCGATCTTCGGCAGCTTGTCGATGACCGCCTGCGGCAATTCGCACTGTTCGAGGTTATAAACCCGGTAGAACCGCAGGACGAAACGCCGGCGGGACTTTTCGTTTTCCTCGATGGTCTCGGCGTCGGCTTCGCTCTCGTCCTGCTTGTCCGTGCCGTGATCGACCTTCCAGAAGACCACGATCTCGCCATGCTCGCCCTTGCGCACCTGGCCGCCAAGCTCGTTGGCCTGCTTGAGCGTGAGCCAGTAGGGCGAGACGTATTTCGTCGCCGAGAGCAGGAAGAAATTGACGCCACGGTAAACTTTCCTGGAAACGAGGTTGCGCGGCGCGCCGCCCGCGCTCCACGGCCGGCGCCACGGAATGACGCCCTGCTCCAGCAGCCTGACGATCCGCTCGGTTACGATTTCGTACGCGTTCATTGTCGCTCCGCTCCTTCTTCGGCGCCCGCTTCCGCGCAAGCGGCAGGGCGCGGCTTGGTTCGTAAAAATCCGAACCTTTTTTCCGTCCTCCCGCTCTTCACTCCTGATTGAGAGTGGGAGGGCGGAAAGGACTCGATGCGGAGCGAAGCGACGCCGCCAATGAGCGCGGCGGAGCAATTCAGGGGCGCCGTGACAAGCGCAAGCGCTCCCGTTCAGGGATGGCGCGGCGGCCTTGAGCGCAGCAGCGCAAGGGGGTTGCGAGGCGAGGCTGTTAACACGCGGATTCGGTGGTCTCTCAGCGTATGTTCTCGTAATATACAGTAACTGCTAGGATGGGCTGGGAGGAAAGGCTTGGCGACTGCGAAGGCTTCCAACGGGATGCCGGCAATTCGGCCAAGATCTGGGAACGCCACAGCGTGACGCCGACGGAGTGCGAGGAGTTATTTTTCAACCGGCCGCTAATCGTTGGCGAGGACGAGAAACATTCGGAGCGGGAAGAACGGTTTTATGCGCTGGGCCAGACCGACGCTGGCCGGCGGCTGTTCGTGGTAGTCACGCTCCGGGCGCGGCGAATTCGGGTGATTTCGGCTCGCGATATGAGCCGAAAGGAGCGCAAGGTTTACAACGAATCATGAAAAAGCCGATACCGCGATTCAAGAACGAAGACGCTGAACGCGAGTTCTGGGCCAGGCACGATTCCACCGACTTCATCGACTGGCGCCGGGCCAAGCGCGCCTCGCTGCCGAACCTGAAGCCATCGTCCCAAACGATCTCGCTCAGGCTGCCGAAGCCGATGCTCGCTCGGTTAAAGCAGCTCGCGAACAAGCGCGACGTGCCGTATCAATCGCTGCTCAAGATGTTCGTAGCGGATCGGCTTCGCGCGGAACTTGAGAAGTTGGAGACCAATTACTCGCGCTAATCGAAAACTGCTCAACAAAAACGCTCGATTCGCAGCTGAGAATCACGCGGCGTCGGCGCAGAGCAGTTCCGCCTGTTCGATCACGGTTTGGGTCGCCTTTTCCTGCTTGTCGGGTGGGTAGCCATACTTGCGCAGTATGCGCTTGACCATCACCCGAAGCTTGGCGCGGATTGACTCTCTGATCGTCCAATCGATCGAGGTATTGCGGTGCACGGTATCGGCCAGCTCGCGCGCGATCTGCTTTAGCGTATCGTCGCCCAGCACCTTGACCGCGCTGTCGTTCACTTCGAGCGCCTCATAGAAGGCCGCTTCGTCCTCGCTCAGCCCGAGATTCTCGCCGCGCCGCTGCGCTTCGCGCATCTCCTTGGCGAGCGCGATAAGCTCCTCGATTACTCGCGCCGTCTCGATAAGCCGGTTTTGACATTTCCGGATCGCCTGGTCGAGCAGTTCGGCGAATGAACGCGCTTGAACGATGCTTTTGCGCCGGCGCGTCTTGATTTCGTCCCTCAGAAGACGCGCCAGCAGTTCGACCGCGACGTTGCGTTGCGGCAGCCCGCGCACCTCCTCCAGAAAACGGTCCGACAGAATCGATAGGTCGGGCTTTTTCAAGCCCGCGGCCGAGTAGATATCGATAACCTGGTCGGACGCGACCGCGCGCGAGACGAGCTGGCGTATCGCGTGCTCGATTTCATCCGGCGGTTTGCCGCTGCCGCTTGAAAGTTTCACCAGTCCGGCGCGCACCGCCTGGAAGAATCCGACATCCTCGCGAATCCGCAACGCCTCGTCACTCGGCACCGCAAGCGCAAACGCCTTCGACAGCTGCGCCACCGCATCGAGGAAGCGGCTCTTTCCGTCGTCCTGGGCGAGGATATGCTCCTGCGCCGCGGGCAACAGGCCCAGACGCTGCGGTGGCGTGCCGGACTTCCAGCGCGACCAATCGAAGCCGTGAAAGAGGCCGCAACACACTTCGTACTTTTCAAGCATCGCGGCTACCGCCTGGCGCTGGTCGATTGCGGCGTCGCCCTTACCACCGCTCTCCGTGTAAGTAGCGAGCGCGCGCTTCAGTTGCTCGGCGAGGCCGAGATAATCGACGATCAGGCCGCCCGGCTTGTCCCGAAAGACCCGATTCACCCGCGCGATCGCCTGCATCAGGCCATGCCCGCGCATCGGCTTATCGACGTACATCGTATGCAGCGGCCCAGCGTCGAAACCGGTCAACCACATGTCCCGCACGATAACCATCTTCAGCGGGTCGTTCGGGTCCTTGAAGCGATCCGCGAGCTTCAGCCGGCGAGCCTTGTTGCGAACGTGCGGCTGCCATTCGGGCGGGTCCGAGGCGGAACCGGTCATGACGATTTTGATCGCCCCCCTGGCGTCGTCGGGGTCGTGCCAATTCGGCCGCAGCCTGACGATCGCGTTATAGAGGTCAACGCAGATCCGCCGGCTCATGGCGACAACCAGCGCCTTGCCGTCCAGCGCCTCAAGCCGCTCTTCGAAGTGATTCACCAGATCGCGCGCGATAAGGTTTATCCGCTTCTCCGTTCCGACCAGCGCCTCAAGCGCCGCCCACTTGGTTTTGAGCTTCTCCTTGCGCTCGATCTCCTCGCCCTCGGTCACCTCCTCGAATTCCGGATCGATCTTCGGCCGCTCCTCGGGCTTTAGCTCAAGCTTGGCAAGCCGGCTCTCATAGTAAATCGGCACGGTCGCGCCGTCCTCGACGGCCCGTTGTATATCGTAGATATCGATATAATCGCCGAAGACCGCGCGCGTGTTTTTGTCGGCAAGCTCGATCGGCGTTCCGGTAAAGCCGATGAACGACGCGTTCGGCAGCGCGTCGCGCATGTGCTTGGCGAAACCGTCGATAAAATCGTACTGGCTCCGATGGGCCTCGTCGGCGATCACAACGATATTGCGCCGGTCAGAGAGCCGCGGATGGCGATCGCCTTTTTCTTCGGGGAAAAACTTCTGAATAGTGGTAAAAACGATGCCACCGGAAGAGACCTTGAGCATCTGGCGCAGTTCGGCCCGGCTGTTGGCCTGCGCTGGCGCCTGCCGCAGCAAATCGCCGCATCGCGAGAACGTGCCGAAAAGCTGGTCGTCAAGATCGTTGCGGTCGGTGAGCACAACGATCGTCGGGTTCTCCATCGCGGGATGCAGCACGAGCCGGCCCGCGTAGAAAACCATCGTCAGGCTCTTGCCCGAGCCCTGCGTATGCCAGATCACCCCGCAGCGCCGGTCGCCCGTTGCGTGCGACGCCTGGATAGTCGCTTCGATAGCCTTGTTGACGGCGTAGAATTGATGGTAGCCGGCGATTTTCTTGCTAACCTTGCCGGAACCTTCATCTTCGAAGACGATAAAGTGGCGGAGCAGGCTCAGGAAGCGACGCTTATCAAAGATGCCTTCGATTACCACCTGCAATTGCGGCACCGTGGCTGGCGCGAGGGATTTGCCGTCGATCGTGCGCCAGGGCATGAAGCGCTCCCGATCGGAAGTAAGCGAGCCAACTCGCGCCTCGACGCCGTCGGAGACGATCATCAGCTCGTTCCAGCGGAACAGTGACGCGATTTCGTTCTTGTAGGTCTGAAGCTGGTTGAACGCGCTCCAGATTGTCGCCTGTTCATCGGCGGGATTTTTGAGTTCGATAATCGCGAGCGGCAAGCCATTTGCGAAGACCACCACATCGGCGCGCCGCTTATGCTGCCCCTCATCGACGGTGAACTGATTCACCGCCAGCCAATCGTTGTTGTCCGGATCATCGAAATCGAGCAGGCGGACCGGCACGCCGGCGATCGAGCCATCGTCGCGCCGATGCTCGACCGTCA
>JAJPHI010000006.1 GCA_021325355.1 Pseudomonadota bacterium
AAGTCGTGCGCAGCGCCCTGCAAAACGCCGCCTCAGTGGCGAGCCTGCTGCTGACGACCGAGTGCATGGTGGCCGAGAAGCCCGAGGAGAAGCCGGCTGCTCCGGCGATGCCTCCCGGCGGAATGATGTAACCGACGCGGTCAAACGCCGCGTTGACTCGACGGGGAGCGCTGCGGCGCTCCCCGTTTTTCTTTGCGGATCCGCGGCGGCTCATCCGCGCCGCAAGCCGTCCTGCGGCAGTCGGCAGCGCGGGTGGGGGTCGCGGCCGTCGGACCTAGCCGTTGATGACCTTGCCCGCGGTCTCCCAATCGACGATTGGCGTCAGCCGCCGCCGCGAGACCGCGCCGCTCTTTACGGCGCCGGTAAACGGACCGAAGGTCAACGAATGGTCCTGGATATCGAGCACCAGCACGACCTTGTTCTCCTCGTTGGAGAACCAGGGACCGGCCTTGAGGGTGACACCGGTGGGGAAGCCGTTTTTGATAGCTCCGCTGATGGTCTCATGCGCGCGTTTGACGTCGTTGAAATAGATCTCATCGAGATAGAGCGGCATCGTCGTTGTCCTCCTTAAGCAGCGTTCATACCTCCGCCGTCGCGGCGCTTAGGTTATAGATCGAAACGGGCCTGTCCGGTTATCGATCGCGCCGCTTACCGATCGCGCGGCGCGGCGAAAGTCTTCAGGCGAAAGCCGGCATCACCTCGCGCGCGAACAGATCGATACTTTCGGCGCTGTTCATATCGCCGAAGATGATCGTGAAAAACTGCACGCCGCGGTCGATCCGCTCGCGCAACTGCGGAATGACCTGTGCGGGCGTGCCCTTGATGGCCGTGCGCCAGAACGGCAGCCGTTGCGCGATCTTCGCTTTCTGCTCGACCTCGGCGTCGGTCTTGCCGAGGCAGATTTCAAGCTGCTCAGAGATATTGATCGAGCTGATATCGCGACCGACGGCTTCACAATGATGCTTGAGCGCATTGAGTTTCTGCTCGAAGCTGCGGTAGCCCGCCGGACAGTTCCAGCGGTCGGCATATCTGGCGACGATCCTGAGCATCACCTTTTCGCCGCTGCCGCCGATCGTGATGGGCGGATGGGGTTTCTGGAGGGGCTGCGGATTGTTGTAGGCGTCGGTGACCTTGTAATAACGACCCTCGAAACTCGCCTGCTTCGCCGTCAGCATCGCCTTGAGGATCTGCACGCCCTCGTCGAGCTGGCGAAGCCGCGTCCCCAGGGTCGGAAATTCATAACCGTAAGCGCGATATTCCTCTTCCATCCAGCCCGCCCCGAGACCGATTTCGAGGCGCCCGCCGCTGATATTGTCGATGGTCGCGAGCACCTTGGCGAGCATCGCCGGATTACGAAACGAATTGCAGAGGACCAGCGTGCCGATCCGCAGCCGGCTGGTGAGCGCGGCCAGCGCGCTCATCGTGGTGGTGCATTCGAGCACGTCGGCATCTGGCACCCCGCGATTCCAGAAATGATCGGTCAGCCAGATCGAATGATAGCCAAGCTTTTCGATAGTCGCGGCGCGCTCGGCGATCGTTTTGAAGGTCAGGCCGGCGGCCGGCGAAAAAAGTCCGAATCCGATTTTGTGCTCCATGCTCAAGTTCGCTCCGCGATCCTCCGACGTGCCGGTCTGCTGGATTACCGGCAGGACGCCTCTCTGTTTCGCATGGCCCGCCGGTCAGGTCAACGAGCGGTCGCGTGCGGCGCCGGCGCTAGGCCGCCTCGGCCGGTGGCGACGTTCCGTTATGACTGGCGGTCCGCGGAGGACCCAACAGCAGGATGCAAAGCAGCGCCCAGGCGCCAAACAGAAATCCGACCACTGCCCAGAGCGGCCATTGGCGGCCGCGCCGCGCGGCGATCACCGCGATGAGCGGCGCCAGCGCCGCGTCGATCGCGAGCGAAGTCGCAATCAGCTTGAGCGGCGCTTCCGGAAAGCGCGCAAGGAAAAACCCGGAGGTGATGGCAAGTACCGTCGCCAGCGTGGTCATCTTGGCCCCAGCAGAGACCTCTAGCTATAGTCGAGAGATGGCGCAACGTGAAGTTGACAGCATCATGGCGAAACTCCGACAGATGAGCGAAGAGGGGCTGTCGAGCTTCTTCAACGAGGTGATGGCGAGCGAGCGGCTGCGCAAAGGGCTCGGTCGCGCCGGTCAGCGCCTGATGGCCAACAAGCAGAGTTTCGATCGCAATGTCGAGACGGTCCTGGATTTTGTCAATATCCCCTCGAAACGCGACGTGCGCGACCTCAAGACGCGGCTCGACACACTGAGCTCGCAGCTCGTCAATCTGAGCATGAAGGTTGATCGGATGGCGGCCGAACGCGGCGGCGCGCCCGTAGCCGAGGGCGGCGCGAAACCGCGGCCGCGCCGACGGCCGCGCACCGCCAAGTAAGCCGCGCCCTCAATGCGCCGGTAGTAGCCGCACCGCACCGGTCGCGAGGCTGTAACGCGCGGGCAGGATTTTCACCTCGCCGGATTTGACCTTGGCCGCAAGCTCCGGCTCGTCGGCGAGCCGCCGCGCGGTCAGGATGGCATTCATGTCGATGGCGTTGGCGAGCTCATCGCCCGGAGCGCCTTTGACCGCCGCGATCGCCGGATAGATATTTTCGAGCATCGGGCCGGTCCCCGGTTTGGGATACGCCTTGACGGCTGCAGCGACCGCACCGCATTGATCGTGGCCCATCACCAGGACGAGACGCGTGCCGAGGTGCGCGATCGCGTAAACGATGCTTTGCAGGCCCAGCCGATCATAGGTGTTACCGGCGGCGCGAACCACGAATAGCCGACCCACGCCCTGGTCGAAAATCAGTTCGGGCGGCACGCGTGAATCGGCGCACGAGAGAATCACGGCCAGGGGATGCTGCGCGGCGGCGGACGGGGTCGCGTCCGGATGGGTCAGCGCGCGGTTGACGAAGCGCTGATTGCCCTCGAGGAGTTGCCGCAGGATCTGTTCCGGGGACGCCCCGGCGCTCGCGGCGCCGGCCGCCCGCGACCCTGAAATCAGCGCGACGGCGCAGACACAAATCAGGCCCAGCAGCTTGTTCATACCAGCGGCTTTTAGCAGCGCAGGCCGGCGGAAGCTATGGCCGCGATCGTGCGCCATTCGTGATGGCGCAACCGGATTGGCGGTTACGCTGGCAGAATTCCCTCGATTGGGCCTATGCTCCGAGGCAGCGGACAGACCGTTTCCAAACGGCGTCACGGGTCGGAGGCCAAGCGATGAATCAGCATCACACCGAGCGCGAGCAACGCTTTCTGGATCTGGCCGGCAAGCTTGCCGATGAGTTCGCGCCGCGCGCCGCCAAGTACGATCAGGAGGAGGCGTTTCCCTTCGAGAACTACGCCCGCCTCAAGGAGACCGGCTATACCACGCTCATCATTCCCACCGAGCTCGGCGGCCTCGGGGCGACGATGCTCGAGCGGATCAAGGCGCAGGAGCGGCTGGCGCAGGGCTGCGGGGCGACGGCGCTCGCCATCAATATGCACTTCAACGTGATTGGTCTGATGATCGATCTGTGGCGCAAGTTCAAGCGTCCCAACGTCGAAGAAAAGCTGCGCCGTATCGCCGCCGAGCGCCTCATCTGCGGCGGCTCCGGCTCCGAGCCGGACAACTCGGTGCTGGTCCTGCGCCCGCGCGCGACCGCCAAGCGCGTCAACGGCGGATGGATCGTCAACGGCCGCAAGATCTTCAGCACGCAGAGTATCGCGCTCGACCTCTATTTCGCCGAGGCGACGTGGCAGGACGCGCCGGAGGGTCCGACCATCATCACATTTTTTATCCCGCCCAAGGAGACTCCGGGCCTCGAGTTCAAGGATGACTGGTACGTGATGGGGATGCGGGCGTCGGCCTCGCGCAGTTCCGAGCTCAAGGACGCCTTCGTCAAGGAAAGCGACGTCGTCCTCACGCGCTCGGTCTCGCGCAGCGGACGGATCACGCGGATTTTCGCCAAGGCGCCGTTCACGATCGGCGCGCCGTATATCGGTATCGCCGTGGCGGCGCGCAACTTTACCGTCGATTTCATGCGTGATCGGCCGCGTTATCCGCTGCCTTATCCGATGAGCCATCTGCCGGCCGTATATAACAAGATCGGCGAGATGGACCTGCTGATCGAAACCGCGCGCGCCGTGATGTGGAAGGCGGCGGCCGATCTCGAAGTCGACGATGGCGCCACCTGGGCGCGCAAGGCGGTGGCCGCGCGCATGGTCGCGATCGAAAACTCGGTGCGCGTGGTTGATCTGGCGCAGCGGGCCGTCGGCGGCGCTTCATACTTTCGCCGGCTGCCACTCGAACGCTACCTGCGCGACGTGCGCGCCGGCCTGTTCCATCCGTTCGACAGTGACGAGTCGCTCGAATTTCTCGGCAAGAGCGCTTTCGGTCTGCCGATGGCCGATCTCAGCGCCTTCGCCGATTACGACCGCCCCGATGATGAATAAGGAGAGCGGCCATGGCGGAAAAATCACGCTCGGCGGCGATTCGTGAACGCCTGCACCATCCGATAATCGACTCCGACGGCCATATCGCGGAGTTCGAGCCGGCCCTGTTCGATTATCTGAGGACCGTGGCCGGCAACCAGGCGGTCGAGCGCTTCAAAGCGCTGCCGGACAGCCCTTTCAAATTCCGCTGGTATCGACTCACGCCGGAAGAGCGGCAACGCCATCGCGTGCCGCGTCCGCACTGGTGGGTCCATCCGACGCGCAACACCCTCGATCGCGCCACCAGCTCGTTGCCCAGGCTGCTCTATCAACGGCTCGACGAAATGGGCCTCGACTACACGATTATCTACCCGAGTATCGGGATGCTCGCGCTCCATCTGCCGGACGATGAGCTGCGAGGGGCGGCATGCCGCGCCTACAACATGCTCCACGCCGATCTCTTCCGCGAGTACCGCGATCGCATGACGCCGGTGGCGCTCATCCCGATGCATACGCCGGAGGAAGCGCTGGCCGAACTCGATTTTGCGATCGGCGCGCTCCGCCTGAAATCGATTCTGATGGCGGGATGGGTGCGGCGACCGCTCGCCGGCGGACCGGGCTTCTGGATGGATACGCTCTGCCTCGACAGCGCCTATGATTACGATCCGGTGTGGCGCCGCTGCGTCGAGTTGAAGGTCGCGCCGGCCTTCCATTCGCCGAGCGCGGGCTTCGGTTTTCGCGGCTCGATCTCGAATTTCATGCATAACCATATCGGGCACTTCGCGGCCTCGGCGGAAGCTATCTGCAAGGCCATGTTTTTCGGCGGCGTGACCCGGCGCTTCCCCGCCCTGCGCTGTTCGTTCCTCGAAGGCGGAGCCGGATGGGCCTGCGGGCTTTACGCCGACCTGGTGGGACATTGGGAAAAGCACAATCGTGAGGTCGCGCAGAACTTCAATCCGCGTCATCTCGATGAGGCGCTGCTCGAGCGGCTGTTCAAAGAGTACGGGTCGGACTACCGGCCCGAGATCATCGCGCAGTTGGGTCAGGACCGCTCGCAACTGCTGTGGGGCTCGTGGGAGGAGAACCCCAGCGATCAACGCGATATCGATGAATGGCTGCAGGCCGGGATCGAGACCAAAGCCGACATCCGCCAGCGTTTCGTCCCCCATTTTTTCTTCGGCTGCGAAGGCGACGATCGTCTGACGGCGCTCGCCTTCAACGCGCGACTCAATCCGATGGGCGCGCGGCTCAATGCGATCTACAGCTCCGACCTGGGCCACTTCGATCTTCCCGACATGCGCGATGCCGCCGCGGAGGCCTGGGAGCTGGTCGAGCATGGGCTCATCAGCGAGGACGATTTCCGCGACTTCGTCTTCGTCAATCCGGTGCGGGCCAAGACCGATATGAACCCGGACTTCTTCAAAGGCACGCGCGTCGAACGGCTGGTCGACGAGCTGCTCGCCGCGCCGGTGGCTGACCGCGCCGCGCTGCCGGCCTGAGCGCAACCCGCGGAACTTCGTGGGCCGTCGGAAGAGCTCCGACGCTGATGCCCTGACCGCTCGGATAGCGTAGAATACCTCTGCTCTCGGCGAGGCGCCGGCGGCGCCTCGCCGAGAGCGCGCAAGAAGTACGGCTACGACACAACCTGTGGAGACCTGCGATGCGTATCCTGCTGGTCCATCCCTCCCCGCTGATGTACAGCGAAATCTATCTGCGTCTGGAACCGCTCGGACTGGAACGCGTCGGCGCCGCGTTGCGGGCGGCCGGGCACGATCTGCGGCTGCTCGATCTGCAGATCTTTACCGCCAGGGACCTGTTCGCCGAGTTTGACGATTTCAAACCGCGCGCCGTCGCCTTTTCACTCAATTATCTGGCGAACCTGCCCGAGGTGGTGGACCTCGCCAAAACGCTCAAGGCGAAAGATCGGTCGGTCTTCATTTTCGTCGGTGGGCATAGCGCGTCATTTGTCGCCGACGAGCTGCTGATGCATGCCGACGGCGCGATCGACTGCGTCGTGCGCGGCGAAGGAGAGGCGATTGCCGCCCAACTGATCGAGGCCCTCGGCGAGCGTGATTTGAAGACTTTGCCGGGAGTGGTTACGCCGGACGGCGCGGGTCCGCCGCCGCGACTGATGGATCGAATCGATCGTTTCATTCCGGCGCGCGACCTGGCGCGCCGCCGCTCGAAGTATTTTATCGGTTCGTTTGACCCCTGCGCTTCAATTGAGTTCACCCGCGGCTGCCCCTGGGATTGCACCTTCTGCAGCGCCTGGACCTTCTATGGTCGCAGCTACCGCCAGGCCGCCCCGGAAGCCGCCGCCGATGACCTCGAGTCGATCCGCGAACCGAACGCCTTCATCGTTGATGACGTCGCGTTTATCCATCCCGAGCATGCCTTTGCGCTCGGCCGCGAAATCGAACGGCGCGGGATCCGCAAGCAGTACTATCTCGAGACGCGCGCCGACGTCCTCTGCCGCAATCGCGAGGTCTTTGCCTACTGGTATCGGCTTGGCCTGCGACTGATGTTCATCGGGCTTGAAGCGATGGACGACGAAGGTCTCAAGCGGCATCGTAAGCGCTCCAAGGTAAGCATCAACGAGGACGCGCTCGAGATTGCGCGCAAGATCGGTTTGACCGTCGCTGTCAATCTGATCGTCGATCCGGCCTGGGATGAGGCCCGGTTCGCCGCCGTCCGCGAATGGGCAGCGAGCGTCGAGGAGGTGGTTCATCTGACCGTCGCCACCCCGTATCCCGGGACCGAAACCTGGTTTACCGAGGTGCCAAAGCTCGCGACGTTCGACTATCGGCTGTTCGATATTCAGCACGCGGTGCTGCCGACGCGCCTGCCGCTCAAGCGCTTCTACGAGGAGCTGGTGGCGACCCAACAGGTGCTGAATCGCAAACATCTGGGCGTACGCGGCTTATGGCAGGCTGGCTCGAAGGCGGCGAGCCTTTTGGCCCGCGGCCAGACCAACTTTATCCGGATGCTGTGGAAGTTCAGCCGCGTGTACAATCCCGAACGTCAGTATCAGGATCATTTCCGACCGCTGGAATATGCGATACGCCCGCCGGCCGCCGACGTCCGACCGCCTGTCGGCCAACTGTACGTGCATCAGGGGCGTGCTTCCGCCGACCTGTCAGGCTAGCGGTTCGGGCGGCGCGACCCATCCGCAAGGTCGCGCCTGCCGACTGACGCGCCGATCGCGATCGATCTGCTAAACTCAAGCGGCTCGCTCGAGCGCGAACAACCACATGGCAGACACCAACGGTAGCGAACCCCATCGTAACGAACCCGCGCGGCTGACGATCGAAGCCGACATGCGCCAGTCCTATCTGGACTACGCGATGTCGGTGAATATCGGGCGCGCGCTGCCGGATTTGCGCGACGGCCTCAAGCCGGTTCATCGACGGATTCTTTACGCGATGTTCCGCGAGGGTCTGCTCGCCAATCGGCGCCATTCGAAGTGCGCCGGGGTCGTCGGCGAAGTCCTCAAGAAGTACCATCCGCACGGCGACAGCGCGGTGTACGACGCCCTGGTGCGGATGGCGCAGAATTTCTCGATGCGCTACCCGCTGATCGACGGCCAGGGCAACTTTGGCTCGATCGACGGCGATCCCCCGGCGGCCTATCGCTACACCGAATGCCGTCTGACGCGGCTGGCCGAGCGGATGCTCGCCGATATCGACAAGGAGACGGTCGATTTCGTTGACAATTTTGACGGTTCGGACAAGGAACCGGGCGTCCTGCCGTCGCAGATTCCGAATCTCCTGATAAACGGTTCCGACGGTATCGCGGTCGGGATGGCGACCAATATCCCGCCGCACAATCTGGGCGAGGTCTGCGAGGCGCTGCTCAAACTCATCGAAAATCCCGAGCTGACGCTCGAGCAAATCCTCGACATCATTCCCGGTCCCGACTTCCCGACCGGCGGCCAACTGCTCGGGCGGCAGACCGTGCGCGAGGCCTACCTCAACAGGCGCGGCATCCTGACCATGCGCGCGCTGGCCGCGATCGAAACCGACAAGCGCAGCGGCAAAGCCTCGATCATCGTTCGCGAGATTCCCTACCAGGTCAACAAAACCAAGCTTATCGAGCGAATTGCCGACCTGGTCAACGATCGCCGTATCGAAGGTATCAGCGACCTGCGCGACGAGTCCGACCGCGACGGCATGCGCATCGTGATCGAGCTCAAGCGCGACGCCGAGCCGAAGATCGTGCTCAATCAGCTCTATCGCCATACGCAGATGCAGGAGAGCTACGGCCTGATCATGCTGGCGATCCATGAGGGCCGCCCGCGCGAGTTGAGCCTGCGCGATCTGCTGGTCGAGTTCCTCAACCATCGCCGGCAGGTGCTGACCCGCCGCACGCAGTTCGAGTTGCGCCAGGCCGAGGCGCGGCTGCACGTGCTCGAGGGCCTGCTCGTCGCGCTGCGTAATCTCGACGCGGTAATCAGGCTGATTCGCGCCTCGAAGGATTCCGAGACCGCGCGCACCGGCCTGATGACGCAATTTCAGCTCACCCAAATCCAGGCCCAGGCGATCCTCGACCTCACCCTGCGCCGCCTGACCTCGCTCGAACGTGACAAGATCGAAGCCGAGCACAAGGAGATCACCGAGACCATCCAGCGCTTGCGCAAAATCCTCGCCGACGAACGCGAGTTGATGCAGCTCATCGCCGACGAGCTGACGGAGATCCGCAAGGAGTTTGCCGACGAGCGCCGCACCCGGATCGTCGAAGCCGAAGGTGATTTCTCTATAGAAGACCTGATCGTCGAGGAGGACGTGCTGGTCACCGTCACTCACGGCGGCTATATCAAGCGCACGCCGCTCTCGCTCTACCGCACGCAGCGTCGCGGCGGGCGCGGGAAAATCGGCGCGACCACCGGTGAAGAGGACTTCGTCGAGCATCTGGTGCCGGTCGGCACGCACGATCGTCTGTTGTTCTTCACCAGCGCCGGCAAGGTTTACGAGAAGAAAGCCTACGAATTGCCCGAAGGCGGCCGCGCCGCACGCGGTCGCGCGATCGCCAACCTGCTGAGCCTCGCCAGTGATGAGACCCTGTCGGCCTTCCTCCCGGTGCCCAAGGATACCGCCGGCAAATACGTCTTTTTCGCGACGCGGCGCGGCAAGGTCAAGAAAACCGAAATCGATCAGTTCGCCAATATCCGCGCCAACGGCATCATCGCGATAAATCTCGAAGACGGTGACGAGTTAATCGGCGTCCGCATCACCGACGGCAATCAGCAAATCGTGCTCTCGACCCGCGAAGGCCAGGCGATCCGCTTCAAGGAGGAAGAGGTGCGCGCGATGGGCCGTGGCACCTACGGCGTTGCCGGGATGGAGCTCGAAAGCGGCGCGAAGAATCAGCCGGCCGACGAAGTGGTCTCGATCGCGGTCGCTCGCGACGACGAAACGCTGCTGACCGCCTCGCAAAACGGCTTCGGCAAACGCACTCCGGCCTCGGAATACCGCCTCACCCATCGCGGCGGCAAGGGCGTTATCACGATGGACGTGACGGAACGCACCGGCAAGGTGGTCGGCGTGCTTCAGGTCGGCAGCGACGATCAGGTCGTGTTGATTACCGACCAGGGCAAGGTTATCCGCCTCAACGTCAAGCAGGTCCGTATCACCGGGCGCAACGCCCAGGGCGTCCATCTCGTCAGGCTCGAAGCCGGCGAGCACGTCCGCGCCGTTTCGCGTCTGGCCGAGCGTGAAGAAGAAGCCGACGGGAATGGCAACGGCGCCGATGGGACGGATAAGAGCGTCGAATAGGCGGGCCAGCTAAGCTCGTCGCGCGACGGCAGCCCCCCTCGCGATCCTGCCGATAACTGTTGCCATCCGACGCCTCGGCCTGGTGGTGCAAGCAGGGGTCGCCTTCAATCTCGCCCTGAGGGACTATATCACCGCTACTCGCCTTCTTTGTCCGCGGAAGCCGCATCTTTTGATTATTTAGGTTTATTTAGGCTTGTCTAAGCATAGCATTGTAATCACGGGCATAATTAGGTACATATATGCCTTGGAGTCACCTATCTACGAAACGTCGCTATCTTAGTCCTTATTTGCTCGGGGGAGCTCAAAGCGGAGACTGCGGATGGACAGGAGAAGACTGCTCGCGATCGTGGTTCTGGTTGGCCTGATAGCGTTCAGGCCGCGTTCGGTTCAGGCGGTTTTTTCGGCGACCGCCTTAATCGATAATCCGTCCGGTTTTTTCAATCCAGGCAACTTCAATTTCCAACTCGGACTCTATCAGGGCACCAATTCCCTCGCGACGGCCTCGCCGGCGCACGCCGCAGCCGCCGCGAATGCGGCCTTCAAGGTGGTGCCACTGTGCAACAACGGGATGCCGCCGAGCGGGAGCTGCGCCGAAGGGGGCAGCGGGAAAATCGGTTTCATGATCCTCGGCTTCTCGAACACCGTGCAGGGCGCGTGCTCGGGAGGTAATCACAACGCAGGCTATATCGCGCCGGCGAATTATTCGCAGTGCGTTAAGGGCACCTTCGCGGCAAACGTTTATAACGCACAACAAGGCGCGGCGCCGACGGTCGACCCGTCAGTCTATATGATCGTCTGCGCGCAACCGGGCAAAACCACGCAGCTATGGGACACGCCGTTCACCAATACGGTCTGGACCAACTGCGAATCCGTCGTGACCGGTGCGAATCTGACCGATGCCCAGGTCGAAGTAATCCTGATGGAAACGGCAACTGGCAACCCGCCCAAAGGCGCGACGATGGCGAAGCTCAACCACTCGCCGTGCGTGGCGGGCGACGAAAAGTCGGTCGATGCGTGCGCCAACGAGATGCATCTGGGAAATATCGCCCGCGCGGTGCATACCCATTTCCCGAATCTGCAACTGATGTATCTGACGTCCCGCGCCTATGGCGGATGGGCGACCGGGGGCCTGCAGCCCGAGCCGTTCGCCTATGAATACGGCTTCACCGTGCAGTTTCTCATCGGCGCGCAGATAGAGCAGGCGGACAATGGCGGCGCCGAGAATTCGGAAGCCGGCGATCTCTCATATGATGCGGCGCCCGTATTGCTGTGGGGGCCGTACTCGTGGGCCTCAGGCACGACGGCGAACAGCGAAGGCACGGTCTGGCCGAAAACCGATTTTCAGATGGAAAACAATCCGAACGACACCTATGTTCACTATCGCCTTCCCGGCTACACCCAGATCGGGACGCTCTGGTCGAATTTTTTCGCTGGCACTTCGCTCACCGGCGCCTTGAATACGAACAACACCACCTGGTTTCGCCCGCAATAGCAGGGAGTCCGGCCGCGCGCTGCAGGCGGGCGTAATCGCGCCTGAGCGCGACGCTTTCAGGCCGGGCGCAAATGTGCTCAAAGTCTAGGGCAGCAGCGGGAAATCCCCCCGCCCTATGGAGCAGCAGATGGCATCGGCGATAAGCAACCCTGCGGCAGAAAATCCGGTCCTGGTCGAACACGAAGCGCCGCTCGGCTGGATCGTGATCAACCGACCCGAGAAGCGCAACGCACTTAATTTCGCGGCCTGGCGAGGAATCGTCGCGGCGATGGAAGAACTGAACGCCGACGACGCCGTGCGCGTGATTATCCTGCGCGGCGTGACCCGCGAGGCGTTCATCTCGGGCGCCGACATCTCCGAGTTTCCCGCCCATCGCGCGAACGCTGAGCAGGCGCGCGAATATCGCGCGATGCCGGCCCGCGCGACCAGCGCGCTCGCGATGAGTCCCAAGCCGGTTATCGCGATGATCGCCGGAATCTGCATGGGTGGCGGACTGCAGGTCGCGCTCTCGTGCGATATTCGGATCGCGGCGCGCGGCACACGCTTCGGGATTCCGGCCGCGCGACTCGGTCTCGCCTACCCGCTCGATGGCGTGCTCTCGCTCTCGCAGATCGCGGGTCCCGCGAACGCGCGCGACATCCTGATGTCGGCGCGAACCTTCGGCGCGGAAGAAGCGCTGCAGATGGGCCTCTTGAATCGGCTGGTCGAACCGGACGAACTCGAGACCAACGTGCGCGAATATGCGACGCGGATGGCGTCGAACGCGCCCCTTACCATGGCCGCGGCGAAAGCCATCATCCGCGAAGGCCTTAAGGACGCCGCCGACCGCGATATGCCGAAGATTGCCGCGATGGTCGCGCAGTGTTTCGACAGCGAAGACTACAAGGAAGGCGTCAGGGCCTTCCTCGAAAAGCGCCAACCGCGCTTCCAAGGTCGCTGACCGGCGAGGATAATCGGCTCAGCCGCTGAACCACGGTTCAGTCAGATGAGCCGCATCGATGCGCGCGCTTCGCCGCGTCGCAAGATCAGGAGCGCCGATGAGCACAGACATTTATTTCAATCCCTGGGACGCCGCTTTTCGCGCCAATCCCTACCAGCATTACAAAGCCTTTATCGGCAAGCCGCCCAGCCCAATCGAGATGTTCGTGCCGATCGTGCTGGTCGGCAGCTATGTCGACGCGCTCACGATCCTGCGCGATCCCGAACACTTTTCGAGCGACGTGCGCCCGATGGAACGCAAGGAGGTCTTCGGCAACGCGGAGCGGCTGTTGTTCGCCGATCCGCCGACCCATACGCGGCTGCGCAAACTGATAAGCCGCGCCTTCACGCCGAAGCGGATCAACGACCTCACCCCGCGCATCCGCGAATTCACCGCGCGCCTGCTGGATAAGGTCGCGGAGCGCGGCCGCTGCGAATTGATGGCTGACCTCGCGGTCCCGTTGCCCGTGATGGTAATCGCGGAGATGCTCGGCGTGCCGACCGCCGATTACGAACGCTTCAAACACTGGTCGGATCGGATTATCGAGTCCGACAACACGCCGCCGGGCATGCCGCTCCCCGCCTCAGTGGTCGAAGCTTTCAAGGCGCTGACCGAATTTTTCGTCGGCGAGATCGCCAGGCGTCGCGAGCGGCCCGGCACGGATCTGGTCAGTGCGCTGGTCAGCGCGCGCGACGAAGCCGACGCCCTGACGGAAGAGGAGTTGGTCGCGTTCGTGATCCTCCTGCTGCTCGCCGGCAACGAGACCACCACCAATCTGCTGGGCAACGGGACGCTCGCCCTGCTGAGCAATCCGGAACAATATGCGCTGTTGCGCGAAAATCGCGCACTGCTGCCGCGCGCGATTGAAGAGATGCTGCGTTACGATCCGCCGGCGCAATCAACCGTGCGACTGCCCAGGGTTGATACGGTCGTCAGCGGCGTCGAGATCAAGGCGCAAACGCCGGTCTTCGTGGTGGTGGCGGCGGCGAATCGCGACCCCGCACAATTCAGCGATCCCGAGCGCTTCGTGATCACGCGCGAACCGAACGACCATCTGTCGTTCGGCCATGGGATTCACTACTGCCTCGGCGCGGCCCTCGCCCGGCTCGAGGCGGCGGTGGCGTTCGGCGCCCTGCTCGAGCGCTTTCCGCGCCTGCGCTTCGCCAACCCCCAACCGGAGCTGACCTACAAAGGATCATATTTCCTGCGCGGACTCGCCGAGCTGCATCTCGAGATCAGCTAGAACCGCGCATGAGTACGCCGGTTGAGACGCGCGTGCCGCCGTCCACGGACGATTACGCCGCAACGCATCGCGCGCGCCTGCCGTTCCTGGCGCGACAGTTTCCGCCGTTCAATCGCCGCCAGTGGCGCGTCTTCGGCATCTCGACGACGGCCGGATTCTTCGACACCTATGACGGCGCCCTGCTGAGCCTCGCCCTGAAGCAGATTCAGAAGAGCCTCGCGATCGCCGAAGGCAGCCTGGGCGGACTGCTCTCCGTTGTGCGCCTGGGCTACCTGGGCGCCATCCTGATAGCTCCGCTCGCCGACGTGATTGGCCGCCGGCGGCTTCTGCTCTACACGATTATCGGCTACACGCTGTTCACCGGACTGACCGCGATCGCGCCGAATCAACGGAGCTTCATGGGCGCGCAATTTCTCGCGCGCGCCTTCAGTGGCGCCGAAGCGACGGTGTCATTGGTGATTCTGGCCGAGGAGGTCAGCGCCGCCGATCGCGGCTGGGCGCTGGGCATGCAGACGGCGCTGGCCACCAGCGGCTACGGCCTGGCGGCGATCGTCTTTGGCTTCATCGCGGTGGTGCCGTTCGGCTGGCGCGGTCTCTATGCGCTTGCGCTGCTGCCACTTGCTTTGATTGTCCCGCTGCGACGGATCCTGCCCGAAAGCCGCCGCTTCGAAGCCGAGGCCGAAACCGGCCTGCGGCCGCGCAACGTGATCCAGCCGATCGTGCGGCTGTTTCGGGCCTATCCCGGACGCTTGAGCGCGCTCTTCGCCGTCTGGTTTCTCTATCCGATGGGTGTGGCGTCAGCAGGCATGTTTGTCCCCAAGTATCTGCAGGAGGTTCATCGCTGGACGCCCGGGCGCATCTCGTCCCTCTATATTTGCGGCGGCGCGATCGGCATCATGGGCAGTATTATCGCCGGCCGCGTCAGTGACGTCGCCGGGCGGCGGCGGGTCGGCATCGCCTTCATGGTCGCCGGCCCCCTGCTGGAACTCGCTTTGTATGGCAGCCGCACTAATCTCGTCGTTCTGTTCTGGATCGGATGGGTCTTCTGCGACCAGGCCGCGGCGATGATCCTCAATGCTTATGGCGCCGAAGTGTTCCCCACCTCGCAACGATCATCCGCCGGCAGCGTCCTCGCGATGGCGCGATCGGGCGGGGCGGCGATGGGACTGCTGCTCGAGGGCGTGCTTTACCGAAGGGTCGGCAATCACTGGACCGCCGTGCGTCTGCTGCTCGTCTTCTGGTTTGCGGCGGCGCTGGTGATGGCTTTATCGTTTCCGGAGACCGCCGGTGAAGAGCTCGAAGCGATCGCGCCGGAAGCCAGCGCGAGCCGCTCGCGAGGTTCCGCTTGACGCCGCAATTCCGGCCGGCGCGACGCGTAATCGCGAGCCTCGCGTTGTTGCTGAGCCTCGCCGTCGCCTGCTGCGCGCGTGGTCCGGAGGTCACGCTCAGCGCTCCCAACGGTACGCCGCTCGCCACCGTCAGCGTCGAGATTGCCGATACCCCTTCGGCGCGGGAGCTGGGCCTGATGTATCGGCAGCACCTCGACGAAAATGCCGGCATGATCTTTCTTTTCCCGGACGCGCAGCGGCTGACCTTCTGGATGAAGAACACGGTCATTCCGCTCGACATGATCTTCGCCGATACCAACGGCAGAATCGTCGGCATCGTCGAAAACGCGGAGCCGTTCTCGGAACGGACCGTCGGCCCCGATGCCGACGCGCAATACGTGCTCGAAGTGAATGGCGGCTTCGCGCGCCGGCATCACGTTGCCGTCGGCGATCTGATGAAATTCAGCGGCTTCTCGACGGCAACGGCGCGCTAGCCGGGACGACGGCGCATCACCGAGCCGGCTGGCCGGGCGCGCCCGGCAAGGCGATTCGAGAAATTCCGCGGTGGCGCCGGTTCAGCCGTCAAAATCCGGGCGGTCCGAGCCCACCCCGTGATGAACGACGAACAGGTTGTCCGGATCATACTGTCGTTTGATCGCGGCCAGACGCGGATAGTTGGCGCCCCAGTAGGCCTGCGGCCAATTCTTCTGAAAATAACTGCTTTCACTGAGATAGGCGGCCGGCTGCGGCACCAAGGTACGTAGCGTGTCGGCCGACCGACGAATCCGTTCCGCCGCCTGACGGCCCGCGGCGATCGGCGGTTCATGCCCGGGAATGCCCGGATATATCCCCTGCTGCCCCTCGGCGACGATAGCCAGCGCAAACGCCTCGAGCACGGCAGGATTCATCGCGGTAGCGCGCGCGGCGGCGAGCGCTTCAGGAGGCGCGCCGGCGAGACCTTTGTTGAAATGCAACCCGACGGTCGCCTGACGCGACGCCGCGAACAGAGCGTCGCCAAGCGCCTTTTGCGACTGCCCTGTGAGGAGAGCGGCAGGCAGCCAGACCGATTCAAAGTTGCAGATGAACCAACCGACCTGGTCGCCGTCGCCGTCCCACCAGAATCGCGGCGGAGCGGCGTCCGACTGGGGATCACGATGCAGGACCGGTTCGGGTATCAGATGGGCCAGCAGGTAATCCCAGGCGCCGATCGCCCAATTGGTGTCAGGAAAGGCGAGCTCCGGCCAATGCTCCGTCCACCATTCCGCGTCCCACATCCGACGCGCCGGCAGCGCGCCGATAACGACTCGGCCGACCGTATAGGTCTGCGATCGCTCAAGCCAGGCGAGCAACGGCTGCCACACTTTACGCGCCTGATCCGCATCCAAACCATGCGCCAACATGCTGATGATGAGGGTGTTCTCGGGCGTGAAGCGCGCCTGCTCGCCCCAATGATCGTTGAAGAGCGCGTCAGCGTAAAAGCCGACGAACCGGTGCACCAGCTCGCGATACGCGCTGTCCGACGGCGCTTTGATCGTGAAGGAGGCGACGGCGAAGTGTTCCGGCAGGTCGTGCAGTTTGAGCGTTAGCCGGGTGACAACGCCGAATGAGCCACCGCCGCCGCCCTTCAAGGCCCAGAACAGATCCGGGTTGATGCACGGATTGGCGACGCGGATCTGCCCGTCGGCAGTAACGACTTCGGCTTCGAGCAGGCTTCCTGCGGCCAGGCCGTAATGTTTGGAGAAGCTGCCGAAACCACCGCTTTGAATTAGTCCCGCGACGCCCACGGTGGTGCAGCCGCCGCCCTGGACGTAGCGTCCGGCCCTGGTCGTCACGGCTTCGTAGGCCTGCATCCAGATCGCGCCGGCGCCCATCGTGACCGCGGGCTGGGGTGGCATCACGCCAGCGGGACATCCCTGCGGAACGAAGGCCGGATGCAAAGCGATCTGATTCATGTGCCGCGTCCAAATCAGCAGTGAGTCGGGCGCGTTCGAGGTCCCCTGGTAGCTATGGCCGCCGCCTTTCACGACCAGACGCAAGTTATGGCGCCGCGCAAAGTTCACGCCCTCGGCGACGTCCTGGGCGCTGCGCGCGACGACGGCGTAGATGCTCGGCGCAGTCTGCCAGCCGTCGAGCCATCCGAGCGTCTGCGTCAGCGCCGGATGCTCACCGATATAGTAGGGATTTCTAAGCTTGCTCCAGAGTTCGGCGGGCGGCGAACCCTTCAGCGGGGACTGGATCGGGATGAGCTTGCCGCCGACGGCCTTGTTGAGCTCCTGCCAGGCTGCGGGCGGCGGCCAGTCATGGTCGCCCGGACGCGAGCGTCCCGCGCCGCTCCTCGCGAGCAGACCGCCCGGCAGCGCCGGGAGCAGCGCCGCCGAACCGAGCATCTGCAGAAAGCGCCTGCGATTCAAAGGGTTATTTCCGCGACGCCATCAGATTGATATAGTTCGCGCCCGCAAAGTATTGTGACAGCTTAGCGATCGACGCAAGCCCGGATCTATTGCATGAGTTTGACGGAAAACCTTGAACGGATGCGCCGACTCGAGCGTGAGGCCGAGCTCGGCGGAGGTGAGGAACGTCTTCAGCGCCAACGCGCTAATGGACGCATGACGGCGCGCGAACGGATCGCGTTTTTGCTCGACCGCGATTCCTTCGTCGAGTTGGACAAATTCAAAACCCATCGCGGAACCGACTTCGGGATGGCCGAACGGAAGATTCCGGGTGACGGTGTGGTAACCGGTTATGGCACCATCGACGGTCGCCAGGTCTGCGTCTTTTCGCAGGATTTCACGGTCTTCGGCGGCAGCCTGTCGGGGGCCTTTGCCGAAAAAGTCTGCAAGGTGATGGACCTGGCAACCAAGATCGGCTGTCCGGTAATCGGCCTGAATGACTCGGGCGGCGCGCGAATTCAGGAGGGCGTCGTCTCGTTGGCCGGCTATGCGGATATCTTCGTGCGCAACGTGCTGTCCTCCGGCGTGGTGCCGCAGATTTCCGCGATCATGGGCCCCTGCGCCGGCGGCGCCGTCTATTCGCCGGCGATCACCGACTTTATCGTCATGGTGCGCGACACGTCTTACATGTTCATCACGGGTCCCGACGTGATCAAAGCGACCACGCACGAGGAGGTGTCGATGCAGGACCTGGGCGGCGCCGACACCCATTCGATGAAATCCGGCGTCTGCCATCTCGAAGCCGCCGATGACAGTGAAGCGCTGCTGACGATTCGCGAACTGCTGTCGTATATCCCGTCGAATAACGCCGAGGATCCGCCGTTCAAGGCACCGTCCGACGATCCGGAGCGGCGCGACGAGGCGCTCGACACGATTGTCCCGGAAAATCCGAACAAGCCCTACGATATGCGTGACATCATCGGTCGGGTCGTCGACGATGGTCAGTGGCTCGAGGTGCAGAAGGACTGGGCCCAGAACATCCTGATTGGCTTCGCGCGGCTGGGGGGCTATGCGGTCGGTATCGTCGCCAACCAACCGGCGTATCTGGCCGGATGCCTGGATATCGATGCGTCGATCAAGGGCGCGCGCTTCGTGCGCTTTTGCGATTGTTTCAACATTCCGTTGGTGACCTTCGTCGATGTCCCGGGATTTCTGCCCGGCACGGCGCAGGAGTTCGGCGGGATCATCCGTCATGGCGCGAAACTGCTCTATGCGTTCTGTGAGGCGACGGTGCCGAAGGTCACGGTGATTACGCGCAAGGCGTATGGCGGGGCCTATGACGTCATGTCGTCGAAGCACGTGCGCGCGGATTTCAACTTCGCCTGGCCGACGGCCGAAATCGCCGTGATGGGTCCTGACGGCGCGGTCAATATCGTGTTCCGCAACGAGCTACAAAAGGCGAAGGACCCGGTAGCCGAGCGCAATCGGCTGATCGAGGAGTATCGCAAGACTTTCGCCAATCCGTTCAAGGCGGCCGAGCTCGGCTATATCGACGAGGTGCTGCTGCCGCGCGAGACGCGCCCGCGCCTCATCACAGCGCTGCGCGCCTTACAGAACAAGCGCGAGAAAAACCCTCCACGTAAACACGGCAATATTCCGCTATAGCTATGTTCAAACGCATCCTGATTGCTAATCGCGGCGAAATCGCCGTCCGGGTAATTCGCGCCTGTCGCGATATGGGGATCGAAGCCGTCGCGGTCTTTTCGGAAGCTGACCGCACGGCGCTGCACGTGCGCGAGGCTGACTACGCCGTCGCGGTCGGCCCCGCCCCGGCCGCCGAGAGCTACCTGAAGATCGATCGTATCCTGGAAGCGGCCAAACGCACCGGCGCCGAAGCCATCCATCCGGGTTACGGCTTCTTCTCGGAAAATGCCCGCTTCGCGCGCGCCGTCGCCGACGCCGGGCTGACCTTCATCGGACCGTCGCCGAGCGCGATCGAGCAGATGGGCGACAAGGTCGAGGCGCGCAAGCTGATGGCCGCGGCCGGCGTGCCGGTGGTGCCAGGCTCCCCCGGCACGCTCGAAACCGAAGAGGAAGTGCGCACCCTCGCCGCCAAGATCGGTTATCCGATAATGCTCAAGGCGGCCGCCGGCGGCGGCGGCAAAGGCATGCGGCTCATCGAACGCGATGAGGACCTGGGCGCGGCGGTGCGGATGGTCGCGAGTGAAGCCAAATCGTCCTTCGGCGATGGCCGCTTTTATGTCGAGAAGTTCGTCAATCGACCGCGCCATATCGAGGTGCAGGTCTTCGCCGACAATCACGGCAACACCGTCCATCTGTTCGAGCGCGAATGCTCGATCCAACGGCGCAATCAGAAAGTGGTCGAGGAGTCGCCGTCGCCATTCATCACGCCCGAGATGCGGGCGCGGATGGGCGAGGTGGCGGTCAGAGCGGCGCGTGCGGTGAACTATTCGGGCGCCGGCACGATCGAGTTTCTCGCCGACGCCGATCGCAATTTCTACTTTCTCGAAATGAACACGCGCATCCAGGTCGAGCATCCGGTGACCGAGATGGTTACCGGGGTCGATTTGGTCAAGCTGCAGATCGAAGTCGCGGCGGGCGCCAAGCTGCCGTTTGCGCAGAGCGATCTGCGGCAGCGCGGATGGGCCGTCGAATGCCGGATCTATGCCGAAGACTCGGCCGCCGGCTTCACCCCCGCCCCCGGTCGCATCGACGCGATGACGCTGCCGCAGGGGCCGGGCGTGCGCGTCGATGCGGGCGTGTATGCGGGCGCCGAGGTCTCGGTCTTCTATGATCCGATGATTGCCAAACTGGTGACCTGGGGCAGCGATCGTCTCGAAGCGATTGCGCGGATGCGCCGGGCGCTCAGCGAATTCACGGTCGTCGGCGAGCTGGCGACCAACCTGGACTTCCATCGCTGGATCATGCGCCATCCGCGCTTTTTGGCCGGCGACTTTGATACCAACTTCATCCGCCAGGAGTATCGGGTCGAGAGCGCCGGCGTGAACGGCGCCGATCCGGCCCGCACCGCGGCGATTCTCGCGGCGGCGTTCGCGGCCCAGCGCGATCGCGGCAGCAGCCGATCAACTCCGACCGTTCAGGCGCCGCCGCCAATCAATGCGTCGGCCTGGAAACTGGTCGGCCGCAACGCGATCCTGGCCCGCTAGGTCATATGAACGGTACCAATATCTCCCTTTCTTCAGGATTTAAGCGTTAAACCGATGCGATACGTTGCGACCCTTGCCGGCGTCGAACACGAATTCGAGATCGAAGAGTTGTCGGGCCATGCGCTGCGCCTGCGTCTCGGCGATGAGCTCTTCGAGGCGGACGTCCGCCGCGCCGGCCCATCCTCTTATTCCATCCTGATAGGTGAGCGCTCGTTCGACCTTGAGGTCGCGCGCCGCGACGACGAACTGATGGTGGTGGCGCGCGACGCCGCCGTGCCGGTTCTGCTGCAGGATGCCCTGCGACGAACGCGCTCCACCGGCGGCCGCGCCAGCGCCGGCGGCAAAACCGAAATCAAGGCGATGATGCCCGGACGGGTCGTCACGCTGCTGGTCAAGGTCGGCGACGAGGTCGCGGCGCAACAGGGGATCGTGGTCGTCGAAGCGATGAAGATGGAGAACGAGCTCAAGAGCCCGCGCGCCGGCAAAGTCACGAAAATCAACGTCACCCCCGGACAAACTGTCGAAAAGGGCGATCTTCTGGTTACAATCGAGTAACACTGCAGGATTTGCTTATGGCCGATAACCGACAGGAGATTAACGACGCCCGCGCGGCATGGGAAAGCAAGCGGGTCGCCCCGGCGCTGAAGCGCGGCGGTGAGCGGCGCGAGCGCTTCGCCACCAGTTCCGGGATTGAAGTGCGGCGCGAGTATAATCCGGCTGATCTGGACGGCTTCGACTTCCTGTCGCAACTGGGCTTTCCGGGCGAATATCCCTTCACCCGCGGCGTGCAGCCGACAATGTACCGGGGACGGCTCTGGACGATGCGCCAGTACGCCGGGTTCGGCGACGCCGAGGAATCCAATCGACGCTATCGCTACCTCTTTGCCAACGGTCAGACGGGGCTTTCCGTCGCTTTTGATTTGCCGACCCAGATGGGTCGCGATTCCGACCATCCCCTGGCGCGCGGCGAAGTCGGGCGGGTCGGCGTCGCGATCGGCACGCTCGAAGACATGGAGACGCTGCTCGCCGAGCTGCCGATGGATCGCATCTCCACGTCGATGACGATCAACGCGACGGCGGCGATCCTGCTGGCGCTTTATCTGGTGGTCGCGGAACGCCGCAACGTCCCGTGGAGCAAGCTCAACGGGACCATCCAGAATGATCTTCTGAAGGAATACATCGCGCGCGGGACCTATATCTATCCACCGCGCGGCTCGATGCGCATCATTACCGACATTTTTGCCTTCGCCAGTCGCGAAGTGCCGAACTGGAACACCATCTCGATCTCCGGCTACCACATCCGCGAGGCCGGATCGACGGCAGCTCAGGAACTCGCCTTCACCCTGGCCGACGGCATCGCGTATGTCGAGGCGGCCTTGAAGGCCGGGCTGAAGATCGACGAGTTTGCGAGCCGGCTGTCGTTCTTTTTCAACGTCCACAACAACTTCTTTGAAGAGATCGCCAAGTTCCGCGCAGCGCGGCGGCTGTGGGCGCGACTGATGAAGGAGCGCTTCGGCGCGACCGACGAACGCTCGATGATGATGCGGTTTCACGCCCAGACCGCCGGTTCGACCCTGACCGCGCAGCAGGTCGATAACAACGTCGTGCGGGTGACTCTGCAGGCGCTCGCGGCGGTGCTCGGCGGCGCGCAATCGTTGCATACCAACTCGCGCGATGAAGCGCTGGCGCTGCCCTCTGAAGCCTCGGCGCTGCTGGCCCTGCGCACGCAGCAGGTGATCGCTCACGAATCCGAGGTTACCGATACGATCGATCCGCTCGGCGGTTCGTATTATCTCGAAACGCTGACCAACGAACTGGAAAAGCGCGCGCTCGAATATATCGCGCGGATCGACGATATGGGCGGCGCCGTGGCGGCGATTGAACGCGGCTATCCGCAGCGTGAAATCCAGAATGCCGCCTTCATCTATCAGCGCGAAATCGAACAGAAACAACGCATTATAGTCGGCGTCAACGAGTACAAGGCCGCCAGCGAGTCGCCGGTCGATATCCTGAAATTGAACCCCGCTATCGAAGAAAAGCAGCGGGCGCGCCTGGCACGGATCCGCAGCGAGCGCAACGCCGAGGCGGTGCGGGCCGCGCTCGACAAACTGGAGGCAACCGCGCGGAGCGACGGCAACCTGATGCCGCCGATTATCGACGCCGTGCGCAACTGGGCGACCCTCGGCGAAATCGCCGATGCGATGCGCCGGGTCTTCGGCGAATACCAGCCCCTCAACGAGGTCTGAGCCGCCTCCCGTATCGTCGTCGAGTCGGCATCAGCCCCGCGTAACCGGCGGCGTTGATTAGCGTCGAAACAGCGTGGTTTCGCCGACCGGCAGCCCGAGCGCGTACCGCCGCAGCCAGTCGAGCGCGACCTGCGACGCGAGGAGCTTAATCCAGTCGCGCGTACCGCGCATCATGTTGTACTGACGCGCCGCCCGAACGCCATCGCCCACCAACCCGATACATACCGTACCCACCGGTTTTTCCGGGGTACCGCCGTCCGGACCGGCGATTCCTGAAGTGGCGATAGCAACATTGGCGCCCGCGCGCTCGCGCGCACCGGCCGCCATCTCAAGCACGCAGGCTTCACTGACGGCGCCGAACTGACGGAGCGTCTCGGCGCGCACGCCGAGGATGTCCTGCTTCAACTGGTTGGAATAGGTCACGAAGCAGCCGTTGAAGTAGTTCGAACTGCCGGCGACGTTGGTCAGCCGATGACCGATAAGGCCGCCCGTGCAGGACTCGGCCACTGCGGCAGTGAGCTTCTTTTCCGTATAAAGACGGCAGATGACCTCCTCGAGCGAGACATCGCCTTCGCCGTAAATGAACGCGCCGATCTTGTCGTAAACGCGGCGCGCCAACTCCTCGGCGCGGGCCTCGGCCACCCCCGGCAGGTCCTCGACCATCACCTTCATCGAGATTTGCGGAAAACTCGCACGGAAACCGACCTTGCCCTCGTCAGGCTTGATTAGCCCGGCGACGGCTTCATCGAGCGCCGATTCGCTCAGGCCGAAGGTCTGAAAGATGCGCGTAACGAAGATCTTGTCGTTGCCGCGGTTGTGCTTGATCCACGGAATCACCTGCTCTTCGAGCATCGGCTTCATCTCGCGCGGCACGCCCGGCAGCACGATCAGATAGGCCGTGTGATCGGCCTGCGGCACCGCCAGCCGAAAGCCCGGGGCGGTCCCGAGATCGTTCAGGATAATCTCGGCGCCCTCGGGAAAGAGCGCCTGCTTGAGGTTGTTCTCGGGCATGTCGCGGCCGACGCGCGCGAACAGGGCGCGCATCTTCTCAACCGAGGGCTCGTCGCGCCACAGCGACTTGTTGGTGATTCGCGCGATCGTCTCGGTAGTGAGATCATCCGCGGTTGGGCCGATACCGCCGGTCGAGATGACGACATCGCCCATCTGCATCGCGGTCCGCCAGGCCCATTCGAGCCGATCAGGAACGTCGCCGACGGTCAGCACCGCTACCAGGTCAACGCCGATTTCGTGCAGCTTGTCGGCGATAAAGCTGGAATTGCTATCGACCACCTTGCCGGTGGTGATTTCGTCGCCGGTGGACAGGATAACGGCTCGCTGAATCATCGTGACTGGTGCCTCGCTTCCGGGCCGAAGGGCCGACCGATGCGGATACCTTAGACGATTCGCCGGCGGATCTGTAGGGCGACCACGCGTATCGCGGACTACGTGTTACGTCCGTCGCTTCATCGAGGGTGTCGGCGCCTCGCCGCCGTCGTCGTCGGCCTCGGCGCCGTCGCCGTCGAGCGTTGCCGTCAGGGCCTTGCCCGCTAGTTTGGCGCGCAGTTTCGCCTCGATCTCCTCGGCGATCGTCGGGTTGTGTTTGAGGAAATCACGGGCGTTTTCGCGGCCCTGACCGATCCGCTCGCCGTCGTAGGAATACCAGGCGCCGAGTTTCTCGATGATGTTGTGATCGGCCGCCATGTCCACCAGTTCACCTTCCTTGGAAATGCCCGAGCCATACAGGATATCGAACTCGGCTTCGCGGAAAGGCGGCGCCACCTTGTTCTTGACCACTTTGACCTTGGTGCGCGAGCCGATCACCTCGTTGCCGCTTTTGATCGTGCCGATACGGCGGATATCGATCCGCACCGAGGAGTAGAATTTGAGCGCATTGCCGCCGGTGGTAGTCTCGGGATTCCCGAACATCACGCCGATCTTCATGCGAATCTGATTGATGAAGACCACGATCGTCCGCGAACGGGCGATAATCGAGGTGAGCTTGCGCAGCGCCTGCGACATCAGCCGCGCCTGCAGGCCCATCTGCGGTTCGCCCATCTCGCCTTCAATCTCGGCGCGGGGCACCAGGGCCGCGACGGAATCAATCACCAGCACATCGACGGCGCCCGACTGCACCAGGGTCTCAGCAATTTCGAGCGCCTGTTCGCCGTTATCCGGCTGGGAGATGAGCAAATCTTCGACGTTGACCCCGAGCTTGCGCGCATAGCCCGCGTCGAGGGCATGTTCGGCGTCGATGAAGGCTCCGATTCCGCCGCGTCGCTGCGCCTCGGCGATACACTCGAGCGCGAGCGTGGTTTTGCCCGACGATTCCGGCCCATAGATCTCGATCACCCGGCCGCGCGGCAAACCGCCCACGCCCAGGGCCAGATCGAGTCCCAACGATCCCGTGGGGATAACCGCGATATCGGTTTCCACCGCCTGCTCGCCGAGCTTCATGATTGAGCCCTTGCCGAACTGCTTCTCGATCTGGCTCAAGGCCAGATCGAGCGCTTTGGTCTTGATATCCTGGGCCATTGCCTTTGCGTCCCGGTGCTGAGTTGAGCCGATCTTGCCACAAAGCCGGGCGAATAGCGCTAGCATCGAGTCAAACCATCAACAGGCAGTGATTCGGTCGGGATTTTTCGTCGCCGATTCGTCGTGAGGACGCTCCGGTTCGTCGGCGTCTCGGGCCGTGCATGGTCCAGTCGTGGGCACAAGGGTTGCTGAACAGGCGCCGTTAGATCGCCTTTAAGCAAACCTGAGGCGGGGCGGCCGGAGAAGTACCGTGGATGCTCAACAGACAGGCAGCATGATGCAGTATCGGCAGGCACCGGCGATCGCCGGACTGCCGATGAATGAAATGTTCGAAACGGCCGGCAATCCACGGCCGGAATGCGCCCGCGTCGCCAGTTATCTGCTGACGATGGACTCGCGCCGGCTGCTCGAACTCGGTGCGCGCGCCCATCTGATGTTCCAGGAGATGGGGGTCACCTTCAACCATTATGGCGACGCCGAGGGCACCGAGCGCATCTTCCCGTTCGATCCGGTGCCGCGGATTATACCGGCGTCCGTATGGGAACCGATCGAGGCCGGGCTGATCCAGCGCGTGCGGGCGCTCAACGCCTTCCTCGCCGACGTTTACGGCGAAGGCGTCATCTTCAAGGAAGGCCTGATTCCCCGCGAGATGGTCGTCGGATCGGCCCAGTTTCGGCATGCCGCCGTCGGTATCCGGCCGCGCGACGATCGCTTCGTCTCGATTGCCGGTATCGATCTCGTGCGCGGCGCCGACGGTCGCTTCCTCGTGCTGGAAGACAATCTGCGCACGCCCTCCGGCGTCTCCTACGTCCTGCAGAACCGGGTGGTGATGCGCCGTCTTTTCCCGGAATTGCTGCGGGCGCTCGAGGTGCGCAGCGTCGAGCAGTATCCGGCCGACCTGCTGGCCTGCCTGAAGGAGCTCGCGCCCAACCCGGAACGCGACCCCGTGGTGGCGATCCTTACCCCAGGACCCTATAACTCAGCCTTCTACGAGCACGTGTTTCTCTCGCAGCAGATGGGCGTCGAGCTGGTCGAGGGACGCGATCTGATCTGCGCCGATCACAAGCTCTTCATGAAGACCATCTACGGCCTGCGGCGCGTCGATGTGCTCTATCGGCGGGTCGATGACGACTACCTCGACCCGGTGGTTTTCCGGCCTGATTCACTGCTCGGCGTTGCCGGTCTCACCGCCGCCATCCGCGCCGGCAATGTCGCCGTCGCCAACGCCATCGGCACGGGGGTCGCCGACGACAAGGCGACCTTCGCCTATACCCCGGCCATGATCCGCTTCTATCTCAACGAGGAGCCGCTGCTGCCAATCGTCGAGACCTATCTGCTGCGCGATCCTGACCAGCGCGAAGTCGTCCTGAAGGATCTCGATCGCTACGTCATCAAACCAACCGGCGCTTCGGGCGGTTACGGGGTGATCATCGGACCGAAGGCGAGCGACGCCGAACTGGCTCAGGCGCGCGCCCGGATCATGCGCGATCCCGCAGGCTATATCGCACAGCCGGTGGTGCAGCTTTCGGTCCATCCGACGCTGATGGCCGAAGGCGAGGGGGCGCCATGCCTCGCCCCACGTCATGTCGATTTGCGGCCGTTCGTGCTGATGGGCGCGCGGCCGCGGGTCCTGGCGGGCGGGCTGACGCGGGTGGCGCTGCGCGAAGGTTCGCTGATCGTCAACTCGTCGCAAGGTGGCGGCAGCAAAGACACCTGGGTGGTGGAAGAAGGATGCTCCGTCGCATAGCTGATCATTTATTCTGGGCGGCGCGCTACCTCGAACGCGCGCAGTGGCGCGCGCGCCTGGTCGATGTGAACTACAACCTGCTGCTGGAAGTGCCGCCGCGGGCGGCCGATCCGTGGCAGCCGATCCTGGCGATTACCGGCGAAATTGAGACCTTTGGGGCGCATTACAGCCAGGCTGACGAACGCTCGGCCGTCACCTTCTTTGCGCTCGAAGCGAAGAATCCCTCCTCGATCCGCAGTTGCCTCGAGACGGCGCGCTTCAATCTGCATTCGCTGCGGCATCAGATTCCCTCCGAGCTCTGGCTGGAGGTCAATCGTCTCTATCTCGAATCCCTGAGTTGGCCCAAAGACGCCCTGGCGCTACCCAGCGTCCCTGGTTTCTTCGCCACGCTGCGGGAGCGTTTCTATCTGATCGGCGGCGTGATCCAGGCCACCATGGCGCGCGACGGTGCTTATGATTTCGTCGAAGCCGGCACGATGGTCGAATGCGCCGACAACGTTGCCCGATTACTCGACGTGAAATATCACTATCTGTTGCCGCGCCCCGAGGACGTCGGCGGCGCGGTTGACGTGCGGCAGTGGATGGCGCTCCTGCGGAGCGCCTCGTGTCTGGAGACCTTCCGCCAGATTTACGGCAACGCCTTCCGCCCCGCCCGCGTCGTCGAGTTGCTGTTGTTCAACAGCGCCGTGCCGCGCTCGGCCCGCTTCTGCGTTGACCGGCTCGCCGCAGCTATCCGCCGTATCTCGTCACGCGACGGTGAAAGCGCCCCGGAACTTTCGCCCGAGCGGCCCGTTGACCTGTTGGCAAAAAGCAGCGCGGCGCAAGCGATGGCTTCCGGTTTGCATGAATTCCTGCTCAACTTTCAGCGCGAGTGTGCCGCTCTGGCGACCCGCATGACCGCGGCTTATATGACGATCGACTAAGGGCGGCGGAGCGTATCCAGGTTAATCATGCGCCTTCGTATCCGTCATCAGACACGGTTTAACTATGAACGGCCGGCCTACGATTCCCATAACGAGGTACGGCTGTGTCCCTGGGATAGCGCGGATCAGCGCCGGATCAATTTTGAGCTGACGACCTTTCCGCGGGCGGCAATCCTGCCCTATACGGACTTCTTCGGTAACCGCTGCCATTCAATCTCGGTCACCGATCGTCATCACGTCCTCACGATCACGGCGGAGTCCACGGTCGAGATCAATGCGGCCCATCGTCCGAGTGCGCCGAACGAGCGGCCGCCAGGGCCGGAGGTGCCGTTTTCGCGCTTTCTCTCGGACGACGCGGCGCGTGCGAATCAGTTCTGCGAGTTCATGAGCTCGAGTCGCTACGTGCCCTTCAGCGAGCGTCTGCGCAAATTCTTCTGGAACGGTGTGCGACCGCGCGGCAACGATGACGTGGCGGACTACGTGATGCGGGTCGTTGCCTTCGTGCATGATCAATTTCACTACGAGCCCGCTTCCACGCACGTCTATTCGAGCGTCAACGATATTCTCAAATCGGGGGCGGGCGTCTGCCAGGACTTTGCTCATCTGACGATCGGCCTGCTGCGTCTCGCCGGCGTGCCGGCGCGCTATGTCTCGGGCTATCTCGCGCCGCATGAGCAGACCCAACTTGGCGAACAGGCGAGCCATGCGTGGCTCGAGGCGTGGCTGCCGGGCGCGGGCTGGACCGGCTACGATCCGACCCATCGCTGCCGCACCGACGAGCGCCACGTCGGGATGGCGATCGGGCGCGATTACGGCGACGTTCCCCCGATCCGCGGGTGTTACCGAAGCGACGGCAGAAAGTCGATGATGCGCGTCAGTCTCGATATCGAACGCCGCGACGAAGCGGACGACACGGCGGTCGTCGGGCGCTGCCACTCGCAACAGTGAGCTATCCGGCTGTCCGGTTGCGCGCGTAATCGCGTCAGCCGATCGGTTTTTGAGGGCGCGCCCGGTTCGCAGCGCCCCCTGCCCCATCTTCAGCTATTGATTTGCGCTCGCGCCGTTCGCTTGACCGGGCACCGCCTGTAGAACCGACCCCGCATCGGCGGTTTCGTCCGGCTTGTTCAGTTGCGCCTCGTACTGCTGCCAGTGCTGCAGGATATTGATCGCCTTATCGAGCTGCACGTCGTCCGCTTTCTTCGCCTGATGGCCCTTCAGGCTCGAAATCGGGACGACCCCGGATGGACTGGCGGCGCCGGGCACGTGCGGCGCAGCCGGCGATTCAGGAGTCTTCTGCTTGTTCTGAAAGTGATGCAAAAGGTCGCTTTCATGAATCTCGTCGTCCTGGTCGAACTGCAGATCCTCCGCTTCGAGGGCGGCGAGAGTCGGTTTCGGTGGTTCGACCACGACGTCGGGCGTGATCCCGACCGCCTGAATTGAACGGCCGTTGGGCGTAAAGTAGCGCGCCGTCGTCAGGCGCAAGGCCGATTCGTCATCGAGCGGCAGGATCGTCTGTACGGAACCCTTGCCGAAGGTCTGCGTGCCTTCGACGATGACGCGACGCTGATCCTGGAGGGCGCCGGCGACGATTTCGCTCGCGCTCGCGCTGCCGCCATTGACCAGCACGACCATCGGATAGTCGCGAAAATCACGCTTCTTGTGCGAGAAGTATTTCTGCTCCTGGTTCTCGGTGCGCCCTTCGGTGTAAACGATCAGGCCGCCGTCCAGAAATTCATCGGAAACTGACACCGCCTGATTGAGCAAGCCGCCCGGGTTGTCCCGCAGATCGAGCACCAAACCCTTGATCGGCCCGTTCTGCTCAAACCGGTCGAGCGCCTTCTGGACGTCGTCGCTGGTCCCGTCCTGGAACGTCGAGATGCGGATATAATCGTATCCTCCGGGGAGCTGCTTGGCCTTGACCGACTGAATTTTGATGACGTCGCGGGTCAGCGTCACGGTGAAGAGCTCAGGGACGCCGTCGCGATGGAGGGTCAGATGAATCTGACTGCCCTTCGGCCCGCGCATCCGTTGCACCGCATCGGTCAGCGTCATGCCCTTGGTGAAGTCATCGTCAATCTTGACAATCTGGTCCCCGGACTTGATGCCGGCTTCGGCGGCGGGCGTGCCCTCGATCGGCGCCACGACGGTCAGCATGTCGTTTTTGATCGTGATTTCGATACCGAGCCCGCCGAAGCTGCCGCGCGTCTCGACTTCCAGATCCTTGTACAAATCGGGCGTCAGATAGGCGCTGTGCGGATCGAGCGACGACAGCATCCCGACGATGGCGCCGTCGACCAGTTGCTTGGTGGAAACCGGCTCGACGTAGTTCTTCTGCACGATGGCGATCACGTTGGCGAAGGTCTGGAGCTCTTTGTAAGTATCGTCCGGCAGCGCATTGGCGCGGCGAACCGCGAGGTCGCCAATCACGACCAGACAAACGACGAGCCCGAAGCCCATCACCGCGATTAACCTGTTCGACTTACTTCTTGGCATTGATCCCCGCCTAAATTGTCTTGCATCACCTGACGATCGTGCGAGCCGCGCCGCGGCGCGCTATCCCGTTTTGGCCTTCAGCAGATCCTCGAGCGCCGAACGGATATCCGGATTGCTCCAGTCATAGGGCCCCACGTGATGGGCCACGATACGGCCGTCGCGGCCAATCACGAACGATTCGGGCAAACCGCTCACGTTGTAGGCTTCGCCCACGGTATTGCGCGGGTCGAGCAGCACCGGGAAATTGAAATTGTTCTTCCTGATATATTGCGCTGCGGCCTTAGGGTTGGTGTCTTCGCTGACCGCCAGGGTGACGAAGTCCGGCTGCTGCCGAAAGGCGCGATAGAGCGATTCAATCGACGGCATCTCGCTCCGGCACGGCGGACACCAGGTGGCCCAGACGTTCAGGAACACCACCTTGCCGCGCAGGCCGGCAAGCGAGACGCTTTTACCGTCAAGGCCGGTGAGGGTGAAGTTGGGCGCGGTCAAGCCGGCGGCTATCGTCGGCGGCTCATCCGCGGGACCCTGATTCGCGAAGGTATGCATCGCCCCGCGATAGAGGCTCGGTGACGAAAACAGGATGAACGCGAGCGCGACCAGAATCACGACACCGGAAACCACGCTCAGGATACGAATGTTGCGCGTCATTGCGCCGCTCTCATTTGCATTTGAGCCGCCGTCCCGACTGATCTTAACGATAGCGGATAATACAGGGCGAGGCCCGCGATTATAATCACGACCGAAATGACCTGCGCCTCGCTGAAACACCACAGGACGCGTGGATTAATCCGGACGAACTCGACCAGGAAGCGCGCGGCGCCGGCGAGAATCAGGTACAGGCAGAGGCGTTGACCGTCGAATCTGCTCCGCCGCCGCATCGACCAGAGCAGCGCGAAGATCGCGACATACATGATGATCTCATAAATCGGTGTCGGATGGACGCGGACGCCCGGGAAGAAACCGTCCACCAGTTGCCACTGCGGCCCGAGCTTAAGCACGGTGGAGGGGATAAACGTGCCGTCCGCCAGATGCAGATCGCCGTGCCATCCGACGATCGCGTGCGGGTAGGCCATCGCCCACGGCAAGGTCGAGGGCAAGCCCCAGTCGCCGTCACCCGACAGCAGACAACCGAGCCGGCCGAAGGCCATCCCGAGCGCAAGCGGCGCCGCACACATATCGGCAACCCTGACGAAGGGCACCTTGTATCGTCGCGCCACCAGATAGGTCGAGAGCAGACCGCCGAGAAAGCCCCCGTACCAGACAAAGCCCGACCCGGAGAAGATGATCGACAAGGGATGGGCGGCGTAGGTCGGCCAGTTATCGATCGCGTCGTAAACCCGCGACCCGGCGAAGCCGAAAATCGCACCCCATACCACCAGCGAGTCGCCCAACCCCGGTGGATAGCCGCGCTGCCGGCACTCGATACCGAGCAGGATGCTGGCGACGATAAACCCCAGCGCTGCAGAAACGCCAAAGCTGTAGATCGTGACAGGACCGAGATGGAACAGGACCGGGATCATGGTCGCGACGTCGTCGTTTCAGAGCCTATCGCAAGGACGGCCTTTGCGCCATTGTCGAGCTGCGGTGCTTCCTCGCCAATCCGGCCACGTTGCGCTAGGCTTGCGCCCTGCATTTCCGCGACAACCACTTGAATTCATAGACGAGGCCATGCGCGCAATTGTTCAGCGGGTCAGTCGCGCCGAGGTTCGCGTCGGCGGGCGCGCCGTCGGACGAATCGGCCCCGGCCTCGTCATCCTGCTCGGGGTCGGCCGCAGCGACACGGAAAAAGATGCCGAATTCATCCTCGATCGCGTGCGCGGGATGCGCATCTTGGCCGATCCTGCGGGCAGGATGAACCTGGCGCTCGCCACCTCTCGCGGCGCCTTGCTGATTGTCTCGCAGTTCACGCTCTTTGCCGACACGAGCCAGCGGCGGCCGTCGTTCAGCGCCGCCGCTCCGGCGGATCAGGCGCGGCATCTGTACGATTACTTCGTCAGACGCGCGCGTGAAAACGGCCTCGAGGTGGCGACGGGCGAGTTCGGCGCCCATATGGAGGTCGAACTGGTCAACGACGGTCCGGTCACGATCCTGCTCGACAGCCGTCCCGCCTGAGGCGCCCCGCCGCCGTCAGGGTCACCGTCGGCGCCCGGGTCGCGAGCGCCGAAACCTTGCAACCTCGGCGCTCGCGACGGCAATTCCTCTAGGCGGTCTGTTTGGCAAAGGTGTTGAGATCGAAATAGTCGCGCCAGACTTTGATTTTGCCGTTATTGTCGAGCTCGAACATCCCGGCGACCGGAATATCCGCCTTCTTGCCGTTCTTCATCGTGATCGAGTCCACGCGTTCGTTGAAGATCACGTTGCCTTCGTGCACGGTGCGCAGGATTTTGGCGCTGAAGGCGGTCGCGTCCTTGAGGAAGCCGGCGGTCATCTCGCGAATCGCCGTTTTACCTTTGGCCGGCTTCATCGGCACATTGTCCCATACGGCGTCCTCGGCAAAATAGGACATGATCCCTTCGAGGTCGAGCCTGGTCCACGCAGCGAAGAGGTCGCTGACTTGTTTTTCGCAATTGGCTGCCATAGCGGTCGCTCCTTTTTTTTGACTTGCCAGCGCGGCGGCGCGAAAGCGCCGGCTTCAGCCCCGATGTAGTACGCGAGGGAGGTCGAGGCAACCCCGCCGATCGGCGAGCCGCGCCCGATCGCGAGAGCGTGCCGCGCGCCGGCCGTATCACAGGTCGCGCCGGAAGATACTCAGTCGGGCGATCCGGGCGCGATCATAGGCGCGCCACTTCACGCCGCTGACCTCTTTGGCCGACACCCGGCGAAATCCCAGACGGGAAAAAAACCGCGCCGCGCGTTCTTCGGAGGTGCAGGCGAAGACATACCGCAGGCGGCGCTCCCGGGCTTCCTCGAGCACGCGGGCGATAAGCTCCTGAGCGACGCCCTCACGCTGAAAGCGCGTCAGTGTGTAGAGCGCGGTGATTTCACCCGCGCGCTCGCGCCGATAGGGCTCGGTCAGAAGCGAGACGATGCCGGCGAGGTGCTCGTCGCCGATGCGGTAGCCGAAGCATGAGGGCAGCAGGGCCGCGATCGCCTCGTCCGAACGCGGCAGCAGGAAACCCTCGTCCTGACCGCGACGAATCAGCGCTTCGGCTTCCTCGAAATCGTCGATCGCGATCGGCCGCACGTCGCCGTACTGATGCTCGGTAAAGAGCGTGCCGGCGCCGATGAAGCTGAAAACTTCCTCATACACGTCGCGCGGCGCCGTCAGATTAATCGAGGCGACGCCGTCCTCGAGCGCGAGTCGCGCGGCGCGGATGATCGCGCGCCGGAGCGGCGTCCGTTCGCTCGCGATCACGCGCCTGAGCCGCTTCAGTTCGACGAAGGGCAGACGATTGCCGTCGGGACCGGTCAGGCCGCCGCCGCGATCGAGGAACAACAGTTTGAAAACGCGCAGCCGTGACGCCAGTTCGCGCGCGAAGACCACGAGGTCGTCGGCGTCGCCGCCGGCCGTCGCCGCCAGCACGATCGAACCGGCCCGCAGCCGCTGCCAGATTGCGGCAACCGCCGAGTCCGGTGGATAGGGGCGGCTGCGGCGACCGCGCGACGGATTGAACTGCGGCACCTCACCGCGCGGGCACAGCCGGCCGAGGCGCTGCGTCAGCTTGGGCAGAGCGGCCGCCGCGGCCACCACGATACAGCGGGTCTGATTGCGTCGGAGCTCGCGCAGCGTCTTGACCAGCGCGTCAAATTCCACCAACCGGCTGCCGATCGGCGGAACGACCGCGAAGAGCAGGCTTTTGCCGTAGAACTCTTCGAGGTAAAAGGCCTTTTCGGTGAAAATCGGACCGCGCCGACGCAGCGGGACGACGGCTGGCGCCAGCGTTTCAGTCAATGGGGTAGCGCGGTGATCCCGCCCGCATCAGGGCCGCGGGGCGCAGCGTGGCCCATCGCAGGCGTTGCCCGTCGGACGCGAAAGCCCAGCGCTGATCAGCCATCGGGTCAGGATTTGGCCGCGTCCAGCGCGTCGAGACCCATCGCGAGCACGCCCCTTGGAACCGTACCCGGGCGGATGCGTGTGGCGACTTCGCTGAGCATCGTATGGGAAAACACCTCGAGCAGCACGCGTTGCCCTTCTTCCCATACCCGGAACATCCGACAGGCCGGCTGCAGACTGCAACTGACGCCCTCTTCGACGCACAGGTTGAGCGAGATGGGGCCCTCGACGGTTTCGATAATGTCGCGAAATGAAATGGTGTCGGCCGAACGCGCGAGCTGATAACCGCCGCCGGGGCCCCGCCGCGCCCGCACCAGCCCGCCGCGCATCAGATCCCGTATGACCTTTTCCAGATAGTACTTCGGAATATGCTCGGTGCGGGCGATTTCGATACCGCGGGCAACGCCTTCGGGATTATCCGCGAGATGGATCATCGCGCGCAGCGCATACTCGATCTTGCGCGGAATCTGCATCAGGCTCATCGGCGATCACCCTCCGCGAGCGCCGCTCGCGCGCGCCCGCTGCCGCGTCCAGAAGGCTGCGTCACGCGCTCGACGTACTTGACCAGTAGGTCGCTCTCGATATTGACCGCATCGCCCGGACGCTTGAATCCCAAAGTGGTCATCTTGAGGGTATGCGGGATCAGCGCGACCTGAAAGGTCGCCCCGGCCGACCGTTTGGCACCGCGCCCGTTGCCGTTCGCACGCGCGCGGCGCGCCGCTGCCACGGGTCGGATATTGAACACGGTCAGGCTGATACCGTCGATCGCCACCGAGCCCTTCTCGACCAGATACCGCGCCTGCGCCGCGGCAACTTCGAAGGTAAAGAGCTGCGAGTTGCCTTCCGGCGTAATCGCCGCGATCCGTCCGACGCCGTCAACATGCCCGGAAACCAGATGACCGCCGAGCAGTTTTTCGAGCGTCAGGCAGCGCTCGAGATTCACGCGATCACCCGGGTTAAGGCTGCCCAGCACGGTCCGCCGCAGGGACTCCGCCGAGACGTCCGCAGTAAAGGTACCGCGGCCCTTGCCGGTGACCGTCAGACAGCATCCATTGACGGCGATTGACTCGCCTATCGCCATACGCGCGAGCGGGAGCGCGGTGCGGATCGTGATCCGTACGCCATCGTTGACGGCGTCGATTCGCGCAATCGCGCCAAGGTCTTCGATGATACCGGTGAACAATACGGTGTCCCCAAAAAAAATCCAGAAAAATCTTACTTATTGTCCGCGCAACTTACAAACTCCTTGCCGTTAGCGATTTCGGCCTCATCGCACTATGCTGCGGGGAGAACCCGAGGAGGATCACCGATGGCCTTCGATCTGCTCATCCGCGGCGGCACGATTGTGGACGGCCTTGGGGGCCCCGCGTATCCCGCCGACATTGGTATCAGCCACGGCAGGATCGCCGAAATCGGCCGACTGCGCGCCAACGGCGCGCGTGAAATCAACGCCGACGGGCTCATCGTCAGCCCGGGCTTCATCGATCCGCACACTCATTATGATGGCCAGATCTGCTGGGATCCGACCGTGTCGGCCTCGTCATGGCACGGCGTAACGACCGTCGTCATGGGCAACTGTGGGGTTGGTCTCGCGCCGTGCCGGCCTGCCGACCACGAGATCGCCACCTGGGATCTGGTCAATGTCGAGGGTATCCCGTTCGACGTTTTGCATCGGGGTGTCACCTGGGACTGGGAATCGTTTCCGCAATACCTGGACGCGGCCGATCGGCGCGGCGCGGCGATCAATCTGGCCTGCCTGGCGCCGCTCACTCCGTTTCGGCATTACGTGATGGGCGAGGCTTCGATGGAACGCGCGGCCACGGCCGAAGAAACCGCTTCTATCCGGAGCCTGCTCAAGGAAGCGATCGCGGCCGGCGCCTTCGGTTTCAGCACCAGCACGGCGCCGCAGCATATCGGCTACAAGGGCCGGCCGCTGGCGTGCCGGCTGGCCGATCGCAATGAGCTTGCCGCCTATGCGAGCGTGTTGAAGGAGCTTGGCAAGGGCACGATAGAACTTATCGCGAACCGCCGCGTTGACGTCATCGCGCCCGACGAATGCGCTCTGCTCGACCTCCTGCTCGAGCAGAGCGGACGCCGTATCACCTGGCTGGTTCTCCGCAAGTTCATCCATCAGCCGGACAGCTACAAGGCGATGCTGCAGGCGGCTGACGGACCGATTCGACGGGGCGCGCTGCCGCAGTTGGCCACGATGCCGCTGACGACCGAGATGGGCCTCGCGCAGCCGTCGATCTCCTTTGCGCCGTATAAGTCGTGGCAGGGCGCCTTCAACGCCTCAGCCGAAGACCTGCGACGGCTTTACAGCAGCGGCGATTTCCGCAGCGCCTTTCGCGAAGAACTGAAGGGACCCGGCCTTTTCCATGGCCGTTGGGACCTGGTCACGGTCAATTTCGCCAAAAATCCCGCGATGCAGCCGCTGATCGGCAAAACCATCGAGGAGATTGCGCGCGAGCGCGGCAAGGACGGGCTCGACACCTTCTTCGACCTCGTGCTCGAAGACAACCTCGAGCTTATCTACAGCGTCGTGCGCACCGACGTGCCGACCGAACTGCTCGACGACCCGCGCGTGTTGATTGGCGAGTCCGACGGCGGCGCTCACGTCGATCAGTTCTGCACCGCCGGCTATACCAGCCAGACGATCGGCACCTGGGTCCGCGACGCGCAGATCCTGACGCTCGAGCGCGCGATCCAGCGCATGACCGCCGAAGCCGCGGACTTCTTCGGTATCCGCGATCGTGGCCGCCTGGTGGCGGGCGCCGCCGCCGACCTCGTGATTTTCGATTTCAACAATATCGGCTGTGAACCCGCCGAGGCCGTGAACGATCTGCCGGGCGGCGGCCGCCGCATGATCGTCAGGCCGCGCGGTATCGAGCATGTAATCGTCAACGGCCGCCCGATTTTCACCGCAGGCCGCTACTCCGGCGAGACGCCGGGCCGCGTCCTGCGCTCCTAGCGAGCCGAGGGAGACCCGTGATGGCTGAAACTGAACGCAAACGCCGCCCGCTCGAAGGTGTGCGCGTCATCGATCTCACCAAAATCGTCGCCGGACCCAACTGCACCCGGATGCTGGCGACGATGGGCGCCGAGGTGATTCGCCTCGAATGGCATGATCAGCGCGCGCTCGATCTCCTGCGCATGGTCAATCCGAAGGCGCCGGGTGGGGACGAGGAAAGCCTGAACCGCAGCGGCCTGTTCAACAATATCAACGCCGGCAAGTATGGCGCGACGCTCAACCTGAGCCTTCCGCAGGGCCGCGACTTGCTCAAGCGGCTCGTCGCGAAGTCCACCGTGCTGTGCGAAAACTACAGCCCCAACCAGATGGAAAAATGGGGCCTCGGCTACCAGGAGCTCTCGGCCGTCAACCCGCGGCTCATCTATATGCAGATCACCGGGATGGGTAAGTCGGGGACCTACAACGGCTACTTGAGCGTCGGACCGACCGCGCAGGCGCTCTCCGGTCTGACCCATATGTCGGGTCTGCCGGAACCGATGCCGCCGGCCGGATGGGGTTATTCCTATCTCGATCATTCGACCGGTTACTACGGCGCGATGCTGGTCATGGCCGCGCTGCTGAAGCTTCGGCGCACCGGCAAGGGTTGCTATATCGACGTCTCGCAGACCGAAGTCGGCCTGATGACCACCGGGACCGCGGTTCCCGCAGCGCAATTATTCGGCCGCAAGACCCCGCGCCTCGGCAATCGGGCAGCGGAAACCTGGGCGCCGCACGGCGCCTATCCCTGTCGCGGCGCGGACGAATGGATCGCGATCGCCGTCCAAACTGACGAGCACCGGCAGGCGTTGCGCGCGGAAATCGGCGATGCCTCCTGGGCACACGACGCGCGCTTCGCGACGGCCGCCCTGCGCAAGGCCAACGAGGACGAACTCGATAGCCGTCTCGCCGCCTGGACCCGTGATCACGACCGCTACGATCTGATGAATCGCCTGCAGCGGCGGGGCATTCCGGCCGCGGCCGTACAAAACGCCGCCGATCGTTGCGAACGCGACGCGCAGCTCAAGGCGCGCGGCTACTTCGTGCCGCTGCCCCATAGCGAGATCGGCACCTGGGCGGTCGAAAATTTCCCCGCCAGGTTTGGGGCGATGCCGGTCGAGGTCGGCGGATTGCCCGGGCGCGGCGCGCCCATGATCGGTGAAGACAACGACTACGTCTATCGCGAGCTCCTCGGCCTCTCTCCCGAAGAGATCGCGACCCTGCAAGAGGAGATGGTGATTTGAGCAAGCCGATTCTGAGTGACGCGCTCGCAGGTGTGACGGTCCTTGAAGTCGGCGATGCGCGCGGCGAGTTTGCCGGCTTGTTGCTCGCCTCGATGGGCGCCGAAGTGCTCCGCCTCGAAGGCCGCCGCGGCTCCCATTCGCGGCGGGTCGGCCCTTACACCACGCCCATGCCCGATCCCGAGCACAGCCTGTGTTTTTCGCGCTACAACCTCGGCAAACGCAGCGTAACTCTCGAAGTTGACCATCCGGCAGCCGCCGAGGCCTTCGCCCGGCTCGCCGCCCGCGCCGATATCATTATCGATGGGGGTGAGGCGACGACAGTTGCGCGCCGCCTCGAGCGCTATCAGCAATGGCGCACCGCGCGTCCCCGACTGATCGTCTGCACGATCACGCCGTTTGGCCTCGATGGGCCGTATCGCGACCTCAAAATGACCGATCTGACCCATCTCGCGATGGGCGGCGTGATGATGTCCTGCGGCTACGATCCGCAACCCGACGGCACTTACGACACGCCGCCGATCGCGCCCGCCATGTGGCAGGCCTATCATATCGCCTGCGAGCACGCCGTGCTCGCGCTTACCGCGGCGCTCAATTATCGCGAGCTGACCGGACAGGGCGATGTGATCGATCTGTCGATCCACGAGGCCGTCAGCACCTGCACCGAAGTGGCGATACCCACCTGGATCTACAACCAGGCGCTGGTCCATCGCCAGACCGGGCGTCACGCCGCCGAACGTCGGTCGCGGCCCTGGTTGCGCAAAACCAGCGATGGACGCTACGTCAAGGCCTTCATGTTCTGGGGTGGGCACGAGCGCCGCGTGATTGCACAGATGATGACCGAGGCGGGCGTCGAACACGACCTGGACAGCGAGAGTTATCGTGAGCTGGCGAAGAATTCGCCCTCAGAAGCCGGCGCGCACTTCAGCGCGATGATCGACCGCTTCTGCGCGGCGCTGCCCGCCGAAGAGATCTTCCATCGCGCGCAGGCCAAGGGTCTGCTGTGGGCCAGCGTGCGCTATCCCGAGGAAAACCTCGACGATCCCCATTTCCAGGCGCGTGGAACCTTTCAGCCAATCGAACATCCGGAGCTCGGTCGACCGCTGTCGTATCCGGCTTCGGTCGGCACCGACGGCCGCGATCCGGTAACGCGCTTCGCCCGCCCGGCGCCGCGCCTCGGCGAACATACGCGAGAGGTGCTGACCGCGGCCGGACTCAACGCGGCGGAGATCGATCGTCTGGCCGCCGCCGAAGCGATCTAGCCGCCGAGCTGGTCCTTCGATGACGATCGTCGGCAGCGGCCGCAATTCATCGGCGAGGCCCATGCTAAGCTAGCCGTATGGCCGGTAACGACGCTGAAAACTTCGCGCGCCTGGCGGCGATTGTGCGCGAGCTGCGCGCCAAGTGTCCGTGGGATCGCGAGCAAACCCTCGCCACATTGGGCAAGCATCTGATCGAAGAGGCTTACGAAACCGCCGACGCGATCGATTCGCAAGCCGCTTCAGGAATTGCCGATGAGCTCGGCGATCTCCTCGCGCAGAGCATCTTTGCCGCGGTCATCGCTGAACAGGAAACCGCGCTTTCACTCAACCAGATCCTGACCCAGGCCGCGGACAAACTCATCCGCCGTCATCCGCATGTCTATGGCGAAAACAAGGCGGAAACTGCCGACGAAGTGGTCGCGAACTGGAGCCGGATCAAGGCCGAAGAGCGCCGGCGGGCCGGCGCGCAGTCGGCCCTCGATGGCGTCGGGCGCGCAATGCCGGCGCTGCTGCGCGCGGAAAAACTCGGCCTCCGGGCGCGCGACGCCGGGATGGACTGGGCGGATATCCACGCCGTCCTCGCCAAGGTGCGCGAAGAGATGGACGAGGTCGAAGGCGCCCTCTCGCGCAACGATCTGAGCGCCGCCGCTGAAGAACTGGGCGATATGCTGCTGGCGCTCGGCAACGCTCCGCGCTTTATCGGGCAAAGTGCCGAAGAGGTGCTGCGGCGCGCGTGCGATAAGTTCGCGCGACGGTTCCGGATGGTCGAAGCCCGCGCCGCCGCCAAAGGCCTCGAACTGACCCAGTTGACTCCGGCGCAAATCGACCAGCTCTGGCAGGCGGTCAAGCTCGACTGAGGCCCTCGACTCGCCTCGGGGCCGTTGACGCAATCGGCACCCGCTGTTAGGTTGAGGCGCGATATGCCCCATATTCCGGTACATCCGTCGGCCGAGAAGCGGCATCGGCAGAGCCTCAAGCGGCAGGCGCGGAATCGCCTGATCAAGTCACGCGTCCGCACGATCGCGAAAAACACGCTCGAGGCACTCGAAGGCAAGGACGCCAATGCCGCCGCCGAAGCGCTGCGCGCGGCCATGAAAGCCTTCGACAAGGCGGCGAGCAAAGGTGTGATTAAACGCAACACGGCGTCGCGAAAAATCGCGCGCCTGTCGAAACGGCTTCATCAGATGAAGTCGTCCGCCCAGGCCTCCTAGGTCGACGCCTCCGCCAGCGCGCATAAGAAATCTCTCGCAGACCGCTCAGCGCGGCTTGGCGTGGCCGGCGGTCGCCCTCCTCACACTGTTCATTGCGGCTGCTCCGGCTTCCGCCGCCAATCCGACCGTCGCCCTCATCGCGATTGAGGGCGCGATCAATCCGGCGTCGGCGGATTTCATCCGTGACTCGATAGCGCAAGCGGCGGAGAACGGCGCCGCGGCGCTCGTGATCGAACTCGATACGCCGGGCGGGATGCTGACTTCGGCCCAGGCTATCGTCAAGGCGATCCTGAATGCGCCATTGCCGATAATTGTTTATGTCGCGCCGTCCGGCGCCAGCGCCGCCTCCGCCGGGACCTTTATCACCGAGGCGGCGAATATTGCCGCGATGGCGCCCGGAACTTCGATCGGCGCGGCCCATCCGGTCGAGGCTGGCGGCGAGGACCTGCCAAGCGCAATGAGCGAAAAGATCGAGAACTTTACCGCCTCGTACGCGCGCGCGATCGCCCATCAGCGCGGACGCAACGAAGCGTGGGTCGAAGACGCGGTGCGCAAGAGCGTCGCGATCAGCGACACCGAGGCGCTGAAACTCCATGTAATCGATTTGATTGCGCCCGATCTCGCGAGCCTGCTCAAGGAGGCTTCGGGGCGCTCCGTGACCGTCCAAGGCCGCACCTTTCCGCTGGCGCTCGCGCACGCCGACGTGCAGCGCTATCAGATGCGCTTCGGCGAGAGCCTGCTCAACCGCCTCGCCGATCCGAACCTGATGTACCTCCTGATGATCGCCGGCGTGATCGGGCTCTACTTCGAGTTCGCCCACCCGGGGGTCTTTCTGCCCGGCGTGATCGGCGCCATCTGTCTGCTGCTCGCCCTGGTTTCGTTCGAGGTAATCCCGATCAACGTCGCGGGTTTTCTGCTGATCCTGCTGGGAATCGCGATGCTCACGTCGGAGTTGTTCGTCACCAGCTACGGGATCCTCGGGATGGGCGGCGTGGCGGCCTTCCTGATCGGTTCCTTTCTGCTGGTCGATCGTTCGGCAACCAACCTGACGGTCGATCGCGCCGAGATCTTCGGCGCTTCGGCAACGCTCGCGGCGATTATTCTCGGCGTTGGCTATGTCGCGTTCAAAGAACGGGGACGGCGCGCGCAGACCGGCCGCGAAGGACTGATCGGTGAAGTCGGCATCGTGCGTGAGGCGATCGCGCCCGGCGCTCCCGGCCGCGTCTTCGTGCATGGCGAAATCTGGCGCGCTTCATCCACCGCGGTGATTCCCGCCGGCGCTCAGGCCGAGGTCACGGCGGTCAACGGCCTCGAACTGATGGTGCGCCCGAGCGACGCGCGGAACTGACGGTCGCTGCCACGCACCGGCCGGCGTCTCCGCCACGCCATCGCTAAGCCTGCGCCCTCGCACGCTTTGGCTCGGGCGGTTCGCTTGTGCGGACGGCTGATGTATGAAATAGCGCTGATGAGGTGATTCCATGGGAATCGGCATCGGCCTCGCTCTGTTAATCGCGATTATCTTCATACTGAGCGGCCTGAAAATCCTGAACGAGTACGAGCGCTCGGTGGTGTTCCGCCTCGGCCGCCTGACCGCGTATCGCGGACCCGGCGTGGTTTTTATCATCCCGCTGCTCGAACGTCAGGTCCGCGTCGACCTGCGGACGGTCACGCTCGAAATCCCCGCCCAGGACGTCATCACCAAGGACAACGTCACGGTCAAGGTGAGCGCGGTGCTTTATTTCCGCGTCGTCGATCCCTCGCGCGCGGTGACGGAAGTCCGCGACTTTCTCTTTGCGACACTTCAACTGGCGCAGACCACGCTCCGCTCAGTCGGTGGCCAGACCGATCTCGATGATCTCCTGAGTCAGCGCGAAAAGCTCAATACCAAGATCCAGGAGATCATAGATCAGCAGACCGAGCCGTGGGGTATCAAGGTGATGCTGGTGGAGCTCAAAAATATCGACCTGCCGCAGGATATGCAGCGGGCGATCGCGGCGCAGGCCGAGGCCGAACGCGAGCGCCGCGCCAAGGTTATTGCGGCCGAAGGCGAATATCAGGCGGCGCAGCGCCTCGCGGAGGCCGCCGAGATCATGAGTCATAGTCCGATAACCTTGCAGCTCCGCTACCTGCAGACCCTCGCCGAAATTGCCACGGAGCATAACTCGACGACCGTCTTCCCTTTGCCAATCGACCTCATCGAGCCCTTCCGTCGCCTCGCCGGTGGCCTATCGACTACGGATTCGTCCGCGCCGCGCGCGCCTGACAAGACCGACAAGAGCTGAGCGTTCGGTTCGCCGTTGGCGCCGGTCAAACCGTGGTCGGCGAGGTGCTTGCCTCCGCTGTATTATCTGCATATATGTTGACCATCTCTATATGTATGTTGATCCACACCGGAGGCCGCCATGAGCCGTCAGGCAGGAGCAATCGCGCATCGAACATGGACCGCGCTCGGCGGCGATCCCGCCGATCTTGAAGCCGTCCGCTTCGTCGGTGAAGGCGGGCTGCCGTCCGTCTATCCGGTGACCGATTTTGCCGCCGGCGCTATCGCAAGTGCGGGACTCGCGATACGCGAACTGCTGCGGCTGCGCCATCCGCACGCCGCCTCGACGGTGATGGTCGACCGCCGTCTGGCTTCCTTCTGGTTTGGTTTTTCATTGCGGCCGCTCGGATGGCAGCCGCCGCCAATCTGGGATCCGATCGCGGGCGATTATCGCGCCGCCGACGGCTGGATCAGACTGCATACCAATGCGCCGAGGCATCGCGCCGCCTGCGAGCGCATATTGGGTGTTCAGACTGATCGCGCCGGCGTGGCAGCGGCGGTCGCGCGATGGGCCAAAGGCGAACTCGAGAGCGCGATCGTCAGCGCCGGCGGATGTGCCGCCGAGATGCGCTCGACGAGCGAATGGAAGCGTCATCCGCAGGGACGCGCGGTCGACCGCGAGCCGCTGGCGCATCTGGCGCACACCGCGGGCGCTCCCGCGCCGAACTGGTCGCTCGCGACCGCGCGTCCGCTCGAAGGAATCAGGGTTCTGGATCTGACTCGCGTGCTGGCCGGACCCGTAGCGACGCGGTTTCTGGCGGGCTATGGCGCCCAGGTACTCCGCATTGATCCGCGGGATTGGGACGAAGGCGCGGTGATTCCCGAAGTGACGCTCGGCAAGCGCTGTGCGCGCCTCGATCTGCGCGCGGCCGCCGATCGCGAGGGCTTTCGGCGGTTGCTGGGTGAGGCCGATGTGCTGATCCACGGTTATCGACCCGGCGCGCTCGATGCTCTGGGCTTCGATTCAGCCGCACGGCGCGATCTGGCGCCGGGCCTTGTCGATATTTCCCTGGACGCCTATGGATGGTCGGGGCCATGGGCCGCGCGTCGCGGCTTCGATAGCCTCGTCCAGATGAGCACCGGCATCGCGGAAGCCGGGATGCGTTGGCGAAAGGCCGACCATCCGGTGCCGCTGCCGGTGCAGGCGCTCGATCACGCCACCGGCTACCTGATGGCCGCGGCGGCAATCCGCGGATTGACGCGCCGCCTGACCGATGGCGCAGCGACCGTGGCCCGCCTATCCCTCGCGCGGACCGCCAGCGTGCTGATCGCAGCCCGCGCGAATCCGGGGGAAAATCCGCTGGCTCCCGAAGCGCTCGACGATCTCGCGAGCGAAACCGAAGAGACCGACTGGGGAGCGGCGCGGCGCCTCCGCCCGCCGCTCGTCATCGCCGAGACGCCGTTACGATGGGATCGGCCGGCCCGGATGCTCGGCACGTCGCCGCCAGACTGGAGCTGAGTGTCAGGCGTTGCGGATCATCAGACCGCCATCGACCGGAATCGTGGCGCCCGTGATATACGACGCCGCCGGCAGACAGAGGCTGAAGGTGATGTGGGCAACCTCCTCGGGATAACCATAGCGCTTCAGCGCCGTGCGCCGTTTGGCGAAGATCTCCTTGTGCTGCTCGGGGATGGGATCGGTGAGCGCGGTGCGGATCGGTCCGGGGCAGATACAATTCACGGTGATACCCTCCGGCCCCAGATCCACGGCGAGCGCCCGCGTCAGGCCGATAACGCCGGTCTTGGCGACCACGTAGGGGCTGTCGCCGGGTGTTGCCCCGAGGCCCTCGGTTGAAGCGATATTGACGATGCGCGCCGCGTCGGACTTGCGCAACCAGGGGAGCGCCGCCCGCACCATCAACTGCTGCGCGGTCAGCAACCCGCCGAGCGCTTTCGCCCACACCTCGTCATAGCCGTCCGCATCGATCCGCCGAAAAGCGCCGAAGCCGGCGTTATTGATCAAAATATCGATACGTCCGAAGCGCGCGCCGATCTCACCGACCACCCGCGTGATCGCCGCGGCGTCCATGACGTTGAGCATCCAACCCACCGCCTCGCCGCCGGCCTGCTTGATCTCACTGACGACCTGTTCGACGCCGTTCTGATTGATATCCGTGACCGCAACCAACGCGCCCTCCTGGGCAAACAAGTGAGCCGTCGCCCGGCCCATCCCGCTCGCCGCGCCGGTGACGATCACTCCGCGTCCTTTTACTGATCGGTCAAGCTTGCGTACCGGTTCCATCAGGGTTTCTCCCAGCCTTCACGAATTTGCCGTCTTGTCTTAGCAAGAGTCACCGGCGGCGGATAGCGAGCGCCGCGGCGTGGTTGCTGATCTTCCGGAATGCCTATCCCTGGGCGCTAAAGTATGGCAACTTGCGCTGAGTCACAGCCCGAGGTCGCTTATGAGTTCGCATCCGCCGCGCTTTGGTATCCAGATCCCGCAACAGAACACGACGTGGGCCGAGATTCTGAGCCTCTGGCAGGAGGTCGATGAGCTGGGCTACGACACGGCCTGGACCTTTGATCACTTCCTGCCGATCTTCTCCGATCCGACTGGTCCCTGTCTCGACGGCTGGACCACTCTCGCCGCGCTCGCGATGGCCTCGAAGAACGTGCGGATCGGCACGATGGTCACCGGTGCGACCTATCGGCATCCGGCGGTGCTGGCCAAGATGGCGACGACGGTCGATATCGTGAGCGGCGGCCGGCTCATTTTTGGCATCGGCGCCGGATGGTTCGAGCTCGAGCATCAGGAGTACGGCATCCCGTTCCATACCGTCGGCCGACGCCTGCGGCGGCTCGACGAAACGCTCGAGATCGTCAGGCAATTATGGTCACAGGAGCGCTCAAACTTTACCGGCAAGCACTTCACGCTGACTGACGCGAGCTTCAATCCCAAGCCCTTGCAGCAGCCACGTCCGCCGATTCTGGTGGGTGCGACGGGCGAGGAAGTCGCGCTTCGCATCGTCGCGAAACACGCCGACATGTGGAATTCGTTCGGCACGCCCGAGGTCTTCCGCACGAAAATCGCCCGCCTCGAAAGCCATTGTCGTGACCTTGGGCGCGACCCCGCAACGATCGAGAAGTCCGTCCTGGTGTCGCGGGCCAACAGTGACGGGCCCTTCGAGATCACGGAGGCGCGCCGCCAAATCGACGCCTTCCACGCCGTCGGCGTCACTCACATCATCTTCTCGGTGCGCCCGATCGAGCGGGAGTGGGTGCGGCGGTTCGCCCGCGAGGTCATGCCGGCTTACCGCAGATGAGCAGCCGGCGGCGTCACGTCCGCTCGGCAATAAGCTGATCCACCTCGGCCTTCAGGCGCGGCAGGACCTCGTCGTACTTGAAGTTGCCGAGCTTCTGCGACTTGCGCTTCAGATTGACCGTCGTCGGCCCGCACCATACGCCGAGGTCGGCGTCGTCGGTCTCGCCCGGACCGTTCACCCGACAGCCCATCACGGCGATGGTGATCTTATGATTGGCCGCGTAGGCCGTAAGCTCTTTGACCTCCTGCGCCAGCTCGACGAATTTCTCGTTTTCGACGCGCGAGCAGGACGGGCATGAGATTATATTGAGGCCGGCGCCGAAGTTCGGCACGGAAATAAAGCGGCCGGCCCTCACGTCCTCGATAATGCGGTGGCCGACCACCACTTCCTCGTGCTTGCGCTCGTTGGGCAGGGTCAGTGAAACGCGGATCGTTTCGCCGATACCTTCGGCCAGCAGCTTCTCGAAAGCGAGCCGTGTCTTGATGATGCCGTCGGGCGGCAGCCCCGCTTCCGTCACCCCCAGATGCAGCGGCACGTCGGGCCGGCGCGCGGCGAAGCGGCGGTTCGCCTCGAGCACCTTGAGCGGGTCAGAATCCTTCAGCGAGACGACGAAGCGATCGAAACCGATCTCGTCCATCAGGTCGCAGTGATAGGCCGCCGATTCGACCAGGGCCGCCAGTTGATCGCCGGGATACTTCGCCAGAAACTCCGGCGCCACCGATCCGCAGTTGACGCCAATCCGGATTGCCAGATTGTGATCGCGGGCCACCGCCGCCAGCCAGCGCACCTTGTCGACGATGGTCTTCGACTTCTCGATATGATGCAGATGGCCGGGGTTGTAGCGAATCTTATCGACGTAAGGCGCGACTTTATCGGCGATCTTGTAGTTCTCCTGTAAATCAACGGAGAGCGTTATCCCCGGCGTCTGCTCGCGAATGGCCTTGAGCGCGGCCACTTCCTTTTCGCTGTCGAGCGCGATCCGCACAATTCCCGCCCCGGCCTCTGCCAATTGATGGGTTTGCGCCACGGTCGCATCGATATCGATCGTGCGCGTTGCGCACATCGATTGCACCACGATGGGGGAATCACCGCCGACCGTAATCGCACCAATCGGAACGGTTCGCGTCTGACGCCGTGCCGTAGTCACCGTCATCTTTGCGCCTTTGGACCTTGTCCAACCTTTCTCGATAATTTTCCGTGAGCGGCTAGAGCCTTCTTCAATTTGCAGATCCGCGACGACGTTGTGTCGGCGCAACAGCGAATAAAATCGCGCGACGCGTCGTCAGAATCGCACACTGGGGGAGCTTGGGACATCACCGACCACTTCAGGAGAATTCTAGCCGAATTTCTGTGCGATTGCCCCCACATTGAAGCCGGTCACCAGACCGCGCTGCAACCGCCAGATCGTCAACCCATCATGTTTCGATTTGCTCCGAATCTTCGCCATGTTTCGAAATGCATCAGAAACGTAGCAGAAAATGATAAGCGAAGTTTGCATCGCATTCTTGAAACGAATGCCCAACAGGAAAAGATCCAGCAAAATTAAACGTCTGATTGTCGTAATTCTTTCGGCATAGTTCTAGCGTAAATCAATCCTTCGAGTGGACCAGGCAGCAATGAGGCGTCGGATGATCTTCGTGGCGGCCAAACAATCGGCTGCGCACACCGATGGTCTTATGAAGCCGAGTAGTTGCATTTGGGAGTTATTGAATTACTAAAGCAGTCAACGCGTCAGAGCTAGGCCGCCTTTAGTGCGATTCGGAACGGCAACCGAGGAGGGAGCGGAAGCCATGCAAGCAACAGTTAACAGCTTCGAGTCGGATCTTGGTCTAACTGATATTATTTTGCCATCGCAATATTTTGGCGCGATGGGCTCCGGCGGCCTATGCAGTGAGCAGCGTCTGATGCTCGCGGTGATGGTTGACGCGATTAATATCTTGCAGAGCTGGCAGCGGATGGGCAGCGCGCGCAAACGTCGGGCCTTTGCCGAAGCGGCCCAGTGGGTGAACCAGCGCGGCGCCAGCTACCCCTTTTCATTCGACAGCATCTGCGATGCCTTGAATATCGATAGTGACGTACTGCGACGGCGGCTCAGCGCGCTCACGCTCGGCCATACGGGCGCTGCCGCACGGCTCAAGGTGGGGCGGCTGCGTCTGAAGGAATCGAGCCGGGCGCAACACATGACCGCCAACCGCGTGCGCCGGCGGGCGCGACCGGCTCGCCTGGCCCTGACTTCCGCTTAGCCCGCGTCTCAGAGCAGCGAACCCCTGAAGGGTTCGTCACGCGACGGTGGGAATTGGAGCAGGTTGACCGCCCATCGTCGCGCCTGCTTGAGCGCCTCCTCGGCGCGCCCGAACAGACGCTCGCGATGCATCGTGCCCCAGACGTAAACGTCCACTGAAGGCTCGTCGGTCAGGGTGACGTCGATCATCCAATCTTCCAACTGCGGTCCGCAGATAAGCAGGCGCAGCAGCCGGCCGTGATCGAGCACGATGCCGCGCGCCTCACGCGGCAGGCGGAATTCCTGCTGGATCCGTTTGACCATCCGCGCCGGATACTGCTTCTCGGTCATCGGCACGTAGACCCACTGCCCGGGCTCGGGGTTGGCCGCGCGCGCGATCCGCAGGTTGTTATCGGTCAGATCGTCCTTGGCGCGCTCCTGATCATAATCCTTGGCGACGGTATAAAAACTCATCGCGACCGGAAGCTGCGGAAGTTCAGCCTCCGCCTTGCGCTGGCGTGGCAGCTTGGTGCTGGTCTCGACCCACCAGCGATTTTCGACGTTGGGATTCTGCGCCATTCCTAACGGCAATTACGCGCGCGGATCACGCTACGTCCAGCGCTGCCCCGGCCGCGTCCACTCGACGCCTCGGCGCGCTTGGCGAGCCGCTTGCCGCGACCATCCACGCGCCGCGCGAGGCGCTCGGCGGCGGATCCGAGACGCTTCAAAGCGGCGCGCCGGCGCATCGGGCGCTGGCGCAGTCCCCGGACCATCCGCGACGTAAAGGCCTCGGCTTTGCGCTCGGCGTCGGCCCAGAAAAGATAGTGGGCCAGTTCGTGATAGACCGTCTGAACCCACATCCGCTCGCTCTTGTAGACGCGCCCCCGCCGCCAGTTTTCGGGATGCACCAGATGGATCCGACCGTCCTCGAAGGTCTTGCCCGCGACGCGACCCCAATCGATATATTCGTACCATTCGATACGCGGCGGTTTAAGTTCGTAATAGGCGCAAAAGTCTGATATAGCTCGCCTAAAAGCAGCCGGCCGATGACTGTAGAAAAACTCGACCAGCCGACGATCCATCTCGCGGCGACGGCGAACGGGCGGCACCAGCATGCGCACGAAAGGGGAACCTCCGAGCCAGAGGATTGGAATCATAGAAAGGCGCCGCAGCACAGTCAATCGAGGCCGTGCCATCGGACGCCAATTGAGGCGATACTTTAACTTTTTGTGCTTTGCTACCTCGCTGATCTATGATCGAACCGTGAAACGGGCGACCTTGCTCATACGCGGGGCGCCGCAGGCGGCGCTGGTCGTCACCCTGATGTTCGCCCTGCTCTTTCTGACCGCGGGATCCATTCATTTCTGGCAGGGATGGGTTTTTCTCGCGATCTTCACTCTTTGTACGCTGGCTATCAGCGCGGATTTGCTGATCCGCGACCCGGCTTTATTCGAGCGGCGGATGCGCGGCGGACCGCTGTCGGAGTCGCGCCCGATCCAGCGTATCATTCAGGCGGTCGCGGCCGTCGTCTGGTTCGGGATTATCGCGCTGGCCGGCTTCGACCATCGCTACGGATGGTCGCGGTTGCCGGCCGTGGTCGTCATCACCGCCGACGCGATCTTTGTCGCCGCCTTCCTTGGGATCGCTCTGGTGCTGCGGGCGAACAGCTTTGCCGGCGCAACTATCGGTATCGCGAGCGATCAGCGGCTGGTCAGCACCGGACCTTACGCCTGGGTACGCCATCCGATGTACACCGGGGCGATCTTGATGATAGCCGCGATGGGATTCGCGCTGGGCTCCGCCTGGGCGGCGCTGCTCACCGTGCCGCTCGCCGGCGTCGTCGTCGTCCGGATTCGCGACGAGGAGGAGCTGCTGACGGCGGAACTTCGCGGCTATGCTGGCTATCGGGCGGCGGTCAAATGGCGGCTCGTTCCTGGAATCTGGTAGGGCGAGTCATGCCGGGAACTGCACCGTGGCGGTGCCAATCACCAGGCGTTCGGCCTCGTCGCTCTCAATCCAGATATCCATCTCGACTGAACGATCGGCATCGTTTTTGTGCGTCACGAAGCCGTTGAGTGCGATGGTATGATCGGGCAGAACCGGTTGGCGATAGGTGACGCCCAACCGGGTCATCCGCGCGCCGCTTTCGCCGATCCAGTCGGTCACCAGTTTGCCGAGGATCGCGAGGCTCATGTTGCCCGGCGTGATCATCCCGGGCAGCCCTTCCTTGCGCGCCAGTTCATCGTCGGTGAAGCGCGGGGCCAACATCCCCATAGCCTTGGCGTAGGTGCGGACCTGATCTTTGCTGAGATACATCTCGGACGGCCCGAGCGCATCACCGATGTTCACGTCTTCGTAGCGCATCAGCTTCTCGTATTCGTTGGATATCGATTAATCAAGCGCGATACTCAGCGGCGCCGCGCCGGTTCCGGCGGTTGCTCGCGTCGGAGGAGATGGCCGCTCAAGGTCGGTTCATGAAGCGATGGTCGACGTGGGCGACGACTTGCCCATTCTGATTGGTCAGGGTTGAACGGATAACCACGAAGACCATCGAACCGCTGCGGCCGGTCTTTTCGTAGATTTCCTTGACATGCGACTTGAGCGTGATCGCGTCGCCCGGACGAATCGGGGCGACGAACTCGACGTCCTTGCCCGCGTCGAAGCCGGCTTTGCCGAAACGGGGCACATGCTCGAAGAAATGCCGACCGTTACGAAAGGTGACGGCAAAAGAGGGCGGCGCGACCATTCCCCCATCCGCCTCGGGATCGTTATGGCGTGGATTGGTATCGCCGATCGTCTGATTGAATTTGCGGATATCCTCGGCCTGCACCACCACCGGGTCGGTGGTTTCGAAAACCCGTCCGATTATCGCCGGATCGTAATTGACCGCCATCGTCTGTAACCTCTTCGTGTGTGTGCGGGAAGCGACAGCCTATTTTGACTGAACCGCGACGGCGTGGGGGACAGGCTTGCGCCGCGGGCGGAAATCAACCGGCTCGTACACGCCATTTTTGAGTTCCCGCACCAGGTCCTCCATCGAACGCACGTCGGCGTCGAAACGGGTCGCGCAAAGGCCGATCAGACTGACCAGATGGCTGTCGGAACCGCCAATCGCGCCGTAGCCATAGCGCGCGACCAGTTCCTCACTGCGTTCGTCCTCGCCCTTGCGGGAGCCCCCATTCAGCACTTCCACCGCGACCACATTTTCGAGCGGGGGCTTGGTCGCGTAATGCTCGCAGAGACCGACGTTGGGCCGGCCGGGATGACAGGGGATCGCAACGCCGCCCATCCGCGCCACTTCATCGATAAGTTCCTGCGCGCGCAGGCGCACATTGGCAAAGTCGAAGCGGCGGGTCATCTCGTCAGTGACGCCGAACACCAGGATATGGCCGTAATCGGTCTCGACTTCGGAGGCCTTCAGCACCATCACGCCGAATTTGTCCTCGAGCGCGCGATAATCGGCGTCGCGGTTGAACTGCCGATGCTCGGTCAGGACGATGCCGTCAACCGGCCGTTCGGCGCGGCGCAGCTTCAACCAGTTGAGATAGGCTTCGAGCGGCGCCCGACTATCTTCGGAAGCCTCACTATGGCTGTGCAGATCAAGAACGGTGCTCAAGCGGAACCTTCTCGCCGGGCGGTGATTGGAAAGAGACGCTCGAGCAGTCAGCGCTCTTTCGGCCTCGACGGACAGCCTTCATTCTAGCCGAATCCGCGCGAGTGTCGAGGATACCGGACCGCCCGGTGGGGATATCGCGCTTCGGCCGGACCATAATGCGACGCATGGCCAAGTTTGCCCTGAGGCAGGTAATCGCGAGACGTCGCCCGGACCTCAATTGCCCGCAGCAATCCTCAGAGGGACCTTCGCGGCCGCACCTGCGGAAAGCGCGGATGTCGGAACGGCTGGCCCTCGCGCAGTCCGAGTCGAATGTCCGCCAGGCGGCTCTCGGCCTCACCGTCCGGCGCGCCGAGATTACCTGGCCGCGACGCGAATACGGCGTCGTCGCCGAAAAAGCGCAGTGACAAGGTGCGGCGGCGCCGGCCGGCATGCGTCGGCGCACCGCCATGGAGCATCCGCGGATGGAAAACGATAACGTCGCCGGGCTCGGTCGCCCACGAAATGATTTCATAGTGCGTGCGCTGGCGCTCGATATCCGGCAGGCGCGGCAGAGTGCCGTACAACGGCGCCGTATCGTCATTCGGATCAAAGCGCGATCCGTCATAGAGCGATCCGCGATGCGATCCGCGGATAAACTCGAGTGAATCGGCGCGCGCGAGCGGCTCGAACGAGATCCACATCACGGCCAGACGCGCGCCCTCAATCGGCAGATAACTCGAGTCCTGATGCCACGGAGTCCGGCGGCTCTCCCCACCTTCCTTGAGGAAGACCTGCTCGTAGAAGAACCAGACCTCGGGTGCGTTCCAGAGTTCGGCGATCAGGTCCGGCGCCGACGACGCCTGCAGCATCGGTTCATACACTTCGCAGGCGCGCGGATTGAGGAGATCCTGGTAAAAGCGCGAGGGCGCCGCGGCGGTTCCGGGGAATTCGGACGCGTAGGGTCCCGGATTCTCGAGACTCCAGTTGAAGGCCTCTTCCGCCATCCGCAGCGAAGCCGGATCGAGCGCGTTGCGCACGCAGATGACGCCGTCTTCGACGAACTGTCGGCGCCACTGCACGATTTCGTTGCTCATTCGCGTTGCGCAGGGTTTTGCCGATCAGGCCGCGGGACGAAACTTGACCAGCGTCACATCCGGGGTCACGTCCTCGAAGACCGCTTCGACCGGCAGGTCGATGCGCACCTGGGAAGGCTGACAGTCGATGATATTCGACATCAATTTGAGGCCTTCCTCGAGTTCAACCCAGGCGAGCACGTACGGCAGGGAATCGCGAAAGCCCGCGGTGGCGTTCTGATTGGTCACGGTAAACGTATAGATTTTGCCGCGCCCGCTGCATCGCACCCATTCGGTGTTGGACGAGAGACAACTCGGGCAGAGCGCCCGCGGATGAAACCGCAGGTCGCCGCAGTCACGGCATTTCTGGATATAGAGCTCGTGGCGCTGCGCGGCCTCCCACCACGGCCGCATTTCCTCATCGATATGGGGCAGCGGTTTGGCGTATCGCTTCTTGTCCTTTTCCTCAGGCATCGTCCTCGCTCATTGATTGCTGAGTATTAACGTGGCGCCGGAATGACGCGTGCCGAGTTCGCCGCCGGTGCCGTGGCACAGCGCAATCTGGCAATCCTTGACCTGGCGCGGTCCGCATTCGCCGCGCAACTGCTTGACCGCTTCGATCACCAGGAAAATCCCGCGCATCCCCGGATGGTTCGACGACAGACCCCCGCCGTCGGTATTGATCGGGAACTCGCCGTCGTAGCGCAGGCGGCCACCGCTGACGAAGGCGCCACCCTCTCCGCGTTTGCAGAAGCCGAGGTTCTCCAGCGTGGTCAGGACGGTGATCGTGAAGGAATCGTAGATCATCGCCATGTCGATATCCTTGTGGCTGACACCCGCACGCTCGAACGCCAGCCGTCCCGATTGATGGGCCGCGATCTCGAGAAAGTCGCGTTGGCCGCGCGCGGCGTGACGGGCGGTCTCGCCGGCGCCGAGCACGTATGCCGGGCGCTTCTTCAAATCGCGAGCGCGCTCAGCCGAGGTCACCACGAGGGCGCCGCCGCCGTCGCTGACCATGCAGCAGTCGAGCAGATGCAGCGGCGAGGACACGATGCGCGAGGCGAGCACGTCTTCGACGGTAATCAGATCGCGATACTTGGCCGCCGGATTCATCGACGCATGCAGCCGCATCGTCACGGCTATTTCGGCGAGTTGCTCGGAGGTCGTGCCGTACTCATGCATGTGTCGCTGCGCCACCATCGCATAGGCGCCGATACCGGTGGGGCCGTAGGGAAACTCGAACTGATGGCAGGGATCGCCGCCACCGCCCGCGCCGCCTCCGGTACCGATGGCGAAGCGCGTCGACGCGATGGTCGAGCCATAGGTGATTACCGCAACTTCGCAGAGGCCGGCATTAATCGCCGCCGCGGCATGCGCCACGTGCGCCACGAACGACGCCCCGCCGATATTGGTGCCGTCCATGAAATTCGGCGTCAGATTGAGATAATCACACAGACCGATGATGCCCATCGGGCTCATCCCGATGCCCGCCGAAAGAATTCCGTCAACGTCCTTGATGGTGAGACCGCAATCATCGAGGGCGCCGCGAATACTCTCGGCCATGATCTGGAACATGCTTTTGTCGGGAGCAAAGCGGGTCGGATGCTCGTACACGCCGACCACGGCTGTCTTACGGCTGAGACTCATTACGCTTTCCTCTAACGGAGTTCACTCAGAAACCGGTCCAGGGCGGCGTTCACCGCACCGGGTTGTTCGGTGGTGACGTAATGGCCCGCGTCGGCGATCATCTCGAGCCGCGAGCCTTTGATGGCCTCGTGCAGGGTTTTGGCCGCGTCGGGTGGCGTGATGTCATCGTCGGCGCCGCCGATTATAAGGGTCGGCTGGTCGATCCGGGAGATCGCCTCGCGGAGGTCGACCTTCGAGCAGGCCACCATGTCACCCCATCGCGTGCGCGGATCGGTCTTGATCTGCTCGCCCCAGCCCTCGCGGATTATCTCGGGATGCTCCGCGATCGTGCGGGGGGAGTAGCCGCCATTGGTGAAGGGCTGGCCGATCCGACCCATCGTGACGTTGCGCCAGGTCTCGATTAGCTCTGGCGGGAGATTGAATTTGGCGGCCGTCGCGATCAACCCCAGCGCCCGCACGCGTTTTGCATAGCGCAGAGCAAGGTCCATCGCGATCGCCCCACCCATCGAGCGACCGACGATCACCGCCGAGTCTATCTGGAGCGTGTCGAGGAACGCCGCCACGAAATCGGCATAGTCCTGCACGGACGGCAGCGCCTCGACGCCGGAACTGCGTCCATGGCCGGGCAGGTCAAGGGCAAACGGACTATGCGATTTGCCGAGATGGTCATATTGATAGTGCCAGGAATGACCGTTGGAGCCGGCTGCGTGGATCAGCACGATTGGCTGGCCGCGGTCGTGTCGGGGCACGACGTCGGGCAGCGTGGTCGCTCCGACGTAATAATAGTAAGTCGCAAAACCGCGCACGGTGGCGTACTTTGTCGGCATCGCGGAAACTGCTTCTCCGTAGAGCTTGGTGTCCGTTAGCTATGCGGCTTCGGCTCCGTTTTGTCAAATCGGAACGGCGCGCATGATGATCCGCGCGGGATGCCGACGTGCGACTGTTTGAGCGGCGGTTCGCGCGCCAGCGCGGGCGCGCGAATCGCCCGAGCGGCGGCGTGCGTCGCGCGCTGCCGCCCAGCACGTCGATGCTGAGAAATCAGGTCGCCCGGCGCGGGGCGCCGCGAAGAACTCCCGATACCGATTGGCGAGTCAGGTCGAGCGGCGACGTCCGCGCATCCCGGGAGTCTCAGTGGCGGAAGCCTGCGCGCTCTGCCACTGCTCGATCGCGCTGCGGTTGAACCGCCAGTTGCTGCCTACGCGGAAACCCGGCAGGCGCCCCTGACGCAGCAGGCGATAAATCGTGGTCGGATGAACGCGGAGGTATTCAGACAATTCGCGGATCGTGAAGACCTCTTCATCAATTGCCATGGCAGTCGTGCCCCCCCGGGCGGCTGCTCGGTATGATTGAGCAGACTGCGTATGAGCTTACACTTTGTAGCGGGTCGTTGCGAGCAGCTACCATAACTAAATTCATCTCCTCCCCTTTTTGTTCGGCACCGCTCCGCACTTATATTCAATTCGTCACAAAAGTTAGCGATTTGTTTATAGCTGACGTAACGGTCAGGGAAATTGTCGTGAGCGCCGCCGGCCGGATGCGCCGCGCCGCTATCCGGCTCGAGCAGCGGGCGGACTCGTCGGGAAGGTCGCCGCGGCGTGGGCGGTGCCTTTTGAGCGGCGCGATCCCGATGTGCTATGCAAGCCGTTGGAGGTACTGCCGATGGGCGCGGCGGAAAACCGACAATTGGTCGCGAACGCTTTCGCGCGGTGGGCCCGCGGCGAGGGTGCGGCCTTCATGGAACTGCTGGCGGATGATGTCCACTGGACCGTTATCGGCAGCACGCCGGTATCGCGGACTTACACCAGCAAACGGGCGTTTCTCGAGGGCGCGGTCCAGCCGCTCAGCTCCCGCCTGGCGGGTCCGATCACGCCGACGGTGCGCGATATCATCGCCGAGGGCGACAAGGTGGTGCTGCAATGGGAGGGTCGCGCCAGCGGCAAAAACGGCACGATCTACGCCCAGACTTACTGCTGGGTGATGCGCTTCGAGAATGGCAAGGTGTGCGAAGGCACCGCTTACCTGGATACCGAACTGATAACGCAGCTCTGGCAGTAGCTCGATGCGCATCAACAAACTTCGCGCCGCGCTCAAAAGCGGCGAACTCGCGCTCGGCACCATCCTATGGGAGACGCGCGCCCGCGGTGTCGTGCACACGCTGGCGCAGGCCGGGATGGATTTCGTCTTCATCTGCACCGAGCACTCCGCCTACAACCTCGAAACCGTCGTTGATCTGGTCGCCCACGCGCACGCGGCCGGAATCACGCCCATCGTCCGCCTCCCGGACCTGCAGTACCAGTACGTCACGCGGCTGCTGGATTCCGGATGCCAGAGCCTCATCGCGCCCCATCTGCGAACCGGCGAAGAGGCGCGTCGCTTCATTGAGTTCGCGAAGTACCATCCTGAGGGACGCCGCGGCATGGCGATCCTGAATAACGCCGGCGTTGATTATCAAACGGTTGACCTGCGCGAGGCGATGGCGCATGCCAATGCCAACACGCTGCTGGGAGTACTCATCGAGACCCGCGAGGCGGTCGAGAACGCCGAAGAGATCCTTGTACCGGGCATCGACCTGGCGCTGGTCGGTCATCAGGATCTGGCGCAAAGCATGGGCATCCCGGGCGAGTTCGGCCATCCCCGATTGCGCGAGGCGACGGCGCGCGTCCACGCCTTGTGCAAGGCCCGGGGAATCGCGACCGCCGGCGCCGCCAACCATCCGGAGAATACCCGGTCGGTCGTCGCGAGCGGCGCCCAGTTTCTGCTCTATGGCACCGACCTCATCCTCATCCGGCGCGAGGCCGAGCGCGCGGTTCAGGCGCTCGCGCCGCTGCGCAAGCCGACTTGATCGACACTCACAGATTTCCACGGAGGCGAACAGTGGCAGGAATACTCGACGGCAAAGTGGCGCTTATCACCGGCGCGGGTTCAGGCATCGGACGGGCTACCGCGAAAATCTTCGCGCGCGAAGGCGCCAGGCTGGTACTGGCGGATATCGTCGCCGAGGCGGCGCAGGAAACCCTCAACGCGGTCAAGCAGGCCGGCGCCGAGGGCCTCTATCTCAAGGCCGACGTCTCCCGCTGGACCGACGTCGAGGGTCTGGTCGCCAAAGCCGTCGCGACCTTCGGCCGTCTCGACTGTGCCTTCAACAACGCCGGTATCGAAGGCGAGCCGGCCCTGACCCATAAGTGCAGCGAGGAGAACTGGCATCGGGTTCTGGCGATCAACCTGACCGGCGTCTGGTTCTGCATGAAGGCGGAAATCGCCCAGATGCTCAAGCAGGGCGGCGGCGGCGCGATTGTCAACACCTCGTCGGTGGCCGGTATCGCCGGCGCCCCAGGCGGTCCCGCCTACTGCGCCTCCAAGCACGGCGTCGCCGGACTGACGCGCACCGCCTGCCTCGAATATGGCAAGCATGGGATCCGGATCAACGCGGTCTGCCCGGGACCGATTCGGACGCCGATGCTCGGGCGGATTATGGGCTTCACCAAGGGCACGACGGAGGAGCAGTTTGCGCGCTCCGAGCCGCTGCGACGGCTCGGCGAGCCCGAAGAGATTGGCGAAGCGGTGGCCTGGCTCTGCTCGGATCGCGCCTCGTACGTCACGGGGCTGCCGATGCCGGTCGATGGCGGTTTCTTCGCGCAATAGTAGCGCGCGGTTTCCGGGTGCCCTGATGAAGCTCGGGCTTCAGCTTTCGCGGCGGCCGCCGCAATGCCCGCAGATCCGATAGGAGCGAGCCATGTCATACACGCAGTTACTATTCGAACGCCTCGACCGGATCGGCCGTATCACGCTGAACCGCCCGCGCTATCGCAACGCCCAGTCAACGCGGCTCTTGAAGGAACTCGACCGCGCCTTCGAAGAGGCCGCTTTCGACGATCAAATCAGGGTGGTGATTCTGGCCGGCGCCGGCGAGCATTTCTCGGCCGGACACGATCTCGGTACTCCCGACGAAAAGGAAGACCCGAACAGTTACTACAACACGAAGGGGCTCAAGAACCGTCACTTCCGCTCGTGGGAGGTGTTTCTCGACAACACGATGCGCTGGCGGAATCTGCCCAAGCCGACGATCGCGCAGGTGCAGGGCTACTGCATCTTCGGCGGCTACATGTTCGCTTCGGCGATGGACCTGATCGTCGCTGCCGACGACGCCATGTTCCTGCCTTCAATTACCCAATACTTCAGCGCCCCGTGGGATGTCGGTATTCGCAAGGCCAAGGAAATCCTGTTCCAGAGCCGTTTTATCGATGCCGCAGAGGCACTGCGGACCGGTCTGGCGAATCTGGTCGTGCCGCGGGCGGAACTCGAGAAGGAGACTCTGGCGCTCGCCGCGCGAATCGCTGAAACCGACGCGTTTACGCTGCGCATGATGAAATTCGCGATCAACAACGCGCAGGATGAGATGGGCTTTCATACCGCGGTCCGCAATGCCCATTCGCATCACTTCCTGACGCGCGTGCAGGAGTACGCCCAGTGGGACAAGGGCGAGGGTCGCGCCGGGCCCCGGCGGATGCCCGGCGTCGAACAGGCCCTGCGCAAACGGTCGGCGACCTGATCGGGACGGGTCAGCCGACGCCGAGGGCCGCCGTGCCCCCGCTTGACTTGGACGCCGCCGACCGCCAGCACTAATCGGATGACGATTTCCGCCGAACCTGGCCCGCAACCCCGCCGCCGACCGCTACCGAGCCCGTCATCCGCGCGTCCCGCCCCCGATATCCGGACGGCGATACCCGGGCCCGGGTCCCGAGCAATCTTTGAACGCGAGCAGAAGGTCCTCGCCCCCGGACGCCAGCGTATCTCGCTGCTCGCCGGCCTCGCCTTCGATCATGGCAAAGGCGCAACCCTGACCGACGTTGACGGCAATGTTTTCCTCGATTTCTTTGCCGGTGTCGCGGTCGCGAGCCTCGGCCATGCCCATCCGGAGATGAGCGCGGCCCTGGCGCGGCAGGCCGAACGCCTGACGGTCGGTACTTTCGCGACGCCGGAGCGCGCCGAGGCCTTCGAGCTTTTGGCCGAGGTTGCGCCCGCCGGGCTTCGCCGCGCCCATCTTTACAGCGGCGGCGCGGAAGCGGTCGAGGCCGCTCTGCGCCTTGCGCGCTCGGTCACCAAGAAACACGAAGTGGTGAGCTTCTGGGGTGGTTTTCACGGTAAAACGGGCGGCGTGATCGGGCTTATCGGCGACGAATCAAAACACGGCTACGGCCCGCTGCCAGGCGGCCAGTACACCGTTCCCTACGCCGACTGTTATCGCTGCCCCTTCAAACTAAAGCATCCGTCATGCGGCCTTCACTGTGTCGATTTTGCCCGCCAACAGATCAAAAACGCCTCCGGCGGAGCGCTCGCCGCGATTATCGTCGAACCGATGCAGGGGACGGCCGGCAACGTGATTCCGCCCGATGACTGGCTGCCCGCGATCCGCTCGGTGGCGCGCGAAAACGACGCGCTGCTAATCGCCGACGAGATGATCACCGGTTTCGGGCGCACCGGCGCGATGTGGGGCGTGGCCCATACCGGCGTCGCGCCCGATATCGTCACCGTCGGCAAAGGCATGGGTTCGGGCTTCCCGGTTTCAGGCGTGCTGATGGGCGAGGAGATAAGCCACGCCGAACCGTTCGCCAAACCGAGCGCCTCCTCGTCGAGCTACGGCGGCAATCCGCTCGCCGCCGTCGCCGTCGCCACGACCCTCAAGACGCTCAAGCGCGAACGTCTGGTGGAGAATTCGCGCGTGGTCGGCACGATGCTCCTCGAGCGGCTGCTCGCGCTCAAGGACAAGTATCCCTTCGTCGGCGACGTGCGCGGGCGCGGTCTGCTGATCGGCATCGACCTTGTCCGCGATCGGCAGACCCGGGAACCGATGGGCCGCGCCGTAATGGAGATCATCTTTCAGGAGACGCTCAAGCGCGGGCTGCTGACGATGGGCTATTTCCCTCGGATAAGAATCAACCCGCCCCTGGTGATCACGCGGGAAGAGGCCGAGGCCGGCGCCGCCATTCTCGACGAGGTTTTCGCCTGGGTCGATAAGAACCTCGACTGGCGGGCGCGCTGACGATGGCGCAAGATGCCGGCAACCGCGCGCTCTTCTGCGATCTGGTCGGCACGCTGGTCGCGATGGATGAGACGCGCCAGCTACCGCTCGGGAGCAACGGCAGCATCGTCATCAAGCTGCTACCGGGGGTGAAGGAAAAACTGGCGCCGATGCGCGACCGGCTGATTTTTGTCGTCAGCAATCAGGCCGGGATCAAGCGCGGACGCTATACCCGCGAGCAGGTCGAGGACGCCCTTGCCGAACTCGACCGCCAGCTCGACGGCATCCTGACCGCCGCCGAAATCTGTCCGCATGATGACGCCGACGGTTGCGCGTGCCGCAAACCGAAGGGCGGGATGATCACGCGGCTGGCGGACGATCATGGCGTCGATCTGCAAGGCTCGATCATGGTCGGCGACCAGGCCGTCGACGAACAAGCGGCGCGGGCTGCCGGCGTCGGTCAGTTCATTTACGCCGCCGAGTTCTTCGCCTGGCGCTAAACCTCTGCGGAATCGCTCGCCGTTATCCCTTCGGCAGGCCGAGCACGCGCTCCCCGATGATGTTGTGCTGGATCTGATTGGTGCCCGTATAGATTGTCGGCCCGCGCGCGGCGAGCATCCGTTGCGTCCATTTACCGGCGTCGAGCGCGAAGGGCGAAGCCGCTTCGAGCGCGCTATAGGGTCCGAGCAGCTCCATCGCAAACAGGGCGATGCGCAGTGCCAGCTCGGTGCCGCCCAATTTGAGCATCGAGCTTTCAGATCCGGGCGGTAGTCCCTTGAGCTGACGGGTGAGCTGACGGTACCCCGTATAGCGCAGCGCTTCGGCCTCGGCCTCGAATTGCGCGATAGTCTGGCGCACACTGCCATCCTCCCAGGCCGGCCGGCCGTTGCGCGCGATACGCCGCGCGAGGTCCGCCAGCTCGCGCACCTGCTTCAGCATCCCCCGATCATGGCCCATCGACCGTTCGAACATCAGCGTGGTGATCGCCACCTGCCATCCCTGGTTCTTCTCGCCGACCAGGTTGGCGCGCGGCACCCGCACATCCTCGAAGAACACCTGGTGAAGCCGCGCGCACCGGTCATCTGGACCAGCGGGCGCACGGTTATCCCTGGCGTCTTCATATCGACCAGCAGGTAGCTGATGCCCTTGTGTTTGGGCGCGTCCGGATCGGTGCGCACCAGCAGGAAGATCCAATCGGCATGATGGGCCGCCGAGGTCCAGATCTTCGAGCCGTTGACGACGAAGTAGTCACCCATCTCAACGGCCCGCGTCTGCAGCGACGCTAGGTCAGAGCCGGCGTTGGGCTCCGAATAACCCTGGCACCAGAACTCGTCCCCGGCGAGGATCTTCGGCAGATGGCGCCGTTTCTGCTCCTCGGTGCCCCAATGAATCAGCGTCGGCCCGAGCAGCGAGATGCCGAACCCGGTAAACGGCATCGCCACGCCGGCGCGCTCCAGTTCCTCCTGATAGATGACGTTCTGCAGAATCGTCGCGCCGCGTCCGCCGTATTCGCGCGGCCAGTGAATTCCCATCCAGCCGCCTTCATAAAGCTTCTTGTGCCAGCGAATCCGCGCCTCCCAGTCGCCCTCGCCCTCGTCGGCGAGGGTGTCGGTGGCCGGCACCGCATACTGTCGATGCTTTTCGAGCCACGCCCGAAGCTCGGCGCGAAACGCTTCATCTGCTGCGCTGAAGTTGAAATCCATAGGGCGGAGTCTAGCGAAGCCTCGGCTTTCCGACTATGAGGTTTTGCATGACCCGTTTGTCGAACAAGGTTGCGATCGTCACCGGCGGCGCGCAGGGTATCGGCAAAGCCATCGCCACGCGCCTGGCCGGCGAAGGCGCAGCCGTCGCGCTGGCCGATATCCAGGATACCGTCGCCGCCCAAACCGCGCAGGAGCTCAGGGCCGGCGGCGCTACGGTGCTTCCGGTCCATCTCGATGTCACGAGCCTCGACAGTGCGACGGCCGCCGTCGAGCGCGTGGTCGCCGAGTTCGGCGGCCTTGATATCCTCGTCAACAATGCCGGATGGGACAAACTCGAGCCGTTCATCCAAAGCACGCCGGCAACCTGGGACAAGGTTATCGCGATCAACTTTCGCGGCGTGATCCACTGCTGCAAGGCGGCGATCCCCAGGATGCTCGAACGCGGTGCCGGCAAAATCGTCTCGATCGCTTCCGACGCCGGCCGCGTCGGTTCGTCGGGCGAAGCGGTTTACTCGGGATGCAAAGCCGCCATTATCGGCTTCTCGAAGACTCTGGCCCGCGAACTCGCCCGCAACCGGATCAACGTGAACGTCGTCTGCCCCGGACCGACCGAGACCGCCCTGCTGCATGGCGTGATGGACCAGCAGCCGAACGTGCTCGAGGCGATGAAACGCGGCATCCCGATGCGCCGCCTCGGCCAGCCGCAGGACCTTGCCGGCGCCGTCGCCTTTCTCGCGTCGTCTGACGCCGATTACGTCACCGGACAGGTGATCAGCGTGAGCGGCGGCCTCACGATGGTCGGATAGGGCTGCCGACGCCATCGACTCCGGTCGGTTTTCCGCCGGCCGGAAATCGCGATCGGCGAGCTGCTAGACCACCGGCAAGGCGACCCTGGGATCGGGTCCGAAACGGTTCTCGGCCGGCTGCCCCGCTTCACAAAAGAACACGAGCAGCACGATCCATCCGAGGACCGGCACCAGCTCGAGCAGCAGCCACCATCCGCTGCGATCGGTATCGTGCAGGCGGCGAATCCGCACGGCGAGACTGGGGATCAGCACGGCGAGTCCATAGAGCTCCCACGGCAGACGCGATCCCACGAAGTGCTGGCCAATGATCGCGAGCCCGGAGGTGATGAGCAGGTTGCAGAGATAAAACCACCAGAACTCGGCGCGCTGCGACCTGCCGGCGAAATCCAGGCCACGTTCCCACACGCGAAAATACCAGTCGATCACGCTGACCAGACCTTCACAGCAAGCACGTTTCAATCCTCATTTCCGCATCCCGCTGAAATCGAGTAAATGCTGTAATGTTCAAACCCGGACGCTCTTGTCAATCGAAAGGACGAACAGGCGATGGCTGCTAAGGCTTCCCTCGATATGGAAAAGGCAAAACAGGTGGCACAAACCGTGGTCGGTGACGTCGCAACGGTGGTGCACGGCGCGCTCACCTATATCGGCGACCGCCTGGGGCTCTTCAAGGCGATGAAGGATGCCGGTCCCCTGACGATCGCCGAGGTCGCCGCGCGCTCGGGACTGAACGAACGTTACGTCCGCGAATGGCTCGGCGCGATGGCCGCGGCGCGCTACGTCGAATACAACGCCGCCGACGAAACCTACACCCTGACCCCGGCGTACGCGGCCGCGCTCGCCGACGAAGATTCGCCGTTCTTCGTGGGGAGTTACTTCCAGATGGCGCAGGCGGCCGTAACCGTCGCGCCGAAGGTGGCCGAAGCGTTCGCCAAAGGCGGCGGAGTGCCACAATCCGAATATCCGCCGTCATTTTTCGAGGCCGCCGAACGCAACTCCCGCACCCGCTATCAGCACAAGCTCATCCGCAAATGGCTCCCCGCGATGCCGCAGGTAATCGAGGTGCTCAACGCCGGTGGACGCGCCGCCGACGTCGGATGCGGCGGCGGGCGCGCCGCCATCATGATCGCCCAGGCCTTTCCCAAGGCGCGGCTGGTTGGCTACGACGTCCATCCGCCCTCGATCGAACGCGCCCGCCGCAACGCCCAGGAAGCCGGCGTCGCCGATCGCGTCACGTTCGAGGTCGGCAACGGCACTGACCTTCCGGCCGATGCATTCAACTTCGTCACCACTTTCGACGTTGTTCACGACTCGGTCGATCCGGTCGGATTAATGCGCGGCATCCGGCGCGCGCTCAAGGCCGACGGCACCTACCTCGTGCAGGAGGTCAATGTTTCCGACAAGGTGGGCGAGAACCTGCGCCCGATGGGCAAGATGGTGTACTCCGTCAGCACGCTCTACTGCATGACGACTTCGTTGGCGCATCACGGTGCCGGTATCGGGGTGGCGATGGGCGAAGCGAAGGCGCGCGAACTGGCCGCGAGCGCGGGCTTCAGCCGTTTCACCCGTCTGCCGGTCAAGGACGATTTCGCCGTGCTGTACGAATTGCGTCCCTAGGGGACGACTTGTCTGAGCGTGATCGGCTCGGCAGAGTGATCGCTGCCGGAGGTCGTCAATGAGCGGTAACCATCATAACACCACCCGATCCGCGGAAATTCGCGCGCGCGTTGGCCATCCGATTATCGACTCGGACGGTCACGTCGTCGAATTCGAGCCGGCATTGCTCGATTACATCCGTGACGTCGGCGGCGCCAAAATGCTCGAGCGCTACAAGACCGCCTTCGATACCGCTTTCTACTTCCGCTGGAATCATGCGACGCCGGAACAGCGGCGCGAGTTCCGCATGCCGCGGCCGGTGTTCTGGCCCTATCCGACGCGCAATACCTACGATCGGGCAACGGCCGCCCTGCCGCGCCTGCTCCATAAGCGCCTCGACGAGATGGGGCTGGATTTCACGATCCTGAATCCGAGCCAGGGCCTGTTCGCGCCGCATATCGAGGACGACGAGCTGCGCCGCGTGGTCTGCCGCGCCTTCAACAATTATCACGCCGATATCTTTCGCGAGTATGCCGACCGGATCACGCCCGCCGCCTGCGTGCCGATGAACACGCCAGAGGAAGCGATCGCCGAGCTTGAACACATCAAAAAGCTCGGGCTCAAGGTCGCGATGATGGCGGCGTTCGTCAAACGTCCGGTTCCCGGCCTGGCCAAACAGGCGCCGCAGATGGCCCGCTATCTCACCTGGATGGATAACCTCTGCCTCGACAGCGAATACGATTACGACCCGGTCTGGGCCAAATGTGTCGAGCTCCGCATCACTCCGTCGTTCCATTCCTTCGGCCTCAACTGGGGCATGCGCATCTCGATTTCCAACTTCATGTACAACCAGATCGGCCACTTCGCGGCGGCCGCCGACGGGATCTGCAAGGCCCTGTTCCTCGGCGGCGTGACGCGCCGCTTCCCGACCTTGAAGTTCGCCTTCAAAGAGGGCGGCGCCGGCTGGGCGGTCAGTCTCTATTGCTCGCTCTACGAACGCTGGCACAAGCGCAACCTGAAGACGCTCGAGAACGTCAATCCAAAAAACCTCGACCTCGAACTTTACCGATCACTCTGCGCCGAATACGGCGACGAGTTCGTCAAGGGCCGGCTCGACGGGCCCCTGGTGCTCTCGGAACTCGAAGGCGGCGGCGGTGGCGAGCCGGCGGAATGGGACGAATGGCGGCACTGCGGGATCGAACGGGCGCAGGATATCTACGATCGCTTCGTGCCGCACTTTTTCTTCGGCTGCGAAGGCGACGATCGCGTAACCTCATGGGCCTTCGACGCCAAACGTAATCCGCTCGGCGCGCGCCTCAACGCGATCTATGGTTCCGATCTCGGCCATTACGATTTAGTCGACATGCGCGACGCGGCCGTCGAGGCGTACGAAAATGTTGAACACGGCCTGATGACCGAAGCGGACTTCCGCGATTTCGTCTTTACCAATCCGGTCAAGCTGCACTGCGGGATGAATCCTGATTTCTTCGAAGGGACGGTGGTGCAGGACGCGGCGCGGCGCCTGATGGCCGAACTCGCGCAGGACCGGCATCCAGACGAACCCGCGCCAAACCGGCAGGCGGCGAGGGACGGGCAGGGTTAAGCGCGCTCACCCCAAAGGACGCCTGAGCGGATAGTCGTCGGCTGTTCGCTGCAGCGGGCCGCTAGCTCCGGCGATCAAATTCACGCACCGGCAGGGTGCCAGTCCGTCGCCGCTACCGCTTGCCCTAGAAGAACACGAACGCGCGGACCACGACGTTCTTGCGGCACGGCGCGTCCTCCGGCGCCGTCGGATCGATACACGCCGAGTGGAACGACCATCGCGAAACCGAGCCGTCGGTGATCGAGTCGTAACACTTGAGCATCGAGACCTCGGTCGGCTTCTGCTGGGGAAACCAGTACCACTCATGGGTGGGACGATAGGTGAAGCGCGTGGTCTCGCCCACCCGATCATCGTAGATGCGATAGTTGGTGATATAGGGCTGATCGGCGAACGACGGCCATGCGCAGAGCACGAACGGATACTGGCCGACGGTCTCCATCGGCTTGGCCAGATTGATCGACATGAAGCGCCGCGACATCTTGGCATCCGCCTCGGCTTCGCTGTAGTGCTGCTCGCGGCCGAAGTTGCGCAGGTTGCGGGTCAGCAGCTCGCGACAGCGCACGCGGCCGCTGTTGTCGTTCAGATCGTTATGCACGATATGGGCATAGTTGGCGTTCACCCCGGGATTCTTCATTTCCTGATTCTCGGTGCGATCGCCTTTGTAATCCTTGTCAAAGACGTCATGGTTGTAGACGAGCGCGTCGGTCGCACCGGGGAAGAACTCCAGCAGCAGCCTCTCCATCTCCGGATAGAACACGCGTTCGACTTCGGCAGCGTCGTAAAAGTTGCGGCATTTGGATTCGCAATGGCCGAGCGCCAGGCCGAGCTTGTCCATGCATTCCGCGCTGTAGGGTGAAAGGCCCGGATAGTATTCGCCGATCCGTCGCGCGTCGCGCAATACCTGAGGGAAGTAAAGGCATCGCCGCGTGACGTCCTGCTCTTCCTTGCGGAGGATCTGCGCCTCGTCCTGCCGCGCCGGGTCGCGCCACAAACGGTTCGACGGCACGATAGAGTATGACGGCTGCTCGTAAACCGTGTAGCGCAGCGGCAGCGCGACGCCGCCCGGAGGCGCCTCGATTCGGTTCGCCCTGATATACTCGAGGCACTCCGCATAGGTGCGAAACCCGAGGCCCCATTTGGTTTTAATCGGTCCGGGCGGAGCCTTATCGATCATCTCGAGCACCGCCTGCCCCACCCCCGACGCGATAAGCCGCAGCGCATCTGCCATCGCCGCGGCCGTTCCCGCGTCGCCATCGCGCTCGAAATACATGTAGGAGCGGCCGCCGTTGGCGGCGATCGGCGCCGGCTGCCCTTTGGTCAATTCGAAAGCTGGTACATATGCAGCCGCGTCCCGGTTGGGCCTTGGCGATTGCTTCGCGACCGTCTCGAGCTGATCCATGATGATGCGCTCCGCCTGCTTAAAGTTGCGCCGTTGCGTGGTAGTTCATCAACTCACACGTGGACCGCTCTCTGTCAAGGGTCACCGACGGTTGACTTCAATATTCCGCGATCGCCCGGCACAGCACATCGTTGTCGGCCGGCATTCGCACACCGAAGCGGTAAAACCCCGCACCGCATCCGGGCAGCGCGGACAGATCGCGCGCCGCAAGGCCCCGGCTCTGCAGATGTCGGGCGAAGTCCCCGGGCGCATCCTCCGCAACCTGCGCCATCACAAAATTGGCTGACGACGGAATCGGACGGATCCTGGCTGAAGCGGCCAGCGCCGTCTCGATCCGGCACCGTTCGGAGATGACCAGGCGCCGCGTTCGCGCGATCCAATCCTGAGCGACGTCAAGGCAAGCCGACGCCGCGGCCTCGGCGGCCGTGTTCACCGACCACGGCTCGATACTGTCACGCAGGCGGCCGATGAGTTGCGGATGCGCGACGGCATAGCCGATGCGCAGTCCCGCCAGGGCAAAGATCTTGGTCAGGGATCGCAGAACAATTACTTTCGGCATCGAGCAAATGAGATCCGCCGCCGAGCGCGGGTCATCGGCGAACTCGATGAAGGCTTCGTCGATCACACACCACGCGTCACGCCGCGCGCATCGCGCCGCGATTTCGCGGATCTCCTCAAAAGCGATCAGTTGGCCGGTCGGACTGTTCGGGCGTCCGAGAAAAATGCCGTCGCTGCCCCCCTCCAAAACCGTGTCGATAGCTGCCGGGTCGAGCCGAAAATCGCGCTCGCTTCGCGTCGGCACGGCAACCGGCTGTGATCCCGCGCCGATCAGTGAATTGCCGATTTCGCTGAAGGTCGGAATCACCACCGCGGCGCAACGCAGCCGAAGCTCGCGGGCGATCAGATAGATAAGCTGCGTGCTACCGTTGCCGGCGAGGACCGCCCCCGGCGCGACGTCGATCCATGAGGCGATACGCGCTTCGAGAGCGCGCGGATAAGGCGCCGGGTAAAGCGCGAGGCGATCGGCGGCGCGGTGATAGGCTGCGATCGCCTCCGGCGGCGGCCCCAGGGGATTGAGGCTCGCGCTGAAATCGATCAGACCCGCGCCAGTGCCGCCATGGGTGCGGTCGATCGTCAAGCGCGATAGGTCAGCGGCGCGCGAGCTCATCAGGAGATCGTCCACACCATGCGCAAGGACAACACCACGACCAGCGACAGCGCGGCCGCCGTCCACATGAGGCTGCGGGCAGAGTTAAGCGTGGCCAGATCGGGCGCGCGCTCCGCCGTCCCGAATTGCGCACGATGCTCCAGCTCACCGCCATAATACGCGTCGCCGCCCAGCCGGATACCCAGAGCACCTGCCATCGCGGCCTCGGGATAGCCGGCATTGGGACTGTCATGCTTGTGAGCGTCGGCCAGTATCGTGCGGAGGCTTTGTTTGGCGCGCCCCGTGACGAGGGCGGAAGCGGCCGCGATAGCCATCGCCGCGATGCGCGCCGGAATCAGGTTTGCAACGTCGTCCAGCCGCGCAGCGCATCGACCGAAGAAAAGGTAGCGCTCACTCCGATAACCGATCATCGAATCGAGCGTATTGATCGCTTTGTAGGCCATCGCGCCGGCGGGGCCAACCAGCACCAGGAAAAACAGCGGCGCGACAAAGCCGTCGCTCAGATTTTCGGCGAGCGATTCGATGGTTCCCCGGATAAGACCGTCGTGATCGAGCGACTCCGGGTCGCGCCCGACCAGCGCGCGAATCGCACGTCTGGCCGTAGCGAGATCATCGCGCGCGAGGGCGTGCGCTACTTCGCGGGCAGCATCATCGAGCCCGCGCGCCGAGAGCGCGGTCCAGCCGATCAGCATCCCCACTATCGCCGCGGCATAAGGACTGACCGCTTGCGCGATCGCGATGACCAGCCAGGTCAGCAGCAGCGATGCGGCAATGACGCTGATCGCGAGCAATGCGCCGCGCACCATGTCGGCGCGCGGAGAACCGGTATGCAAAAGACGATCGCCGGAGGCGATCGCGAGTCCCATCAGACGCACCGGATGCGGCATCCAGGGCGGATCCCCACAAAGCAGATCGATTGCGACGGCACCCATTACCAGACCGCCCGGAAGCCCGAACGCGTAACTCAATGGGGATGCGAGGAACCGACGCCCACCATCCGGGTGGGCATCGCGACGTCGGCGGCGCGCAACATGATGCAATAATGCGGCGTTCTCGAGCGGTCCGCAATCGAAGGACCAGCCGGCGGCGCGTGCTTGTGTCGGTCGTTACTGTTATTGCTCGACGTCTCCTGCACCTGATTCTTGACGCAGCTCGCAGACTCGCCTGCTCGCTTCGCCTCCTTCCTATTCAACTTGGGCTGGACGGATAGTGCGTAGGCGCGCGATTAATTCATCACGAAGCTCAATTGCTGACGGTGCGTCCACCTCACTTCCAGTTAATGCTTTGATACAGGCAAGTCTCTTGTGCTCCAACGGTGATGGCGGCGCTGAGTACCATACAAAAGACAGCGTAGGTAGTTCCTTCAACCACTCTTGATAGTTGCGCTGGTGACTCACCATGAAAGAAAAAAATAAATTCGGATCCACCCGAGCCATTGTCAGCATCGTATCTGAGACACTGTCACCAATTTCTCCATCCCTACGCTCCCACCAGCCTAAGATACAATTGAGGTCCGACACCCTTTGAGACTTCGTCTGTGTGGTCTCAAACTCAGAGCGCAGATGGATAATGCTCTGCAGCTTCTGCTCATCTGCCCCTCCGTAATCGCAGGCCGCGTTCGCCGCAGGCACAATGCTTAAGGCAAATGTAATAACCTGAAAAGCTAGCGCTATTCTGCAAATGCCAGTCATCTTACGTTCACAACGATAAAGCCATCGCCACCCGGCACGTCGAACAGTCCCAATGCATCAGCATCGTTTGACGGGTCGTTGGCGGCATAACCAAATAGATTTACTTGGCCGCCGCCGAACTGCAGTGGGTCCTCGGACAGGAACAGTTGGAACTATAACTCGTCGCGAGGCTGCCAGCGCCATTCACCAGCCCGACCGTCGAGCCGAGAATATCGTGCAATGGCACTATGGTCCCGCTCGACGTCGTCGCCGTCAGC